>NZ_CP136693.1:3144019-3888039 GCF_032922745.1 Marinobacter salarius
CTCCCACGACAAATCCTCCACTTCAATAGTCACCAACTCACTGCGGCGAAACGCCCCAAAAAAACCGACCTGCAGCAGGGCCCAGTCGCGATGCTTCTTGAGCGAGTCAGGCTGCTGCTGGAGTGTTTGCAGAAAGACGGCAATGTGTTCGAGGCGCAGCGCCCGGGCTTGCCGTTTCGGCCGACCATGGACGCGACGAATCCCTTCCAACGTTTTGCGCACGCCAGGGTCCCGAGCGGGATCACGCAATCCCTGAGTCTGGTGCCAGCGCCCCAGGGCCGTCAGGTAGACATCCAGCGTGCGAGGATTAAGCGCGACTGCCTGGTCGGACAGGTAGGCCGCCAAGGTCGCCGGCTGTGTCGGTAGACGTCCGCCCCAGCGCTCAAAGCTTCGAATGGCCGCACGGTAGGTTCGGCGCGTGTTGTCCGTGGTGGCCATGTGGATGTACCGATTAGCCGAATCGGCTAACAGGGTCTTTTCCGTATTACGTAATGTGGACCTGGTGGTGGGTTTTGGATCCATGATCACTCCAATTCGAGGCGTGCTCTCAAGAGCCGGTGGTGTACCGGTGTTACAGGGGCAGAATAGAGCAGACCACACTCTAACGCACGTTAATACGCTTTAACGTGCGTTATGGGTCTTAAATTAACTTTGTTAATTATCTCATAAATAACGTAATATTACATATCACGTTATATGATAAAAATGAGGCATGTCATGGCCCGCGCCGGAATTACCTACCAGGATGTCGCCAACGCTGCGCAACGCGTCCGCCAACGCGGTGACGAGCCCACTGTCGACCGGGTGCGATCGGAGCTCGGTACCGGCAGTCGCAGCACTCTCGGGCCAATGCTGAAACGTTGGAAAACAGGCAGCGAAGCCGCAGCGGATCTGAACGGACTCCCGGCTGACTTGGTGGCCGCCGTGAAAGCCCTGCATGAGCGAGCTCAATACGCGGCCGATGAACGTATTACGCAGGAGCGCGAAGCGCACCAGACGCTGGAACAGCAATGGCGCACCGAGCTGGAAGAGGTGCGGCAGCGGTGCGAGTCACTGGAAGAGCAACGCTGCGGGCTGGAGAAGGCCAATGAAGCGCTTCGCAACGAAAGCGATGCCCAGGCCCACGCTCTGCAACAGGAACAGCACCGGGCGGCCTCACTCACGTCCAAACTGGAGGCAAGTCAGGAGAAACTCAGTGAGACCACTGCAACCGTCCAAGAGATGAAGCAGGAAAACCGCGATATCCGCAGCCATTTCGAGCACTACCAGCAGGAGATTGCCGAGGATCGCCGTCATGAACGGGACCAGTTCCACAGGACCCAGTCAGGGCTGGAGGGTCAGGTGGATCAGCTGACGCAGCAGCTCCGCTCCAGCGAACAGGACCGCGACACGCTGAGACAACATCGCGACCAAATAAACCAGCGCTATGAGGCCAGTCAGGATCACGCTGAAAACTTGAAAGAAAAGTTGCACGCGAGCCAGGCCGTCATAACACAATGGGCAACGCGAACAGAAACGCTGGAAGCGACAGTCGACCGCCTCCAGCTGGAGCGAGATAGCGACGCCGAACACCGGGAGAAGCTTGGTGCGGCCCTAACGGATTCTGAAAAACATCTCGCGGCCTGCCAGCAGCGGATCTCCGACCTCAGAGAGCGCGTGGCAGCGGCTGACGACCGAAACCAGTTCCTCAACGATCAGAATCGCGAATTACTGCAGGAAAAAGCTGTCCTCCAGGGTCAGTTGAAACAACTACAAACAAGCCTGGCTAAATAGCCCGCTATTGTCTCGGCCTGATCATCCCTGAGAGTTGCGAGTAATGCCAATCGCGCAAGGAGAAGTTTAGATGTCTACCGTGACCTTTGGCAGGCTGCGAGCTGCGGCAAAACGCATTCAGCATGATGCGCTGACGGTTTATTTTGTGGCGCGAGACTCGAATACCCCCATAGTCGTTCGGCTGCTTGCGCTCGCAATCGCAGCGTACGCCATGAGTCCAATTGATCTCATTCCGGACTTCATACCGATCCTGGGCTATCTTGACGACATTATCTTGGTCCCGCTGGGCATCGTCCTTGTCATCAAGCTGACGCCATCGAATGTGATAGAAGCGAGTCGCTCGAAAGCAGCTAAAGTGGCAACCAAGCCGATCAGCCACGTTGCGGCCGCAGTCGTTATTGGCACATGGCTTTTATGTGCCGCGGCTTTTGGCTACTGGGTGTGGGAATACGGCAGGTAACGCATCGTCTGCACGCGATGAAATAGTTAATTTAGGGCTTGTAAAACAGATGGTTAATGCGCTTTTTGGAGGATTTCGTCAGAATCGTTGCCGACCCTCAATGCCTCTTTCCAGTTCCTGAAAGCCCGTTTCCACATACCCTGAAAGCGCCCTGCCTTCGTGCGTCAATCTGACTTCACGGGTTAAACGAACAAAGAGCTTCAAACCAAGAAAATCTTCGAGGCCACGGATGTGGGTGCTGACGGCTGCCTGGGAGATATTCAGAGCCTCCGCTGCGGCCTTGAAGCTCAATTCTCGGGCGGCGTACCGAAATGCCTGCAACGCCCTTAGCGGAGGGAGTCTCTGCATTGGAGTCGCTCTGCTTACGGTTAATTTTTAATTAAGCATAGTCCAATTTTACCCGTTTGTTCCCGGAACCGTCGATTGAAAGAATTCAGGTTGAGCAGGAATACAAATACCATTCTGGAAAAATTAAGGGAGCGACCATCATGAAGATTGAAGTCCCAATTGTAAGTGCATTTGTTGACGGTGATTCCGGCGGAAATCCGGCAGGCGTTGTACTTCACGCAGAGCGGTTCAGCTCTGAGCAAAAACAGAAGATCGCAGCCGCTGTCGGCTTGTCGGAAACGGCATTTGTTTCTCCGTCCGATTCAGCGGATATAAAGCTGGAGTTCTTTACGCCAACCCAGCAGATCGCTCACTGCGGGCACGCGACGATCGCGACATTCAGTTATCTCCGTCAAAACGGCCTGTTGGCACACGATCAGTCATCCAAGGAAACGATTGATGGATGCAGGTCGATAAAGATGGAGGGCGACTCAGCGTATATGGAGCAGAAAGCCCCTCGCTATGAGCCGCTGAACAGTGCGGATCTTCAATTGACGCTTCGGGCACTTGGAATAACCAGCGCTGATCTGATTGCGGGTGCGAAGCCGACACTGGTGAATACAGGCAATAGCTTTGTCGTAATCGGAATTCGGGACGTTGACACTATCAAAGGCCTCCAGCCAGATTTGGCTTTGATTGAGCAGCTGAGTGACGCTCTTGATTTGATTGGGTTTTACGTTTTTTCCTTTGATGGCGTCGGAGATGGACGAGACGCAGGAGCCCGAATGTTCGGGCCCCGATATGGAATTCGGGAAGAGTCTGCAACGGGCATGGCTGCTGGCCCGCTGGCGTGTTACCTACGGGAGTTCCTTGGCATCGACAAGCATGAATTCACGGTTGAGCAGGGTCGCTGGATGTCACCGCCCTCCGCCAGTGTAATCAATGTGCGTCTGCATATTGATTCAGATGGCAAGATCGGACGGCTTTTTGCCGGTGGTCGAGGTGCGCTGAAAGAAGTCACCGAAGTTACTGTTTGATGTTCCGCCTTTCCGTCACCGGAACTGAACGTGTTCATCCGAACCCATCATCGGATGTGATGAGCTGCATATCGCAAGACAATTTTTTCTGCAGCCGGGAAACAGAGAGAATTTCAATCAAGCCAATGAGGCGACGTTGTCTAATCTAATTCTCTTAAAAGGTGGAATATCACATGAACGCAATCAACAAATTCTTTCTCGTTTTTTCTGTACTCGCTTTCTCTGCATTCGCGCAAGCCGAAGGTGTTAGCCAGGGAGATATCGAGCGCGGCAATAATCCTGCAGTTGAAACTGTCGAACTGGGTACTGGCAACTAAGCCGCCCAAAACGACAATGGGCGGTCCTGGTGGCCGCCCACGCACTCTTGATACAAAGCCTTCACTCTTCGATCCAGTTCCTGTATTTCCCGGCCCTGCCCTTGCAGTCAACCCTCTAACGCTGTTTTAGCCTTGATCACCCATCGACTCGATAAAGGCGTCCACCTCCGACTGCGTGTAACGGGGTGTAATGTGTTGCTGACAGTTCCAGTCAAAGGCCTCGACCCGAATGATCATGCCCCTCTCTACTTGGGCTTTATAGCTCTCGTCCTGTAATCGGTCGAGAATTGATGATGGCTCAGGACCAACCAGTGCCATCCTGCCAAGCAGTTTCAGTCTCCGCCGATTCGGGTAGTCCATCAGGAACAATGAAACCCGATCATTGGTAAGCACGTTGCCAGTCGTGACGTACTGGCGGTTGCCCGAGTAGTCCGCAAAACCAATGGTCGACTGGTCGATGACCTTCAAAAATCCGGCTGGCCCGCCCCGATGCTGGATGTAGGGCCAACCGGTTTCACTGACACTGGCAATGTAAAAGCTGTCCCGGGCCTCGATGAACACCCGTTCCCGATCCCTGAGCAGGTTGTTACGGTCGAGTCCGGATTCAATGGACGAGTAACCGGTCCGACTGCCCATTTCCTCTTGGACCTGCTTAACCGTACTGGTAAAAGCGATTTCCGCAAACTTGTGCGCCATGTTGGGCTCCTGAGGTTTTCATAAATCTGTTCTCCCATTTACTACCAGTAACTTTTCAGGCTCAAGTGTTACGTCGTGTCATCATTATTTTAAAACAGACTCAATGTCGCCACGAAGGTGCTGGGTTTGAGAGGAATCCCCACCCTGTTTCAACTGGGAATGCAAAACGTAACGTACTGCTCGAGGCCAGCGTCCAAGTGGTCAAAACAAGGCAATTTTCCAACATCAGCGGAATACCGTTTACTCGAACCCTTCCAGCACTATCTTGCCCACGGCCGTACCGGACTCCAACTCCGAATGCGCCGCACGCAGGTTGTCAGCGTTGATTACCCCGAGATTCTTGCCTGCGGTGGTACGAATGTGGCCCTGATCCACAAGACTCGCTACCGTCTCAAGAAGTTCGTGCTGCACCTGCATGTCATCAGCATTGTGCATAGACCGGGCGAACATGAATTCGATGTGCAGGGACAGGCTTTTCGGTTTGATTTTCATCACGTCCAGAGACGCGGGGTCGTCAATCATGGCAATCCTGCCAAACGGCCTCAGCGCTGCCACATAATCATCGAAGTACTGGTCGGTGGCGTTCAGGCTGGCCACGTGAGTGATCGGGGCAATTTTGCCCTCGGACACCAGTTGTTCGATTTGCGGCAGCAGTGGCTCGCGGTGATTCACGACGAAATCCGCGCCTAGCGATTCGACCCATTGCCGGGACTCGGGCCGGGATGCGGTGGCCACCACGGTGGCACCGGTCAGCGTTTTTGCCAACTGAATCAGGATCGAGCCGACACCGCCGGCCGCGCCAACCACCAGTATCACGTCGTCGGTTGGGCTGATTTCCTCTGGGAGCTGCTGTTCAAGCCCCAGGTGGTCGAAGAGCATTTCCCAGGCGGTTATGGTGGTCAGAGGCAGCGCTGCCGCTTCTGCGTCGTTCAGGCTGGCGGGTTTGCGGCCCACGATGCGCTCGTCAACGATCTGATACTCGGCATTGCTACCCTGCCGTGTAACGTCGCCAGCGTAGTACACCTGGTCGCCTGGCTCGAACAATGATGCTGCCTCTCCCGTTGCAACGACTTCCCCTACGGCATCCCAGCCCAGTACCTTGGTCTCACCAGGCTCCGCTGCAGCCCGTTGACGTACTTTGAAATCAACAGGATTGACGCCGATGGCTCTCACGCGAACCAGGAGGTCCCTTCCCTCGGCCGCCGGCTGAGGTAGTTCCACGTCTTGAAGGGATTTAGGGTCATCAATGGGTAAAGATTCAGTGTATCCAACCGCTTTCATGTTTCTCTCCAGTGTGAGTTGGTAGTGGCCAACAGTGTGATCCCTCTTTACACTAAGAAAAACCGCCTAATCCCATAAACATAATCAAATAATTTTTGAAAATGAACTTTGACGATCTGACCGTTGTGCTCAAAGTGGCCGAATTCCGCAACATCACCGCGGCTGCCACCAGTCTGGATATGCGCGCCGCGACGGCGAGCGCCGCCGTAAAACGTGTGGAGCATGAGTTAGGGGTAGAGCTGTTTGTCCGCTCTACCCGTCAGTTGCGGCTCTCGGCCGCCGGGGAGAAATACCTGCCCCAATGCCGGCAGGCGCTGACACTGATGGATGAGGCCCGACAGAATATTCGCTTTGGCACAGAGACAGTGGCGGGAGAAATTCGGCTATCGGTGTCATCCGATCTGGGTAGAAATCGCGTCGTGCCCTGGATCGACCAATTGATGACATCTCACCCCGGGCTGAGTTTGCGGGTACAGATCACCGACAGCAATGTGGACTTTTTTCGGGATTCGGTTGATATGGCCCTACGGTATGGCTCACCCAGTGACGCCAACCTGTACGGGTTCAAAATCTGTGATGTCCCCCGACTGCTCTGCGCAACACCCGATTACCTGAACCAACAGGGTACCCCCATTCATCCACACGACCTGGCGGGTCACAACGGGCTTTTCTATCAGTTGCAGGACATTCCCTACGACTTGTGGACCTTCAAACGGGATGGTGAGGAATACCGGGTGAAAATGAGAGGCAATCGGGCGTCCAACGACGGCGATCTCGTTCGGCGCTGGTGCATCGCCGGGCATGGTATGGCGGTCAAATCCTGCCTCGATATATCCGATGATCTGCTGTCCGGCCGGGTGATGAACGTCATGCCCGACTACACACCACCGGTATCAGAGCTGTGGCTGATCTGCCCGACTCGACAATCCATCACACCTGCCATGCGCCTGCTGCGGGACCACCTGAAACAGCAGTGTCAAAGCCTTATAAGCGCCATGACTAAACGCGGCATACTGCCAAGCCACGATTAGACCGCCTTCAGGTGCCGGCCACAGGGCGAATTGGTCATGATGTCGTGCCAGCGATCCTGGAGCAGTCTTTCGATATGATTCCTGATCCATATAATCCCCGGTTCTCTATCATGGCGTGCGTGCCAGATGAGGTAGAGGGTGGTTGGGTCCACATCGAAGGGTAGCTCACCCATCCACAACCCGTCGACGAACCCGCAGTCCTGGCTGATCAGCTCAGGAACGGCCACGATGAGATTGGACTCCCTTAACACCTGAGGAACGGACGCAAAATGGTTCATTGTTGCGGCGATACGTCTGCTCTGCCCTTTTTGATCAAGATAACTGTCAACAGAGCCATGGGCGTCACCCGACATGGTGACCAACAGATGCCGGGCTTCCAGAAACTCTTCCATGGTGATTTGCCGACCTGCCAGCGGGTGGTCCGCCCGCATTGCGAGAACAAATCCGCTGTCAAGAAGCCAGGTGCTCCGCAAACTGTAATCGTGCTGGTTTAGCACGCCAATCGCGAGATCAACGTGCGCTGACCTCAGGTCGTCGTAGCTTCCTTCAGGTGTATAGGGTACGGCGTGTACATCTACGCCTGGCGCCTCACGCTCGAGCAACTCAATAAGCTGACGCCAGATCATCTCGACGATGACGTCGGTTACTGCAATGCGAAACGTCCGTCGGGCGGAGGCCGGGTCAAACTGTGTCGCGCTGACGGCGTTTGTCAGCGCGAACATAGGGTCACCCACCTGATCCCAAAGACTGAGCGCATAGGAGGTGGGTTCGATGTTGCGGCCCTTTCGCACAAAGAGCGGATCGTTCCATATCTGCCGCATTCTGGAAATCGCATTCGATACCGCAGGCTGTGTCATGGCCAGGCGATCCGCCGCACGAGTCACTGAACGCTCCGTCATAATGGCATCAAAGATGTACAGCAACTGGAGCTCTTGAGTTTTCATAGTAAGTGTCTCAGCTTAACTATAAGTGCCCTTTAACGAACGTTCTCAACTGGCTGAGGCTCCCCGCCCCGGCATGTTGGGCAATCACATCGCCATCTTGAAACAGGGCCAATGTCGGAATGCCACGGATACGCATTTTTGCAGTAATCTCCGGGCTGTCATCCACGTTGACCTTGGCAACGGTAAGTTGCTCACTGAACTCATCGGCGATATCCTCAAGCAGCGGGGCTACCGTCTTGCAAGGGCCACACCAGGGTGCCCAGAAGTCAACCAGAACTGTCCGGTCGCTCTGAACAACCGCTTCTTCAAAATTCGCATCGGTTACATGAATAATGGTCGTCATAATATCTGCTCCTGAATGGAATTGCTCACTTTCAATACTGGGCCTTCAAATCTGATAGCACTAATTTCAGTGCCATATAGATCCCATTTCTCACAATGATGGGTTTGCATAGAGCCCGTTAGAGCCGCTTACTGAACACCAGCCCACCCCACGCAAGCGTGCGGTTTCCGGTCCCGCTCTTAATTTCGGAGCTCTGGACTCGGAGCACGTAACTCAACTCGGTGCCAGCAACGAAACTATGGGTATACCCCGCCCAGATTTCCGCCAGGAGCACGTTAAGGTCGTTGGCATCCAGTTCGTGGTCGGAGTGCCTGAATTGGCCTTGAAGGAACGCATTATAGGCCCGAGCTTTGACAGACACGCCACCCCAGAAATAATGCTCCCGGCCGCCAGGGGCCGCGACTCCCGGCGCTCGTTCGCCGTAGGCCATAAGCTCAGGGTTGAAACGATTGTCCGGGGAGGAAATCAGCCCGTCCCGAAAAACAAGCGCGGCACCAAACTCAGTCAAATAACCTACCGACCCGAAATACGTGACTTTGAATTGCTGGTCCGGCCGGTTTTTATCCAGATACTGATGATAGGCAGCGGAATATCGGAATGTTGGTTCCCCGCCATTGGAGACCTGATGGTCCCAGCCGTTGGCACGGTCACTTCCTACTACCTTGTGAACCGCATTTTGACCCGATTTGAAAACATCCAGGCCCAGCACTCCGACAGTCATCGAAGTGGTCCACCCGGAATCGTCACTCAGGTTCCTGTAACTATGACTCGACGATAAGTAAACGAGACTGCTGTAAGGACGATCATCCCGATCGATATCCCTCGCCTTTATTTCTTCTGGGGTGAACCCGTAAATGCCAAATTCCAGGGCTGCACTTTCGGGCTCGTTAATATCTGCGCCAATACCAGACAACACGAACCTGTCCAGGTTCTGGCTGATTCCGGAAGCCGGATTTTCCAGGAAATCCTCTGAGTTTGAGGAATAGGTTACGGCCAAACCTGCGGTGTAATCCTGATCGGTTTGGGTGGGTGCAAAAAGATCGTTGTCCGTAGAAAGCGCAATGACAGAATCAGAATCTTCAGCATGAACCGCCGGAGACAAAACCAGGACAGCGAGAAAAAGTACAAGTAGAACGATGGGGCATAGCCAACTCCGAAAGACGACAGGTCGGAAACAAGTTGGCTGCTATTTTTCAATTGAACGCCTTGCGCGACTAATCAGCGCTCGGTATTGAAAACATCATATAATTTGATGAATAGGTGTTTGTACTGCGATGTTTACATCGTTGTCGGCGGGACGTGTTCCATAAAATGATTTAAGTGTGTTTCTTATAGCGTTTGTAGTGATCAACTAATAGCGGACAGCTCACTACCGCTGTCCTTGAATTGATGGCTCCGCTGCGCGCTTGCGAGTTGTACGCTTCTTAGCGGCGACTGCTCTGAGTTTGCGTTGAGGTGGCGCTTTCGGAGCGGGTTCATTGCGCAGATAGGAGCCAGGCGCTGGCTCGATAACTGGCAAAGCGCGCTCACCCGGCGTCCTTGCAGCAACTTCACCGCCACTGAACTGCTCTGCCCAGACAACCCAGTCAGGCCACCAGGATCCTTCGAACTCCTCTGCGCCAGCAAGCCACTCATCCGCCGGCAGATCGGTATTCTCGTTCGTCCGATAGCCGTATTTATGTTTGTACGGCGGGTTGATGATTCCGGCGATATGGCCAGAGCCGCCCAGTACGAAGCGAACTGGCCCACCCAGGTAGTGTGACCCTTTGTAGCAGGACACCCAGGGCGCAATGTGATCCTCAATAGCCGAGGCGAAATAGGCAGGTATTTTTACGTTTCCAAGATCGATCGGCGTTCCTGCAAGGGTTATTCCGCCGGGTTCGCTCAACCGATTCTCAAGATACATGTTACGCAGGTAAAAGCTGTGCATGGCAGCTGGCAGCCGGGTGGAATCCGTATTCCAGTAAAGCAGATCGAAAGGCGGTGTATCGCGGCCAAGCAGGTAGTTATTGATGTAGAAGGACCAGATCAGGGTGTTGGCGCGCAGCATGTTGAAGGCCGCCGACATGGATGTACCCTCGAGATAGCCCTGCTTTTTCATGGCCTTTTCCATCTTGGCGATCATGTCCTCGTCAATGAAGACCTTGATATCTCCAGCGTTGGTAAAGTCCAACAGGCTGTTGAAAAAGGTGGCACTCTTTACCCGATCATCACCGCGCGCTGCGAGCCATGCCAGTGTGCAGCTCAGCAAGGTCCCACCAATACAGTAACCAATTGCATTCACTTCACGCTCACCAGTGGCTTGCTCAATGGCGTCCAATGCAGCCACAGGGCCTTCAAGCATGTAATCCTCGAAGCCATTATTGGCATGTTCCTTCCCGGGGTTAACCCAGGAAATGACGAATACTGTATGGCCCTTTTCGACCCAGTAACGGATAAACGACTTTTTCGCACCCAGATCCAGGATATAGTACTTGTTGATCCACGGGGGCACGACGAGAAGCGGCCGGCGATGCACTGTCTCTGTTGTTGGCCGGTACTGGATCAGTTGCATCAGGTCATTCTGGAAGACCACATCACCTGGCGTATCCGCCAGGTTCTTGCCAACTTCAAAGGCGTCCGGGTCCGTCATTCTGAAGGACAGCTGGCCGTCCGCTTCATCAAGATCTCGTAAAAAGTTGGCGAAGCCGCTAACAAGATTGCGCCCCCGGGTGTTTACCGTTGCCTTGAGGACCTCGGGGTTGGTCAGAACAAAGTTGGTGGGTGCCAGAGCGGAGGTAATCTGGCTGGTAAAAAAACGGACTTTATGGCGATCATGCTCATCAAGCCCCCGGACATCGTCAATGGTATCCATGATCCATTGCTCGGAAATCAGGTATGCCTGTTGGAGATAGCTGAAGTAAATGCGGTCGCTCCAGGCAATATCCTTGAAGCGGCCGTCCCCTCTTTCAGGTGCTGTCACCCGCATGGGCTCGCGGCTGATCAGGCTCATCAATCCACCACCACTCAGAATGGCGGCGTTCTGTATCAGACGCATCTGGGCGCTAATGAAGGTATCCGGCTGGGTAACAAACTTTCCGGTGAAGCGAAAAAAAGGTTTCGCAATGCTTTTGAGGCTGGCCGGATTGGGTCGGCCGCCTTTCAACCGCCTTAGCACCGAACGTTTAATCAGGCGTGTGCCATGCCTGCCTGCACTGACCAGCGATTCACGTACAATGTTCGTCTCTTTGTCGTCACCGGCTACTGAACTGACAGGCTTTCCAGACATGTTTCTTCTCCCTCATTCAGGCACTGCGGATGAACTTCTGCAGCTTCGGAGCGATTTCCTCGCGCCAACGGCGACCGTTAAAGGTGCCGTAGTGGCCAACTCCGGGTTGTAGATGGTGCAACCGACGGTTGTCCGGAATATTGGTGCAGAGTTTGTGAGCGGCGCGTGTCTGGCCCGGGCTGGAGATGTCGTCTTTCTCGCCCTCAATGGTCATCAACGCCGTTTTTACGATAGCGCCGGGGTCTACTAGACGGCCACGATGCCTGAAGCAGCCCCGTGCCAGATGAAACTCCTGGAACACCTTTTCAATCGTGTCCAGGTAGTAGGCATCAGGCAGGTCCATCACCGCCAGATATTCGTCGTAAAACTCTCTGTGGCGGGTGACTTTTTCTGATTCATCATCACGGATGGACCTGAACAGTCCCCGGTAGGCATCCAGGTGGCGATCGAAGTTCATATTGATGAACCCCGTCAATTGCAGGAAGCCGGGGTAAACCTTGCGCATGGCACCCGGCTGGGGTGCAGGTACCCGATGAATCAGGTGGCGTTTAAACCAGGAGAGCTTATGTTTCTTGGCGAGATTGCAGGGCTCTGTTGGATCAACGCGTCCGTCCACGGGACCGCTCATAAGGGCCAGAGAACGCGGCACCGACGGATGATCATCCTGGGCCATCAGAGCGGTGGCTGCCAGCACCGGCACGACCGGCTGGCAGACCGCCAGAACGTGTGTGTTCGGGCCGATATGATTGATGAAATCAACCACGTAGTCGATGTAATCGTCCAGCCCGAAGTTGCCTTCTGAAATCGGCACCATGCTGGCATCGCGCCAATCTGTAATGTAAACATCGTGGCCCGGCAGCATGGTTTCTACGGTGCCCTTCAGAAGCGATGCAAAGTGGCCTGACAGTGGCGCTACGATAAGCAACTTGGGGTCATCCGGACGATGAGCATTACGTTGGAAATGCTTCAACTGACAAAAGGGCTTGCGCTTGACGATGGTTTCGTTGACCAGAACCGTCTCGCCGTCACAAACGGTTGTATCCAGGTTGAAGGACGGCTTGGGGTAACGCCTGGTAAGATCGTCAAACACCTTGAGGGCCGAGGCAATGCTGCGGGTCCCTGGAAGCCTGGACCAAGGGTTCAGGTGGTGACGCAGGATATTGCTTTGACTGCCAGCCAGCCTGCCTAGCGGGGTCAGCGCGAGCCGCCCGATTTCGTGAGTGTAATACATCATGATGCGGTTCAGCCTGGGTAAGTTCGGTTGGTCTGTCTCTCTTCCGGCTCAATCTTACGCTTATTTATTGATCAGCGCGATTCATCCTATCAACCCACTCTGCAACTTCGCAAGCTCAAAAGCGAGCCATGTGTAAAGGAAGCAGTTCACATCCACGGCTTATTTCTTGTCGCCTTAAAAAAGCCCTGCTAGCTTAAATTCAGCGTCTGTAAAAAATTGTCACACCGTAAGTCCTGCAACAAAAACCACAGGGACAGAACCATGCAAGATCTTAAAGGAAAGGTGGCCATTGTCACTGGAGCCTCTCGAGGCATCGGCCGTCACATCGCACTTCAGTTGGCCCAGCGCGGTGCCGACGTCGCTATTAACTACCGCTCACGTCGCTCTGACGCAGATGAAGTGGTCAAGGAAATGGAAACGGCCGGCGTGCGGGCGCTGGCCATACAAGCTGATCTCTCCGGCATGCCAGCGGCACGAAGCCTTATACAGCAGGTTTACGAGCAATGGGGGCGTATTGACATTCTGGTAAACAACGCAGGTATCACCCGTGACAAATCCATGAAAAAACTCACCGACGACGACTGGAACGACGTCCTCGACACCAACCTCGGAAGTGTCTACGCAACCTGCTCTGAGGTGCTGAAGATCATGATGGACCAAAAATTCGGTCGTATTGTGAATATTACTTCGTTCGTCGGCCAGGCCGGCAACTTCGGGCAGGCCAACTATGCGGCCAGTAAGGGCGGGATCATTGCATTCACCAAAACACTGGCTCTGGAAATGGCCAAGTACAACATTACGGTGAATTCCATTGCCCCCGGCTTCACCGAGACCGAAATGCTGGCCCAAGTGCCCGAAAATATTCGCGAGCAGATCATTGCACGTGTGCCGATGGGTCGCTTTGGGCAGCCCGAGGAAATCGCCCGTGCAGTGGTGTTCCTTGCTGCGGAAGGAGACTACATCACCGGCCAGCAGATCAATGTAAACGGTGGGGTTTACATGTAGCACCGACACCCGCTACCAGATCGATAAGTTGAATAGGGCTCACTCAAGCCATGGCGGCCTCTGCCCTATTCTCTCTACCAGAAAATCAATGAACACCCGGACCTTTGCGGTTAAGACATTGGATTTCGGGTACACCAGCCAAAGCGCCGGCTCAGCGTCCATCCGGTAGTCTTGAAGAACCTGCACCAATGTCCCTGCTGAAAGTTCCTGGTGGACGCTCCATAGCGCATGCAAAGCAACCCCTGCTCCTTGCTTGGTCGCAATCTTGTAACTCAAGCCGTCGTCAATGATCAGTCTGTTTTGCGAGCTGCGAAGGTTCAACTGTTCGTTTTCTCCTTCGGGACCGGTCAATGCAATCGCGCTCTGGGATTTAAAGGCGACCAACTGATGAGAATGTAGATCGTCCGGGTGTTTCGGCGTTCCCCATTTCGCGAGGTACTCGGGTGAGGCGCAGAATATGCGTCGATCATCAGCAAGTTTCCGCGCTTTCAGATTGCTGTCCGGCAACACGGCATCCCTCAGCGCCAGGTCGAAACTGCCCTGAATGAGGTCCAGCTCCATATCGGACAATCGCAAGTCCAGATTGATACCCGGATACATCTCCAGAAACGCTGGCACCAAAGGCACGATGTACTGTTGGGCGAAGGTGCTGGATGCGGTGAATCGCAGAGTGCCAGACACATGCTCATTGCCAAACCCCATCGCGGCCATCGCAGCGTTCTCTTGTGCCAGAATTTCCCTGGCAAAAGGCAGGAACTCCGCGCCCTCAGTGGACAGCGCCACCTTACGGGTTGAGCGGCGCAGCAAGTCTGCTCCAACGGCCCTCTCAAGCTTGGCCAACCTGGAACTGGCAACAGCTGGCGGCATCCCCAGTTCCCGTCCGGCGGCACTGATGTTGAGTTTTTCAGCAGCCAGAACAAACAGCTTTATTCCTTCGGTGTCCACGATTTTATATCCATTTTACGAATTCTGAAAACCATTATTGGTCATTTATTCGGTTTTCGCGAACCTTTAATCTGTTCTTAGTCGCTTGGACAAATCACCTGCAAAACTGGAGTCACACAATGAAAGCAATGGTTCTTAATCAATACGGCCCTGAGGCAGCGTTTGAGCAGGCCGACATGCCTGCACCTTCGGCACTATCGGGCCAGGTGATCGTCCGCGTTGCAGCAACAAGCATCAACACCGTCGACACCATGATTCGCCAGATGGGCAAGGATCTCCCGCTGTCCCCCGACCTGCCAGCAGTGCTCGGTATGGACTTCGCCGGAACTATTGAAGCCGTGGGTGAAGGCGTCACCGGTTTTGCGCCTGGTGACGAAGTTTACGGATGTGCTGGCGGCCTTGCCGATCTTCAAGGTGCACTTGCTGAGTTGATGCCGGCCGACGCACGGCTGATTGCCCATAAGCCCAAGAGCCTGTCGATGCGCGAAGCAGCCGCACTGCCGCTGGTTGGTATCACTGCATTAGAGGGCCTGCAGAGAGCCAGCGTGAAGGTCGGTCAAAAAGTGTTGGTTCACGGCGGAACCGGCGGCGTTGGCCATGTTGCTGTTCAGCTGGCAAAGCACTTTGGTGCCTCCGTTTATTCAACGGCCTCCGGTGAACAGGCTTTCCGCATCATCAAAGGCTACGGCGCTACCCCGATTGACTACAAGACTGAAACCGTCGCCGACTATGTTGAGGCCCATACAGCCGGTGCCGGGTTCGATGTGGTTTTCGATACGGTTGGCGGCGAAAATATGACCAACAGCTTTGAAGCGGCTGCCCTGAATGGCCAAGTGAGTACCACTGTCGCCATGGTTGAACTGGATCTGACCACCGCTCACTTCAAAGGGCTGTCGATTCACGTGGTGTTTATGCTGATTCCCATGCTGCACAACCATCATCGGGAAGCGCACGGCAACATTCTCGCGCAATTGGCGCAGATCGTGGATCAGGGTGGCGTCAAACCGCTTCTGGATGAGCAGAGCTTCAACCTTTCTGAGGTTGGCCAGGCCCATGACCGTCTGACCAGTGGCCAGGCTATTGGTAAGGTTGTCGTGGAGGTCTAACAATGCCCGCACTGAACGAGAGCACAAAGACATTTGCCCCTATCAATCGTGGCTACAATCAGGCGTTTCAGCCGAATCGGTTGAGTGTTGGCGTCATTGTGCCCCTGGAGAATTATGCCAGCGGGCCCGTGCCCACTATGGAACATCATCTTGAACGTGTTCGGTTGGCCGAAAACGCCGGTTTTTCTGCAGTCTGGTTGCGAGATGTCCCGTTTAATGTGCCCTCGTTCGGCGATGCCGGACAAGTCTATGATCCGTTTGTTTACCTCGGTTTTCTAGCGGGGCAAACCGAACGTATCGCCCTGGGTGTCGCCAGTCTGATCTTACCGCTTCGGCACCCTGCTCACGTTGCAAAAGCCGCAGCAAGCGTCGATCAATTGTCGGGTGGTCGTTTGATACTCGGAATCGCATCCGGTGATCGACCCGATGAATACCCCGCCCTCAACGAAAACTACGAAAACCGGGGCGAGCGGTTTCGGGACAGTTTCGAATATATCCGTAGTATGGCCTCAGATGCGCCTGCATTTGAAAACCGTTATGGTCAAACAAACGGTGAGATGGACCTGCTACCGAAGCCAAAAGCAGGAAAGATTCCGATGCTGATTACCGGAGGCAGCCAACAGGCCCCTCATTGGGGCGCTCGCCATAGTGATGGGTTGATTACTTATCCGAGGAACATCGACGATCAGGCAAACACTGTCAGGTCCTGGCGCAACGGCATTCCTGGTGAAACAGGGTATTCAAAGCCCGTGATGCAATCCCTTTATATCGACCTTCTGGCAGAGCCCAATGCACCGCCGCAGCCGATTCATCTGGGCTTCAGTTCGGGCATCAGGTTTCTGAAGAGTTACCTGAAATCGTTGGAAGAGATCGGTGTAAACCATGTCGCGTTGAATCTGCGATTTAATCAGACAGATATTGAAGAGGCGCTCCTGTACCTCGCAGAAGATCTGCTCCCTGAATTCCCGGCATAAGGACACAAAATATGACCAAGAAAATTCTGATCACCGGCGCCACTGATGGCATCGGGCTGGAAACCGCGAAGCGCCTCTATTCCGAGGGTCACACATTGCTGTTGCATGGAAGGAACGCAGAGAAGCTGGCGGCGACAGAGCAAATGTTGGCAAACGGTACGGGCGCTGGACGGATCTACACCTATAAAGCGGATCTGTCGCGTCTGGCTGAAGCTGATTCATTGGCAGACGAGATCACCAGAGAACATGACCAGTTGGACGTCATCATCAATAACGCTGGTGTCATGCGCGTACCTGAAACCATCACCCAGGACGGGCTGGATGTCCGGTTTGCCGTGAATACGGTTGCCCCCTATTTGCTGACAAAGCGCCTTTTGCCACTCCTGGGGACTGCCTCACGGGTGGTTAACCTGTCTTCAGCCGCACAGGCCCCAGTGGAACTCAACGCCCTTCGGGGTAAGAAACGCCTTCTGGAAGATATGTCGGCTTATGCCCAAAGCAAGCTGGCACTGACCATGTGGAATAATGCGATGGCAAGCTCTCGCACTGACGAGGGCGTGGTTTTCGTCTCAGTAAATCCTGGTTCCCTGTTGGCATCAAAGATGGTTAAAGAGGGCTTCGGGATTGCAGGAAAAAGTTTGTCCATCGGCGCCGATGTGCTTGTCCGTGCGGCGCTCTCAGAAGAATTTACCAACGCTTCAGGCCAATACTTCGATAACGACAAAGGCGGGTTTGGCCCCCCTCATTCGGACGCCTTGAATGACCAGAAATGCAAAGCGATCGTGATGGTTATCGAAGAACTTGTTGCCAAGAAAATGGCGTAACGGAAACATACCGGCAACGCCACCCGGTTGCCGGACTAACTACCGCGCGGTCAACGGATCTGGCTACCAATTGCAATGGTTAATTTGCCCGAAAAACGCTTGCCCATAAAGTCCTCTTGGGCCTGGACCAGGTCCCGCAATTGGTAGGTTTTAGCCACCACAGGCCGGATTTCGTTTCGTTCGATGTATCCGATGAGATTCTCAAATACCTGCTTAGGCTGCCAGGTAGAGCCGTAGAAGCTTAGGTCTTTCAAGTACAGAGTTCGTACGTCCAGTTCCACAATGGGACCTGCAATGGCGCCTGACGCCACGTAACGACCGCCACGGCTCAGCACCTCCAGCAACTCCGGCCACTGAGGGCCCGCCACCAAGTCCGCTACGATGTGGACGCTGTCTTTTTCCAGCACTTCAAGCAGGGACTGACCCCTGGCAATGACCTGATCAGCGCCAAGCTGACGCACCTCGTCGAACTTGGATTCACCACACACCGCGATTACTTCGGCGCCCCGGCGCTTGGCAAGTTGAATCGCCGCTGATCCAACGCCACCAGAAGCGCCGGTGATCAAAATCCGTTCCCCGGCCCCCAGGCATACCCTGTCCAACATGCCTTCGGCGGTTGAATAGGCGCAGGGAAATGAAGCCAGTTCAGCGTCGCTCAGGGTACTGTTGATTGCGAACACTTCGCTTGAACGCGCTACGGCGTACTCGGCGTAGCCACCGTTGATCTCGGATCCGAACGTGATGAGGTTGTAAGAAGACGGGTCGCCAGGCGCCTGTTGCATAGGGCGAACCAACACGCGTTCCCCCATCCGCGCGGGGTCAACGCCCTCACCCACCGCTATGATGTTTCCACACACATCAGCACCCTGAATACGTGGAAAACTGAGGGGTGTACCTGACCAGCCACCATCTTCGTCGTTTGCCGTCTCAAACCCTGCAGCGGCGCCCTGATCCGTACCCGTTGTTACGCCTTTGGAATACCAGCCTGTCCGGGTGTTGATGTCGGTATTGTTGATCGCACTCGCTCCGACATGAATCAGTACCTCACCAGCGAGGGGCTGAGGCACTTCCAGATTTTCCCGGTACTCAAGTTTGTCCAGGCCACCGTGCCCGGTCAGAACAACGCCTGCCATTGTCTTGGGGATATGGATGTGACTCATAGTGTCTCCTCTGCTTCAGTGCTAGCCGACTGATTCGATCAATTTAACGTCAACCTCGACGCCTATGGTGAAATCATAG
Source organism: Marinobacter salarius (assembly GCF_032922745.1). Classification (NCBI taxonomy): domain Bacteria; kingdom Pseudomonadati; phylum Pseudomonadota; class Gammaproteobacteria; order Pseudomonadales; family Marinobacteraceae; genus Marinobacter; species Marinobacter salarius. The sequence continues at coordinate 3,162,824 of NZ_CP136693.1, forward strand.
GTCTCCGGAATGATTCACTCAAACGAATATTATTGATACGATAATTCAGATTTGTTGATAAACGCCCAAAGGCCGCCCAAATGAAGCCTATTCTGGATCTGGAGTTGTTGAATACCTTTGCAGTGGTGGTGGAGGCAGGCGGTTTTAAAGAGGCGTCGAGCCGCCTGTACCGCTCCCAGGCCGCTGTCAGTATGCAGATTAAACGATTGGAAGAGCAGATCGGCCATCGGCTTCTTGAGCGCAGTAATCAGGGTATCAAGCTCACGGAACCCGGGAAGAAGTTGCTGGGCTACATCGACAGGCTGCTACGCCTCAATAACGAAACGCTCAGCGCGCTTAGCCTGGAGCCGCTCCGGGGTCCTGTACATTTCGGGATACCCACGGATTATGCCCAGACATTCTTGCAGAAGTTTATCCCGCGCATTCGGGACGCCTTTCCCGAGCTGGAGCCCCGAATTACCTGCGGTCGAAGCCGCAGGTTGCGGGAGTTGGTCACCGCTGGTGATCTCGACGTGGCTATCGTTACCGGGGAATCCCAGTTCGCACCGGAGAAAAGTCTGTGGTCGGAAGCGCTTTGCTGGTATGCCTCGGTTGGGCTACCCATCAATACAGAGGAGGCATTGCCCGTCGCATTGCTGGAAAGTGATTGCGCGCTACGTGATTTCGCCGCCACGGATTTGAGGCAGTCCGGTCTGGACTACCATACGTTGATGACCAGTACCGACATGGCCAATCTTTATTCGGCGGTTGAATCGGGATTGGCCATCGCGCTGTTACCAGAGTCGTCGGTTATATCGTCCAGAGTGCGCCCGGTCCAACTGGACCAGCTACCCGGGCAACGGGTTCTGACGATGAATATCATCAATGCTGGCACTTTGAACCCCGGTTTTCTGGAGCCGTTGCAAGGATGCCTGCTTGGCGCCGCCCGAGCCACTCACGATCAGTCAAACGCCAGAGCGTGACGATGTAACCCACGATCACGGTAATTTCTCTACTTTACGGTGTACCGGCTGTTCGTGCGGATATAAAGGGTCGCTGCCCTATCGCTGTCGTTTGCTATTCGGTGCGTGAAGCGCCCTGTCGATTCGATATAGCTTCCAGCCTCGAGGTGCTTTTCAGTATCCAGACCCTTTGCCTGGTAGGTAACCTCGCCACCGATCACAACCGCGCGAAATTCGCTGGCATTCGTACTGATGTCTCCCTCAAAGCCGGACGCAATCTTGATCATTGAGCCGCCCACATCGGCATCACTATCCCATACGAACGTGGCTTCCACGTTGTCCGCTTCAATATTGTGTAGCTCACTGTTATTGAGCCAGACAATATTGGTTTCATGCAGGTTGAGCGGGCGTTCGCCGTTATCAAATTTCTCGTCGGAAGGCTTAACCAGATAGGGACCGGAGTCTATCTCCAGGTAAATCAGATTGGTGTCGCCATTTGCCGCGGTTGTATGATCTTCGCCGGCTGGCTGTGTCCAGAAAGACCCGGGCGGCATCCACATTTTTTGTGCATCTGGGTCGTCGTTATGCATCAGCCCTTCGATGACAACGCCGCGATACGTAATATTGTGAATATGGGGAGGAGACTCAAAACCCTGCTTGAACCGAACAAGCATTCCGGTGGCGCTGTCGGTCGTGCGATCTCCCCATAGGTCTGCCGCACCAGGGCTCAGTACGCCGCGAAGAGGATTAAGATACCCCCACTCAACGTCATCAGCCGGCACAACTTTCACGAGAGAACCGCTGTTTTCGGTGTCGGCATTCGCCACCGTCGCGGTACCGGCAACCATCAGTGCACAAAACAGCCTGCTGGAAAACATTTGATAGCTCCACTTTAAATATGATGAGAGCTACAAGCCTAGTCGCCGCGATATCGGATAAAAACGGGCAGTTTCCGATTTTAGTTTTCGTAAAAACGAAGTAATTCCCAGGGAACTTTCGTCATTAAGGGGAGCGTAACGTCGTTACAGGCTTTTCCAACGTGCACTGAAGAAGTCCAGAAACACCTGAATGCGCGCAGACAGTGTTGTGTTCCTGTAGTACACGGCGTTGACCAACTCCCTTGGATTGGGGCGCACCAGTTGATCCCCCATCAGTTCCACCAAGTCGCCTCGTTCAAGGTCCTTGTCGATCATGAACCGTGAAAGATACGCCAGACCGTTTCCGCCAAGGCAGAGTTGGCGTACGGCTTCCCCACTGCTGGCTCGTACCGTCGGTCTGATTCGTATCCCTTCGCCAAAATGCCAGACATTCAAAGCTTCCGGTGCGGTGAAGCCGATGGTGTCGTGGCCCGCGAGAGATTCCGGCGAGTCGCAGCCACCACGCCGATTCAGGTAGTCCGGCGAAGCCACCACTGACAGCGGAGACCGACCCAATGCCTTGGCATGGAGCGTCGAGTCTTCCAGGCTTCCGATTCGGATAGCCACATCAATCCGTCGTTCCAGCAGGTCGACAATCTGATCACTTGCCGTCAATTCCAGTTCAATGTGCGGATAGGCGGCTCGAAACTCCCGGACATGAGGCACGATCTGATGCAACAGGAATGGGTTTGCGGCGTCCACCCGTAGGCGGCCCGCCGGCCTTTGTTTACGTATGGCCAATTGCTCTTCGGCCTCTTCCAGCGAAGCCAGGCCATCTCTCACCTTCGCTACAAACAGTCGCCCTTCCTCGGTCAGCCCCACTTTGCGGGTGGTTCGGTTCAGCAGCGTTGTGTTCAAGCTCTGTTCGAGGCGTGAGACCGCTCGCGACACCCGGGTCACGGATACGTCAAGTTGTTCTGCCGCGCTACTAAAGCTTCCGCTGTCCACCACTGACAGCAGGAAGTGAAGATCGTCCGATCGACTTTTCATTTCATTTTCCGCAAAAGTATTTTTTAAAAACCACTGTTTATCGCAAAAGTATGCGGCCGCAAACTAGGCATCGTCAATTCATTCCCGCTCACTGCTAAGGAGCCGCTATGCCCGTTGCACTTTTCGCACTCACTTTGAGTGCCTTTGCGATTGGGACCACCGAGTTTGTCATTGTCGGACTGGTTCCCACCATTGCCCAGGATCTGGGCGTTACCCTCCCGTCTGCTGGCCTTCTGGTCAGTTTGTACGCGCTAGGTGTTGCTATAGGTGCACCGGTACTCACCGCCCTGACCGGCCGTTGGAATCGTAAGTTGGTGCTGCTTTCGCTGATGGGGCTGTTCATCATCGGTAACATCCTGGCCTGGATGGCGCCGAATTACAGCTCACTGATTACCGCCCGAATTCTCACCGGCCTTGCACACGGCGTGTTCTTCTCAATCGGTTCGACCATCGCCACCAGCCTGGTACCGAAAGAAAAAGAGGCCAGTGCAATTGCCATCATGTTCACCGGGCTTACCGTTGCCCTGGTAACGGGCGTTCCCCTGGGAACCTTTATCGGACAGACGTTCGGGTGGCGAGCCACCTTCCTGACCGTCGCCGTACTGGGGGCCATCGCGTTGATCGGCAGTGCCTTTTTGGTGCCCAGGAACCTGGAGCAGTCAAAGCCGGCAACCCTGCGTCAGCAGCTTGAGGTCATCACTCACCCGAGACTGCTGCTGGTGTACGCGATGACCGCTATTGGGTACGGCGGTACGTTCACGGCATTCACCTACCTGACCCCGATCCTCGAAGACGTCACCGGTTTTGCCTCCGGCATGGTCAGCCTTCTGCTGCTCGTCTACGGTGTGTCTGTGGCCGCTGGCAATATCTGGGGTGGTAAATTGGCCGATCGTTTCGGGCCAACCTCAGCGCTGTACATCGTTTTTGGCGGCCTGGCGGCCATCCTGTTCGTTCTGACCTTCAGCGCTTACAATCCGGTTGCAGCCGTGATCACCCTTCTGGTTTGGGGTGCGTTTGCCTTCGGCAATGTGCCAGGCTTGCAGGTGTATGTGGTCCAACTGGCTGAACGTTACACTCCGCATTCCGTGGATGTCGCTTCCGGCCTGAACATCGCGGCCTTCAACATTGGGATTGCCGTCGGCGCCTGGCTCGGAGGCCATGTGGTGGCCGACATGGGGCTGATGAACACGCCCTGGATTGGCGGCGTGATTGTTCTCAGTGCGCTGCTTCTGACCCGCATTTCCGCCACCCTGGATAACCACGAAACGGCTACCGCCTGATCTCTGAATGGCCTCCCGACAGGGAGGCCCAATATCCACTTTCAGTCTACGATGTCATTATCACGTATATGAATAGCAGGCATATGGTTTCAGAGTTTCAATTCTGGCTTTGCCCCGTGCAAGATGTTTCCGCAGACACTCGTTATTTAGTTGAGAGAGGCACCATCGATGAGCACACCGAAAGCGAATACGCATAACCGCGACCACAGCCTGGGCTTTTTCAATTATCTGGATAAATCCACCGAGTCATCACTCTACCGAAATGGCAAGGTGTTGATACGCAGGGATACGGGCGGAAACGACAGCGAAATGCAGGGAGTCGTGCACGACAAGCAAGAAAAGAAGGTTCACAACGGTCGCGTTTTTTCAGGCAATCAGCGTCTTAGCCTTGCCACCAACGGATTCGAGTTGCTGCCCCGGCCACTCGCACAACCTGGTCTGGATTTTCTGGATCAGCAACAGGTCGTCCAATACTACTACCCGGAATGCGCAAAAATCATAGAGGAAGCGACCGGTGGCCGTGCATTTGCCTTCGACCACAATGTCCGCTCGGTGCTCGGAAAACAAAGCGGAAAACAGATATCAGGCGGACAGCAAGTGCAGGAGCCTTTGCACCTGGTGCATGGCGATTATACGCTAACCAGTGCCCCCCAGCGCTTGCGCGACCTGGCGAACCCTCCCGGCAGCAATGACACTCTGCGCAGTGTTCTTGACGACAGCGAGTCATTGATCTCCAATGAAACGGTCGAGCGTGCGCTCGCAGAAGTTGGCCGTTTTGCGATTATCAACTTGTGGCGAAATATATCCAGTGAGCCGGTGGCCACACATCCCCTGGCACTGTGCGATAGCCAGACAGTCAACCCGGAAGACCTGGTCGTGTTTGAAATTCACTACCAGGACCGTCTCGGGGAAAACTATTTTGCAAAACACGCCGAGCGCCATCACTGGTACTACTTCCCGGAAATGACGGGGGACGAAGCGCTACTGATTAAACAATGGGATTCGGCGGGACCGCTGGCGAGATCTGCCGGCGAGCAGGCTGATGCGAGTGATCCGCGATCGCCCTCCACGTTCAGCTTCCATAGCGCGTTCGAAGATCCTGCCACACCTTACGGTGCGCCGGATCGCCAAAGCATCGAAGTGCGCTGCATCGTCATCTACGACTAAATTACCAATGAAACGGGGCAGATAATGACATTGCCATTTGCGCATCTACCACTTGGGCAAGATCTCATTGGTTGACGAATCCGGGGGTCGGCTTTTCGCTAACCTCCCTCGTCTTGGCTATTAGCATTAGTGCGCTACCCACTATCATCGCGGCCGCCGCCGCGTAGAGTCCAACCGAGTAATCTCCGTTATATTCCCGGAGCAGACCGGTAATCATTGGAGCTACAATCTGGGCAATTCCATAAGCGATCGTCATTTTTCCCATGAATCTGGCAGGCTGGGAGGGGTAGAAGCGACCGGCCATGGTCAGCACAAGACAGACAATGCCGACAAAGGTACCTCCGAAAAGAATCGCACCTAACATCGTTAACAGGATGCTGGGTTCAATGACTGGCAACAAAATACCCACAGCCTGGAGCAGGCTTGCAGTAATCAAAGCATTCAGATTCCCAATTCTTCGCGCAATCAGGTCCCAGAGAATGGCACTGGGCGCTGCCGCAAGCCCCATTACCATGAACGCCCAGACACCCTTCCCCTCCAGCCCGGGCAACTCATCTACAATCGCTACAATAAACGTGGCACTCACAACAAAGCCGACACCGGCACAAAAATATGCAGCGGTAAGAAGCCCCATGAACGCTTTACCCGGCGGGGAGTCCTTCATGGATCTACCACTGGTGTTGACTGTCGCCGATTCGGGCCGTGGTAACCATGCCCAGGCCGGAACAAGCATCGCACCTCCGATCACGGTAAGCACCAGCCATTGCTGGCGCCAATCAAGCCAAGTGTTCATCAACTCAACTGCAACCGCACACACAACCATTCCCAGCCCAACGCCACTGAACTGAATGCCCAACTCGCTACGGTGGTTGTGACGGATCAGCCAGTTCAGTACCAACCCGGAACCAATCAACATGCCGGCGGCACAACTCAGCCCCGCCAGAAAGCGCAGGATTGACCAGAGCCACAGGTTCTCAGTCAGTCCCATACCGGCTGTCGTTATGACCGCAACCACCAACCCAATGCGATAGAGGCGGTCCTTTAATTCCAGATCACTGATCACAGACGCAACGACCGCACCCACGAGGTATCCGAGATAGTTAATCGCTGCAAGCCAACCTCCGTCCGCCGCTCCCAAGTCGGTATGTTCCTGCATGGCCGGCAGCAAAGGCGTATACGCAAAACGGGCGATGCCCATGACCAAAATCAGGTTGAGCACCCCTGCGGTTAAAACCTTGCAGCGTTGAATGGGGTCGTTCATAGATACCTCAGGAGTGGCGTTTGTAATTGATACGGGCGTCGGAATGAATTGCCGTTGCCGTGGACCCGATGTCGCTGATTTCACGACCGAGCTTTTCCAGATCTCCCCGGCGACGGGTCACCACGAGATGGAATCCTTCCCTGGCGAATCGGCGTGCGATCGCCGACCCTAAATGATCACCAGCCCCAACCACCAACGCGATGGGTTTGTCGGTCGTGCCCATGTTCCGTCCCCTTATTCCGTTGTGATGCTGGTAAAAGCGTATCCCACCTAATAGCGTAGTTAAAATCGATTATATGTATGCCAATCACAACCAATGGTTACGTCTTTTGGCTTTCTTGGTTGTCTGTCACCGATCTCCCAATTGTTGCTTCAGATATTCCATGGCATAGCGAGCGCGTGCAGACAGGGGCCATTCCGCCCGGGAAATCATCCAGAGCGAATCCACCACGTCCCTTTCAAGCGTCATAACCTTGATTTCGCTGTGTTGGGCAAAGGCCTGTCTCGCGTATTGCGGTAGTACGGTAAAGCCCATGCCCCTGGCTACGGGCTCGAGAATTAAGCCTACCTGATTGACAAAACCGCGCACCGGAATATTTCGGATTCCAGGCTCCCCCGGAAAGCAGCGGCTCAACAGGCGCGTTGCCATGGCCCGGCCATCAGGGTGGTCGAGACTGAGCTCACCTTTTGTTTTATCGCCTTCCGACATTCGCAGGCGTAAGCGCATATCGGCCTGTTCCATCTCATCACAATACGCCAGGAGTGCGTGGCCGGCCGGTGTTAACTCCATCCGTCGAGGTTGCCGTATCAGCAGGGTCCCCAACTGTTTTTCAAGATGTCTTACATGCTGACCCACGCAGTTTTTCCCATATCGGGATTTCGGTGACCGACCTTGATGCCGCTGTGAAGTTCTATACAGAAGTAATGGGTTGGTATCTGATCATGCCGCAAACCACTATCGAGGAAGATGACAGCCCTATTGGGGTCATGTGTACTGATGTTTTTGGTGCAGGCTGGAGCTTTTTCCGGATTGCTCACCTTTCCACTGGCGACCGAATCGGTGTGGAAATCTTTGAATTCAACAACGCAGAAAAGCCGGAAGACAACTTCGAGTACTGGAAAACCGGCGTCTTTCACTTTTGTGTCCAGGACCCGGACGTGGAAGGCCTTGCGGAGAAAATCGTTGCGGCAGGCGGTAAACAGCGCATGCCAGTTCGTGAATACTTCCCCGGCGAAAAACCATACCGCATGGTTTACATGGAAGATCCGTTCGGAAACATTCTCGAGATCTACAGCCACAGTTACGAGCTGACCTACTCCGCAGGTGCTTACGAGTAATCCGGTATTCGGTGGGCAATGACCCACCGACCTTTCAACCTAGTTGAGAGAAGGGGCGTTCACAGTTCAACACGTGGCCGCCCTCGCCTCACACGCACCATGTCCGCAACGATGGCCAGTGCAATTTCAGAAGGGGTTTTACTGCCGAGGTTGAGTCCGATGGGCATGTGGATCCGCTCAACGTCTTCCTTTGACAGGCCACCAGTCCGACGAAGTCGTTCGGATCGGGCCTGGGAAGTACGAACAGAGCCCATCACACCAATGTAGCTTGCCGAGGTTTTGACAGCAGCCATCATGGCCAGATCATCAATGCGGGGGTCATGGGTTGCGGCGACGATCGCCGTGGAGGGCGTGCAAGCACCAGGCGAAGCGATATACAGCGACGGCAGTTGGGGCACAAACTCAACACCCGGCGGCAGGCTCATGCCATTGGTGACTTCCTCCCGTGGGTCACACAGCACCACCTCATAACCAAGGCTTAAGGCGAACTGTGCACAGGCCTCTGATACCGTTGAATAGCCGGCAAGAATCAACTTGGCGACGGGGCCAATACGAACCGTCACCGTCTCTTCGGTTTCATTTTGCAACACCCGCGGCCCCGTGGGTTCAGCGTCGGACAGCCACCACACTGCATCCGTCAATCTGATATGTCGTGCGATTTCATTTTGGCCGGACAGGGCCTGCTGAATCCGCTCAAGGTAATCCCGGGTCTTTGTGGTGGCAACCATACGTTCTACCAGGACGTCGAGAATGCCCCCGCACGGCAAGCGAATACGGGGGCTCTCCGGGCTGTTGCCCGGGTCGCCATAACGGACAATAACGGCTGGTTGCTCGTACTCTCCGGCGGCAACGCGCTCGAGGAAGTCTTCCTCGACGCAACCACCCGAGAGCGAGCCCACATGATGTCCATCCGAAGTGGCAACCATCAGTGAGCCCGGCTCCCTGGGCGATGATCCGAAGGTGGACAACACCGTGCACAACCAGATCGTCCGGCCACTCCCCAGCCATTCGATCGCCTGCTCCACTACCCGAGCATCCAGACTTTGCATGGTCATGCACTCAACTGATCACCAACAGGAAGACGCCGGATGCGTTTCCCCGTGGCTGCGTAGATGGCGTTGCACAGTGCCGGCGCGACCGGCGGCAATCCCGGCTCGCCAACACCGCCCATGGCGTCATCGGGATTATCAATCAGGTGCACCCGGACCACTTTCGGCGCGTTTGGCATTCGCGGCAACAGGTATCTGTCGAAGTTACTTTGTTGAGCGACACCATCCTGGAACGTCACCTCATTTTGCAGGGCAATGCCGATTCCCATCACGCAGGAACCCTCCATCTGTGACCGGATACGCTCCGGGTTGGCCTGCGGCCCGCAATCAAAGGCAATGTCGGCGCGGTGAATGGTCACTTGCCCGCCGTCATCCACTTCCACGTCAAAGACGACGGCGGTGTAGGAAACAAAGCTGTGGTGGAAGGCAAGCCCAAGGCCACGCCCCTTTGCTCTTTCCTTTCCCCAGCCCGCTTCTTCGGTGGCACGCTCAATAACCCGGCGCATGCGGCCCACATCAATTGGGTACATCTCAGGATCTTCACCGTAGTTCCAGCCGTCGCCCACCGTGAGATTGTGAACCTCACGCCCTGGCCCCAACAGGTCCAGCACGTAATCGCGATGATCCTTGCCGGCCGCTACTGACATTTCGTGGGCAAAGCTCTGGATGGCCCACGCATGCGGTAGGTTGTACACCGAGCGGAACCACCCAATGCGGACATGGGCCGGTGCCGGCGGGTTCTCCAAACGAATAGCGGGAATGCTGAATGGCATGGTGTTAAACCCCATGCCCAGCTCGAAGCTCCCCTTGTGTTTTGGATCCGGGGCGAACAGCGATGCAATGCTGGGAGACAGGGTACGGTGGCGCCAACTGGTCGCTCTGCCATCGGCATCGAGGCCCGCTTCCAGGTGGTCCACAGAAACCGCGTGGAAGTAGGCATGCTGAATGTCGTCCTCACGGGACCACTGCAACTTGATGGGCTGCCCTTCAAATGCCTTGGCCACTTGAGCGGCCTCAATCACGAAGTCGGGCTTCGATTTACGGCCAAAACCGCCACCCAGCAAGGTTTGATGAACGGTCACCTTTTCCAGGTCCAGCTCCAGAACCCCGGCTATACCTTCTCGTGTCGCCCTGGGGTGCTGCACTGGCGCCCAGGCCTCGGCTTTGTCCGCGTTTACTCGAACCACGGCTACGGGGGGCTCCATGGGAGCCTGAGCCATATGGGGCATGTAATAGGTGGCTGACACCCGCTTATCGGCCTCTTTCAAAGCGGCCTCAACATCACCGGACTGGCGTACCACCTTCCCTGGTGACTGTGCTGCTTTTTCCAGAGCTTCCCGGTAAACATCCGATGTGTAACCGGCGTTGTCACCGGCCGGGGTATTGTCCCACTCAATCTTCAGGGCTCTGCGGCCTTCCATCGCGGCCCAGGTGTTGGTGGCTACTACCGCAACACCTCCGAGCGGGTTAAATGCCGCGGGCTGGCCAGTGCCATCAATGCGTACAGTTTTCTTTACCCCTGCGACCTTTAGGGTCTCGCTATCATCGACGCTCTTCACTGTCGCGCCGTAGACCGGTGGCCTGGCCACCACCGCATAGAGGGTGTTTTCCAGATCCACATCAGCGCCAAAAATCGCCTTGCCGGTGACAATGTCTTCACCATCGATTGCCTTTGGATACGCGGATTTCAGCTCGCCATTAATCAGGCCGGATTCCTTCCCAATGAAACGCAGTTCGCGATCGGATTTAAGAACCAATCCGTCGCGGCCAGGAACGTCCAGCTCCCGTGCGGCTTCTGCAAGCTGGCCAAAGCCAAGTTCCCGTCCAGTGGAAGGATGAACAACCTTGTGAATATCCGCCCTTACTTCGTCAACCGATACACCCCATTGATTGGCCGCAGCCTGCTCGAGCATCAGCCTGGCAGCAGCGGCCGCACGGCGCATGGGGGTGTACCAGTGACGCATGCTGCGGGAACCATCGGTGTTCTGGTTGCCGAATTTATCCTGATCGCCGTCTGCCTGTTCCGCTCGAACCTGATTCCAGTCAGCGCCCAGTTCGTCGGCGGCTACCATGACCAGGCTGGTGCGAATCCCCTGCCCCATTTCGGCACGGTTGTTGATAATCGTAACCAGACCGTCCGCGTTAATGTGTATGAATACATTCGGGTTGTCGACCCAACCGCCCGGCATGGCGCCGGCACCGAACTGCGCCTGTTCATTGGCAAATCCCATGTCCCATCGGGCGGCCAGCAGGAGCGCTGAGCCCCCAACCAATCCCTTTAACAGACCGCGGCGGCTGACATTGGCAAGCAGCAGTGTATCGTCTGATTGACTCATGAGCTGGCCTCCTTGTCCGCGGCCCGTTCAATCGCCGCAAGGATACGATTGTAGGTTCCACACCGGCAAAGGTTACCCGCCATAGCGTCGACGATTTCCTGGGTTTCCGGTTGCGGTGTTTTTTTCAACAGAGCTGTGGCATTCATGATCTGGCCGCCCTGGCAGTAGCCACACTGGGCTACACCCAGGTCCAGCCAGGCCTGCTGGACTTTTTGGCCAACCGCGTCATCAGACATGGCCTCGATCGTTGTGATTTCACCTTTGGCGGCAGAAACAGGCATTACACAGGACCGGGTCGCTACCCCATCAAGATGAACGGTGCAGGCACCGCACTGCGCGATACCGCATCCAAACTTGGTGCCTTTCATTCCCACAACGTCACGAAGTGCCCACAGCAGGGGCATATTATCCGGAACGTCCAGCTCGTGCTCTTGTCCGTTTATCCTCAGGTTGACCATTGGTCTCTCCCATCACCATGTTGTTAGGTTTGCTTTATCGGGAAGCTTGAGTTTACTGACCGGAGAAAAACGACTCGGTATAACCGGTGTACTTCGTAAACAGCTCATCCCTGAAAGACTGTCCTCGTGTCTCCAGGATACGGTCAATGTCATCGCGCAGACCTGTAAGTTCCTTGCGATAACCGGCAACACTGACAGCGGAACCCAGTGCGGGTTCCAGAACGCGAAGCGACAGATCGTGATCTTGAATCAGATTGGCGCTCCAGAAATTGTCCTCAATGAATACGTCGGCCCGCCCGAATTCGAGCATGCGGAAAGGCACCGTCCCTTCGCCATCAGCGGAATAGGTTATGTCTGTAATATCCGGATGGGTTTCTGCCCAGCGTGCAATATTTTCCGGGTATACATAGCCGCTGATAATAAGCACGCTAACGTCGTTCAGCTTCTCCAGAGTTACCGGCTCTTCAATGGATAGACTCTCAGGTACGATCGCAGCCAACGTCCAGTGAGCGAACACCGTCCGTGAGTGCAGTAGATAGCTCCGCCCTTCCGTTACTGGCATGGCAACGTCCGATGCGCCTGACTGGACCTCGGATACGCAGCGTTTGAACGGTAGTTCCTCGTAAGTGGCTTCCAACTCCAGATCACTAAGGGCTGTATTCATCAGTTCCACGGCAATGCCGCGCATCTCTCCCTCGTGATCCTTAAAGATGTAGGGAGCCCAGGACTCATAACAGATTTTTACCGTTGACGTTGGTGCAGCCGCGTGGCTAATAGCTCCAAAGGACACCAGCAACACCGCGACAACTCCATAATGTATGGCAACTGATACTGCACGCTGCATGAAAGGCGCCCCACTACGCTTTTGGTTCGGAAACGGCAGTCATCGCCGTTCTTATAGTCTGATAAGTATAGACAATTGTGACGAACACTAACCGAAGCTGGACGTCATTAACCGTCCCTCCACAAACCATATTTTGATAACAATTCCGTTACCCAGCTCTGGAACACACGTAATCTCAACGGCAGATTTCGACGGCTCGGATACAACAACGATATAGGTAAGGAGGGTGCTTTATAGGCTTCGAGAATCTGTACCAGGTCCCCGCTTTCAAGATCATCCTGAACGTCAAATTTTGGAACCTGAATAATGCCAATACCTGCCTTTGCACTGGCGATATAGGCCTCTGCGTTATCCACGGTAATCGCACTCTGCATTTTCATTACCCGTTGCCGACCGTCCTCCACGTATTCCCATTCTGCCGCTAACGCTGGCAGATTGACCGCGTAGTTGACAAGAATGTGGCCACCCATGTCGTCTAGAGACATCGGCGTACCATGCTGCGCTAGATAAATCGGACTGGCACAGTTTATGACTTCGATATCACCCAATTTTCTGCATACCAGCTCGGAGTCTGGGAGGTGTCCGACCCTGACCACACAATCCACGCCCTCCGTCAGCATGTTGATGATTCGGTCGTTCATACTGAATTCCAGTTTTACCCTTGGATTCTGCTTCAGAAACTCAGGCAATGCCGGAATAACGATACGACGCCCGATACGGCTCGGGATATCTACGTGCAAGCGCCCTTCTGCCTGTTGGGGGCTTTGACGAAATATCGATTCTGCCGCCTCAAAAGCCTCTACAAGCGTTTGTGCAGCCTCGAAAAACTGCAACCCATCGTGAGTGGGCACAACTTGCCGGGTCGTACGCTGCAATAGTTGGGCTTCCAGCCGATCCTCCAAGGCCTGGATAGTCGTAGATACGGTCGAGCGGGGAATGCTCAGTGCTTCAGCCGCGCGCGTGAAATTCCCGCTTTCCATAACCTGGATAAAAACCTGTACTTGCCGAATCCTGTCCATACCATCCAATTGTTCGTGTTTTTCGACAACTGCTGTTCTAAATGCATTATTTATTCAGGATAACCTACAGCCTAACCTGATTGTGAACCTGGCGGGAAGCATCCGCCAATCGAAAAACACACAGCAAGGGATAAAGACAATGTCTCGAAACAGCATTGAAGGCAAAGTAGTGCTCATAGCCGGTGGCGCCAAGAACCTGGGCGGGCTCCTGGCAGAGGACCTTGCCGCCCATAAAGCGAAAGCCATCGTTATTCATTACAACAGTGATTCAACAAAGGCAGCGGCCGAAGAAACGGCCTCTAAGGTTCGTGCCGCAGGGGCTGAAGCTGCGATCTTTCAACAGGATTTGACCAAGGCTGACAATGTCGAAAAGCTATTTGCAGACACCGAGGCGACTTTCGGCAAGCCGGATATTGCGATCAATACCGTAGGCATGGTGTTGAAGAAGCCCATGGTAGAAATCAGCGAGCAAGAATACGACGCCATGAGTGCGATTAACTCGAAGTCCGCATTCTTTTTCCTGAAAGAGGCGGGGAAATACCTCAATGACAATGGAAAGATCTGCACGTTAGTGACCTCTCTGTTGGGCGCCTACACACCTTTCTATGCGGCATATGCGGGTATGAAAGCGCCAGTGGAACACTTTACCCGGGCCGCCTCCAAAGAATTTGGGGAACGCGGCATTTCAGTGACCGCCATTGGTCCCGGCCCAATGGATACACCTTTTTTCTACCCAGCAGAAAGCGACGATGCTGTAGCGTTTCACAAAACGGCAGCCGCCCTTTCGTCGTTCTCCAAGTCTGGGCTAACAGAAATCGAGGATATCGTCCCCTATGTGCGATTCATGGTATCCGAAGGATGGTGGATGACGGGGCAAACCATTTTAGTGAACGGTGGCTATACTACCAAGTAATCGGACAACCAAGAGGAGGCGGTGTTACCGCCTCCTTAACCTACTGTCGACCTCATTCTCTTCACTCGCCATATACCAGTACTAGAGGACTCAATTAATGCATACCTTAATGATTATTCTGGGTGGTTTCGCTCTTCTGGCTGTTGCGATCATTGTCACCCGGACTACGGGCCGGACGTTCAAATCTGTTTTGCCCCTCTACATTGTTGCCTGGTTCCTGTGCGCAGCGGTAAACATGGGGGTTGGGATCCTTCATGCCGGATACTCCTTTATGGCGGAACTGCCTATCTTCTTGTTCGTTTTCGGCGTGCCGGCACTGACCGCAGTCATCTTTGCGAGAAAGCTATAAGGCGCCTGCATGAGTCACCGCGTGCGCACGACAGGCGCTGGCAAAGGTCAGTATGTCTTCAAGTTGCTCCGGGTCTTCGCCCAACGCTTCAAGACCGGCAGCGGTTATATCCAGGTCCGACAACCGATAGAGCAACCCACCAACGAACGTATCGCCGGCATCCGGTTACTGGGTGAAATTGCCAAAAATGCGTATCCAGTACTTCATAGTGGCGCTGTGTTTCGCGCTGACAGCGATTAGCGGCATAAACACCATCTTCTTTTCATTTTGGGTTGATAGCGACTATGTTGGTAGAGAGGATGTATTAACTCACGACACTTGCCCCGCAATAATTTCAACTACTTACATGCTCCTATCGGGCAAGGTGCAAGGAGAACGACACATGTCGACAACACAAGAAGCGCCCTTATCAAATGATGTGGCTGCCTGGCTTGATCCTGACATGGACTCTGTTAAGGGAACCGAGACCCCAAAGGATCCGAACAAAGGCTATATCGCCCTGCTTGGCTGGAGCGTCAATGCCATCAAGGCCGCGCAGAAGTTCGACCGCCGCTACATCGTTGTTGCTCCGGACTGGGCTACGGATTTCTGTACCGCAAACAAGATTCCCTTTATTCCCTGGGACTTTATCCGTTTGAATGATCGGTCCCTGGAGATTGCTCAAAGGCTGAAAGAGGAAGGCGTTGATGTTGCGATACCGCTGTTCGAAGAGACCGTTGAGTGGTCTGGGGCGATCAACTCAGTGCTCCTGGACAGCCCTCGCATGTACGGGCAGTCGATTCTGTTCCGTGACAAGGCTTTGATGAAGCGCCGTGCCCAGCTTGGCGGCATTCGGGTCGGGATCTTCGAGGAGGCCCACGAGAAAGACGACATCGTCCGTTTCATGAAGCGTGTCAACCAGACCCTGTTGAAACTGGATGGCGACCCGGACGACCCCATTCACGTCAAGGCGTTTGACAAGGCTGGTTGCCTCGGCCATCGAATGATCCGTACGCTTGAGGAAATTGACAACATTCCAGCGGAAGAATATCCGTTGCTCATGGAAAGCCATCTGAGCGGCTGGGAGTTTGCCGTTGAGGCATGGATTCACGACGGCAAGATCAAATTTCTCAATATCTCTGAGTACGTAACGCTGGGCTATTCCGTTTTCGTTCCGGCGACCGAGCAACTCGAAAGCTGGCGTAATGCCATCACCAAGCAGATCGAGTTGCTGATCAAAACGTTCGATATTAAGTTTGGCTTGATTCACCCTGAGTACTTCGTTACTGCTGATGGTGAAATGTACTTTGGTGAGGTTGCTTACCGCCCACCCGGCTTCAAGGCGTTTGAGCTGATTGAACGTGCGTATGGGTTTAACGCGTACCAGGCGTCAATGCTGGTATTTGACCCCAAGAGCACCAAAGAGGAAGTGGAAAAATTCTTCCCACGCGAAGTGGTCGATGCCAAGGGCTATGCCGGTTGCTTCGGTGTTTATCCGCGCCGCCGCGTGGTCAGCAAGCTGGAAATGCCTCCGGAATGTGTTGATCACCCCTATTTCGAGTCACATGAACTCGTTGCACCGACGGAAGAAACGGTTCCTGACCGGTCCGCCTTCGGTACTCACTGGGGCCTGGTCTTCTTCTATGGTGATGACCCCATCAAGATGCGGGACCTGTTGAAAGCTCAGGAGGACCTGGACTTTTATGTCTAGGTAGTCACCGCCCATTCAGGTGCTATTCGGATAGCGTTCCATGATTCTGACCTGCAACTCCGGAATCATGGAACGCCCCTACTTCAAACTATTCCCAACTGCTTATTAACGGCATCACGAATTTCCCGATAACGATCAGGATTCGTGGCCAGGGTATCCAGATCATCTTCAGGAAAAATCTCTTTCTTCGCTTTCCTGGTTTCCTCTTTGGTAAAAATGGCCGGTAGCAGCTGTTCCAGGCACCTCAGCATTACCTCCGGCGAAACCGATGCCCCTGGCGATGCTCCCAACAAGGTTCCGTAGGTTTTGTCCTTGGACACGAGGATTTCCGTACCCATCTGCAGATCGCCGTCCTTGATAATCTGGACCCGTTGGCCGGCGTGAACCGGTTTCCAGTCAAATTTTTTGCTCAGGCCGGGCGCAAAGCTTTCAAGCTCCTCGAACATGCTTTTCTCGCCCTTGAAGGTTTCTGAAACCAGGTATTTCACCAATGGGAAGTGCTCCAGGGTGACGTTCAGCAATCCTGGGATATCATGCAGGCGCATTGCCCGGAGGTAGTCAAAGAATCCACGTCCTTTCTCCAGAACGGGCTTGAAAGAGGCAAACGGGCCGAACAACAGGTAGTGCTGGCCATCCGCCACTCGCAAATCCAGATGCGGTACCGACATGGGGGGCGCGCCTACTTTTGCTTTGCCATAGGTTTTAGCCCGGTAATGATCGGCCTGCTCTGCGCTGATCGGGGCCTGCAGGAACCGCCCGCCGACGGGAAAGCCTGTAAACCGTTTCGCAAACGGCAGGTGGCTTTTCTTCAGGATCGGGAATGCCCCCCCACCCGCACCAACAAACAGTACATCAGCCTTGTAACGAGCGTGGGCTCCATGGCGTTCGGTTTCTATAAGCCAACTCCCCGCGGGGCTCTTGTGTACGCGTTTAACATGGGTGCCGTACTCAATCTTCACACCCAGGTCTTGAGCAACGTGTTCAGCCATTTGTTGGGTCAGAGCACCGAAATTCACGTCCGTGCCTGTTTCTATGACGGTCGCCGCCATCTTTTCATGGCGAGGACGCCCTTCCATCAAATAGGGGATCCAGCTCTTGATTTCGTCGAAATCCTCTGAGAAACGCATGCTCTCAAAAAAATGATGAGCAGACATTTCCTTGAACCGCAGTCGCAATTCGTCGATTGAGGATTCAGAGACGATGGTGCAGTGCTTGGTCTGATTGATGAACGTCTTGGGGTCCTTGATCGCGCCTTTTTTGATCAGGTGCGCCCAGAACTGCTTGGCCACGTTGAATTGCGCATGGATCTTCAAGGCCTTTTCGACCGAGATAACCTCTTCGTCCACCGGCGTGTAATTCAGCTCGCAGTTCGCCTCATGTCCCGTGCCGGCGTTGTTGAACACCCACGAGTTACCCTCTCCAGCGCTCTCCAATCTCTCCAGGATGGTGATATTCAACTCAGGAGCCAGCTCTTTTGCCAACGTGGCAAACGTGGTTCCCATAATCCCCGCGCCGATGATCATTACGTCCATAGAGTCTATCCACCCGCTTTAGTTTTCTGATATCCAACGATAAAGTCTGCTTGCCCGAAGGTACCACGCTTCCAGCGAACACTGAAAACCTGCCACATTCCTGTTTTTCCATCTGGGCACTTCATCTGGCGTCCAGTTTCTACGCCAAATGCCGAATGGTGCATCAGTATACTGTGCCAGCCGGTCAGTCTACACTGATGGCCGCGACGGATATGGAGCGCATTTATGACGTCTGGACAATTTGAGGGGGCTACCCCCATCCCTTCAAGGTTTTTGCGCAGGCTTGGCCCCGTTGCGACAATCGCCCTCGCCCAACTGTTCGGAACATCGCTGTGGTTCAGCGCCAATAGTGCTACGGATACCCTGATGACCAGTTGGCAAATCAGTGCTGCTGATATTGGCTGGCTGACCAACGCAGTTCAGGGCGGCTTTATCCTGGGCACAATGATCATGGCTTTGGGAGGCCTGGCAGAGCGGTATCGTGCCAGTCTTATTTTTGTGGTGAGTGCGGCTTGCGGTGCTTTGTTCAATGCCTGCTTCGCCTGGTTTTCGGAGGGTCTGGCCAGTGGCATTGTGTTCCGCTTCCTGGTTGGCCTGAGTTTGGCGGGCATCTACCCCGTGGGCATGAAGTTGATCGTCAGCTGGGCTCCCGAGCGGACCGGGCAGGCCCTCGCCCAGCTTGTCGCCATGCTGACGCTCGGCACCGCACTGCCCCATGCATTGCGAGAAGCCGGTGCGGACCTGCCATGGCAGTACGTCATCCTGGCATCATCGCTACTTGCGCTATTTGGCGCCGTTCTTATCCATCTGCTTGGAGATGGCCCTCATTTACCAGGTGCAGGCCAGAAAAAACAATCATCGGGCACCGGCTCCGAGCGACCGCTGACGGTCTTTGACGCCTTCAAGGTCAATCGATTTCGTGCTGCAGCCCTGGGCTATTTCGGGCATATGTGGGAGCTTTACGCGTTCTGGACAGTCGTACCACTGCTTGTGGCCAATACGGCACTCATCAGTGAATACTCGGCCGTCGGATTATCGGGTATGGCGTTCAGTATCATTGGCATCGGCGCTTTGGGGTGTCTTGTTGGGGGATTCCTGTCACGTCGTATTGGGAGTGCAAAAGTTGCGGTCGGTGCACTGGTCTCCTCTTGTGTTTGCGCAGTGGTGTTTGCTCTCTTCTGGCGTGACTTGCCTGCCATGTGGCTGGGAATACTCCTACTCGCCTGGGGCGCGACCGTGATTGCGGATTCTCCCCAGTTCTCCGCCCTGTCCGCGCAAGCTTGCCCAAAGGAAGTAGTTGGTGCCGCGCTGGCGATTCAAAATTCCATCGGCTTTGCGATTACCGTGGTATCGATCGCTGCAACCACCGCGCTGTTCGATCGTATCGGTCTGGACGCGGCCTGGCTGCTGGTTCCCGGCCCAATTGTCGGATTACTGGGGTTCGCCTGGGCATCCTGCCGAGCCTCGACGTTCGAAACAGACGCCTGAGCCACGGAGACCGTCCCAACTTACCCTACCGAAGTCCGGATATCAGGACAGCACTGTCCGATAAATCAGACAGCTTTATCCCCATTCTGAACATTGTGTCGCTAAAACCAGACACTCAGAGCCGATGTTCCCAATCCCAACGCCTACCCATTCGCAAATGCTTCTATAAAACAATAACTTAGAAAGCTGGCACGGTTCCTGTTTGGTTCAACGGAATAACGATAAAAACAAGCGCTTTCAACAAGAAAGAACGGGTGCAGACTTCACTCGGACAATAATAAGGAACACCCAATGCGTACGCTCCTCCTGGCTCTTCTGCTAGTAAGCCCCCTGTGTTTCAGCAAAACTGTGGTGATTATCGAGAGCTATCATCAAGGCTATAAATGGGACGCTGATTATATCGCCGCCGTCCAATCAGTGCTGGGCGACGACCACGACATTCACGTGCTTGCCCTCGACACTAAAAGATTGCCGAAATCAGAATGGCCCCAAAAAGTAGCCAGCCTCCAGCAATCCATTACCGAGATCCAGCCTGACATTGCCATTCTGGGAGACGACAACGCATTCTCCCTCATGGCCAACCACTTGGTTGAGCGGAAGATTCCGGTTGTATTCCTGGGTGTCAACGGCGGTCCCGCGCAGCACCCTACCCTGGAACACGATTTGGTCGCCGGTTTGCTGGAACGGCCATTTTTTGAGGAGAGCATCCGTCATCTTCAGAAAGTATTGAAAGTGGATAAACACTTTCTTGTATTAATGGACGACTCACCCACCATGCGAAACGCAGTCAATGAATACTTCGGCGACAAGAGAAGTGCCGAAATATATGGCTCCAAACTGGACATCGTCCTTACCAACGACAAAGACACCTGGTTGCAGTCGGTTGTTCGGGCTCACGAACTGTACGATGCAATCATCGTTGGCACCCACCACACCATCCGGGATGCAGAGGGCACCTACATCGCACCGGACGAACTCATTACCAGAGCGTTCAATCAAAGCCGGGTTCCCATCTTTTCCTTTTGGGATATCAACATTGGTAAGCAGCAAGCCATTGGCGGCTTCACCATTTCAGCTCACCAGGAGGGCATTACTGCCGCTCGCTTGGCATCCCTCATCCTTAATGGTGTCAAGCCCGCCCGGATTCCGAAAATGAATTCCCTGAGCGGGCACTACATCTATAGCCGAAGCGGCATGGCTCATTGGAACCTGGAGCTTTCCCCCATGATTGCGACCCAAGCAAACTTCGTTGAATAAATTGGTTGGGCGGCTCCAGATTATGCCGGAACAGCCGTTAACCAAGAGATCTCGCACGCATACACGCATAGAGGGGCAGACCAGTGGCTGTAGAAAAACTAGAATTCATTGAACGCCGGCTTGGTGTAAGCGGAAAACTCCTGATAGCACCTGTTTTCATTCTGCTTTTGTTCGCCCTCGTCACCTTTTACAGCATCCGGGAATTTCAGAGCCTTGATGCGCGAATGGATACGGTGGCAAGGGATCTGGCACCGGAAACCGCCGTTGCGACCGGTGTGCTTATCAACCTTTACACCATGAGACTGAGAGTCTTCGACTACTACGCCACCGGTAACGAAGACATCCTGGCCCGCTTCGAGCAGTTGGAGACAGATTTCTTCAGGGAGTTGTCGGCAGCGCAACAGACGATCAAAAGTGCCGACCGTGTGCAACTGGTTGCAGAGATCGAAGAGGCGACTTTGCAGTACGCGAATGTCTTCAAAAGCGAACTGGTGCCCGCCAAGCAGCAAGTAAAAAATATCATTGCCGACGAACTGGACCAATACGGCCCCACAGCATCAGAGGCACTGCGCAGGGCCATTGATGGCGTTACCAACAGAGAACCGGACAGCCGGTTGCGCGTCGTTCTGGAACAGCTGATCCACGATACCCTTATGATGCGAATGGCCTCACAGCGCTTCTTTGCCGATGGCGACGAATCCTCGGAAACTGCAATTGGGTTATGCCATGGAGGATATTTCCGATGCGCTCGAGTTTCTGGACATGGATTCGGTCCCCGACTACGTCAGGCAGTATTTCGATACCGCGATAGCGGCACTCGAGAAATACCAGGCTTCGGTCAACGAGCTGCTGGTTCAGCAAAAGGCGATGATCCGAACAAAGGAAGACAGGCTTGACGTACTCGGCCCCCAAATCACTGACATGGCGAGGAATCTTGAGAAAGAGGTTTTTGCCTCCCTCGAAACCGTGGCCGACGAAGCGGAAGCAGAGACCGAGACGGCACTCAACCTGACACTCGCCGCATTCGTTGCGTCTGTCGTTCTGGGCCTGGTGGTCGCCCTGCTGATGAGCCGTATGATGGGCAACAGCGTCAAGCGTGCCCGGTCAGAAATTCTGGGTTACCTGGAAAACATTGGAAATAACGAAGGCGACGTTTCTACCCGGCTGACCAAGGGCCGCCCTGACGAGATTGGCGATTTTATCTCAGCGGTCAATGCCTTCCTGGAAACCCTGGAAGACATCATTTCCCGGATTGTCGAGTCGTCCCGGCGTCTCAGTACGGAATCCGAGTCGTTGTCTGGCATTACAAACAGCACCACAGCCAATGCCGAACAACAACGGGACCAGGTGACTCAAGTTTCGGCGGCGATGCAGGAAATGGTCTCCACCTCCGACGAAATCGCGTCCAACACCAGTGACACGGATGAATCCGCACGCCAGGCCGCCGAGCTGGCAGGAACCGGCCAGGAAACGGTGTCGACCGCGGTTAAATCCGTTTCCCGACTCGCAGAACAGGTCGAGGCAGGGTCAAAGCGCATCCAACGGCTTGAGCAGGAATCCGGTGAGATCGGTAACGTACTGGACGTTATTCAGGCTATCGCAGAACAAACCAACCTCCTCGCCCTCAATGCCGCCATCGAAGCAGCACGTGCGGGAGACGCAGGCCGTGGGTTTTCGGTGGTTGCTGATGAGGTCCGGGGGCTTGCCAAGCGGGTTCAGGATTCAACGGTCGATATCGAGCGAATCGTCTCGAATCTGCAAAGCGGTGCCGCCGGCGCGGTGGTTGATATGAGCAAGGCCAAACAGATGGCCTCTGAAGCCAGTGAAGAAGCCGGCAAGTCTGGCGCTGCTCTGTCAGAAATTATGGCGGCCGTAAACCGGATTGTGGATATGACAACGCAGGTTGCAAGTGCCACTGAGCAACAGCGGGCGACCGCTGCTGAGATGACTCAGAACGTGGAGGCCAGTAGTAGTGCCATCGACAAGCTCACCGACGATATTGCCCACGTTAACCAATCCAGCAATTCCCTGGCGGAGATGGCGGAAGACCTTAACGGCCTGGTGCGTCGCTTTAAAACGTCAAACTAGGACCCTTTTTCGCTTGTGTTAACTGCGTCATGGGCGACATGTTCAATTACTGATACTTTCAATACTCAAACAATAGCTATAAATACAGCGTATCAGGGAGAGATTCACCCATGAGCCATTCACGTTTTACCAGGATGCCCGGCTTTCTCGCGGCGCTGACGGTGTCCTTTTGTGCAGTCGCTCAGGCCGATCCTGCCGACACCATCTTTGCTGCTGAAAATGCCCTCTACGGTGCTGGCTATGATATTGGCAAGGCCGATGGGTGGATGGACGACACCCTGCGCTCGGCCATCCGGAAGTATCAATCCGGTCGAGAGGGGTTGCAGGCCACTGGCGATCTGGACCCACAAACGTTGTCTGCCCTGGGAATCGCCGTTAAGGATGGCGATGCCGTGACTGGCAACAGCGCGCGAAGCCGTGAGGGGGCAATGGCTGACGCGGGAATCAGCAAGCAGCGTTTCGGGTCACCCAGTGCAAAACAACCCATTGCGGCTGCGCCTGAACCGGAGGTTAAGCCGGAGCCAGTGCCAGTATCGACTGAAGCGCCAACCTTGGAAGAAGAATCAGCACCTGCTCCGGAGACCATCGTAGCAACAAACGATAAGCCGGTGATTCAGCCCGAAACGGAATTAGCTCAAGATTCAAAGCCTAAACCTCAAATCGCAGAGGAACCTGAAACCGAACCCGTTGCAGTTGCGGCTGTTGAAGAGCCCTCAGCCATGGAGAAGCCCCAAACCATTGACGAGCCCTCAATTGTTGAAGAGACATCAACGGTCGAAGAGCTCTCAACCGTTGATGCAGAACCTTCCGTGGCTCTCAATGTGCCTTCCGAGGCGACCGAAGAGACATCAACGGATGTTGACTACCAGTTGCCAGAAGAACCGACGGCTTCTGGCAATCCGGAGATTTCGGAGTCATCGCAGGCAACGAGTTCGACCTCAGACAACACTTCGGAATCCACCACTGTCGCGAAAAGCAGTGGCGGTTTTTTCAGCTCGTTATTCGACTTCCTCTTCGGCTGGCTGATCTGAGGACATACGCGTATTCCGAAATGCGTTGGATTAGCTCACACTGGGCGGCCTTGTTTCAAATTTACTGACTTGCAGCCAAGGCCAACCACCCCATGCCCTCTCAATTGCAGGAAGCTCCCTACTCTCCCGCCAGGATTACACTGATCATATTCTCACTCGCCATGGGCGGGTTTGGGATAGGTACGGGAGAGTTTGCCATCATGGGGCTGATGCCCGGCGTTGCCGCGGATCTGGGGGTTACGGAACCACAGGTCGGCCACTTGATCAGTGCGTACGCGCTGGGCGTTGTCGTGGGAGCGCCGCTCCTGGCCATTGGCGGTGCCAGGCTTTATCGGCGGCACCTGCTGATCCTGTTGATGTCGTTCTACGCGCTGGGAAATATTGCCAGTGCCCTGGCGCCGGGGTACGGATCACTTCTGGTGTTCCGGTTCATCGCCGGCCTCCCCCATGGCGCCTATTTCGGTGTTGCCGCCCTGGTTGCCGCCTCACTCGTACCTTTTAACAAACGCGCCAAGGTCGTGAGCCTGGTCATGATGGGGCTTACCCTCGCGCTGTTGATCGGAAACCCACTGGCAACCATTCTTGGGCAACATCTGGATTGGCGGTATGCCTTTGGGTTTGTGGGTGCTATCGCAGCCCTTACCGGATTGATGATTGTTCTTTTCCTGCCCCTCAATCGACAAGAGGAACGGCAAAGCCCATTCTCGGAGATCCGGGCGTTCAATCGCCCGGAAATCTGGTATCCGCTCGCCATCGGCTCCATCGGGTTTGCCGGCATGTTTTGTGTATTCAGCTATATGGCTCCAACATTGTTGGAAGTCACCGGGGTCAATCCCTTCTGGATTCCGATCGCACTCGCGGTCTTCGGGCTCGGAGGATTCGTTGGCAACATCCTCGGAGGTTGGCTGTTTGATCGCCTCCAGTTCCGCAGCGTTGGCTGGATGTTGTTGTGGAGCATCAGCATGCTGCTTCTGTATCCCTACGCCACAGAAACCATCTGGACCATGCTGGTGATGTGCTTCCTGGTCGCCTTGATGGTTGGCCTTGGGCCCGCGCTGCAAACCCACCTGATGGACGTGGCGCACGGTGCCCAGACACTGGCCGCCGCCTCTCACCACGCAGCGTTCAACGTGGCCAATGCTCTTGGACCCTGGCTGGGCGGGATGGCTATCAGTGCCGGCCTTGGATGGCAGTCCACAGGGTATGTTGGTGCCACAACCGCCGTTGCCGGGCTCGCGATATTTCTGTTGGCATGGCGTCAGCAGTCCGGCCCAGAGCGTGCGGACAACAACGTTCCGTTATATTAATCGGGGTCGTAAAAGAGGGGCTGGGCATCGCAATGGTGCCTCGCGACTATGTGGCAGCGGAACTTGGAGCCGGCACGCTTCAGCATTTAAAGCTTGGCGCGGAGCCGGTACCCCGCTCGATCTACGCAATGTATTCGGATCGGCGGTACCTGCCAAGGCGTGCCAGGGAGTTCATCCAGTTTCTAAGGATGTCTCTGTAGTCATCTGTTTTATAACAGATCAGAACTTCCAGAACGGTGTATCCAGGCGCTGTGCAACAAGCTCAGGTGGGTAACCAACGTCCTTCAGAAGACGGGGTTCCATGGTCAGGACCAGGTGGAGGAAGTTACGCTTCATTCTCCACCCTTTGTACAGTGATGCGGCTCTTTTCATTTCAATCATCCATCTATCGATAACAACAAAGGGTTAAACCGTAATCGGTTTTAAGTAGTTACCTATTTTATGGATGATTCCTGTCCGGCCCCATACTTGGAAACCACTACGAGGCCTTGTTTTGGGGCCTTTGAGCCTAGCAACTTGTACCTATGCCGCCCCGTTCGACTTCTTTACAAGCGTCTTATACAGATCATCTTTCAGTTGCAGTCGCTGTTGTTTCATCTGGTGCAACTGATCGTCTCCGATCGGGGCATCCCTGCGTTCCAGGCCTTCGATTTCCTGGTCCAGCTCTGCGTACTGCCGAAAATGGTGCTGGAACGTCGGGTCGTTCTTTCTCAGTTCGTCGATCAATTCGCCAAACTGGGGGAATTCGTTATGAAGTTCGTGGTTGGAAATGCCCATTACCTCGTCTCCTTCTTTTCGCAGAGTGGTCAGTCAGGATGCCATTCATCATCGGGAGTTGTGAACCGTTAAAACGTTATAAAGCAGCTCCCTATAAATCCGAATCCAGCCGTTCCAATCCGAGAGAAGCTTTAAACTCACGATACTCATCACGGTAGACAATGGCACCGAGAGCCATCGCGGCCTTGGTGGCCATGCGATCGAAGCTCTCCCGGATCAGCCGGGGTATCCTGGCTTTCGGTCTAACGCTGGCCGTTTCAATCAGCACGGCGCCCATAACGAGCAACGCATCAATTCGACGGTTATCACGGTCGCCATCCATTATGTGGCGGGCGACCGATTGCGCGTCATTGAGTATCACCTTCTCGTCGTCGTTCAGTGTGGCGCCGTCGAACGCCATAAAGCTATGATAGCGACGCGCCCGTTTCATCATGAAGGCCTCGCGCACTGCCGGGTCCGATTCGCCGGAGTCCGGCCTGGTGTTGAGAAGTCCGTGAAGCCGGAAATCTACTTCCCCTGCTTCTCGTTTTTTTTCGAAGACGTGCCTGATATCAGCTCGGGCGATATCGGATGTGGTTTCCATAGCCTCGGCGATCACGGCATCAAACGTGGTTTTCTCGACCACGTCCAGGACACGCCGAATGGTATGGATAGACTTCATCAGCTCCGGCCACAGGCGCGGGTCCGCCTGGCCCGGTTCGTCCGGCATTTTGGTTTCGAGGGCCCGGGCACAGAAAAACGCCTTTTCAACGTCACGAATCGCAACGCCCGGTTCGTTCGCGATCCATTTGACGCCATAGTCATTGAGGTCTTCAATCAGGCTTGAGGTGAGAATAAGCAGGTAGTACTTCATACCGAGGGGAAGGTCTGTCATCAGCAGCACTCCTTCACAACAAGAGTTCCTGTCTACAGGTATAGCTGATTACAGGCTGAGTACCAGCTTTTCCGGGGTATCTCCCGCTCATCTTTGACAAAATGCTAATAGCTGGGAGCGATCAATAGGGTATAGGATGATTGAAAGAATCTGAGTATTGATCCGTTCACCTGAGGAAACTAGCACATGACGTACGCGCGAATTGTCGGCACGGGCTCCTATCTGCCCGAAAATGTCATGACAAACGAAGACATGGAGAAAATCGTCGACACCAGCGACCAGTGGATTCGTGAGCGTACCGGCATTGAACAGCGACACATCGCCGTAGAAGGCGAAACCACTGTCGATCTTGCTGAAAAAGCATCCCGCCAGGCCATTGAAGCCGCCGGTCTTCAGCCTGCAGACATCGACCTTATTGTGTTCGCCACGTCCACCCCTGACAAGATTTTTCCCAGCTCAGCGTGCATTCTACAGGCGCGACTCGATATCCATGGCTGCCCGGCTTTCGATATCCAGGCGGTTTGCAGCGGGTTTGTCTATGCATTATCGGTGGCTGACAAGTTCATCAAAACCGGCAGCAGCAAAAAGGTTCTGGTGGTTGGCGCGGAACTGTTCTCCCGCATTCTGGACTGGGAAGACCGAGGCACCTGTGTGCTGTTCGGTGACGGTGCCGGCGCCGTGGTGCTGGAAGCCAGCGAGGAAACCGGCATTCTGTCGACCCACATCCATGCTGACGGCAAATACGAAGACCTGCTCCACGTTCCCTTTGGTATTGGCGATGGTTTCGACCAGGTTCGGGCCGGCAAAGGCCATGTTCACATGAAGGGCAATGAAGTCTTCAAGATTGCCGTGAACACCCTGGGTAGAATTGTGGACGAAACCCTGGAAGCCAACCAGATGAAGAAGTCCGATGTGGACTGGCTAGTGCCGCATCAGGCGAACTTACGAATTATAGCGGCCACGGCTCGCAAGCTGAACATGTCCATGGACCAGGTAGTGGTCACCGTCAACAAACATGGCAACACCTCCGCCGCGTCGATTCCGCTAGCGCTGGACGTTGCCGTTCGCGACGGACGCATCAAGAAAAATGAGGTGCTGCTACTGGAAGCCTTCGGCGGTGGGTTTACATGGGGTTCTGCGTTAATTCGATTCTAACCATCTACCGCCATTCACGTTAGACGTATACTCTACTCGGTATCCGAATTCCCATAATAACGTCAAAGGGAAGATTCCGTGAACGAGAGTGCCCGCAGTACAACGCCGTCTGTCATCATTATTGGCACCGGCTTTGGCGGTCTGTGTATGGCCATACAACTCCAGAACGCCGGGATAGAGAGCTTTACCCTCTTGGAAAAGGCCTCTGGGGTCGGGGGCACATGGCGAGACAATACCTACCCCGGCGCTGCCTGTGACGTCCAGTCTCACCTGTACTCCTTCTCCTTTGAACCCAAACACGATTGGTCACGTAAGTTCGGGTTGCAGCCTGAAATTCTCGGCTATATGCGAAACTGCGTTGAGAAGTATGGCTTGGCGAAGCATATTCAGGTCAACAAGGAAGTCGACAGCGCAGTTTTCAACGAAGCCAACAACACCTGGACAGTTACCACCACCGACGGCGACTCCCTGACTGCCGATATTATCATCACCGCTACCGGCCAGCTGAATCAGCCAGCCTGGCCGAACATCCCCGGCCTGGATACCTTTGCGGGCAAGACGTTTCATTCCGCCCGTTGGGACCATAGCCACGACCTGAATGGCAAGAACGTTGGCGTGATTGGCACCGGTGCCAGCGCCATTCAGTTTGTGCCAGAAGTCGTGCCACAGGTAAACGCTCTCAGCCTTTTCCAGCGTTCTGCTGCCTGGGTGCTGCCGAAGCCCGACCGGCCGTTCTATAAATGGGAACAGACACTGTTCCAGAAAGTTCCAGCCTGGGACCGCATCTATCGTTTCCTGATCTATTGGAAGAACGAAAGTCGCGCCCTGGCTTTCACCCGTTTTAACAGCTTGCTCGAAATCTTTGCCAGGCAGGCGAAGCGTTTTGCCAAACACCAGGTTAGCGATCCCGAGAAGTTCAGGCATCTGATTCCGGACTACAAGATCGGCTGCAAACGGATACTGATTTCCAACGACTGGTATTCAGCCGTTGATCAGTCTCACGTCGAGCTTGTCAGCACTGGTATTGAGCGCGTCGTTGAGGAAGGCGTTATTACCACCGACGGTGCTCTGCATAAGCTGGACACGATTATCATGGGAACCGGGTTTGCAGCCTCGGAATTCCTGGCGCCGATAAACATCACCGGCCGCAATGGCGTGTCGCTTAACCAAGCTTGGACCAATGGATCTGAGGCCTATAAGGGCATTACAGTTTCCGGGTTCCCCAACCTTTTCATGCTCTACGGGCCCAACACAAACCTCGCCCACAACAGCATTGTGTATATGCTGGAGTCTCAGGTCCGGTATGTGCTCGGTTGCATCAACACATTGAGCGCAACACCCGGCATGGCTATGGATATAAAACCAGATCGGCTTCGAGCTTTCTCTGAGGACGTTCAGGCAAAGCTTAAAAACAGCGTTTGGGATTCCGGTTGCCACTCCTGGTATCTGGACAGTGATGGTAAGAACACGGTGAACTGGCCCGGCTTCACCTTCACCTACCGCAAGGCCACGCGAGAGGTGAACCCGGATGACTACGAGTTCCTGCACCCTTCAGCTTAGTCTTTATTTTCTCTATCCACGCTCGTCAATTTGACAGTTCGGATGTATTCATAGGATGATTGGGTCATCATTTATCAGGATCTTAAACATGCAGCTCGCCAGAATCTCCAAGGGTTCTCTCGTCGAAACCGCCATAGAAAGCCTGCGCCAAGCCATTGAAAAAAATCACTGGGCGATTGGCGAACGACTGCCCGTTGAAGCGCAACTGTCGGAATCCCTCGGCGTGAGCCGTAACACCGTTCGTGAAGCGGTCAGGGTCCTGGTGCATGTCGGCATGCTGGAGACACGTCAGGGGGATGGCACCTACGTTCGAGCCACGAAGGACGCTGGAGAAACCCTGCGAAGGATCAACCGCGCTCAGTTAAGAGACAAGCTCGAAGTACGGATTATGCTGGAGACCGAAGCTGCAAAGCTCGCAGCGGAACGTCGGGACGCAAAGGACCTGGAGAAAATGACGCTCGCTCTGGATGAGCGGGCGAAAGCCGGTGACGATGTTGAAAGCCGAATCCGTCACGATCATGCGTTTCATACAGCCCTGGTCGCAGCGTCACACAACCCTGCCCTGTCGGAGCTGTACGACTATTTTGCCCATGCGGTGACACAAACCATTGAACTGACCGAGCTCGATTCAGAACTTCCTGAACCTTCCCAGGAGGATCATGAACTGCTACTCGCCGCGATTCGACGACAGGACTCCGTTAAGGCGGAAACCCTGTCGAGGGCTTTGCTCCAGCCGAGCCTTAAAGCCTTGGGGAAGAAGCATCCATGAAATTCAGGCTCGATACCTTCACGCTATTGCTGTTGGGTGCGATTGTCCTTGCCACGTTCCTGCCGGTGCGTGGTGATGCCGCCAACGCCCTGGCAACCGCTGGCACCGTGGCTGTGGCACTCCTTTTCTTCCTTCATGGCGCGGCGCTTTCACGTGAACAGATCGTGGCCGGTGCCACCCATTGGCGGCTGCACATTATCATTACCGCTTTCACCTTCGTTTTTTTCCCCCTGGTGGCATTACCCATCAACGAAATCAGCCGCTTTGCGCCTCAGTGGATGCCGGCGGATCTGGGGTTGGGGTTCCTGTATCTGGGCGTGCTGCCGTCGGCCGTCTCTTCCTCGATTGCTTATACGGCCATGGCGAAGGGCAACGTGCCCGCCGCCATCTGCAGCGCCGCCGCTTCCAATGTGTTTGGCATGATGTTGACACCGTTCCTGCTGTTGCTGCTGGTGAGCACGTCGGGCGACGGCGGGTTTTCGGTCGCTGAGGCGCTCAAAGACATCGTGCTACAACTGCTTCTGCCGTTTGCGGTTGGCCACGGCCTGCGTCCTCTGCTGGGTGGTTTCCTGGCTCGGCACGGAACGCTCACCTCCCGCTATGACCAGTGTGTGATCTGGCTGATCGTGTATTCCGCCTTTTCCCATTCGGTCGCGAGTGGCCTGTGGCAAAACCTGCCTTTGAAGGCGATTCTGCTGGCCATTGGGTTGTGCTTCGCGCTGCTGGGATTCTTTATGGTACTGGCGATGTTTGTGGTTCGCCGGTTTGGATTCAGCCTGGAGGATGAGGCTGCCGTGGTGTTCTGCGGCTCAAAGAAGAGTCTGGCGTCCGGCCTTCCCATGGCCAAGGTGCTGTTCTCCGGACACCCCGGGTTTGGCATGATCGTGCTGCCGATCATGTGCTACAACCAGATACAGGTCATTGTGGGAGCCATGCTGGCTCAGGCGTATCGCCGCAGGATTGAGGCTGCGTCAGCCGCCGCCCCCCATTCCACTGAATAAGGTTGCTAATACGGCCAAGCCGACAATCCAGCCTATCACCGCGGGCCAGAAGTTAACCATCTGCGGCGGCAGTTCTTCCTGTGGCTGCTGATCACCCGTTGGCGTTTCCGCCTCCATGTCCTCCTCGGCGTCATGCTCCTGCGCGTCCCGCAGGCTATACCAGTCGAACCACCCCGCCAGAAACTGCACAACCGGCGCCGGGAAACTGCCGTTTTCCGCCATCGGCCGAACCTGAGGCTCCAGCGCGTCGGCAATTTCCTTGCGAACATGAGGCTGATCTGCAGGAGGCTCCCCGAGAATGGCTTTCCAGATCTGTGCGTCCTTGCTGCGGCTGGAATCGTTCAGCAGGGCTCGGACCTGAATCACCACCTCTCGCACCACTTGTCGTTCCGAGGCATCCAGCTCCTGATCCTCCTGCCTCACTGCCACAGGGGTATCAGCAACCTGAGGCTGTTCTTCATTACCGGCATCGGATGGTTCGTTGTCCGTTTGCGGCTCGCCGCCCGTTGCTTCCTTGAAAGCCTGCCGCAACCGTTCAAGCTCCTCCCCAGAGGCGAACTTTTCTTGTTGCTCATAAGCCGCCCTGATACGGGCATGATCACCGGTGGGCTCGATACCCAATACTTCCCAACAATTCATAGAGTTATAACTCATTCATCAGACTTTCATTAAATTTTAGAGAGACAAATGTAATCTGGTCACATAGGATATAAAAAAAGCGTTCACCATAAAAAAATCCCACACTCGGCAAAGTATAAAACGACACTCATGCCCGTTACGACCTATCTCATTAAAATTCCGGGGCTTGTTCGCCCTAATGCGTATCGCAGTCGCCTGATCTCGGTGTTTGCGGGCACGTTCATCGCCGTTGTTCCGGTGGTAGCGGCGGTAGCGGAGGAAAGCAACGAGCAAACTTTCGAGCTGGCAGCGCTTGGCGATTCACCGGAAGCCTTTGAAATGGATTCCAGAATTCCAGAGGTACTGACCACAACCCGTCTCAGGCAACCGAAGTCACGTGTGCCCGGCACGACCACCATCATCACCGGCGAAATGATCCGGGATCTCGGCATCATGAACCTGGTTGAAGTATTTCGCCTGGTCCCTGGCATGACGGTAGCCGAGGTTGGGAGCAACAGTCCGGTAACGAGCTACCACGGTACTGTACATTACGAGCAGCGCCGACTGCAGGTTCAGGTCGATGGCCGTACGTCGTACCGCCCTAACCTGTCCGACATGGACTGGAATACCATGCCGGTTCCCCTGGAGCTGATAGAACGAATCGAGGTCAGCCGTGGCCCAAACAGCGCCGCGTATGGCATCAATGCCTTCCTCGGGACCATCAATATCATCACCCGTGCGCCCGAGGATACGGCCGGCATCGAAGCCCGCGCCATTACCGGCTCCAGAGGCTATAAAAGAGTGTTTGGTTCCGCCGGCAACGCCTCTGGCGACTACAACTGGCGCCTGGCCTACGAGAAGCGAAAATCGGACGGCTTTGATGAGCAGGTAGACGATGACATCTACTACCCCTTCCATGATGGCTATGACATCAACACCTTTACGTACGACAGCAGTTTGTTCTTGAACAGCCAGTACAGTCTGGACTTGCGCGGCGGTGTGGTGGATGGCGTTGACGAGGAGGACCAGATCAAGAACGGGAAGCTCGGCGCCAATGACCACCCTGACATCATCGTCGATGACTACTATCTACAAACCCGCCTGAACGTAACGACCTCCGAAAGCCATTTCTATCATGTTCAGGCCAGCTTCCAAAACTATGATCGACGGCAGCGCTGGAGCATCTGCATTCCCGGGGATACCTTTAACAATATTCTTCAGGGAAACAGCCCTGATCTCGTCCCCTGCGCCGCGAACGAAGTAGACCCTTTCAGGGCAAACTTGAATGAAGACATCGAGGAATCCCGCCTGGAGTTCGAAATCCAGGATACCCTGTTGTTCAACCCGGACCTCAAACTGGTATCAGGTCTTGGTTATCGTAAGGACACTTATCGATCGGAAACCTATTTCAATGGCCGCGGTAACAATTACCAGTCGCAGGTTTTTGCGAACCTTGAGTATTCCCCTTTACGTTGGCTTACCCTGAACGCTGGCGGCAATTGGGAAAAAACCACCACCACGGATGAAGGCTACTTTTCACCCAGGGTGGCTGCCAACTTCATCCTGGCGAATAACCACACGCTTCGATTTGTCTACTCCGAGGCAGTCCGGACGCCGGATGCGTTCGAGCAGAATCCGGACTGGTCCTATCGCCCCAGGAATGTCCAGCCGCCTTACGCTTTCCTTGAAGGGCAACGGTTCCTGGTGGCTAATCTGGTCGACCCCGCCACGTCGACGTATGGCAAAACACTTGAAGAAGAGCGCATAATTTCCCGGGAAATAAGCTATTTTGGTCAGTATTACCTGGACAGATCTACCTTGTCACTGGAAGTTCGATATTTCAACGACAAACTCCGCGACATGATCAGTGGCATTATCAACGAAGAAGACTGGACCATTGACAACAATGTCGCACTCGATCAAAAAGGCTTTGAAGTCGAAGCGTCACTGGACTTTCCCGGTACGAAGCTGAGGATGAGCTATGCTTATCTGGATCAGGACGGTCGCTATACCGGCGCCAATGATCGTGATGCCGGTGACAAACGATACGCCATTGACTTGCTCGGGCGGTTGTCGGTCAGGCATTCAGGAAGTTTTGCGTGGATACAGGACCTGCCTTTCAATCTGACCTCGTCCGCAGCGTACTATTTTGCGGATGAGTTCCGACGTTCACAGTTTGAACGTCTGGACCTAAGACTGGCAAGGCGCATTTTCGAAACCGGCTACAGCTATGAGTTTGCCGTTACCATGCAACACTATCTGGACCAGGACACGACGGATCTGAGCCCCGATAACATTATCAGGGATCATAACCAATTCTTCGCTGAAGTCGGCGTAAGATTCTAAAAGCACCACACGGACGATAACCGACCCTGGACGGTATGAAACCAACGCACAACACTAAAATAGGGAGAGATACAAGCGGCGATGCCAGTCGGCGCGCACTGGTCAGCGCCGTACT
This sequence comes from Marinobacter salarius, assembly GCF_032922745.1. Taxonomy (NCBI): domain Bacteria; kingdom Pseudomonadati; phylum Pseudomonadota; class Gammaproteobacteria; order Pseudomonadales; family Marinobacteraceae; genus Marinobacter; species Marinobacter salarius. The sequence continues at coordinate 3,197,294 of NZ_CP136693.1, forward strand.
GTTCCTGCTTGTCGTGTTGTCCTTGTCTTTTCAGCCTGTTCGCGCGCAATCCACGTCCGATTCCCAGGTGTATCTGGCCGGTTCCGAGAACTCGGCTTTAAACCGCCGCATGCGCTCCCTTCTTCAGGAGGCGCTGGGAAGTACCGCCACCATTCGCTCCCTCAGTAGCGGCCAGACGTCTCAGGACAATACCACACCAGTCATCACGCTCGGACCAAAAGCCTTTACACGGGTCAGGCAGGAAAATCGTCATGTGCCTATCCTGGCGTTGCTTGTGGATCAATCGTTTATTGACGGATACGCTGAGCGCTCCGCGGGTTCGGTTTCCGGCATACTGTACAACCCCCCATTGATCAGACAGGCCGTCGCTGGGCAAGAGATCCTGCCTCATGCGACCCGAGTGGCGATGCTTGCCCGTCCCGAAACCATTGAGCTTTACGAGCCTGTGGTCGACAAATTGCCAACCTACGGCCTCGAGGCGCGGGTATTTGTCGTTAGCTCCGACGACAACCTGATACCAACGCTCATTCATGCGCTGAACTATGGTGACTTTATTCTGGCCGCGCCGGACAGTGGTATATACAACCCCAGGACTATCAAACACATCCTGCTGACCGCCTACCGTCGTAACCGCATTGTTATCGGCCCCAGTCAGGCCTATGTTAAAGCGGGATCGCTGGCGTCGACCTATACACCTTTAACCGAGATTGCCAAACTGGCGGCTGAATACATAGAACAATACCGCCTCGACGGCCAGTTCCCCCCGCCCGCCTATCCCAACGTTTTCAGAATCGAGCTTAACGGCCAGGTTGCGCGTTCACTGAACATTCCGCTGCCCGACCGTGAGGAAATTATCGAGTCTGTCAGCGAGCGGCTTGCCGGTTCCAAGGAGGCGTCTGATGATTAAGCGTATGGGCAGGCCAATCTCCCTCACGCGGAAGCTGTTGCTACTGGGTGCCGCACCGGCGACTGTCATGTTCATCGTGCTGATGGTGTTCTTTACGTCTGCACGGCTTGACGACGCTCGCAAGGACCTTTCGGACAGTAGTCAAATGCTTGCTGACAGCCTCGCTCCAGCGGTTGAGTACGCCGTCGTTTCAGGGAACGCGGCCTCCCTTGAACAGATACTGTCGCAATCATTGCGGCGTAGTCGGGCCCAATGGATCCGCGTCTCTAACGTGGTAAATGACGAGGTTGGATTTGTCTCCACAGACGACCCTGGCAATATCAGTGCTGAGGACACCTTCGACGTCTTTGAATCAGAGATACTCCAACAGCCGCTAGACCTAGGTGAAGAGCGCCAGAACGAATGGTTCGAACCAAACTACGGGTTCGGGTCGGGAGCGCTTCGTGTGGGTACGGTTCAGGTCGGTGTCAACAAAGCCCAACTCGCTGCACGCCAGCAAGACATCCTTTGGACATCATTAGCGGTTGGTTTTTCGCTGCTGTTGTTTACGCTATTAATCGTCAATCATTCGCTGAATAGCATTGTCTCACCTATCCACGGCTTATCCCGTCGGGTTGCAAAACTGACCAATCGCGAATACGAAGAAGTTGAGGTCGGCCTTACAGGTACCACCCGGGAAACCCAGGAACTGGAGGAGAGCCTGAACGCCCTCTCCAGGCATCTTCGAAATCTCAAAGCATCCAGGGATGAAACTCTGGCTTCCTCTGAAAAAGCCCGTGAACGCTCGGAAATGGCGAATCGAGCCAAATCCGAGTTTCTTGCCACCATGAGCCATGAGTTACGAACACCGCTCAATGGTGTTCTGGGGATGATCGAACTTGTGACCGATGAAGCCCTGAGCGCTCGACAGAAAGACTATCTCCAGACAGCGCGGCAGTCCACCGAGGATTTGCTGACGGTTATTAATGACATCCTGGACTACTCCCATATTGACCGCGGTACGCTGGAACTGGATAGCCGCGAATTTGACCTGAAAGAACTCATCACCAACTGCACCGCCAGCTACCGTCATGTAGCGGAGCAGCAGGGTTTGGTCCTGTCAACCCTATTCACGGGAGATTGGCCAGACCATCTGGTTGTACTGGGTGACGCTCCGCGCCTGCGTCAGATCCTGGCGGGCCTTATCGATAATGCCATCAAATTCACAGGCGACGGTTTCATCAAAGTTCAGGCTGGCTTTTTCGCCGTTGAAGAGAACTGTCTGGTGCTCAACTGCACTGTCAGCGACTCGGGCTGTGGCATTCCGGTCGAGCGGATTCAAGACATCTTTAACTCCTTTGAGCAACTCGATACCGGTGATTCACGTCGTTATGGCGGCACCGGAATGGGGCTCTCGCTGGTCCAGAGACTGGTGGAACTGATGGGAGGCCACGTTAAAGTTCAAACGGACATTGGGAAAGGGTCACAGTTCCGCTTTGAACTACCCTTTGAACTGGCAACCCAGGGAGATCACTTTGAGCAGGCAGAAAAGGCCCCCATCGAAGCCGGCAGTGAGCAAGCCCGCGCTTTGGTCGTAGAGGACAACATTGTGAACCAGAGGGTCGCCACCGCTTTGCTTAAACGGTTAGGCTTTGACACAGATACTGCTGCCAATGGTGAGGAGGCGCTGCAACTTGTCCAGACCAACCACTCAGGCTACGACGTTATCCTGATGGACTGCCAGATGCCTGTAATGGACGGCTATGAAACAACCCGCTGTATCCGGGAATGGGAAAAGAGTAACGGCCAGGGCGGAACACCCATTATCGCGCTGACAGCCGACGTCCTCCCGGGAACCGAATCCAGTTGTCGAGAAGCGGGCATGAACGATTACCTGGCCAAGCCAGTAAGAAAAGAAAATCTGAGAGTGGTACTCAGCCGCTGGATACGGGTGTAACCAGCGGCCCTTCGTAAGACGGAAAGGTTACGCGACGGGCTCACGCATGGTGACGAACTCTTCGGCGGAGGTCGGATGGATACCGATGGTGCTGTCGAATTGCTCTTTGGTCGCGCCAGCTTTCAGGGCAACCGCTATCCCCTGGGTAATTTCCCCCGCATCGGGCCCAACCATATGAGCACCCAGCACCCGGTCTGTGTCAGCGTCCACCACCAGTTTCATCAGTGACCGCTCATCCCGCCCACTCAAGGCATGTTTCATCGGTTTGAACTCCGACCGGTAGATACGGAGCTTATGCCCGGCCTCCCTTGCCTCAGCTTCCGTCAGGCCGACCGTTCCGATATTGGGCTGGCAGAATACCGCCGTCGGAATGCTTGTATAGTCCATCTCGCCCTGGCCGTCTCCGAACAGTCGGCGAGAAAGCACCATACCCTGTGCCAGCGCCACCGGCGTCAGTTGCGGTGTGCCGATAACATCTCCGAGGGCTGTAATGGAGGGCACGGCCGTCTGAAAGTGATCGTCCACAACCACATGGCCGGAGGCACTGAGCTGAACCCCAAGTGCCTCAAGCCCCAGGCCATCCACCAATGCACGGCGCCCGGTAGCCGCCATCACAAGACCAGTGTTCATACGGGAGCCATCGGTCAGGTCGAGGTTGTAGTGGGTGTCCTCGCTCTCGATGGATTCGATATTGACGCCAAAGCGCAGGTCCACGCCCTTCTTGCGTATTTCCGCAGCGGTAAACTCTCGGATGTCCTCATCGAAGCCGCGAAGAAACAGGTCCCCCCGATAAAGAAGTGTCGTCTTAACGCCAAGCCCGGCAAGAATACCGGCAAATTCAACCGCTATGTAACCACCGCCCCAGACCACAGCCTGCCTCGGCAGTTGCGGCAGGTAAAACATCTCGTTCGAGGTAAGAACACACTCCTTGCCGGGCACATCCGGGACCACTGGCCAGCTGCCGGTGGCAATGGTGATATGCTTCGCCGTATAGGACCGTTCTCCCACCACAATGGTGTGAGCGTCGGTCAGCGACGCGGTGCCTTCAATCACCGTAACGCCGGCATTGGCCAGCATACGCCCATAGATCCCGTTAAGACGTTCGATTTCTGCGTTCTTGTTGGCAACCAGTCTGGTCCAGTCAAAACTCACCTGGTCGCCGGGCACGTTCCATCCATACCCCGCAGCGTCCTCAATGTCTTCTCCGGCGTGGGAACCATAGACAAACAACTTCTTGGGTACGCAACCCACATTGACGCAGGTCCCGCCCAGGTAGCGCGATTCCACCACGGCCACTCGAGCTCCCTTGGCCGCCGACATGCGCGCCAGTCTGACACCGCCGGAGCCGGCTCCCACAACAATAAGATCAAAATCCTGTCTGTCAGACACAGTATCTCCTGTCGTTTTCGACAATCTGTTGGTTCAACCGGATGCCGCCGCCTGTTCGTCGGGGCGGACCTCGCGGAATAGTATATGATCCTCAAAGCTCCCCAGCCGAATAGTGCCAAGGCTTCGGAACCCTTCTGACTCGTAGAAGGGAAGGTATCGGCTGTTGCCCGTATCCAGGACAAGCCCACTCCCCCGGGGATTTTCCCCGCAGAGCCGCTCAACCGTGGATAACAGCAATCGCCCATATCCTTTGTTCTGATAGTTCGGATTCACCCCCATCAACGGCAACTGGTGAGCCAGGGGCTGGGGGAGCATTTCCCGTATCCTCTCATGGTAATCCAGGTAGCGACGGGTGCAGGCGAACCCTGTTGTCAAAACCATACGAATGCGCCAACTAAACTGCTCCGCGAGATTCAGCCGGAGTTCAGGCTCGCCAATAAAAGCAACGGCCACAAGTGTATCGTTCACCAATACGCCAACAGCGTCCTGGTTCAGATCAAAATAGAGGTCGATCAGTTCCCGAACGGTGGCGCGGACACGTTGCTGGTAACCGGGGCGACCGTGGTCAAAAAGGTACTGGAACGTGGGCTCGTCACGGTAGGCATGAACCAGTATGGAAATCGCCTCATTTCGGGCGCTCCTGTCAAGGCGGACAATGACCGGCTGCGGATTGTTCTTGTTTTCTGTACCGTCGTTCATCAGATGCTCTCCAGTTGCCTGTCTCAGATCGTCAGTGTCAGACGTACGGCTACAATTCCCGGGTCGTTCTGCCGGTCCATGGATGCCTGATCTATCCGGACACCGTGGCCGGTGTTCAACCGTTCCAGCCAACTTGCCACTTCGGTAAATGGTACGCCCTCGAGCCAGACGCGAATGGCGTCCTCCCCGCTGGGCTCAAAGCGCTGCAGGGAAAGGCCTGCCTCGCTGGCGCTACGCGTCACCAGTGCCATCAGCGCACGGCCGTCTGCGGGCGTATCAGCACCTGCAGCGCCTTGAGACGTTCCAGTACTGGACAGACGTTCCAATGACTGATGATTGGCCTCAAGCCACGCCAGCAACTCGGTGGCGCGATCCCTCTCGCCCACGGCTTGGCTATGGAACTCCGTGGCGGGGCGCCAAACTCCGAAGTAGAGAATGCCCAGGAGAACGGCCATCGCAAGAACCGACAGAGCCTGCTGGTCCCTGCGAGGCAATTGGTCATACTGGGCGATGAGTTTTCCGACGGCTGGCTGTTCCTTGATCCTGTTTAACATGCCATTATCCTCCCGAAACCGTCAGGCGACCGCGGGCGCCATCGGATTCATTAACCACCGAGCCGATCTTCGCTTCCAATCCCCGACTGGTCAGGCCATTTCTCAGGGTACTGAGCTTGTCATAGCTGTCCGCCCGCACATCTACCACAAGTTCCCCTCGATTCCGGCTGTAGTTAACCGAATTGAAATTGACAGCGCGTGAATCGGGAATCTTCGAATACTGTTCACCCGTGTACTTCATCAACGTGATAAAACCGGCGTCCGGCCCCTCCGCCTGAAGTTGACGCATTTGGCCTTCAACAACCCGGCGTACGTTTCCTGAATGGGTCCTGGTATCTCCCGGGAAGGCTTCACGATAAACCGCCATCGCCTGTCCGCGGATCTCGTCGGCTTGCTGCTGGTGATAGAACCCCATACCTACTTCCACGCCAATCTGGATCACAAACCATACGCAGGCCACGGCAACAAGTGGTTTCCACGCGCCCAACACACTCGATTTACCCGTGCGGATGCTATAGGCCCCCTGGCACAGGTTGATCGGTTGGCAAAGGTGATGATGGTGGGAATGTGCCAGCAGTTCCAGAGGCATCAATTCAAGCGTTTCCTCGCGGACCGTCAAGCGCCCAGATGATTTCAACTCGCTCAAGTCAGACTGCTGACGCTCATATTCCTGCTGAGTGCCGTAGACCGTGACCGGCACCTCGGCAACCACTTCATCAGAAGGCGGAAGCGCGAGCGTCTGAGCGAACATCGCCAGGTTCCGCGCATGCACGCTGAGCCATTCCCCTTGGTCACTGGACAGCATGGCGGAATCGCCATCCAAACATACCGACCAACCACCTTCAGTGACGGGCAGCAAGCTGGAATCCGGGTAGATCGCATCCAGCTTAAGGTGATTCCACCCACTGAACATCGCCACCCATTCCGCCATTTGCCCATGGTCTATAGCGGCCACCCGAAAACCCTTCTCCGTGCGGTTGCCAAGGGCCAGATGAACGTTCTCGATATCCTGGGCAACCTGTTCCTCAACCGCATAGGGAAGCGCCTGATGCACAAATCGCGTTTGTTTAGCGGGAATGTCAGCTACGCAAAACAACGCTTCGTCGCCGGGGATGAGGCCGACCAACAGCACGTTCTCAAGGTCATTCTGGGTCAGGGTCTGTTCAATGACATCTTGTGAATCCGCTGTTCCCCGGGCCTGGGCATCTCCACTGGCATCCACCAGCACCCAATTGTACAACTGGGCTTCCGGGTTGGCGTCGAGGTCCGCGAACGGTGGCCGCGGCCTGACGTAGAGGCGATATGACATTCTGAACAGTTTCCTTTTTCGAAACCCTCTCGGGGTTATCGGTTCTTTTTGTAACGATTTTGCGGCACCGGACTTCCCTATTCCTCGGAGACGCTGAACGGTTCTTTGGTAATGCGATTCTTTTGCCCGATGTCACGAGAAACGGTCTGCATCTCACCTTCCGGGCTGCGATAAACCGTGCTGACCAGGTTGGCAACCCGATTATCGTAAGTAATACGCGACACCACTTCAAAAAAACGAGTCTGCAGGCCCAGGCCGGTTGACTTGAGGCCAAGGCCGGCGAACTCCGGTAACGCCAGGAAGTCCTGTACGTTCTCGAAGCGCTCCTCCAAACGCCTCTCAAGAATAGCGTCTGCCTGCGCCTGTGTCAGTTCCTCGTGAAGGGACCTGAGTACCGGTGCCGTCGCGGTATTCACATTGATGCCCAAGCCGGTCACAGGTAACGCCGATACGTGAGGCCTTAGTGCCCGGTAGGCTTCCTTGGTCATACCATCGATCATGCGGAGTTCGGAGACATCGACAAAGGGCTGGTTGCCGGCCCGGTAAGCCGGATCCTCAGACAGGTACCGCCCGTCCTCTGCTCCATCGGCGCTGATGGTCTGGTCGTTCGGATCGATCCAGTCGACCAGCGCATCGACTTTGACCCTGGTGATTTCAAGAACCAGGAGCAAACGGGCTATACGATCACGAACAACAGGGTCGACCTGTCCGTTGGCACTCACCAGATCATTAAGGTTGATCCGGCCGCCGAGATCATCAACTTGAATTTCAACCACGCCATTATCATCGAGAGGGAGGATTGCGGCATTCTTGGCCCAGAACTCATCCAGGCTGTCCACCATAAGGTTGTTTTCCTTATCGTCCTCAAAGTCCCGTACCAGAATCTGGCGGGCGAAAGCTTCCGCCCCCAGGGCGACGCTGTGCCCCTGCTGTTGGGCAAGGTAGTGACTGGCGCGGAACACCCGCACGCTTTGCTGCTGCGTCATGCCTGTGGCCAACATGACCACCAGTGCCATGGCGAGGAGTACCATGATCAGCGCCACTCCGCCCTGGGAATTAGCCGGTCTTCCGTTGAATGGACGTTTAGCCACCAACTGCTCCTGTTTCGGAAGAGTTCTGGTTCTGGTCCTGTTGCTGGTCATCGTCCTGATCATCCGCGGCGTCGTTGGCGCTGTTCACCACACCCTGGGCAACGTCATTATCAAAATCAGGAAGCGTAAAGGTCCTTACCAGCTCACCAAAGCGTTCGTGCTCTATGGTGACCTCAATACCCAACGGTAAGGGAATGTCGGGGCGCGTACCCGGCGTCGTGTTGGCCATACTCTCTTCGTCAGGCCATTCATCCCGCCAGTTTCGCTGGTCATCCAGAAAGCGGACGGAGAAGTCGGTCACGTTAGTGAGCAGAAGTAGGTCCTGGCTGTTGTCTTCCTGCCCCCTGTCGACGGTTACCCAGTACCGCCGGCGCAATTCGTCCCCGGTGTATTCCCAGCCCACCCGTTGCAGACTGCTGCGTCGGGTTCCAAGCGGATTGCGCCACCCCTGACGGGTGAGAATCAACGAAAATTCCTCCTCACGGCTGGTCAGTGCGGGACGAAAATCGCCGTATATGTCACGGGCGGACCGGTTCACCACCTGGGTAATATCCCGGTCCAGCAAGAGCATGGTGCGTTGAATGTCATCAAACTGTTCCGCCACTTCGTTGACCCGATCCCTGGACGAGACCACATTGCCCAGCACCTGCCATACCCCGAGGCCGATAACAGCGGTGATGGTTACCGCGATCAGCACCTCCATCAGGGTAAAGCCCGCTTGAGCGGAAGGATGCGACCGGTGTTGGGAAACGATCATGGGGGCCGACATCAGTTCTCACCAATAAATGCAGACAACGTGTGAATCGGGGCGGGCTCCGTTCTGTTGCCGCGGTATTGCGCCACCGATACCTCAACCCTAAGAATGGACGGGTCCTCTGTGGCAAGGACAGCGGTCGTTACCTGCCATCGATAGGCCCCATATTCGATGTCGTCCGAGTTCTCTGAAATAGAGGGAAGGTTTTCCTGAAGCCGGATTTCGTTGATGCGATTGTCTGCCACCCAGCCAGCCAGGGTTTTGTCGCGAATTCGCTCATAACTGGAAATATACTGACTGCCAACCTCAGCGGCCGCGGTCGCAATCAGGCCAAACACCAGCAAAGCCACCAGGACCTCGATCAGTGTAAAACCGCGTTGCCCCTTCATTCTTCCTCGCCCTCCTCACTCCCGGGATGGCGCCATTCCAGGGGAGAAATGCCATCAGACGCGATGGTGTGCATCCGGGAATCGTCTCGGCCAACAAGGAACTCAATCTCAAAGGTCGTGGTTTCACCGCTGGAGAAAAACACCACATCTGGCCTTAGTTCATCTTCGTCTGATGCAAGGCGTGGGGTATCGCTTTCGATGTATTCAGTCACCGTGATCCATTCCGGAAAGCTTCGTGTCCGGAACATCCGCTCGGCTGGCTGCTTCCATTCGCCACTCAACTCTTCCCAGGCGACAAAACGATAGCTGTCATCCTCGAGGATCAGGCCCAACTCAGTATTGTTCAGTATCGACTGCTCTGAGGCAGTCTGCATCAGCAGGTAAAGCTCGCGTACTTCATTTTCCATCTCGCGATCACGCGAGCTACCACCCATCGACATAACGGCAAGCGCCGCGAGCAGTCCAACCACCACCAGGACAACGAGTATTTCGATCAGTGTAAAGCCCGACTGTCGCGTCCTGGAGAGCACGATCAGTCCCTGACCTTCCATACACTGATGTCGGCGTTGTCGCCGTCACCGCCTTCCCGGCCGTCCGCACCATAGGAATACAGGTCATAGGGGCCTTCCCTGCCTGGATTAACATACTGGTATGGCGCGCCCCAGGGGTCCTCAGGAACGCTGTTCAGGTACCCTTCCGGATTCCAGTTCCTCGGCTCGGGGCTGCCGCTGGGTTTGGACACCAGTGCCTCAAGGCCCTGTTGGGTTGACGGGTAATGACTGTTATCGAGGCGGTAGAGATCCAGCGCGTTTGCGATGTTGCTCATCTGTGTTTCGGCAACCGTCACACGGGCCTGGTCACTTCGCCCCATGATATTGGGCGCCACAATGGCTACCAGCAAGCCCAGAATAACCATGACCACCATGATTTCGATCAGGGTGAAACCCCGTTGTGCCACTTGATATTTCATTGTTTCGCTCTTCATCTGTCCCTATCTCTGGGTTTGGAAATGGGGTTGGCCCGCCGGTCCTGGCCTAGCCAACCAGGTTGCTCATATTCAGGATTGGAAGCATGATTGCCAGCACGATAATCAACACAACCACGCCCATCAACAGCAGCATCATCGGCTCAAACAGGCCCACGATGGCGGCAATCTTGGATTGCAGAGTGTTCTCCTGCATCGTCGCTGTCCGCTCCAGCATACTGTCCAGTTCGCCGCTGGCTTCACCGCTGGCGATCATGTGCAGCATCATCGGTGGGAAGTAACCCGTCTGGTCCAGCGAGCGATGCAGGGAACCGCCTTCACTCACCTTTCTTGCTGCATCCCGCAATTCCTCGCGCAGGTGGTCATTCGAGAGCACCTCACCGGCAATACGCATGGCTTCTACCAACGGCACGCCGCTGGTGGTCAGAATGCTCAGTGTACTGGCATAGCGCGCGGTATTGACGCCACGAACCATGCCTGAAAACAGCGGCATGTTGAGCAGGCTTTTATGAAAGCGGAGCCGGAACGAAGGTTTCTTTAATGACCACCGGAAAGCAACCAGTGCAATAATGATCAATATCAGCAGATAGATACCGTAGTTGCCGAGGAAATCAGAGACCGCCAGCATGGCTGCCGTCAGCGCCGGAAGCTCCTGCCCCTGCTTCACAAACACCTCGATGATGTCCGGCACGACATAGGTCAACAGGAACACCACAATGGCGATCGCCACAACGCTGAGAATGATTGGGTAAATGGCCGCCAACTGGATTTTTTGACGGGCCTCCTGCCGGGCCTCGGTATAGTCCGCCAGCCGGTTGAGAACTAAATCCAGGTGCCCGGCGTGTTCACCCGCCGCCACAGTGGAACGGTAGAGCCGTGGAAACGCCCGGGGGAACTCACCGAGGCTATCCGCCAGGCTGTAACCCTCCATCACTTTCGCGCGTATGGCGATCAGCATGCTGCGAATACGCGGTTTCGAAGACTGCTGGGCGGCCGCCGAAAGCGCCTGTTCAATGGGGATGCCGGACTGGATAAGCGTCGCCAACTGACGGGTCACCAGGGCCAGATCCGCCGTGGCCAGGCTGCCCCGGCTGCTCAATGGGTTGCTCCGGGCCTGTTTCTCCGAGGCCGGCTCCACCGCCAGGGGCGTCAGGCCCCGTTCACGCAATTGTTGGCGAACCGCCCTTGGTGCATCGGCCTCAACAACGCCCTGTTTCTGTTTTCCGCGACTGTCGAGCGCCTTGTAATCAAATGCTGGCATGCAGTTATCTGCTCCGGTGGGTCACGCGAAGGACCTCTTCGACCGTGGTCACCCCATCCAGGATTTTCTGGACGCCATCGGCATGGATGCTGGGGCCATGGAGCCTGGCCTCGTGTTCGAGATCCAGCTCCCCTGCCCGTTTATGGATCAATGAGCTGATTTCCTCGTTGACCTCGACCACTTCGTATATGCCTATACGGCCCCGATACCCCAAATGGTTGCAATGTTCGCAACCCTTGGCGCGATGAATCGTCGGCGGATTGGCCGGGTCCTGCTGCAGGAATTCGCAATGCTCTTCGCTCGGCGTGTAGGGTTCACAACAGTCCTTGCAGAGTACCCGAACCAATCTCTGGGCCACGATGCCCACCAGACTGGAAGAAATCAGGAACGGCTCAATGCCCATGTCCATCAGGCGGGTAATCGCACCCACTGCTGTGTTGGTGTGGAGAGTCGACAACACCAGGTGACCGGTCAAACTGGCCTGGACGGCGATTTCCGCCGTTTCCAGATCACGGATTTCACCAATCATGACCACATCCGGGTCCTGACGCAGAATGGCCCGGAGCCCACGCGCGAACGTCATGTCCACCTTGGTGTTGACCTGGGTCTGGCCAATACCTGGCAGGTTGTACTCGATCGGGTCTTCAACGGTCAGTATGTTCCGACTGCGATCATTGATTTCCTGCAGCGACGCATACAACGTTGTCGATTTACCAGAACCGGTGGGACCGGTTACCAGCAGGATGCCATAGGGCCGATAGATCAGCCGGCGCAGTGTTTTCAGATCGCCGCCTGCCATACCCAGGGATTCCAGGCGAATGCTCCCGGCCTGCTTGTCCAGAAGACGCAATACCACCCGTTCACCGCTGGATGACGGCATGGTGGACACACGAATGTCTACTTCACGTCCGGCAACTCGCAGAGCGATACGACCATCCTGTGGCACCCGTTTTTCTGCGATGTCCAGCTTGGCCATAACCTTGATCCGCGACACCAGCAAGGGCGCCAACGCACGCTTGGGCTGCACCACTTCCCGAAGTACACCGTCCACCCGGAAGCGCACCACAAGCCGTGTTTCGTAGGTTTCGATATGGACATCAGAGGCGCTGGTTTTGACCGCCTCGGTAAGAATGGCGTTGATGAGCCGGATGATCGGGGCGTCGTCTTCCTGCTCCAGCAGATCTTCGGTTTCCGGTACCGAATCCGCCAGCGACGCCAGGTCCATATCATCGCCAATACCTTCCACCATCTGCATGGCTTCGGCGGAATCATTCTGATAGGCCGCATTCAGCGCCGCGTCGAACCGGGCCGGATCAATGGGAGAGAACCTGGCGCGCCCACCACTGATGCGATTGGCTTCCGCCAGCGCCGAATGACCCGCCCCGGGCCTTACCAGGATTACAGGATCGCCGTCGTCGTCACGGGTCAGGATCACACCGTTGCGTTTGGCGAACGTGAAAGGTAAACGGCCGAGCGGAGCATCCTGCGGCTGAAGTTCTGTGTCTGTGTCCACGATCGTCCTCGTTTTGTTGCCGGGGCGGAAAGAAAAATGTTCCAGAATCCCTTTTTATTCAATTAATTCAGGAAGGCTACCATAGGATATGGAACCGCTGAATAACTCTATACACTATACTGCCAATAAATCGTTGCAGTCTGATAACCTGTGGGCCTTTTGCCGGCCCACACCTGCTCTTTTCGGGACATTCAATGCTTTTTACCAGTTCAAGGTTACCACTGATACTCACCATCGTCGCAGGCATCGCCATGATCACTGTGACAGCGTGGCAGGGCGTTCGTTTCTGGCAGGCTGAAACCAGTGCTGGCGACACCACTTCCGCTACAGGCATGGCAATAGCGGAAACCGGCACCCGGAAGGTACCAGAGGTAAACCTGGCCTCTTTTGCCCTGTTTGGAGAACCTGGCAAAGAGGTCCCCCAATCGGAACCCGACACCGAGAACCTGCCGGAAACCAATCTGCGTCTGTTTCTCCGCGGTGTATTGGCTGCATCCGGCGACTTTCCCGGCAGCGCCCTGGTTGAAGACGACAAACGAAACACCGAAGCCTATCTTGTCGGTGATCAGCTGCCCGGCAACGCCACACTTCGATCAGTACGTGCCAATCGAATCATTATTGAGCGTGGCGGCAAGCTGGAAAATCTCTACTTTCCAGAAGACGAGGACAGATCCGGTATCTCGATGGCCTCCACGCAAACCTCCGAGGACCAGGAAGAGCCCCGTGGCACACAGATACGTCCATCAGGCGTAGATAAACGCGCCTCCTCCGCCAACACAGACACCAGCGACCAACGCCGGGAGGAAATTCGGCAGCGCCTGGAACAACTTCGTGAACGCCTGAGAGCCAACAACTGAGGGCCGCCATGGAGACGGCCGCATCGAATCCTCGCCGCCGCGGTTCCCTGCTTTCCATGCTACTCATGGTCATCACGCTATCGGTGGCCGCCTTCGAACTCAGCGAACGACTCATGTCCTACGTGCGTTCGGAGTTCGGCGAGGAGGCCCACGGCCGGCTGGAAACCTGGCAGAGCCTCTACGATATGGCGTCCCGGGCAGCCATCGACCGACAGCTCCGGCTCGTGAATTCCTTTTTTAACCGGGTCCGGTTTGTCAGCGACATTGCCCACTGGGGAGAAGAAGACTACTGGGCGACGCCCGTTGAATTGCTGACCACCAACGGCGGAGATTGCGAGGACTTCTCCATCGCAAAATACCTCACCCTTAAATCCATGGGCGTTCCCGACGAGCAACTACGCATTGTCTACGTCAAGGCGCTGGAGCTGAACCAGGCGCATATGGTGTTGGCGTGGTATCCCGAGCCCGACGCCGATCCATTGATCCTCGACAACCTTATTAATGAGATCAAACCCGCGTCCCAGAGACGGGACCTGGAACCGGTCTACAGTTTTAACGGTGACGGCCTTTGGCTGAACCGCTCCGGTGGTGACTCCGAACGAATCGGGGAAGCGAGAAAACTGGAGCACTGGCAAAGCCTCAATGATCGCATGGTGGACAGCCTTCGCTAGACTCACCGCTGTCGGCATAAGACACAAGACTTGTCGTCACACGACACTGCGTTAACAGTACCCGGCGGTACAATCTGCCCCACGAGTAATCAGACGCACACACATTTACCAATAAGGAACGGCCAACATGCGACGCTGGAACGGCTGGGGAGATGACCAGTTCAATCTTGAGTTACCCAAAGAGGGGCAGCGGTTTCTGGACGAGCGCGTAGGGAGTGCCGTTCCACTCGCGGATGTATCTCTGGAACAGGTTTGCACTCAGGTGCCAGATAGTAGGCTGCCCCCGAATCCGGCCTGTATCGACGCGGCCGAAGATCGGGTGCGTCACGCCCGCGGGCAAAGCCTCGCAGACTGGCTCGCCATGCGCAGCGGCGACTTTGGCGTATTTCCCGATGGTGTTGCCTATCCGGAGTCGTCCCTGGATGTCCAGGCTCTGCTTCAGTATGCCGACGAGAACGGTATTGCTCTCATCCCCTATGGCGGCGGCACCAGCGTGGCGGGCCACATCAACCCCGTGGCCGGCGACCAGCCAGTGCTGACCGTTGATATGGGGCGGATGAATCGCCTGATAGACCTGGACAGGGAAAGCCAGATCGCCACTTTTGGGGCTGGCACCCCGGGACCGTTGGTGGAGTCACAGTTACGGGCTCTGGGTTATACCCTGGGGCACTTTCCGCAGTCTTTCGAACTGTCCACCATTGGCGGTTGGGTCGCCAGCCGGTCCAGCGGGCAGCAATCACTCCGCTATGGTCGTATCGAGCAGCTGTTTGCCGGGGGCCGCATCGAAACCCTGAAAGGCACGCTGGACATCCCCACGATTCCCGCCTCCAGTGCCGGCCCGGACATCCGCGAGATGATCCTGGGCTCCGAGGGTAGAATCGGCCTGATCACTGAAGTGAAAGTGCGTGTCACGCCCTTGCCGGCCCATGAAAGCTTTCATGTCATGTTCTTCCCTTCGTGGGACAAGGCTCGAACAGCGTGTCGCAAGCTGGTGCAGAACCGCACCCAGCTCTCGATGCTGCGCCTGAGCAACGCCACCGAGACCGAAACCCAGCTTGCCCTGGCGGGCCACCCCGGGATGATTGGCCTGCTTGAGTCCTATCTGGGCCTGCGGGGCGCCAAAGACGGCAAATGCATGATGACGTTTGGCGTCACAGGCAGCAAACGCCAATGCCGGAATGCCCTAAAGGAAACTCGCGAACTCTGCCGCGAGTTTGGTGGAATCTACACCGGTAAACAGCTGGGCGATAAATGGGCCGCCAAACGCTTCACCATGCCGTACCTGCGAGAAGCCCTCTGGGAACTCGGGTACGCCGTTGATACCCTGGAAACCGCCACCGACTGGGACAACGTCGACAAACTCTTAAACCAGATTGAAGAAAACCTCCGTAACCAGCTGAATGAAAAGAAAGAGCTGGTTCACGTTTTCACTCATCTTTCGCATTTCTATACCCAGGGCTGCAGCCTCTACACCACCTATGTGTTCCGGGTGGCCGACAGTTACGAGGAAACCCTGGCCCGCTGGAAAACCCTGAAAACCAGCACCTCTGAGATTATCGTTAACAACCGGGGCACCATTAGCCATCAGCATGGCGTTGGCAAGGATCACGCGCCCTTCCTGCCGGTCGAAAAAGGCGAGCTGGGCATGCTGGCCATCGGATCTCTTTGCCAGACATTCGATCCGGCCGGCTTGATGAACCCACAAACACTGGTTCAGAAGTAATGCCACTAACGCGCGAACAAAAACTTGACCAGCTGGCCCGTGGCGACGCCACCTTCGATGTGGTGGTGATCGGCGGGGGCATCACCGGAGCGGGCATCGCTCGCGAAGCCGCCGGCAGCGGCTTGAGCACCTTACTGGTAGAGCAACGAGACTTCTCCTGGGGGACCTCCAGCCGTTCTTCGAAGATGATCCACGGTGGCCTGCGCTACCTCGGCAGCGGGCACTTTCGCCTGACACGGGACGCGGTGCGGGAACGTGAGCGCCTGCTGGCAGAAGCGCCTGGGCTAATCGATCCCCTGCGCTTCATAATGCCTCACTACCAGAAACAGTTCCCCGGTCCCAAGCTGTTCCAGCTGCTGCTGCGTCTGTACGACCGACTTTCAGGACAGCCATCCAGGCAGCGACTCAGCCCGGCAGACACATCGCAGTGGGTGCCGGGCCTGTCCACCAACCACCTGACTGGTGCCAGCGGCTTCACCGATGCCGTTACCGACGATGCGCGTCTGGTGCAACGCGTACTCGAAGAAGCCGAGGCCGACGGTGCTGTCTGCCTGAATTACATGAAGGCGCAGGCAGTTCTCCGCAACAGTGAAACCAACGCCGTCACAGGCGTTCACCTTCTGGACACCAGCACAGAAGCCCAAACGCTGGAAAGGATCGTCAACACCCCACTGGTTATTAACGCCACGGGTGCCTGGGCGGGCCAGTTGAAGCAGACCGATAGTAGTGACACCCGAATACGTCCCCTGAGGGGAAGCCACCTGGTTATTCCTTATTCGCGTCTTCCGGTGTCCTGTTCGGTGTCGCTGTTTCATCCGGAGGACCGTCGGCCGGTATTCGCCTTCCCATGGCAAGGCACGACGGTGCTGGGGACCACGGACCTCGACCACACAGAATCGTTGTCCCATGAGCCCGCCATCAACCGGGAGGAGCTCGACTACCTGCTGAAGATCTCCTCAAGCCTGTTCCCCAGCAGTGCCATCACCGAGCGTGACGTGATCGCAACCTGGGCGGGAGTGCGCCCTGTTGTCACCCAATCACCCACGCTTAATCAATCAAAGGGAACGCGAAAACCCTCAAAGGAAAATCGGGAGCATGTGATTTGGTCCGACAATGGCCTGATCAGCGTCGCCGGTGGCAAGTTAACCACCTTCCGGTTGATCGCCCGGGAAGTACTCGAACGGGGGCAAATGCCGGGCTTTCATCTCAGAAGCGATGCGCTGCCGGTATTTGCATCGCCCCCCGACCTCCAACGTCCTGACGCCATCAGCCACCAGAACTGGCATCGCTTGCAGGGCTTCTACGGCCCTGCTCTGGCAGAGGTCCTGCGTGCCGGAACTCATGAAACCGTTGGCGGCACCGACACCCTGTGGGCGGAGTTGGCCTGGGCGGCCGCCAATACCGGAGTGATCCACCTGGATGACCTGATGTTGCGCCGCACCCGGCTCGGGCTGGTGCTTCCAAAAGGCGGTAAAGGCCTGCTCCCGGACATACGTTGCCTGTGCAAACCCATCCTGGGCTGGGACGACACCACCTGGGAACGGGAAGAGGCACGTTATCTGGAGCTCTGGCGATCTTGCTACTCGCTTCCGGCCACATTTCCGGCCAAACCGGGGGCCACTGGATGAACACGATCAAACCGCTCATCCTGGCTATCGACAACGGCACCCAGAGCGTGCGGGCCCTGCTATTCGACACTCAGGGCAATCTCGTTGGCAAGGGCAAACAGGAGATTGAACCCTACTTCTCCGAGCAGCCGGGCTGGGCGGAACAACATCCGGAGTATTTTTGGGAAAACCTCGGTAAGGCGTGCCAATTGCTCTGGAAAAACACCGATGCCTTGCCGACTCAAGTGGCCGGGGTAACGCTGACCACCCAGCGTGGCACCGTTGTAAATCTGGACGAACATGGCAAGCCACTCCGGCCAGCCATCATCTGGCTCGACCAACGTCACGCCCGGGTTGAAGGGCCTGTGCCCGGTTTATGGGGCTGGCTGTTCAAGCTGATTCGTCTGGAACCCACCGTTGACCGCATCCGAGAGAAAACCCAGGCCAACTGGATTGCCCAGAACCAGCCCGAAATCTGGGCGGCCACCCGGCATTACCTGCTGCTGTCGGGCTACTTGAACTACCGCCTGACAGGCCAGTTCAGAGACTCCGTGGGCAGCCAGGTGGGGTATATCCCGTTCGACTACAAACGCCACCAGTGGGCCGGCCCACGTGATTTCAAGTGGCTTACCATGCCCGTTCGCCGTGAGATGTTGCCGGAACTGGTTAAGCCCGGCGACAAGATCGGCGATCTCACCGGAGACGCGGCCCGGCACCTTGGCCTGCCGGGGCCACTCCCGGTGATTGCAGCGGCGTCGGACAAGGCCTGTGAAATCCTCGGCTCCGGCGGCCTGACACCAGAGGTGGGCTGCATGAGCTACGGCACCACGGCCACCATCAACACCACCAGCAAGCGTTACCTGGAACCGGTACGCATGATGCCGCCCTATCCCTCCGCCCTGCCCGGTCACTATTCCACCGAGGTGATGATCTACCGTGGCTTCTGGATGGTGAGTTGGTTCAAGCGCGAATTCGGTCTACGGGAACAGAAACTGGCTGAGCAGAAAGGCGTGGAGCCGGAAGTCCTGTTTGATGAACTGGTTCGGGCCGTTCCCGCCGGTTCGATGGGGTTGATGCTGCAACCCTACTGGTCACCCGGGGTTCGCCAGCCGGGGCCGGAAGCCAAGGGCTCCATCATCGGGTTTGGCGACGTCCACACCCGCTCCCACATCTACCGAGCCATACTGGAAGGCTTGGCCTACGCCCTGCGCGAAGGCAAGGAACGGATCGAGAAACGCAGTGGCGTCCCCATCCGCAGGCTGAGAGTCGCCGGGGGCGGTTCCCAGAGCGATGCCGCCATGCAACTGACCGCCGATGTTTTCGGACTGCCCGCAGAACGGCCTCATACCTACGAAACGTCCGGTCTTGGCGCCGCCATCGACGCTGCCGTTGGCCTGGGGCTTCATCCGAATTTCGAGACGGCGGTGAACGCGATGACCCGAGTGGGTGATGTCTTCCATCCGCAGGCCGACACCCAGAAACTCTACGAGCGCCTGTATCGAGAGGTGTACCTGAAGATGTATCCCCAGCTTCAGCCGCTGTACCGTAAAATTCGGGATATTACGGGGTATCCCGATTAACACAGCAAACCCAACAATCTCTTGAATTTAGCCGTCACTCCGGTAAAACTCTGGATCAGCAACAACAATCACCCGGTTCCACCCCCAGAGCACAAAGGCAAGCCCGATGTCGGCCTTAGACTACCTTGTACCCTATGACTTCTCGCCGCTCACCATATTGAGTTTCGTGCTCGTTCTGGCGTTCTACGGGTTCGGCCTGGTCAGGATGCCTGCTGACGATCGCCCCGGAAGTGGCCGGGTGCTGGTATTTGTGGTGGGCGTCATGCTTTGTTACGGCGTGATGCAAACCCGTTTCGATTACTACTCCCAGTACATGTTCTTCGTTCACCGGGGCCAGCATCTGATACTGCACCACCTGGGGCCGATCCTGATTGCCCTGTCCAACCCCCTCCCGGTGATGCGTTTCCTCTACAGCCTGATCAATCCCGGCGTACGGCGGGCGCTAATACCGCTGGGGTGGATTTACCGTTTTCTCCAGCACCCGGCGATTGCCTCATTCCTGTTTGTAGGTCTGATCTACTTCTGGCTCTGGCCGCCAATCCACTTCGACGCCATGCTCAGCCGGGATCTGTATTGGGTGATGAACTGGAGCATGCTACTGGACGGTATGCTGTTCTGGTGGTTGATCTTTGATCCACGTTCACCCGTCATCAGCGACGCTCTGGGCTACGGCAAACGCATCCTTCTTCTAGCCCTGGTTGCCATCCCCCAGATGGTTCTGGGCGCCACCATCGTGTTCTCACGGGGTATGGTGTACGACGTGTACGAAGTCTGCGGTCGCGCCTGGCCAATGCCGCCAGAAACGGACCAGTTGCTGGGCGGATTGCTGACCTGGATTCCCCCGGCCATGATGAGCATCCTCGGCATACTGATTATCCTTCGACGTGCCATGCGTGAAGATGGCAAGGTGTCGCCCTATAACGAAAAGCTGAAGGCCAGCCATTCATGAAAAACCGGTTCCTACCCTGCAGTCATAAAGCGATCTCTGCCATGGTACTTTTGGCGTCTCTAGTGGTGCTCGGTGGGTGCTTTGGCGACGATGAAAACTGGAATGGCAAAGACATCAGCGGCCTGATGCCGGAACTTGCCTTCGAGCTGACTGGCACCTCCGGCGACACGGTGACGGCCGAGCAAACCGACGGCAATATCCGGCTGCTGTTCTTCGGCTTCACCTCCTGCCCTGATATCTGCCCCGCCACACTCCAGAAACTGTCCAGGGCGGTGAAGGATTTGCCCGCGAAAATGCGAGCAGACACGCAGATTGTCTTTGTCAGCGTGGACCCGCAACGGGACACCCCAGAACGCATCGACAGCTACGTGAGCTTTTTCAGCGACCGGGCCATCGGCCTGACCGGCGAGGAACCAGCGCTCAGGGAACTCAGTAAGCGTTACCGCACGACCTTTGGTTACGACGAGCCAGATGCGGAAGGTAACTACAACGTCTCACACAGCGGCGCCGTGTATGTGTTCGACCGCGAAGGAAAGGCCCGTCTGTTGATCCGGCCGGAGCTGAGTGTGGAGGATATCCGTATGGATCTGGTTGCGTTGGCTGAGGAAAGCTAACGCAACACCAGATCACGAGACTATGCCGCGCTCCCTTAGGCTCTCTATTTCGCCAGAAGAGAGGCCAACAATCTTCTCAAGGACCTGTTTCGATTGCTCCCCCAACAGCGGAGGCGCCGTCCTGTAACTTACCGGTGTCAGCTTCAGCCTGATCGGATTGCCAACCGTCGGGACATCGCCCAGCGATGGATGCTGAACAGACTGTTTCATTCCCCGCGCAAGAACCTGTGGGTCTTCAAATACCTGATCCAGGGTGTTAACCGGCCCGCAGGGCACCCCTGAACGCTCCAGAATTTGCACCCATTCCTGTGTTGACCGCATCACCGTGGCCTGCCGCAGCCTGGGAATCAATTCCTTTCGATTCGCTACGCGAGCCCGATTTGTCGCAAAACGCTCATCGCTCGCCCACTCCGGATGCTCAAGAACATCGCACAACCGGGTGAACTGCTCATCGTTACCGACGGTTAGCACCATGTTGCCATCTGCGGTAGGAAAATCCTGGTAAGGCACGATATTCGGATGGGCGTTCCCCATCCTCCCCGGCGCCTGGCCCGTGGTCAGGTAATTCATGGCCTGATTCGCCAGACAGGCTACCTGCACATCCAACAGCGCCGCCTCGACATACTGCCCCTCTCCCGTACGGTCACGGTGACTGAGCGCAGCGAGCACACCAATGGTGGCATACAGCCCGGTCATGATGTCTGTCAGTGCTACACCGACCTTCATTGGCCCGGCGCCGGGCTCGCCGTCAGGTTGCCCGGTGATGCTCATAAGCCCGCCCATGGCCTGGATCAGGAAATCATATCCGGGCCGGTTCGCGTAAGGGCCATCCTGGCCAAATCCGGTGATCGAGCAGTAGATGAGTTTGGGGTTGATTTGCTTCAGGCTGTCATAATCCAGGCCATAACGTTTGAGGCCCCCGACCTTGAAGTTTTCAAGGATGACATCCGACTCTGCGACCAGTTTTCGGATCAGTTCCTGCCCTTCGGGATGGGCGATATCGACCGCAAGGGACTGCTTATTTCGATTGGCGGTCAGGAAGTAGGCAGAGAGATCTGCATTACCATCAGCCCCCTGCAGATAAGGTGGCCCCCAGGAGCGCGTGTCGTCCCCGGATTTTGGGCGTTCAATTTTGATAACCTCTGCGCCGAGATCCCCAAGGATCTGCCCTGCCCAGGGACCAGCCAACACTCTGGAAAGATCCAGGACACGCAAATGAGATAGGGAGCCAGACATTCAATTCTCCTTGAAAAAGGGACTCAGCGCATTCCACCGAGGCAGAGGTATTTGAGTTCCATGAACTCGTCCAGGCCATGCCGTGACCCTTCACGACCCAAGCCGCTTTCCTTGACCCCGCCGAAGGGAGCGGCCTCGGTTGAAATGATGCCATCGTTGATGCCAATCATGCCGGTTTCCAGGGCCTCGGCCACGTGCCAGATGCGCCGGATGTCATTACTGTAGAAGTATGCTGCCAGACCAAATTCCGAATCGTTGGCCATGGTGATGGCCTGTTCCTCGGTCTCAAACCGGAACAGCGGTGCCACCGGGCCAAAGGTCTCCTCGCTGGCCACCAGCATGTCCTGGGTGACGTCCGTGAGAATGGTGGGCTCGAAGAAGGTGCCACCAAGAGCGTGCGCCTGGCCTCCCATCACCACTTTTGCGCCCCGTTCTGTCGCATCGGCGATGTGCCGCCTGACTTTATCGAGCGCAGCCTGGTTGATCAGCGGACCCTGATGGGTCTCGCCTTCCAGGCCTGCCCCGACGACCAACTTGCCAACCGCAGCCTTAAGCTTCTCAACAAACTCGTCATACACGCCAGATTGCACATAAATGCGGTTGGCGCATACACACGTTTGCCCGGTATTTCGGTACTTGGAGGCCATTAATCCCGTTACCGCAGCATCGAGATCGGCGTCGTCAAACACGATAAACGGTGCATTGCCGCCCAATTCCAGGCTCACTTTCTTGACCGTGCCACTGGCCTGGCTCATGAGGAGTTTGCCCACGGGCGTGGACCCCGTAAACGACACCTTGCGAACCACCGGGCTGGTGGTCAGTTCCTCACCCACCTGCGGCGCCCGGTCTTTCGAGCAGGTAACGATGTTGAGGATCCCCGGTGGAACTCCGGCGTCCTCGGCCAACACCGCAAGCGCGAGCGCGCACAACGGCGTGTCTTCAGCAGGTTTGACCACCACTGGGCAACCGGCAGCCAGTGCCGGGGCAACCTTACGGGTGATCATGGCCACCGGGAAATTCCAGGGCGTGATTGCCGCCACTACCCCAATCGGCTGTTTGATAACCACAATCCTCTTGTCACGGCCGTGGCCAGGAATGACGTCACCATAGGCCCGCTTGGCTTCCTCGGCAAACCACTCGATGAAACTGGCGCCGTACGCAACCTCACCGCGAGCCTCGGCCAACGGCTTGCCCTGCTCTGCCGTCATCAAACAGGCCAGGTCCTCCTGATGTTGCATCACCAGATCGAACCACCGACGCAGAACACCCGCTCGCTCCTTGGCCGGACGGGCACGCCATTCCGGCCACGCTGCCTCGGCCGCCCGAATGGCCTGCCGGGTATCTTCGGCGTCCATATCCGGCACATAAGCGAGATGCTCTCCATTGGCTGGATTGGTTATCGCGAGCCGATTACCCGAACGGGCCTGGACCCATTCGCCGTTGATATGGGCGCTTTCGCGCAATAGTGCCGGGTTTGTCAGTCTGATAGTCATCACATTCCTCACAGAAGGAGAGTCAACGCTCTCCGAGCAGATAGCTTTCAATCACATCCCTGACAAACGCGGCATAGTCGTCAACCGCAACACTCTGGTCACGGTATTTCCGGCGTTTCAGGTACCAGTCCTGCAATAAGGCTTTGATCATGGAGGCGACAAGGCGGGCATTTCTCGAGCGGTAAACCTTGGCCTCTATGCCATCCTCAATAAGCCGCAGAAAGATCTCCTCGATCTCCAGCTCAATGGCGACAGCGTCGCGTTTTTCCTCGGCCGGCAGGCTCTTCGCTTCCATGTAGGAAAAGTAGAACCAGGCCCGCATCAGCTCGCTCAGATACAGGTGTGCCTTAATTGCAGAGAACATTCTGTCCCGGACATCCTCTACGTCTTCCGTGTAATGGATCAGAGTCCGACGCGTGATAATGAATCCGTGGCTCTGGATCAGGTGGATCAGGTCATCCTTGTTGCGGATATACGCATAGAGCCCACCCATGCTCATGCCGGAATCTCCGCACAGGTCCCTCAGCGTCATCGCATGAAACCCCTTGGAGTTGGCCAGCCGCAGGGTCGAGTCGATGATTCGGGTCAGATTCTTGACCGCTGTCGCCTCCTTTTTAATACTGATGCGTTCCTTGTTCTGGCGGTACACATCGCGGATCACATCCTCCTTGGACATGCGGAGTTCACCGCGGAATGCTTCGTAATTTTCGATCATAACTGCCACGTCCGTTTGCCTCTGCGGCGGGGATTATAAGCCACGCTATGCCACGGACAAGAATCGGTCCTGGGTAGCCTGGTCCGCCTTCAGGTCCTGACTGCTCGCCTCGTGCACAACCTGGCCCTTTTCCAGAATGTAGGCTCTTTGAGCATGCTTTAGTGCGAATCGCACGCTTTGGTCGGTAAACAGGATGGTGGTGGTCTGGCTGAGATCGTCAATCAGCTCACCGATCTGCTGCACGATAACCGGGGCCAGTCCCTCGTTGGGCTCATCCAGTAACAACAGTCGTGGCTGAATCATCAGGGACCTTGCCACCGCCAGCATCTGTTGCTGACCACCGGACAGGGTCGCGCCGTCCTGGTCCGCCCGTTCGCCCAGCATCTCGTATTTCTTGAGGATGCCATCCACCGTCCAACGCGCGGCACTGCCCTTGCGTTGATAGGAGGCCACATCCAGGTTATCCCGCACCGTCAGACCAGGAAATATCCGGCGGTCTTCCGGTACGTACCCGATGCCAGCGCGGGCGATGCGGTGTGCCGGCCAGCCCTGGACTGGCTTGCCTTCATAGAACGACCTCGCCAGATCTCGGAGGCGTCAGCCCCATGATGCTTTTCAGGGTGGTGCTCTTTCCCGCCCCGTTCCGGCCGAGGATGCAAACCGTCTCACCGGCTTCGAGCTGAAGGGTAACACCCTGGAGCGCCTGACTCTCGCCGTAGAACGTTTGAATGTTGCGAACATCAAGAATCATGGGTTGGCCTCCTCGACCGCTTCGTCGTCTTCTTCGCCCAGGTAGGCAACACGCACCTCCGGGTGGTTCTTGACTTCCTCGGGTGTGCCGGCAAAAAGCTTCTCGCCACGGTGCATGACCAGAATCCGGTCCGCCAGATTGAAGACCACATCCATATCGTGCTCGGTGATCATGAAGGTGTAGTCACCGCTACCGGCAAGTTGTTTGATCAGTTGGGTGGTGCGCCGGGTTTCATCCGGAGTCATCCCGGCAGTTGGCTCGTCCAGAAGCACCAGCTTAGGTTGCGTTGCCAGCACCATGGCGATCTCCAGTAATCGCTTGTCGCCGTAGCTGATCACTTCTGCACGCTGTGCTTTCAGGCTGTCGATGCCCAGACGCTTCAGAAACTCAACCGCCTCGTTCTGGATTTCGGTATTGCGGGACGCGATATTGAATAGCTTGCGGCTGTGGCCATGGTAGGCCGATAGCACCACTTCCACGTTCTCCTGCACCGTCATCTCCGGGAAGATATTATTGATCTGGAACGATCGCGATACGCCCAGCCGGCTGATCTTGTGGGGAGGCAGGCCGGTGATATCCTTGCCGTCCAGCATGATCGTGCCTTCCGTTGGCTGCATCCGGCCGGACACCATGTTGTAGAAGGTGGTCTTGCCGGCACCGTTGGGGCCGATAATCGCGATGGTTTCCTTGGGCATGACGTCCAGGTTGATATCAGAGACCGCCGTGACGCCGCCAAAACGCTTGGTCAGGTTAGCAATGGTAAGGACCGGGTTAGTCATTTTTTCACCTCCATCCACCAGTCAATGGCAGTGCCCAACAGTCCCTTGCGGAAGAAGATCACCATCAGCGCCAGGATGATACCCAGAACCAGCATCCAGGATTCCGTGTAAGTGGTGATCCAGGTTTCCAGCAATACGAACGCCGCAGAGCCGATGAACGGTCCCAGGAAAAACCCGGTACCCCCCAGGATGGCCATCAATATCGGTTCGGCGGACATGGACCAGTGCAGAAGCTCGGGGCTCGCCACACGCAGGAATGGAGCGATCAGACCACCGGCCAGGCCCGCAAAGGTTCCGGCGATGACGAAAGCCACAAGCCGATACGTCCGCACGTTCAGCCCGGCGAAGGATACCCGCTCGGGATTCTGACGGATTGCCTTGAGGATCATGCCAAACGAACTGCGGCAGATCAGGTAAAGCACTATCGCGGCGATGGCCACAATACCCAGCACCACATGGTAATAGACCGAGGGATTCGCCAGAGTGAGGTCAAGCCCCAGCCCGAAGGAGCCCAGGGTAAACCCGGCGAGGCCGTCACTGCCGTTGGTCACCGAGCGCCACTGGTAGGCGATGGCAAAGACCATCATGCCAAAAGCCAGGGTCAGCATGGCAAAGTACACCTCATTGAGGCGGACGCTCAGGAAGCCGATCATCAAAGCCAGTAGTGCGGACGCCCCCATGGAAACCATCAGACAGACCAGGAACGGCCACTCCAGGTGAATCAGCACCAGGGCCGTGGCGTAAGCGCCAATACCGAAGAACGCCGCATGCCCGAAGCTCAGCATGCCGGTATAACCGAAAATCAGGTTGAAGCTGGCCGCGAACAGACCCAGGATCAGGATTTCGGTAAAAATAAACACATAGAAATAGGAAGCAATCCAGGGCACCGCAATCAGCCCGGCAATCACCACAGCCAGAATGGCCATCAGAACCTTGGTTTTCATGCATTTGCCCCTTTGCCCATAATGCCGTGTGGTTTGAACAACAGAACCAGCGCCATGCCGACGAACGGCAACAGCAGGTTCACTTCCGGCAGGTAGCGGCCACCGAAGCCATGAATCAGGCCCAGGATGATGGCTCCAAGCAAGGCGCCCGGAAAGCTGCCCAGCCCTCCGATCACCACCACAATGAACGACTCGATAATGATCTTGTCCCCCATGCCTGGATCCAGCGCACGCATGGGTGCCGCCATGACGCCACCGACGGCGGCCAGCCAGGCGCCAAAGGCAAACACGCCGGTCACCACCAGCCGGGTGTTGATGCACAGCGCTTCGGCCATATCGCGATCCAGTGCCGCGGCTCGCATGATGCGGCCGACACGAGTGCGGTTGAACAGGTACCAGAGACCAGCTAGCAATAGTAGGCCGATGACGATCACGAACAGGCTGTAGGTGGCAACGGAACTGCCTAACAGCCGCACCGAACCTGACAGCAGATCCGGCGGCTGGACCACATGGATGCCACTCCCCCAGATCATCCTCACACTCTCGTTAATGATCAGCAGGATAGCGAATGTCAGAAGCAGGCTGTCTGCTACGTCACGGGAATAGATAAAGCGCAACAGCAACCGGTCGATGATGACGGCCAGGATAGCGACGCCAATGGGCGCCAGGATCAGGGCTGCCCAGAAAGGCATGCCCGCGATATTGATCAGTGTGAAGGCCAGATAGGCCCCCAGCATGTAAAGTGCCCCGTGGGCAAAGTTGATGATGTTCAGCACACCGAACACGATATTGAGGCCCACTGCGATAATGAACAGCAGCAACCCTATATCGAGACTATTCAGCAACGCCGCTCCGATGCCAGACATGTATTACCTCATTACGTTAGGGCCGGATTCGTGGCGCCCCTGAGGGCGCCACGGCAAGCAAAAGAACAATCGTCAGATCAAAGCTTGCAACCGGTCTCTTCTACGGTGCGGGCTACTTTTTCGCCGTCAAAAATCTGCAGGTTGTTCAGCGTGCGAATGCCATGCTCTGGATGCATGGAGCCGGAAACACCCCAGTTCGGGCTGACCATGGCCTGGTTATCGCCTTTGCGGAACGTCACCGTACCGTTCGGGGCGTCCATGCTCATGCCACTGAGCGCCTTGGCCACAGCCGGCCCCTCGGTGCTGCCGGCCGCTTCCATCGCCTGCTTATAGGCGTAGATGGCAGCGTACGCACCCTCAGCGTTATAGCTGGGAGGGTTGCCATAGGCGTCAAGGTAGGCTTTCACGAAGCGGTCGTTAATGTCGTTGTCGTAGGCCTCGTACCAGTACCGAGTAGACAGATGCACTCCCTCGGGCATTTCCTCGCCCAGTGCGGTCAGTACTTCGGTCGCGGCGCCAACGGTAAACATCACCTCCAGGTCCTCTTCGAAGAACCCACGGGTGTTTGCCTGGCGGACAAAGTTGACCAGGTCACCGCCCCAGACAGAGATCAGAACGCCCTCGGCGTCAGAGTCCATGACCCTGTCAATGAACGGGGTGAAGTCCTCGGCGCCGAAGCGCGGGAAGTTGGTCTCCGACATCAGGTTGACGTCCGGATTGATCTCTTTGAGGTAGTTTCCGAAGAATTCCCAGGACTGATGGCCGAAGGCATAGTCCGGACCGATGGTGGTCCAGTTGGTGGCATCGGTTTCCGCAGCCACCAGCGCGGCGGCTTTCATATTCTGGGCCACGTTGACACTGATACGGTAGGTGAACGAATTACACAACTTGCCGGTGACATCGGGCGTGGCAGCGTGGGTAATGATCAGGGGTTTCTGTAACTCCGGCATGGTTGGAACCATACCCTGGGCCACACCAGAGCTGTCCAGGCCCACAAGGGCGTCCACACCCTCCGAGTAGACCAGTTTGCGAGCGGCCTGGATGGCTACTGAAGCCTTCCCCTGGGTGTCCTCATAGACCATTTCGACCTGACGACCCAGAATGCCGCCGGAGCTGTTGATTTCATCCACTGCCAGGTTGATGCCCTTCTGGGCAAACTCACCATAGGTGGCAGCACTGCCAGAGAGGATGTAGAGGCCCCCGAGCCGGATGGGCTCCTCAGCATAACTGGTACCGGCGGTACCCAACGTAGCGGTTGCGGTCATCGCAACCAGCAGTTTCTTGATGCTTGATGTTTTCATGGTAATGCTCCTGTGTTCTTGTCTTTTTTGTCACTGGAACTTTCTGGCCTGTTAAATCAAGCCACGATTTCATTGTCATAAGTTCGTCGTTCGCGTTATCGCAACCTCCTGCTGACCATGGCCAGCGTAGTCATCAGGACAACGTGTCCCTTAGAATGTTTTTGCGGATCTTGCCCGTGGCAGTCTTGGGCAACTCACCCAACACCACCTTCCGCGGCGCCTTGAAGTGCGCCATTTGCTCCCGACAAAAGGCTATAATTTCCTCGGGCGTGAGTTCCTCACCATCATCGATCGGATTAATAAAGGCGCATGGAACCTCGCCCCATTTTTCGTCGGCCATGGCCACCACTGCCGCCTCAGACACTTTCGGGTGCCGGTATAGCACTTCCTCCACTTCCAGGCTGGAGATGTTTTCGCCGCCGGAGATAATCACATCCTTGGCCCGGTCCCGGATTTCGACATAATGATCCGGATGCATGACGGCCAGGTCACCGGTGTGGAACCAGCCGTCGCTGAAGGCCTTTTCGGTGGCTTCCTCATTTTTCAGGTAGCCCTTCATCACCGTGTTGCCACGAATACAGATCTCGCCCATGGCTTTTCCGTCTGCAGGCACCGCCTCCCCGCTGACCATATCCAGCACCGCAACTTCATCCAGCCCGTGCGTGGAAACACCCTGGCGGGACATTTTTAACGCCCGTTCTTCCAGCGGCAATTGCTGCCATTCCGGCTGGGGCACACAGAGCGTCGAGGGGCCAAACGTTTCGGTCAGGCCATACAGGTGGGTGATCTGGAAGCCGATTTCTTCTGCCTTGCGAATCACACTACTGGGAGGCGCTGCGCCGCCCAGGGCAAATTGGGCCGGCCGGGAAAGTGTCAGGCTCGCGCGCCCCAGGTCCTGTATCAGCAGGTTCATCACCACCGGCGCTCCGCACATGTGGGTGACACCGTAGTCTTCGATTCGGCGGTAGATCTCCTGACTGTCCACCTCCCGAAGACACACATGAGTGCCGCCAACGGCGGTGATTGCCCAGGTATAAGCCCAGCCATTGCAGTGGAACATTGGCAGGGTCCACAGGTAGACGGTCTCGGCCGTCATGTCGAAAGCCATGGCGTTGGTCATGGCCGCCAGGTAGGCGCCGCGATGGTGGTAAACCACGCCTTTGGGATTGCCGGTGGTTCC
Source organism: Marinobacter salarius (assembly GCF_032922745.1). Taxonomy (NCBI): domain Bacteria; kingdom Pseudomonadati; phylum Pseudomonadota; class Gammaproteobacteria; order Pseudomonadales; family Marinobacteraceae; genus Marinobacter; species Marinobacter salarius. The sequence goes on from NZ_CP136693.1 coordinate 3,227,347, forward strand.
AGAGGTGTAATTCAGGGAAATGGCATCCCACTCGTCTGCGGCATGCTGCCAGCCAGCTTCCGCATCGCCTTCCTGCAGCAAGGTTTCGTAATCAACATCCGCCAGACCCTGGCTCTTCCCTGCCTTGCTATCGATGCCAACCAACAAGGGATTAACCTCAAGCTCGGCTACGGCGGCCCGGATCTGCTCTTCCCACTGGGTGTCGTAGAACAGAACCCGTGCCTCACCATGGGCCAGGATAAAAGACAGGGCTCCAGCATCGAGGCGGATGTTGATGGCGTTCAGTACCGCACCCGACATAGGCACGGAGTAATGGGCCTCAAGCATTTCGTGGGAGTTCGGACACAGGATTGCTACCGTGTCGCCTGTCTCGATACCGCGTCGACTCAGGGCACTGGCCATCTGGCGGCAGCGGGCGTAAAGCTCCCGGTAGGACAGGTTCATGTCATCATCAATCACCGCCAGCTTGTCCGGGTACACCCGAGCGGACCGCTGCAGCAGCGTGAGCGGGGTAAGTGGCGAATAGTTTGCGGTGGTCTTGTTCAGGTTCTTGTACTTGTTCATGTCGCACCTATGTCACACCCAGGTCACACCCAGGTCACACCCAAATCACACCATCCGGGATTGTTCGGGTTATTTCAGGTAGCCCGGATTGTTTACTTTTAGTCGAGTCTCCGCCATTGCGCGGAGGACCGCCCGCAACTCACGGTCGCTGCCGTCGACAACGCGTTCACGAAGCGCCCTGGCCAGGGTCTGTTCACCCTGCCCCGATTCCTCCGGCAGCGCGTGCCCGGCCAGAAAACGGGAGAGCATGACGTCGGTTGATTCGGGCTCTCCCGCCTCTCGCTGTTCCTGTTCCCGGATGGCCATGCCCATGGCATTGGCGATCATCAATGCCTCGTATTTGCGCTCTCCCTCAAGTTCGGGGACCAGCGAATCGAGCAACACCTGGCGAGCCTCGGCCAGCAGGTCGCGGGTCTCAGGTCGATTGATCATTGCCATCCTCCAGTTCCTGAATCTGGTTCAGCAGGTCATATTCCATCTGAGCGACCATGCGGCCGGTTAACGCCAGCTCGAGCGAGCGCTGCTCACCCGACATGTGACGACGCGCCTGTTGCAAGGCAATGGCGGCCCAGCGCACCAGCGCCATGACCTCCCAGTAGTTGACCCTTGCCGGACTAATGCTGGCTCCGGTTACCTCCCGGTAGCCGTCCAGAAGATCCTGTTTATCTCCAATTCCGCCCACTTCCCGTTCATCAGCACCGAAACGCCAACTGCGACTACAGAGCCACCCCAGATCCTCGCAAGGGTCGCTCCAGGCGGCGAATTCCCAGTCCAGGATCGCCGTCAGTCTGTCGCGGCTTATCATGTAATTGCCGGTTCGGAAATCGCAGTGGCATAGAACGGTGGGACCTGGTTCCGGCGCGTTATCCTCGAGCCAGTTCAGTGCCCACTCCAGCACCGGGTGTGGCTCACCAATCTCTTCCAGATAGCGGCGGTAAAGGGCGACCCGGCTAAGAGCCGGATTGTCCGGGTTGGGCATCGCCAGAAAGTCCAGCGAATCGTCCGGCGGCCTGACGCTGTGAAGTCTCGCAAGCTCTGCGCCAAACGTTCGAACAAGAGCGCGGCGCTGCTTGTCAGTAAACTCCGACTTGACCAGCTTGCGTGGCGACGCACTCCCGGCAGCCCGAGCCATGACATAGAACACCTGCCCGGTGACCGCAGTATCCTCGCACAGCCAGAGAGGTTCAGGCGCCGTTACCCCGGCACCGAAGGCCGCCTGCAACACCCGAAATTCCTGCGGCCTGGTCAAGCTCTCGGCCACTCCGGACGGTGCGTCCTGTCGCACCACAAATTCGTGCCGCCCGGGACGGTTACCACCTACCAAATCCAGCGTGAGCCCGAAGTTATCCTGGATCGCCCCTCCGGAAAGCTTGTCGAAAGAGACGACCGTTGCGTCGGAGGCTCCAGTCTGCCGCACTATAAAAGTGGCAAAGGTATCCTCAAGTGCAGACATCAGGCTTCGACTCCCCAGTGCCAGAAGTCTGTACGCTCAGCCAGGAGTGTTCTCGAGAACACCATTTTGTGCACTTCCGATGCGCCATCTACCAGCCTTGCCTGGCGGGCATAGCGATAGATCCACTCCAGCGGGGTATCCTTGGAGTACCCCCTGGCGCCGCAGAGCTGGATTGCCGTGTCTACCGCCTTGTGCAAGGTATCGGCCACCGACACTTTGGCCATGGAAACCTCCTTTCGGGCAAAGTCACCCTGGTCCAGTTTCCAAGCAGCGTGCATCGTCAGTAATCGGCCGATCTGAATCTCCATTGCTGCCTCACCAAGCAGCCATTGCACACCTTCGCGTTGCGCCAGGGGCTGCCCAAAGGATTCCCGGTTATCCACGTAGTCAGTGGCAATCTCCAGGGAGCGTCTCGCCAGGCCCAGCCAGCGCATGCAGTGGGTAAGACGGGCCGTGCCCAGGCGAATCTGGGTCACCTTGAGGCCGTCTCCCACCTCCATCAGTCGATTTTCGTCCGGGATTTCCAGACCATCAAAGCGCAGCTCGCAGTGGCCGCCGTGCTCTTCCGGCCCCATGATTGGAATACGCCGGATGATCTCCCAGCCCGGATCATCCTTATGAAACAGGAACGCACTCAGGCCTTTGCGAGTATCTTCGGAGGTGCGCGCAATCAGAATGAAATGGGAGGCTTCTGCTGCTCCGGTGATGAAGTGCTTGTGGCCATGAATCACCCAACGATCGCCCTTGCGCGTCGCGGTAGTCTGCATCATGCCGGGGTCCGAGCCACAACCGGGAGGTGGCTCGGTCATGACGAAAGACGAACGCACCCTGCCCTCAACGATGGGTTTGAGCCAGCGCTCCTGTTGGGCCTCTGTACCGACTTTCGCCAGCACGGTCATGTTGCCATCGTCCGGTGCCGCGGAATTGAACACCACCGGCCCGAAAATCGAACGGTTCATTTCCTCGTAACAGGCAGCCATACCCGAGATATCGAGCCCCTGACCGCCCAGGCGCTCGGGAATCTGCAAGCACCACAGGCCTTGCTGCTTTGCCTTTGCACGCATCTGCTCAAGATAGTCCGTCGCAATGTTCTCGTGCTCATCGTAGGCTTCCGGGTTCTGCTCCAGCGGCAACAGCTCCTGTTCGACAAACTCACGGATGCGTTTTCGGTACGACTCGTTCCTGGGGTCCAAATTGAAATCCACAGCCCACTCCTTACAACGAGGATTGAAGATGCCCGCCATCCACCACAAGGGTGCTGCCGGTCATATAGTCGGAAAGTCCGGAAGCCAGCAGCAACAACGGACCACTCAAGTCATCAGCCTGCCCCAATCGACGCTGAGGAATACGGCGGATCATTTTCTGGCCGGGTTCACTGTTAAAGAAATCGCGGTTCAGATCGGTTTCGATGTAACCCGGGGCCAGTGCGTTAACGCGGATTCCATATCGGGCCCACTCCAGTGCAAGAGCACGAGTCAGTTGTTCGACACCAGCCTTGGCGGCGGCATAAGGCGCTACGTTACCGGCCACGCGATGACCAAGGATGGAAGAAATCATAATGATGCTCCCGCCCCGATTAATTGCTGATAGACGACGGGCGGCTTCGTTGCCAACCAGCCAGCATCCCTTGAGATTTGTGTCGATAACCCGGTCCCAATCCTGACCGTTAAGGTCCAGAGCCTTCTTGCTCGTTGCCACACCGGCATTGGAAACGACGACGTCCGGAATGGCGATCTCATCAGCCATGGTATTGAAGGCGTCAGCGACACTGGACTCGTTGGTGACATCCATAGTGACTACGTGGATACGATCAGCATGTTCCGGAAATTCGGCCTTGAGGGACTCAAGTGCCTCTCGGCGACGGCCACTAACAATGACGCTGGCACCAGCTTCAACAAGACAACGAGTAAAACTCTGACCCAAGCCGCCAGCAGCACCCGTTACCAGAGCAGTCTTGCCGTTTAGCCGCAGAGACCCATTTGCGTTGTCTGAATTCGTTTGATTGGAATTATTCATATCGCGACCTCCGCCAACAAAAATAGAACGAGCGCTCGTTTTATTCAACCCTTAAATTGAATTGTTAATAAACTGGAGGCGGAAGTGCGTCGCAAAGACAAGGCTCTGACTGAGACCATCTTGCTTCTGGCGTGAAAAAAACTGGATCAACAACGCCGGTAGATTCAGGCGACAATGTACTATAGGCGTCACTGCCACCCTCCCTTTTTGGGAGGTCTGGCATCAAACCAAAGGACATCCATTATGACGAAACTCGCCCTGGTAACCGGTGCCAGCGCCGGAATTGGCCGCGAGGCCTGCGCCCTCTTTGCCCGGAACGGCTACAGGGTGATCGCGCTTTCCCGACAGCCAACCGGCGTCGAGTCAGCCGATCGGGAGCTAACGCTGGATCTTGAATCCTTCGAACAGATTGAAGGGCTTGCGGGCGCTCTGGACACCGAAATCGCGGGCGCCGAGCGGGTTATTCTGGTCAACAACTCCGGTTACGGCCAATTCGGTGCGCTTCGCGATCTGTCCGAATCCATGTGGCTAAAGCAATTCAGCACCCACGTATTCGGCCCCATCAAGCTGGCCGCCGTCTGCCTGAGGCTCTGCGAGCAACATGAAGTACCGTTACGGGTCATCGCGGTGAGCTCTGTCTTATCCATCGCACCCCAGAAAATGAAAGGCGCCTACTGTGCCGCCAAATCCGCGATGAACGCGGCTCACGACAGCTTCTGGTTTGATGAGCAGGACAGCAAAAGCCTGGAAAGTGTTTCGCTTGTGCTTCCCGGGCCCGTGGCTACCCGGTTCAGGGAGCATGCGCTGGCCGCTTTACAGCCCGTGATTGACCGGGCAAGCGCTGTGCACCAGGAAAGGTATGAAGCACTGGAATCAGCACTGGCGCCAGGGGCCAGAATCAAGCCCTTTACAGCCAGTGCGTTGGATGTCGCCGAAAAGATTTACCGGGCGGCAGAAGCGGTGCGTCCCAAGCCTCGATATTTGGTTACGCCGCAGACTTACATTGCCGCATTAATCACTCGGTTTATGCCGCACTCTGTCCAGCGGAGAATATTGAGGTAGTTGTGTATCTTGGGGTTCCTTTTTGCGACCGCTCCTGTAATAACCTCCGAGTCAGTTTGAACTCAATCCGTGGAACTAAGCCTGAACGTCACGCTCATTGGACTGCTCCCCTCATAGCTCTGATACTCAACGGTGCCGAAATAAGTGAAGGGAGAAGCTTTGCCGTTACGCAGCTTATTTTCACGAACAAATAAGTGTACTGAGAGCCCGAGCATTTTGTGGTTGATCAACTCCCGCCCCCGCTTACTTTGGGGCGTAGCCGAATTCTGACTCTGCCAGTGGAATGTGTGCTCATCAATCCAGTGATCAACGTAGCGGTGTTGAACCCCTTTGCCCTGCTTGTTTAACGTCACCAACAAAATATGCGCATTGGCATCTTTCAGAAAGACGTGACCACTTTGCCAATTGCCAGGATTAAAATTGGCACCGAATAACTCCGGAATCTCCTCTCTCGGGATTTCCTGTCCGAGAGCCATTTCCAATGGATCGATAACCTCACAAAAGCGTGCGAACGTTCGAAACTGTTCTAGAAGCTCTGGAGTGACAAGAATGTCTTCATAGTCTGGATTGGCAGCCTCGAGCCGATATTCACCTACGGGAGATTTACGAACCGTCCGAAGAAGGTATTGTGTGTCACCTGCTTCATCCATCCGTTCAATCGCGAGCATTTTCCCAGTGATCGATCCAGCTTGATTCGGGTTGATCTGTTCAAGCAACAGATAATCACCGTCCTTAATCGGCTGCTTCCCGCCGTTCATTGAGCTACCGGATGCTCTGGCAATGAAATGACGATTTGGCTCGATTCGCCCGTGTCCCAATCCGATGGACCTGTACTCCGGCTCTTCAGCGTGACTACTTCTGAAGTGACCACAAGCGATCTTCAACGATGGGAAGTAAGGCAACTCCGTTCCAGAACGCGTGAGCGGGACGATATTTTCAGACGACCACTGCTCTTGCTGGGCAGACTGCCGTGCTTCATAAGAGGCCAGGCGATAATCGATTAGCTCCTGAACCATTTCCTCGAAGGGCGGTATCTGACCATCTTCCAGCTCAACAACTGGCTTGAATTGATCGTTCTCAATCTCAAAAACTGCTGGCGACTTGTTGGTCCAATGATCGACAGGGTTTTTCTTCCAGTATTGCTGCCATTGCGCCGAGGAGCCATCAACGCCCCTCACTGAAGCCGCAATTTCTTGATATAACTTCGGGCGGCGTTTCAGTGTCTCCCAAGATTCTTGAGCAAGTTTCGAGAGCTTAGGCGGGCTACGCCATCCGCCTAACTGCTGGAAAACGTCGAGCAATATCATTTTGAATGATTTGCTCATGGCCGTCGTTTCAACTTCCAGCAAAAACGTTTCGTAGCGGGACAAGAGCTCCGTCTCAAGCTCGCTGAGATCTTCCATATCCCGAACCAATCCAAACCAACTTCCGTGTAACTTGCGAGTCTTAGCGATACTGGCACCGAAACGATAGTACTCGGTGAGTGTTGGACGACGACCAAACGTATCCTTCAGTACCTGATAGTCTTTTTCAGCGCCCTGGTGATCAAGACCTTTCAGGAAGTCGATTATCTGCAGATCGTAATTGATAAAGCATCCGTCTGGCAGTTCCAACTGATTCTTTTCAGCTTTCCTGGCAAACTCGGCTAACTGCCGGTGATTCATCGCCTGGCCAATCAGCGCCTGAGGTTTGTGTAGGAAGCTTTGGTGGTTACCCACGAAATCCAGAATCACAAGATTGTCTTTTCCAGTGGCGACGCTTTTACGAAGGCCCCGGCCAATTTGCTGAAGGAATAGGATCTTGGACTCCGTTGGACGCAACAGCAGAACAGTATCAATGGCGGGCAAATCGACACCCTCGTTGAACAGGTCGACAGAAAAAATCACGTCGAGCTGACCATTTTCCAACTTCTCCAAGGCCTCGCCACGAGACATCTCAGATTCACCGTGAACGGCTGCCGCCTTGATCCCTTTTTTTACAAACTGGCTCGCCATAAAATCGGCATGGATCCGTGAAACGCAAAAGGCCAAGGTCCGGCTTTGCTTCTCTTCACTCCATACCTTGAGCACATGTTTGGCACGTCCATAGGTAGCAAGCTTATTGGCAAGCAGGTTGGGATCGAACTTTCCGTTGCGCCAGGGAATCTCAGTGTAATCGACCGTCTCGTCATAGATGCCGTAGTAATGAAACGGCACCAGGAATTGGCCCCTGACGCCCTCAAACAACGGGTATTCGAAAACCAAGTTGTCGTCACACAACGACAGGATATCCGAGCGGTCTGTCCGGTCTGGGGTTGCCGTTAATCCCAGGAGAAACTGCGGCGCAAAGTAACTCAGAAGCCGATGATAGACGGGCGCTGCCGCATGATGGAATTCATCGACAACAATATAATCAAAATGCCGGGGGTCAAATCGATCGAGATGCGTTTCTTTGCCGAGCGTTTGCACCGATGCACAAAGGATGTCCACTGTTCGATCGCGCTGCTTCCCCATGTAAAAGCCAACGCGGCTATTTGGCTTGATCCGCAGATAGGTCTCGGCCGCTTGATAAAGAATTTCTTCGCGGTGGGCGACAAAAAGAATCCGACGGGCGCCCATTTGAACCGCATCAAAGGCAGATAGCCAGGTTTTACCTAAACCTGTTGCTAACACGACCAACCCCCTTCTGTAGCCTTCTACGCGGGTTAGATCCAGGGCCTCTAACGCTTCCTGTTGCACTTCATTAGGTGCTGGAACTTCCAGCTTCTCATCACTGCCCGGTTCCAGTGACTGTTCTGGTGGTTTCCTCCGTTTCTCGTACACATCGATCCAGTTGTCAGTGAGAGGCACAACATTGGGGTGCTGAAACAGTTCATCGAACCTGCTGACAGCTTCGAGGTACCCAGAATCGGGCGGGAAATCCACCTGATAGTTCCATTCCAACCCGTCCTGCAGCGCTTGTCGGCTGATATTGCTAGAGCCGATGAACGCCCTGCCCCACATTTGCTGATTCTCACCATGGCCAGCGAAAAGGTAAGCTTTCAAATGAAAGCTACTCCCTTTGCTCTGATAGACACGCACCTGAGCGCCATGGTCATGCAACAGGACAAGCTTTCGAAGGGCTTCTGTGTCAGTAATGTCCAAATAATCACTGGTGAGAATGCGGATGCGAGCCGGATCAGGAGTTCGTTGCAGCGCGCTCACCAAATCCGGGAACAAGAGATTTAAACCGGTGGTTTTAACAAAAGCTACCGCCATATCTACCTGATCAGCAGATTTAATTGCTTGGCAAAGCTTGGGTAGGAAATGATGTTCTTTCCCGCCCGTCGTCAGCTTTTTGTGGGAAGCCGGCGCCTTGGTCAGAAGAATGTTCAACCACTGCTCATCCCTATCAGGACGCTGATCATCAGTGCGCCACATCTGGCAAGCTTCATAGTCTGTCAGGTCCTGAATCCACTGCTCGGCAATCGACTCGTCAGCATCAGTAAAGTGCCGGCCATTGTGGTCACGTTCCCCCTGGCCAACCTTGAAACTCATGTAGAAAACGCCATCCGGTTTGAGGGCATTCCATAACCGTTCAATAGCTCTGGGTACTTCAACGCGAGGCAAATGCAAAAGGCTGGCACAAGCCCAGATGCCGTCATACGTAATGGATTCCTGAACGTCTGAAAAAGACCTGTGCTGAATTGGCAGGCCGGTCTTTTGGCGGGCAAGAGAGGTGATGGCTTTTGAGCCATCGAAAGCAGAAACGCGGTAGCCATTCTGTTTGAAATACAAAGCATCTCGACCAGAACCACAGCCCGCATCCAGAATGTGTCCACCTTCGGGAACTTGTGGCAAGAACTCTCGGTAAAGGTCTTCCATGCTGACCTCAAACGTAGACTCCACAAAGTCATCGGCATTGCTGTCGTAATAGCTCAGCGTATCCTGCATTGAATAGTTCCCTTGCGACTAATTAGCCTGAAGTCGATCTAGACCAGGCTACCAGGCGGACAGGTCGTCGCCAACAAACTCGGGAGATCTACTCCGGAACTTCCCTTCAAGATGCAGGAGTGTTTTTTGAATCACTGGTTTCAGGCCAACACCGCAACAAACTCTCCAACGACTCTCAAGTCGTGAAGATCATCGTCTTCAATCACGATATCTCGATAACCATGAGCGCTAGTGACCGGCATCAAGATGACTTTTTCGTTAACGAGTTCATCGCCGGACATCGTTTTTTCACTGCGATACAGTTTAATGGTGAGGCAACTGCCGTTATCAGGGTCTTCAATAGCCCGATGTTGCACTAGGACTATCTTGCCATTTCGCGTTCCTCCAGGATTGGCACTAAAGAGGCACCATGCGCCGTTAGGAATCCGCTTGTTCATGGACTCACCAACAACCTGAGCGACAAACTGGCCCGGTCTTGTAGCAAAATGTTCGGGTAATTTCACCCACTCAAAATCTTCAACGGGAGACTGGAATTCACTGAATTCGCCGGCTACCGCCTGTAGGTCGTAGAGGGGCACAAAGCCTTCATAAGGAAGTGCAGATTCGTAATCAACTACCTCATACGGGACTTGCATAGCGGAAACATCATTCCTTTGTTCCGTTATCTGGGGCTCTGAAAAGCTACGAAAGTGTTCTCTGGTTTCTGCATCTGCAGAGTAGATGTAACACCCTTTCATACCCCGCGTCATCAACGTCCGATAAGTGTTCTTGATGATCATGTCAGCATCCGCGAGGGCGCTCTCCCGATCCTCTTTCAGCCTCTTCTTGTAGCCACGCACAGAACGATCAGATTTTGAGCGAGCGCCGGCGTTTGTGACAGCAATTCCATCTCGGATTACGAAATCATCTCCGATAATCACGCCTACATAGTCGAGCTCTAAGCCTTGGCATGTATGGATACAGCCAATCTCACTGATAGAGTCCTCGGCAATCAGCCATTTTGAACCGTGCTTGTCGAGATTCCACCTTGCTCTGAAATCATGCTCAGGGAGCTCAATATCAAACCTGGCTGGATCCTTCTTGCTGTTCCAGTCCCAGCAATACCCTGCCACCAACCGCGCCTTATTGGCCCGGCGATTTTTCTGTTCAATAACATTCCGCAGCTCGTTAGGGTCGTCAAAGACCCGAAAATCATAGTCGATGCCATCCAGACTTATATTGGCTGTTTCCCTGATCTGCAGGACATGATCAATCCATGCCAGATAGCCGTCAGAGCCGTTGCAACGAAATTGTGAGCTCAGCTCCAAGACAGTGACTTCTGAACCCAATTGCCTGGCAAAATGCCGAATCTCTTCCACCGTGCCGATATCCGACAGAGTGACGCGCTGGTCTTCATCAATAAAAAAAACAGAGGTTCGGGCGCTATTGATCAGTTCTTTTATCTGGTTCTCACCCAGGTTCCCGTATAGGCCAGACTTCTCGTTTAGCCTGTGGGCCTCATCAACGACCAATAAATCAAAAAAGTTGTTCTCAGTTTCGGTATAACCACCAGAACCGCGAAACAGGTTATCGATGTGGGTTTTGCGCATAGTACCTGTCAGGCGGGCTTTGAAGACTTCCCGCGGCGCAGCATTCTTGCTGACAAACTGGGTCAGCATCTCTCTATTGGTTGCTTCAACGATAAGGTTAATTGCGACGACCGATTTCCCCGTGCCCGGTCCACCCTTCACAATGAAAGTCTGTTTTGGATTTTTGCGCCCTTTTTCCGCTAGATCCAGCGCGGTTTCGTAAACCAGTTTCTGCTCATCTAGCAAAATGAATTCCCTGTTACCGCGAAGCATCGAAGCAAGGCTGTCAGCGAGTCCTTTTGAAGGTTTGATTACACCATGTTCAATTCGGTACATGATGTTGTCGCTGTCGCCATAGCGGATATTTCGCCTGAGGAAATCCGACAACTTTTTCGCATCGCTCGAAATAAACACCGGCGCCCTGTCGGTATGCTCTTGATAACGGGAGTCATTGATAGCCACTCCGCTGTCCATGTTGTGCAGATAGGCGCATGGTTGAAGGCCAATCCGTTCTTCCCGGACCGTTTCGTTATAGTCTTCAATTAATGCTGAGTATGACCAGGCTTGATAGGAAGGATGGTTAACTTCACGGATGGACCCGTTCAGAAATGTTCGAACGATTGCGTCTTTATCCGTAACTTCTGCTTCGGACCACTGCTTCAGTTCAACGATGATTGCGGTGTCATTGCGCGCTGCATCTTTGCCCGTCAGGATAAAATCCACTCTGCGACTGGTCAGCGGAATCGTATATTCAATGGCAACACCGGCCGACGGGGGTATGGCATGATCCAGTAGCGCGTTAAACATGTATTGAAGCGAATTTTTCCAGGACGTAATTTCAGATTTTGGGGTTCTTCGTTTGAGCTTCCTCCAGACCTCTTCCTCGATAACCTTCTCAATCTGATTGAACTTCACATGTTCAACAAATTCCGCCTTGGAAGCCGAATAGACGATCACGAATAACCCCTACAATTCGTTATATTTATTGGACTTGCCTTTAGCTTTGGCAACAGGATATTTGAGGGCATTTGCCTCTATTTTTCGGGCGGATTCTTCAGCAATATCGACGCCCAAAGAATCGGCCAGGAGAACAAGGTACAGCTGGATGTCTGCAATTTCGTCTTTCACTGCTGCCAAACGTTTGTCACTGAGGTTTTTCGAGTCGTCTTCGCTAAGCCACTGGAACTGCTCCGACAACTCACCCGCCTCACCACAGAGGGCCATGGTCAGGTTTTTCGGTGAGTGGAACTGGCGCCAATCTCGTTCTTCAGCAAATTGCTTCAATTTCAGGCGCAACTCTTCGAGCGAATCCATTTTGGCTAAACTCCCCTTTGTCGTGACAAAACCATTTGCTTTCGATCTATTTGCACATTAACCAAACTCAAGTGCACCGGTCCACATAATCCATAATGAACATACCAACTAAGCGCTTAGCTCCTTCGATGCCTGAATATCCATAGGCGACACTCCCAGTTCCTACGACTTCTTCCGATGACAGGTAAACGGCAGTATCTGATGTCGACTGTAAGCGCCAATAAATCCGCACCTGTAGCTGACGCCCGAGTTTCGCCACACTGATTCCTGCTTTCACATTAAAGAGGAATCCGATGACTACCCCTGATTTACACCAGTTCTGGCAAGAGACGCTGTCGGACTGGCAGGCCTCGGGCCTGTCCGGTGCAGCCTACTGCAAACAAGAGTCGCTTGTTTATCATCGGTTTGTCTACTGGCGGCAGAAGCTGACCGGCCGTGTCGAATCCAGCGAACCGGTTCAAGCTCGATCCGGATTCGCTCGTGTGGCTCCGATTCCGGATACAGGAGTCGGTTTGACCGTGTCACTGCCCGGCGGCGTATCGATCACCGGTCTGCATGCCGGTAATATCGATTTGCTGGGTGCCGTCTTGAGACAGCTGTGATGCGTCACCGCTATCTGCGCCCTTCCTGGGATCTGCCGGAGATCTATCTGTACCGAAAGCCCATCGACTTCCGCAAGCAGGCCAACGGCCTGGCCCTGCTGGTGGAACAGGAACTGGGGCACAGCCCATTCTCCGGTGCACTTTACGCCTTCACCAACCGGCAGCGGAACAAGATCAAATGCCTGATGTGGGAAGACAACGGCTTTGTGCTCTATTACAAAGCCCTGGCCGAGGAGAAATTCAAGTGGCCAGGGCCTGCGGATGAACTGATGCCGCTGACCGGTGAACAGATCAACTGGTTGTTGGACGGCTACGACATCAGTCTGTTGCGGGGCCATAAAACCCTGCACTATGAGAGTGTCGGATAGCCCTTTTTGCATTACGTTTTAGGTGTGCCAGGGCATTGTTTTTGCTATAATTCCGCCATGAAATCAACGCCTGATAACGCCCTCAAAACCCCGGATCTCAACGGTTTATCGACCGCTGAGATGGTGGCGGTTATCAGCGGCCTTCAGCAGCAACTCGCCTCCAAAGAAGACGCCATCCAGCGACGAGACGCTCGCATCGAGATCCTCGAAGAACTGCTGCGCCATAAGAAGATCCAGCAGTTCGCCGCCAGCAGTGAAAAGCTGCCCAATCAGATCCTGCTGTTCGATGAGGTCGAGCTGGAAGTCGAGATTGATGAACTGCGCGATGAGCTGCCGGACGATGTCGAAGAGGAAGAGACGCCCCGCCGTTCCCGCAAGCGCCGCCAACGTGGCTTCTCCGATACGCTGCTGCGTGAGCGTATTGAATTAACCCTCAGCGACGAAGAGAAAGCCGGTGCCAGCAAGACCTTCTTCACCAAGGTGAAGGAAGAGCTGGAGTACATTCCCGCTCAACTGAAAGTGCTGGAGTACTGGCAGGAAAAGGCGGTGTTCGAGCAGGACGGCGAAGAGCGCATTGTTGCGGCTGCCCGTCCGGCGCGCCCGCTGGGCAAGTGCATCGCCACCCCGTCACTGCTGGCTTACCTCATTACCTCCAAGTATGCCGACGGTCTGCCGTTGTACCGTCAGGAACAAATGTTCCAGCGCCTGGGGCATGAAGTGAGTCGCACCAGCATGGCTCACTGGATCATCCGGCTGAATGACGTCTTCCAGCCGCTGATCAACCTGATGCGGGAAACCCAGAATAGCGGTGATTACCTGCAAGCCGATGAAACCCGGATCCAGGTGCTCAAGGAAGACGGTAAGACCGCCCAATCCGACAAATGGATGTGGGTCACCCGGGGTGGTCCACCGGGAAAACCTTCGGTTCTGTTCGAGTATGATCCATCACGAGGTGGCAAGGTACCGGTGCGTCTGCTGGATGACTTCCAGGGCATTCTGCAAGCCGATGGCTATTCCGGCTATGGGCAGGTCTGTGCCACGAACAAGCTGACGCGGATCGGATGTTGGGATCACGCGAGACGTAAGTACGTGGAGGCGTCCCGGGCGGCACCGGCCAAAGGCAAAAAAGGCCAACCCTCAAAGGCGGATGTAGCCCTGAGCCACATCCGCAAACTGTACGCCATTGAAAAGGCCGCCCGGGATCTGAGCGACGCGGAGCGATATCGGGTTCGCCAGGAAAAGAGTCTGCCGTTGTTGAACGCCTTTAAAGCCTGGCTGGAGAAAAATGCCCCCAAGGTGATGAAAGGCCTGCTTACCCGTCAGGCCATGGATTACACCCTGAACCAATGGGACTACCTGGTCGGCTACTGTGAGCGCGGTGACCTGAAGATCAGCAATGCCGGAGCCGAGAACGCCATCCGCCCGTTTGCCCTCGGCAGAAAAGCCTGGCTCTTCGCCGATACCTCACAAGGGGCGAAAGCCAGCGCCACCTGCTATTCGCTCATCGAAACCGCCAAGGCCAATGGCCTGGAGCCTTCAGCTTATATCCACCATGTGTTGGAACGCATTGCTGAGTCCGACACGCTGGAGAAGCTCGAAGCGTTGCTGCCCTGGAATGCCGAGTTGCCGGCTTCGAAAAAAGTGGCTCAATACGATTAGGGCAAGCGGGTCGATTTAACGGCGCTTACGTTTTACCCATCGCCTGAGGGCGTTCTCGCCGACATCTAAAGAGCGACTGGCTTCGGCAACACTGTAGCCCTGGTCAAGCACCAAACAGGCAGCTTCCTGCTTGAACTCTGGTGTAAAAGATCGTCGTTTTCTGGTCATCAGACACCTCGCTTATGGTGGCGATATTACCACCTACGTTGGTGTCCGGAATCATTGAACCACTACAGATTGATTTCGCTCTTTACAATTTCAACAGCTCGTCGTCCAGCCCATATCGAAGGACCTCTATCCGCTCGCTATGCCGAGAAACAAAATCACCCGTCATAATCGGGATCTGAAAAGGGAAGAACGCAGGACTGTTCAGGAGAGAGTTGAGCGCCGCCTTACCGCCGGGATTAGCGTGGAGGGCCGCCTCTAGCATCAAAATGGCCAATTCCTGATCAAGAGTAATATCTGGTTCACCTCGCTCATAGCAACCCTTTGCGCCGGAATCCTTCAGTACGTTCCAGGCAACGAAAGAGCGGATGACTCGCCTGGAGCTCCTTTCAATTGTGGACCTTTCGCCCATAGCTTCGAAGCAGCGAGAACGTATCTGGCTTTGGGTTATTGAACTCTGGAGATTTAATAATCTGCCTACCTGCTCGGCGACTCGAAACCAGAATGGATACGCTGCAGTGGTAACAGTCCAGTGGAGACCGAGTCTCGTACCCTTCTCACGACTCTTTGCGTAGTCCAAAGCGCGATCACGAAATTCTACAAGCTCGCGCACCGGGGATACCCAGCATTTCATGATCTGGGCGACCGCTTTTGTATAGGTTTGCTCACCCCGCTCGCCATAACCCCCTGTCTGTAGACGCTCAGAAATATAGTTGTCCAGCTCTGAACGAATCTCATCGGCGGAACGGCCGTCCAGCAGCATCTCTAGCGCGTAGTCGTACCATTCCAGGCGGACGACTTGTTTGATACCAACAGAGTCATGCCTTTTACTCATTATCTTTCACGCCTCTCAAACTTCACCAAAGGCACAATTACCTCCTCAATAGCTACTCCACCATGACCCACAATAGAGTCTCCCGGGTTTACAAAAGCGTCGTGTCCGCTTGTGACGAGGGGGAAGTAGTGGTCTGGCAAACCGACCGGTTTCCATTCATGGCCAAACGGAAAGGACGACGCTATTTGAGAACGGAGCTCCGGTGTGGGATACACGCGCACTCTCTCGCCACGAGTCTCAGCAATGGCGCCTTCAGATGGACGGCCCTTACCATCGCATTCAATGTTTCCGTGGTCCGCAGTCAGCCAGACATCATATTCGTGATGAAGCAGGTAGTTGATCAGTGCAAGCAGGTATCCACCGTGACACCACTGTTTGACCTGATTATGCATGCCCGCCGAGCCGAGCTGCATGCCATGCATGATCTTATCGACTTTGTCGACCACCAGGCCTACAACCCTGGTTTTACCGGGGTGAATGAGGGTATCCAGGACGCTACCCGCATCCCCGTCTCCCAGCCCTCGTCGGTAAGCCACATCGAGGCGAGACAGCCCCTGCCCTTCCCAGAATTGCTTCCAAAGCTTCCCTTCGCTATTGCTGGAGTTGATGGTTGAGGGGAAATAAAACGGTGATTTACCTGCAAAGATCGCCTGCCTAGAAACCGAGGTAATGGTGGGAATCCAGGCGAAGGTCGCGGATTCTCGCATTACGAGGTTTGAATCCTGGTGCTGCAGAAATTGACGGATGGTTACCCACTGATCCAAAGAAAGGCCGTCCATCACGATCAACGCGGAACGATGGTTTTCGGAGTCTTCAATGTCCCTAGCCATGCGACGAGGCACGTGGTGTAACATCGCCGGGATTGCGGGCGGCAAGTTGATGAGGCTGGCGTAATGGTCTTTGAGCCAGGCCGCGAAGATCGCGTTGAGAGAATCTCCAACCTGCCGAAGCCGAGCTAGGTGCTCGGCGTTATTCCCGCAATGGACTAAAGAGGAGATTTCCGCCCATTTCAGAGCAAACGCTGTCCAATCCGAAAAGCGAGATTCCGCTGTGGGCCGCTCATTTTCGACAAGCTCAAAAAGCCGAGAGATTCGATGTTCGTCATCACCAACCGATACAACGATACCGCTTCGAATCCAGGAATCGGCCGCCACCTCAACATGCCGGTCATCTACCGGAGTGAGTCTCCCCTCCAGGAACAAGTTGTCGATGTAGACCCTTATGTCCTGATGATCGAAAGGTAACTGGCCCGGGCCTGGATACTTAAAGTGATAATTCGGACAAAACTCCCGAGCATGTCTTCCACTGCCCAGCTGAGACAGAAAGACTGGCCACCGCTCTTGCAAAAACGCAAAGAACGCGTCGTCGTCCGGTATGATCTCCGATAGTGGCCAAGCTTTTAACGCCTCATGACTCTCGAGAACCTGGCTCAGCCGCTCAGCCAGCAACTGCGGTATTTGAATCTTTCCATAATGGAGGCGAAGCAAAGCCCGAAGCAACTCCACCTCGTTAGTAATCAACTCAGCGGCAATACCGAACACGTGTCGAAGGATAAAATCCTTGGTGGCATTGTCACCCATTCGATCTGGCGGAGACTTGGATTGCGCTTCAAAGAGCGCATCCAGCAGGCTTCGGTCAAGCTTCTCGATGACTGGGTAACTCAGGTTCGGAAAGAGCTCACCCAAGTTAAACGAAAGTTTGCGACCTGCCTGGAGCAAGTCATAGGGTAAGAACTCAAGCTCGGCATCCTGGAACCGGAGAATCACCACCAGGTCGGTTTGTCCACCGCGGTCCCACATAGATCGATACCTGGATTCATAGGCGTATCTAAACTCCACAGGATCATTGAACTCAATCAAATCGAACCCTCGGTCGCGAAGCGCCAGCGCCAGTTTTTCTTCGGTTAACAAACAGTCTGGATCACGAACCAGGGTTAGCTTGCTGACGTTAGGGACAAAGTCATCCAGTATAGCGTCTCGCCAACTACTCATTAGTCACCGGCCCTTTCTCCGGTTGGTTGATAATACGCAGCATTAACAAGGGTCGGATTTCCGGTACAATCTGCCGGGCAACCAGCAGCTCATGCCGCCATTCAGATTCGTCTTCGGCACAACGGGACAGCCGGAATTGCCGCACCTCGGGTAGGCCTACCCTCTCAATAGCCTTTCGCCTAGAAGCAAATGCCACTCTACCGCGCTCTTTTTCATGCTCTAAGGAGTCAACATGTGCTTGTTGCAGGGCATCAAACAGCTCCCGGCCGGCCTTTTCTGCCGCACATTGCAGTCGTTCGTGGGAAGCAACGGATTCATCTTCTCCAAGCGTATCGTGCACAACAGGTTCCGAGGTCTGCAATGCATCCCAGATATGCCGGGCGGTGGGCAAAAAAAGTTTGCCTTCATCGCTCAAAAACACACTGATATAGCCGCGCCGAACCATGGGGATGCGCAGGAGCCCAACCTTCTGGTACATGCCCGCCTGGAGGCGAACCTCAAACAGTCCCCAGAAACCGGTGATGGCAGCCGGCAGGTCGTCAACGCTGACACAGGGCAATGACTGGCCCGCAACGAGCTGCGGCAGGTTCAGCGCTAGCCCACGGATTCTGGCGTCTTCAAGATTGAGCAATGTAGCGCCGGTCAGATGATCCGCTTCTCGAACATTGAACACCGCCTTGGGGTGCTCCTGCCCGTCCGGCCAATGCAAATCCCACCATGAGAGTTTGCGAATCGCTGCTCCACCGTGGGACTTGAGGTAGCTGACCGTCATTTGCTCAACCCAATGAGGTAACGGATGAGACCGCAATCGCTCAGCGGTTTGCAAATCCGGCTCCTCAGAAATGCCATAAACAGCCGACGAGTCCCGCACCTGCTCGATCTCCGCACGAATTTCCGCCACGGTGTGATCGACCGATGCCTCGATATCATCAGGATTCAGGCTCGCTTCGATAAACATGTGCTCAAACATCTCCCCTGCCTGGGCCGAATCGAGCACATCACCAGTTTTGTCGATACCAAACTGGTCGAAAATCACTGAAAGCTTCTGCTCAAGCACTTCGCGAACGCGGAATTCGACCGAGTCTTCAAACACGAAATTTATTGCCCGTACTGTCTTCGACTGTCCGATACGGTCCACGCGGCCAATCCGCTGCTCCAGCCGCATTGGATTCCAAGGGATGTCATAGTTGACGACGACATGGGCGAACTGCAGGTTCAAACCTTCGCCGCCCGCGTCTGTGGAGACCAGTACACGGTGTGTGTTGCGAAACGCATCCTGGGCCAACTTCCGCTGCTCCATATCCATGGAGCCATTCAGGGTCGCCACTGAAATACCTCGGGCTTCCAGAAACTCCTTGAGCATCTCCTGCGTCGGCACGAATTCCGTGAAGACGAGTATTTTCAGATCCGGATCGTCCTCTTCGGATTGCAGCTGATAGACTCGTTCGATCAGCACCTCGGCTTTGGCATCCGGGCCCGCCTGTTCACAGCGGCGAGCCGCTTCCAACAAGGCTTCCACATGGCTGCCTTCACTCTGCAAGGCGGATACATGGGACTTCAGCAGATCATCGAGCAGTTCTTGGCCGTCCATGTCATACAGCTCGTCGACACTGTCAAATTCGTTCCCGCCATTTGAGAACTCCGCCAGGTGCAGACTGGCTTCTTGCTCTCCATCCTGCAATGCGGTAAGCCGACGCTCCAGGGTGGTGCGGATCGCCCGGGTACTGGACACGACCAGACGCTGCATCAGAATCATCAAAAAACCGATGTGACGCTTCTTCTCCCGTAGTGCCTGGTTGTACCCCTCACGGACGTAGTCGGTGACCGACTCATAGAGGAGTTGCTGCAGATGATGCCGATTTTCCCACGCCACCGGGATCATCTGCGTGCGGCGCGGCTTGAAAAGAGGTTTGCCATCGGCATCAAGTGCCTTGCGTTTTTCAGTGCGGATGACATACGGCGCCACCCGGTCGCGGGAGACACTCTCCTCGTCTGGAAAAGCTTCATCATCCAAAAGGTTCATCAGGCGATGAAAAGCGTTGGTTTTGCCCTGGTGTGGCGTTGCCGAAAGCAGCAATACATAGGGCGCGGCCTCCGCCAGGCCCTTGCCAAGCTTGTATCGGGCGACCTGGTCGGTACTGCCGCCCAGACGATGGGCTTCGTCCACCACAACTAAGTCCCAACCAGAAGTCACCAGATCCTCGAAGCGGCTCTGGTTATAGGCGGCGACACGCTCGGCAGACCAGCCACGCCGCTTGTCCATGGGCTTGACCGAATCGAGCGACACGATGACCTGATCGAACACCGCCCAAGCCGAGCTTTGAAGGCCGGTTTGCTTTCCAGACCCGGGAGCCAGACGCTGCAGTGTGCCGATATCGTCGCCCAAAACAAGCTGGAATTGCTCATTGAAATGGGTCTGCATCTCAGCCACCCACTGGGTAGCAATGCCTTTTGGAGCAACGATGAGGGTCCGGCGGACCAACCCGCGCAACTTGAGCTCGCGCATAACCAGTCCGGCCTCAATGGTTTTACCAAGGCCCACCTCGTCGGCCAGCAGGTAGCGCACGCGATCACCTGAAATGGCTCGTGACAAAGCATGGATCTGATGTGGCAGAGGCGTGACATTGGACTCCATGGGCGCCAGCAATACATGGCCGTCAGACAAACTGGCAGTGCCTTCAAGCACTTCCGCCACTTTTGCGGCAGCGGCGATATAGCCAATTCCCGCCGCGTCGATTTCAGAGTCCAGAACAGCATTCAGGGGGCGTAATGCAGAGCGAGGCACGCGCACCACTGTATCTTGGTCCGGCAACCAAACCCGGCATACGGTTTGCCCCCACAGGGTATGTTCTTCGATGACCTTGCAGGTTTGGCTGTGAATGGTGCTGAACTCCCACGGGCTCATGAGATCTCCAACTCACCTTTGCCGCCGATATTGGCAAACTCGATGGTTCCATCTGTATGCCTCCAAAACATTAACCTGAGGCCCACCCCTTTCTTCGTCAAGTGCGTCCTAAAAGCCAAAGCCCCATCCTTCCGGACACGTTGCTTTGCATTCACATGCTCGCTCTCTCGAAATTCTTTGATAGGGTTTTTAGGGATACCCAGAACAATGCGAGCACATGACTCAATAGTGACCATCGCAAAATCAAGCCGAGAATCAGCGCCCCATGCATGGAGTGATTTGACAAAACCGTTTCCAATCGAGAAATCACTCACTACCTCCGGCTGTGCTCCCGATGAGATAATGTTTTTAATGCTTGCTTCGACGCTCAAGCGAACCGCTTCATCGCTGGAAGCCCCATCCCAAATTGCCCCTAAATCGAGTGATTCGATCAATTGCTCGTGACTAAACGCGATAGTAACGCTTTGGGAAAGCAAGAAAGGGAGATTTGTATGTAGGGTGAAATCCGTTGATACTAATTCAATTTCGTGGATATCCGCTTTGACAGAGATCGCCGAAGGAATCGGATCTTCAGTGCAGCTTCCGGAAGCAATCATAATGCAGGCTTCCGACTCCCCAGCAACGCGCTCATCGACCTTTATGCCAGCGATCAGCAAATCATCCTTAAATGCCGATCTGCAGTTAGGTTTCAGTCGACCAAGAAGTCCGGCTGGAGCGACCTCAAACGAGTCTTCCTCAATAAGGATGGCATCTATCCCGAAATGTTCCTCGAGTGTAGGTGTTCTCTCCAAAATAGAATTGGCAACTCTTGAAATCGTGTTTGCATCGGCAAAGGTGCACTCAAATTTTTCAATAAGTTCTACCAATCTGTGCCGATGTGGGAATTCACCATCATCGTTCAACGCCACCCTTGCTGAATCAGATAAAAGAGCACAGGTATCCGGCCTATCAAGAAATCCGCGCCATCCAACTATTGCGGAAATGAAATCTTCTAGTTGGTCTAGAGAATTACATGGATTCGGCAAACACAACAAAAATGGATCAATGACAACATCTTGAGGCAGCATATCAATCCTTATTCTTCTTTGCCCGTTTCTTGGCCAATGCTGCAGTCAAAATCGCTTCGGCCTGCTGCTGGGACTGATCAAAGAACCCTTGCGGCCAGTCTGAAATAGCTCCAAATTCATTGATGACCACCTCTCGAAAGGATGATTCCTGAGATGGTTTTTCCACAAAGTAAATCTTCGCCTGCTCGTTTAACCTCTGCTCCGATGGCGAAGAAGCAATTCGAAATCGGAGTCGATCAATCAAATACTCACTATGAGTCTCAATGATGCATTGTTTATTGCACATCGACATCGAAAGAAAAAAGTCACCCAGTAATGTTTGAACTTTTGGATGTAAATGCAGCTCTGGCTGTTCGAATACGAGAGTTGAGTCAGTATCTGCTAGCAGGCACATAACAAGAATAGGCAGCACCTGGCTCACGCCGACACCAACGTGTGTCAAGTCGTGAGTATCTTTAGAACTTGCCAATCCTACCTTTAGCTCATGTCCCAATTTTCCCTTATCTTGACTATTGATCGAATCCGCAACGCCTAAGTACTGAAGCCAGTCCGTTACTGCTGTTTCAAGAGTCCTGGTAACAGGAGCCATTTTTTTCGAAGGCTCCGAAAAACCGTCAGATGGGAGATATCTAATCTGTTTGTTCTTGTGAAGATCTAACACAGCTGCGGTATGCTCTCCGCGTAATCCCACATCATAGGGATCCGCAGCAGGAGCTAGAGGGTATAGCGGTTTAGGTGCGTCTCTCAACGGCCCGAGGTACTTTATCGAATTCGCCCAGAATGATTCCATGTAGCGCGAAGCTTGAACAAACTGACTCGGTGGGGGCGCCTGTACGATCCTTAATGTATCCGCTGACTCAGAAGTCTCTGGTTTCATCGCCTGCAAAATACGCTCATAAAGGTCGTCGCATTCACCTAACGTCTGCTCGATCTTAAGCCGATCTGATCTTGAAACTGACCTGACCCTTTCATCCCACTCTTCTAGAGTCAGTGAAACTCCAAAGTCATCAAAAAGTGACTCTTGGCGATCGATACCACTCACAAAGCTATCAAAATCTATGGCGCTGGAAAGAATTTTTCTCAACACATCAAGCACTTCAGGCGATAGTCGGATTTGGCGTTTATTCCGCCGCACACTAAACGGACGCTCTCTATAATCCGCTTGAAGTGCGGCCGCAATTTCATTGGCCCCTTCCTCAACTGTATTGACGGAATAAACAATCCTTTCAGGTAAAAAGTGCCTAAGGATTGCGCCAATCGGCTTTGCAGAAACATAGCGAGAAGATATCTCGGATAAGGAAGCTTCATCCCCCTCTACCTGGAAACATAGGCTGTTGCGTATCCGTTCATCAATATCGTCCTCGATGCCTAAAGGCTCCTGCTCGTTTAGCGATTTTTGCCTTATAGAGAATTCTCCGTACTGATCGATTCCATCTTCATCAGCTGAAATGCAGGACATCTGACTGGCAAACAATCTAGGCTGAATCTGAAGAAACTCCCTTTCAGAGACGGTGCTATCTGCATCAAAAGAAATTTCGCAGCTAATCTCCTTCAATGTAGTTGACCTAAGTCCAAGGAAAGATCGTCTCCCTTCGCCAATACCCGCATGAATGCCATCCTGCCTTTGTTGCGGACATGTGGTCCACTTGATTGAGATCTGGTTAGAATCACTACCACTTGATTTGAGGTCGTCAAACTGACCAAGGCTAGTTAGGGCACCATTAAGAACGACAGATCTTGAACTAACTTTATTCGACAGCGTCTGGGCGACTAGCAATATTGACTGGATGAAGGTGCTTTTGCCGCTACTGTTCGCCCCAGCGAAGATTGTCAGCGGAGCCAGGTCCAGTTCGGTTTCTTCCCGAATCGACTTAAAATTGAAGACCTTCCACTTGGTAATCATGCGCTATTCGCCTCCCATTCGCGTTACTGCCTGGTCGTACCACATCAGCAGCTTAGGATCTTCTTCCAACACCTTCTTTGCGATCTTATCCGCAACTTTGGTGATTGTTTCATAGTCACGGTCTTGCCACGCTTTTTTGAATCCTGCGCGGACTGCTTCCAAACGAAAAACCTTTAATTTGCTCTTAGTAGATTTGTATTCTTCGAATTCTTTGAGGAGAGCTTTCTCTCGCAGCTTTTCAAGATCACCCGCTTTGCTGGGATCAGGTACGTACCATTTATCCTTCGCCTTAGCTATGAGACCCGGAGCGTCCTTGCTGAGATTGCGAAGCTCTCTCCAATTGCTGGAAAGGTAGGCGTGAATCTGTTCGGGGACAGCGCCACTTCCGTCGTAGCGAAGAAAATTTTGTTCTAGTAGAGTAGAAAGCTCTAGCGACATTTCATTCTTATGCCACCCACCAAGCTCTTTTAAAAATTGGGGATGCAGCTCTTGGAAAGACTGTGGTTTCCTATTTATCTGCTGTTTCAACCATTGGATAGCGGATGCTTCATCTGAAACAAAAAACTCTAGCTGAAGAGCACCACTTGTAGTTAAGCGCTTCTTATCATATTCGGCTACTTGTTCGGCCAAAAAATACATGCTGTCCCTAACAGGGAAGCGCTGCTCAAGGCCGCTATAAAATTCAGACGCAGAAATGGGTATGGTCACTCCACGCTGTACGTGAAATGCAACCATTCGGTCAAAGAGTAAAAAGCTCTGTCTTTCCGCAACAATCTCTACCTTCTCATTTTTTTCGACGAATACCGGCAATTGGTTTAGATGAGTACGAATAAAATCCCAGACCCCATCTTCTGTACCAGCGATTAATTTGAAGCGATCCTCGAGTCCGTCATTTGGTTTGTAAGCAGAAATGACAAGATCTTGTTTCACGGATCCAGAAGTATAGTACTCTTGATTTATCGTCCCTTTCTTCTTATCAAGGGTTCTTACGTCAGCCACTACAAAACCTGCTTGGCTGATCGCTTCCTGAATTGCCGTCCATATAGAATTCTGTGAGTTATGAAATTCAACAGTCATCCAGCGTCCGGGTTTAAGTATTTCGTAGCATTTTCTAAAGCAGGATTTCATCAATGCGGTGTAATCAAATACATCCTTTTCTTGCGCCTCGCTCACCAGAGCTTCTTTAATGCTATTACTTTTAACACGAAGCCACGCTTCGGTAAGCCCATTCAATTCTGAGTACATAATATTGTGACCAAAGGGAGGGTCAATAAAAATGTAATCAATTGAATTTGGTGGTATATTTACAGAAGATAAATCTTGATTGGAGACGATAGCAGATCTTTTCTTAGATCTAAGAGCAGAAATGACATCTTTACTCTTATAAGCCAAAGCTTCGAGTGGGTTCTGCTCGACGGACAGGCCAGGAACATAAAGGGTATTCGCTAGTGGCCCGTTTATTCTACCTCTTGGGTTGTGGCTATTGACTACGAACCGATTTCTAATGGTTAGGTTTCTGTCAACCATTGAAGTGACTATAAAACGCAGTGCATTTCGAAGCCTATCTGATACCGATGCTAATTCGATTTCATTCCAAATAAATGCTAGTACGTTAAGTGTGCGTGGAAAGTAAAATCTGTGATACTTAGGGAGACTCTGAATAAGTCTCAAAATCAGCGATAATATGGCCATCGCCAACCGCATAGGATTCGTTGCCACCATGGATCAGATCACTTTCTCCGAAGCTGAGTACCAGACCAAGAAGCGCAAGACGCGTCGCGAGATCTTTCTGGAACGGATGGACAAGCTGATTCCGTGGAAGCAGTTGGAGAAGAAGGTAGCCCGTTATTACCCCAAGGGTCAGAACGGTCGGCCTCCGTATCCGCTGCCTGCCATGCTTCGAGTTCACTGCATGCAGTTGTTCTATAACCTGAGCGACCCGGCGATGGAAGACGCTCTTTACGAGATCGAATCCATGCGCCACTTCGCTGGCCTGAAGCTGGACCGCTTGCCGGACGAGACCACCATTCTCAACTTCCGGCATTTCCTGGAGCAGCACGGTCTTGGCAAGGCGCTGTTTAAAGAGGTGAATAAACACTTGGAGAAGAACGGCCTGATGCTGCGTGAAGGCAGCATCGTAGATGCCACCATTATTTCTGCTCCAAGCTCCACCAAGAACAGCACTGGCAAGCGCGATCCTGAAATGCACCAGACCAGAAAGGGCAACGAATGGCACTTCGGCATGAAGATGCACATTGGTGTCGACGATACGCTTGGCCTGATTCATAGCATCGATACCACCGCTGCCAACGTGCACGACATCGTGCCCACCGACAAGCTGCTGCACGGTGAAGAGCAACGGGTCTTCGGCGATGCCGGGTACCTTGGCATTCAGAAGCGGGATGAGCATAAGCACCGTGAAAACGTCTCCTGGTTCATTGCCAAACGGCCTGGCACCCGGAAGAAGCTGGATGCTGACAAGCTGAAAGCCGAGAAAATCAAAGCCAGTGTTCGTGCCAAAGTGGAGCATCCCTTCCGGTACATTAAACAGGTCTTCGGTTATAGCAAGGTCCGCTATCGCGGTCTAGCCAAGAACAACAACCGGCTGCATTTGCTGGCCGCGTTCAGCAACCTGCTGATTGGTGAAAAATACATGCTGGCGTAGGGCCAGTGCGCCTGTTTTTCGCCAAAATGGCGGGAATCGGGCAAGAAACACACAACTAACGGGAAAATAGTGTCTGAATCTTCGATTTTTTGCCGGTTAAACCCAAGATCGGCAAATATCAGCAGTTATTCAGACCTTCCTTAGTAAGAGACACAAGGTGCAGGCCATCTTTATAAAACCGGTCTGCTTTCGGCAATTCGCTGGTCGGAACCCAGCATTCACTCTTACCACTTTCCAACTGATAAGCTTTTTTCCTGTCTTCTTGCGTGGCGCTTTTATTGAATCGACGACCGGCGTACTCGTAATTCAAATAAACCAGCTCCCTTCTTGGCTTTTTATATATTTCGCCTGTCTCGGGATCGCTAACGGTCGTGAATGCGCGATTCAGAGTCCGCTTTTTCAGTGACGTCCCACAATGAGGACAAGGAAACGGATTTTTCTGCTCCCCTTTATTGAGATCTACAGCACCATCCCAGTAATTAAATTCCTTAGAGCAGTTCGAGCAAATAAAAACATCGCTCCACACACAGTACTGAATCACTCCCTCCTGCCCATCTTCATTCACAGTTGTGAAATATTTCTTGAATTTTTCCGTAGCTAGTTCAAGAAGTCTCGCAAACTGCCTCTCAACATCTCTACCATGTAGCTCTGCATTAACATTAGACGCGATAAAGCCTGGTAATACCGAAAGATCTAACAGAATACTATGTCGCATACCTATATTCGATTCTATTTCATTGTTAGACAATCGGACGCCGCATTCTCTCGCTGCAATCCCTGTCATGCCAGTACCACAGAATCCATCAAATACAATGTCACCTGGCTCGGTGTAATGCAGGATATATTGCCTGATAGCCTTTGGTGGGACCTTGGTGTGGTAGGAGTGCGCGTTGTAAATTGGGTCGTTTTTCCCCTCGCTCACATCGGCTGCAAAGGGCTCACGATGGTAATGATAATCTTTTGACCGCTCAGGTTTCTGCTTCTCCCACTCGGCGATGAAATCTGGGATCCACGGATTAGGGCATGCTGTGTAGTATGGCGGATCACTAAGATTCAAAATGTCTTCATCATTGCCAATGGGAAAGCCTTCGATCTTACGGAACTCTGGGTCTTGAAGCTTTTTTCTCAGTTCACCAGAAAAGTGGGCTTGGCGAGCCTCATCGCCTTCAAAAGTAATGCCAAGACAAGTCACTAGACCAGACGAATTTTGCTCAACCGACTGCTCTTGCTCAGAAAATAAGTCGTCCATATTCATAACTTGCCCCAATTATTTGCTAGCTGCGGAATCGCGTGCATTTTGCTCCTGAGCGTACTTCTTCATACCGTCCCGTAAAATTTCAAGGAAGGTGTGATTTCTACTTTCCGCGTCCGCCACGATAGCGTCAAAAGACACTACAAACGTAGGCGTTGGAACGATTCGCCCATCAGGATGTGGAGTGTCGTATTCTTGATAAAAGACACTGCCTTTGGAAAAGAGAGGAGCCCATTTTAATTGTCGCAAGCGAAGAGCCATCGTGTCATTCACCTGCATGACTGCGTAGTACCAAATTCTCTGGATATTAGGACAGTGCTCCACCAATTTTACAGCTCGATCAAGCAATTGATTGATCGCGTATATATTATCCTTCTCGTCATCGGTCTTTTTCTTGATCTCGACAACAACTACATCCACCGCCTTTGCGTCAGCTGGATCTGCAGAGAAAATCATTGCGATATCCGGTCTTCCATCCTCTGCCGTATACTCTCCACCGAGTCGTACTGCGTTGATAACAGAATCCATCCTTTTCTCGCTTAGAATCGTTTGAAAAACCATGAACTTGTCATCCAATAGCCAGGCGTTGTTCTGGTATAGCTCGGACGCGATTGATTCCTGACCAAATTCCTTATAGCGAGGGACAATTAGATTATGTATATCCGCTTCGGCGTTTTGATCCGACATTTCCTTCATGCGGCCTATAATTTTCTCTCGGTAAAGCACATATTCGGTCAGCGTTCGAGAGGACAATTCGAGTGATTTTTCGTAAGCAGCATCGCTAAGCGTTTCACATTGAAGAACTTCTTTCTGAACACGGAAAAATTTTTGCTGAGCAACGGTCAACGCGTCATCTTGGTCTATAAGCCCAACTGTATCTTGTTCAAAGTATCCCAATAAATGTGGAAACGTTTTTTCAAACTGAGCTTTGGTTTTTTCATTTCTTTCGTTAATGATCGGAATCTTTTCCGCCAGTACCCTGCCGAGCTCACGCGTCAAAAATCTATACAGACGAGCTTCCGGTATGCCTTCAGGAAGAACTAGTTTTTGACGTGAGGTATCTGAACTCGACTGAAAGATCTCAGACTCAAACAAGAACACGCATAGGTACCCGGCTGGAAACGATGAGGCTGGGAGAAGGTTGGCAGGTATAGTTCGCCCATCAATACTGAAAGCAGTGAGGCTGCTCCCCTTCCCTGTCACTTTCTCGATGTGATAAAGCATGTCTATAGATGTGATTGCGTCTAATGTGTCATCTTGAATTGTTACTTTGGCCATCGATGGCAAGTCGTCTTCCGTGACGGTTGTTTTATGAGGGAAGAACTCTTTTTGGGAATTACTCTCCCGGGTGTAGTGGTCAACTAATCCCGGACAGTATTTTAAGTTTTTCTTCCGCGACTACAGGTGGCATGCCGTCATTGAATGTATGGGGACGCTGCCGGTTGTAGTAGTCCATCAGGTAGTCACCAATATCCTTTCTTGCATCAGGAATCGAGCGGTATCCAAGTGATGGGATCCATTCGCTCTTCAGGCTCCGGAAGACCCGTTCCATAGGGGAATTATCCCAGCAATTTCCCCGACGACTCATGCTTTGCTCCATGCGGTAACGCCAGAGCCTCTGACGGAATAATCGGCTTGCGTACTGACTGCCCTGGTCAGAGTGGAACAGAACCCCTGTCGGTTTTCCCCGTTGTTCATACGCGTGATCCAGTGCCTTTACGACCAACTCTGCATCAGGCCGGTCTGATAGCGCCCAGCCGACCACACGGCGGGCATAGAGATCCAGAACAACCGCAAGATAGCTCCATCGCTGACCAGCCCACACATAGGTGATGTCACCGCACCACGCCTGGTCTGGGTGGCTGACGCTGAACTCACGATTCAGCCGGTTTGGAATGTCGGGCCTTTCCACAGTGGCCTGTTTGTATGCGTGTGGGCCAGGTTGCTTGCAGATCAGTCCCAGCTCACTCATGAGGCGGCGAACCTTGAAGCGTCCGATCACAACGCCTTCCTCATTAAGCATGGCGGTGATCATACGGCTTCCCGCTGAGCTTCGGCTCTTGCGAAAGATCCGGTTCACATCGGCTCGCAGAGCCACTCGCGTGGCATCCACTACGGACCGCCTCCGGCGATAGTCGTAATAACTGGATCTCGACACTTCAAACGCTTTACAGACCATCTCAACCGGCTCCTGCTCACTCAACTGGTCTATCAGCGCGTACGATTCATCTCGTCCGACATCAAGAGAGCGGTAGCCTTTTTTAGTATCGATTTCTCCCGTTCCAGCCTCTCACAACGGGCTTCCAATTCCTGGATTCGCTGCTGTTCCGGGGTCATGGCTTTGGACTTGGGTGTAACACCGCCACGTTCTTCGGAAAGCTGTTTTACCCATCGCCTGAGGGCGTTCTCGCCGACATCTAAAGAGCGACTGGCTTCGGCAACACTGTAGCCCTGGTCAAGCACCAAACAGGCAGCTTCCTGCTTGAACTCTGGTGTAAAAGATCGTCGTTTTCTGGTCATCAGACACCTCGCTTATGGTGGCGATATTACCACCTACGTTGGTGTCCGGAATCATTGAACCACTACACGGGTTGATAGGTCGATTTCTATCCGAAACGGCTTCCCCTCTCTTTTGCGAGCGGCAAACGTTGGAAGAAATTGCTCTATAATCCTAGACTTAAGTGCGTCGGGCTTCAGGTCTTCATAAGATTTAACCTTCTCCTTAACGAAGCCGGAAAACGTCAACGATGTCCTGCGGCCCTTCTTCTCCTCGACGGTCTCAATAGGGGCATTACCGTCAAAACCTTTTCTGAACGTGAAATGTCGATAGTTTGTTCCCCAAATACTGGATATTTCAACTCGCTCAAAATAGTTTAAAAACACAAGGCGGCCCAGGCCTTTATGAAATTTGTCCCTTGGTTTCAAAAGCATTTTGAATCGTTCAAAGTTCTCATCGGTAAAGCCGTCGCCGTTGTCCGTAATGGTTATCGTCAGGGTATCGGGCTTGTCGTACGCTTGCAGGTCGATCTCCATTACAATTTCAGTCGCACCAGCGTCCAGCGAATTCGCCAACGCCTCGAAATAGACCAGTGTCAACGAAGGATTGGGAAAAAACAGCCTTATCGCGCTAGATGCTTCAATTTCCATGAGATTTCTCGCCGGAGTCGTAACGGTCTAAAATGTTAAATTTCTTAGCTCGGGGCCGCCGCAGCATATTGTAGTTTTGCCAGTTGAGCCTGGCTCATAACTTGACGCTGCCGCACACAGCAAATGCCCCTGTGTTTGCCCTTCAATAAGGTTTTCAGGGCCGAGTGACGCCTTAAGTTTATGTTCCTGGATGGTCAAAGCGCGCAGTTACTCCAAAACCAGCCGAACCTTAGCTGGGTCCTTCCCTTTGGTGAGCTGATCAATGTATTCCTCGAAGCGCTTTTTCATTTCTGCCGGCGTGCCTGGGCCGTCTGTGACCTGCAGGGCCTGTTGTAGCTCCTGCGCATGGATAGTGACTTTGACCAGCCCAGATAAAACCTCCTTTAAGGCGTGGACGATATTACTGTCCAAGGGCACTGGCAGCTCCTTTGTCTTCATGAAGGCTTCCAGGGGCTCGCGGTCGTCGACTTTCAACAGATCCATATTGGCCTGGGTGATCGGGTCTTCCAGGTTACTGAGAATTGTCGAGGTCCAGGCTGCCACCATGGCATCGAGCTGGGTTTCCATCTGGTCGATCATCTGGGAGCCTGCCGCTGTATCGGTTTCCACCGAAGGCCGAAAATTGCAGTGCGGGCAGACAGGTGATGACTCAAGGTTTTGCTCGGTTAGTGCAAAACAGCTCTTTAATCCCGCCAACCGGTTCTGATAGTCGGTGAGTTGTTGCCTGGGCATCAGGTCGATACCGGCCAATTTGAGCAGAGTCTGCAACCGCTGGTCATTCAGCAGACCTGCCTTACGCTTGTCGTCGTTTACCCCCAGCCGAGCCTTGGTGTGAAGCCCAATATAGGCGACGATGTAGTTTTTTTTGAGGCTAGAGAGCTTGGCACCGATGTCCTGTGATTGGGCCGACAGCTTGGTCAGGTCCGCTTGTCTGAGCTCATCCAGCACATCCTGCCGGCTGGTCTTCATGCGATCCACCCAGTCATGGTCAGCCGGCAGCACCGTCTCGGCGCTGGAAAGCCAGAACGCCGTCTGACCATGTTCCATGACGAATTCGCGCAGGGCGTCCAGTTCGTCCAGAATCGTGGCGGCTTTTTCGTGGCTGACAACTTCTGACGCGCTGTAACGAAAGTTTTTCAGCTTGCCCGGTGAGGAGTAGGCCTGAAGCGATTCAAAGAAGGTCTTCGCCTCATCCAGTGCGCTAGCCTGACTGGCCAGATCAGTGCCCGAGAGTAGGTCCAGGCCCCAAAAAGAGAGCCCATCGCGCATCGTCTGCTGAGCCATAACAATGCGCTTGACGATCTGGTCCACGGCGTGTTGCAGATTTTGCACCGGTTCATCTTTGCCCTGAGTCACGAGTTGAGCCATGCCCGGTGTCATTCCGAGCAGCTCAAACAACGCCTTAAGCGCAGGCAGGTTCCATTCCTTGGGCTGCTCCAGGTGCTTGAACCGGACCAGTTCATCCATGCTCGCTGCGGCAAGCTGTTGCAGCCCGGTCGCGTCGAATTTCTTGCCCGGTATGGCTAGCACGATGTCACCGGAGTAAACCAATGCCGCCATGAGTACAACTGCCCACTCCGGCTCCAGGCGCGCGCCGCCCGGATTCATGTATTCAAGCCCGTGATCATCCTGAATGATCTCGCTGCGGTTCACCACCTGGCCATGGCCCTTGGCCTTGATAGCCTCAAGGATCAACTTAGTGTATTTCGATTTGTAAGGCTCAACCTTCTCCCCGTCCAGTAGTTCCAAGGCGTCTAGCACAGCGGTTGCCTGCCTGGTTCGGTTCTGCCCGGCAATGGCCCTTAAGGCGTCCTGAGCGGCCTGGGTGCGGTTACTACCCGTAATCAGCACCGAAAAAACCGGGTACTCCGGTGCCTGGTTCTCAAAGTTGGGGGCCAGGCAGAGGCCTGCAATGGTATTGACAAGGTCGCGGAAATTGATGGTTTCATGGGGCGAAAGGCCAGATAGGTCGCGAACAGATTTGCCCTTGGCCCATTCGGCAATCGATTTGGTGCGGCCCTGATAGGCGACTTCGAAGGCACTGGTCATGTGCTTTTGCAGCCACCGGACCAGTTCTTTCAAAAAGCCATTGGCTTTTGATTCATAGGTGGCCTTGGCATGGCCGGACGATGTGGCCGCAAGGTCGAGGGCAGCTGCATAGCTTTTCAGTGCAGTCTGAAATACCTCGTCCGTGCCTTTCAGTCGGAAGAAAACCTCGTCATTGGCTTTATCGTCTTTGAAGCGAGGTGGGTCGTTGGGCTGGATAAAATAGAGATAAAAGTCCCTTTGCGGCACGGCCGTGGACCGTTCGTTGGGAGCTCCAAAAAAGAGATAGCCGGTACGGGCAGCTTTGCGTTCCTGCCAGACCAACTCATGCTGCCAGATTTTATAACCGGTAACGTGTGTTGGCGTATCCTGACACTCCATCACCCGTTTAAGCGCTTCGTAATAGAAACGATCGAGCTGGTTTTGCCCGAGCGCTTCAGCGCGTTTGTCAATCAGCGCGTCGAAATCATCGGTCTTTTTCAGGTCCAAATAGAACTGGTGGTTATCCTTGTTCTCTGAAATAAACTGGCCACTGACTGCGCTGTGAATTTTGCGCAAAACGGTTTCTACATGGGTTTGCAAATCCTTATCAGGCTCGTCGCTACCCATTTCCGCAATCAGTGGTTCAAACAGACAGAGGCGATCACGCAGTTCTGCGGCCGACGCCCCGATGGGAGAATATATATCGCCGGTTGTGAGACGGTGTACCGATAGCGCATGAATCAAACGCAGTGCCATGGGTTGATAGCTTTTTGGTGTAAGCGCATTTTCGATGCGAGACTCCAAGACCTGACTGCACTCAATGACGGCCCGAATTTCGGGGATAGCGCGGAATGATGCATTCTGCTTGAGTGTGTTCCAGTAGCTGTCAAAGGCAATCAGGCCAGGTTCATCTGCTGGAACCTTTTTGTCCAGAACTCCCTTCATCCCCATGGATAGTGTTTTGAGCACTTCGCGTTTTTCCACGACAGTAACCCGCTCGAAGGTATCGATGTAATCCGGGTGTACCGGGAATAGACGGACGAATTCGTCCATGCGCTCGTTAAGGCCATCGTAGTATTTGGCAAAGGGCGTAAGATACTCGCGGATCTTGGCTTGCTGCTCGACGGTCTTTTTAAGCAGGCGTTCGGCCACTACGAATTTGACGTCATTGCGTGCGATAAGGATCTGCTCGAAGCGATCCTTAACCCTGCGGATACTGTCAGAAACAAAGGCAAAACGTGGGCTATCGAAGATAGCTTCCTGGACACCTGCCAGGAAGCGGAACCGCAGATCTTTACAGACCTCGCCCACTTCACGGAGGAAGTTCAGGTCGAGGATCAGCTCTTGATCCTTACGTGTGCGCAGGTAGTCGAGGAGCTCATCGACGACCAGAAGCAAACCATGCTCGGGGTAGACATCACCGAACTTGGTCATCATATCTTCAAAAGCGCGTTTGTGGCTGGTAATGGTGTCTGCTTCGGGGAAAACGTACTCGACACCGAGTTTTTCCAGGTTTTCCTCCAGCTCTGCCACCAGAATGTCCCGGAGGGACATAGTCGTGGCGCCGATCTCCGTGCGGACGACTTTGAAGCGGCCAGCGATCTGCGTTGCGGCGGCACGAACTTCTTCGTTTTTCAACCCGTCAACCAGAGAAGCGTCGGCTGCCAGACTGGAGACCACTGACATCAAATGCGATTTACCGGTGCCGTAGTTACCCACGACCAGTAATCCTTTGTTATCCACCGGGTGCTCAAACTGCATCTGTGGAATGACAAGCTGCGTGAGCCGTTCAGCCATCTCTTCTGAAATAACATAAGTATTCACCAGCTGAAGTGCGGCAGTTGATTTACCTGCGTCACGCAGCTGAACGACCGACTCAATGGGGTCGAACTGAATAAGTTCCCCGTACTTCATGCTTGCCCTGCCTCTGTATTGTTTCTTGTTTCATCGATTGTGGCCGCTCCATCCATGCCCACTATAAGAGCATCAACCGAATCATAGCTGCGATATTCAGGGTGATCCGGCTCAGCGTACGAAAGTCGTCCTGATGTGACCGCTCCATTCCATGACGCCACCACCGTATGGTTCCTCGCTATACTCTGGAGCAAACGCAAAGGATCTTGCTTGAGCTCCTTGTCAAACAAGATCTCGAGGTTATCTAAAACCACGGGGGCATTAGCCTGGTCCGCAATCTCATCAAGGATGCCAGGCAATCGCAAAGCTCGCTGCTTTGTCGTCAGTTCAAGCAGTTCGCTTGAGAGCGCCAAATTCACGTTAATGACAGAGGTTCCGAGCTCCTCCGCGACATCCCTAAGCACACTGGTCTTACCGGAGCCTGTCTCGCCGACCAACAGCACCAGGTGATGGTATAAGCCTTCGGCCGCTTGGAGTGATCGATTTATTTTGCTGCTTATTCGTTCGGCCATAATTATCTTTTACTGGTCGGATTCTGGCTTGGAGGGGTGCTCTGCGGCTCCGCCCGCCTTCACCCACTCATCTACTTCCACTTTTTTAAACTTCCAAAAGCGCCCCATGCGGTGGGCGGGCATTGAGTGTTTCTCTATCCAGCGGTACACAGTGTCGTTGCTGACACCCAGATGCTTACCGATTTCCTCTACGGATAACCAGCGGTCGTCCATCTCGGCCATATTTTCGCTTCCTATGGGCGATGGGTTGCCACCTCACCAGAGGCGACGCGGTCTCTTGGGCGGAGCAGCCCAAGACAAGTTGACCCTTCAATATATATGGGCGCCACTATGCTTACAACCGATTTGACCCGTATAGACCTGCAAAGACGGGCAAGTATAGACGCACGAGATTACCGCTTTTAGCGACACCGTTCCGAGAACAAATCGCGAGATAATGGAATCTCAGGCCTCTCTGACCCATTAAGAAGCTTTTCAAATCATCTAGAAGGCATCTACTGATTCGCAAAATGAAACCAAGATTTTGGCCGAGATCCGAATGCAGTTAGTGGATCCACCTCTCGCACAAGAGAAAATTGCTAAAATCTCCACAGGAGTGGCAAGGGATTTGGTGCAATGCAGTCAGAATCGGACGATAGCAGGCTCGAGAGAGACCGGGAGGAGCTGTTCCACCTTGTTTGGTCCATGCCCAGTGAGCAAGTCGCTGCAAAGCTGGGGATTTCAGGTCCTGCACTCACGAAACGATGCACCAAGCTTGGCATTCCCAAGCCACCTCGTGGCTACTGGGCGAGATTCAAGGGTAATCCAGATCGCCCTATTCCACCGATGACTGCGTATATGGACGTGGTGAGGGCTCAACTAAAGCAAAAAACTATCCCCCCTGGACTTCATTTATCAGAGCGGAAAAAGGAACTGTTCGAAAGGGCTGCCGAGACCATCCTGAATCAGAATCCCCAGTTGGGGCGATTCGAGTTCAAAGGGTCAATGCTTACACAAATTGAGCCCTCGCTGGCCTCATCAGTGTTAACCAGCGCGGTCAAACACTTTGAAGAGTTCCTCCCAAAAACACCATTTGTTTCTGCACGACAAGTTGCTGCCGGTTTAATGGATGCCCTTTTGCCACTGGTCGCCAAGCATGTATTAGTATTCCCGAAATCTGAAAAATACAGCCATCGGACCGAGAACGAATTCGTTGTGGTCCGCGTTTCCGAGGAACTACTACGGCACCTTGCCAATGCCAAGCGATTAGTTGATGAGCTGCAGCTGGCCTTCTCAGCAATCCCCCTGAATAGCTCAGAGTATTGCCAGAGCGTTCGGTATATCTTTTCGCCGAAATCGCATTGGATCGCCAAAGCCGATCTTTGCGTGTCGGGAACACATGCTTGGCTCCGGATTGAGCAACAATCACCCGCCGAGGTCTATGAGACGGATCAGGTTCCAATTGATCACCTGGGACCGCTATCTTTTTTACCTGAACGGCAGCGCATTACTCACATCGACCCAGAGGTTCGAATATACCGAGAAGACTGGAATCTACTACAGACACTACTGGAGGCTGAAGATATGCATACACTCAGCTCCTCTGTCGTGTATGACCTTCTGGATTCCGATTTACACCTGAAGCTGGCGCGTGCTATGAAAGTCTGGTGGCCCAACGAACAGTTCCAGGCGCTTCAGGTACTGCAAGATGGGTTGGCCTCTGCCGAACAAAAAATCGAGCAATGGGAATCAGAACTTGAAGTTGCCAAACAGCGAGTTTGTGAAAAGATCCTTGGTGTTCGCCGCGGGGATATTTTGCAGGTTATGCAGCAAGGAAAACCCGGGCGTATCCAAGTCGAAAGACTGGATGTGTTCAAGTATGAACACAACGTGACCTTTATGGCTCATGGCAAGCTGTTCAGAAAAGACGGGGTGGTCGGAAAGCGAAATGAAACATTGTATTTGTCGGTGCCAACGTCCATCGCTCGTCAACTGACCGGCTATAAAGAGCCACCTCCCTCATCTCCGCAACAAGCCCCACGAACCTACCCATACTCGAAATGGAATTGGGGACGCTGAGGGTGTACCGCCAGTGAACCCATGGGTACACCCCGCCCGATATCCAAACCCAGCATCTGCCACACCGGTGTACCTGTAGGTTCACTGGGGGTACACCGCTTCCTTCCAACTCAAATTCTGTTCTGAAGTTGATGTACCTGCAGGTTCACCAGCGGTGCACTATCTCTGAATTGGCCGAACTCGCAGAAATTACGGCTGTACCCACAGGTGCACCAGCGGTTCACTCTTTTACCTAACATATCGCGCCATCTGCCCTTCAATGACGCCCAAGACATGCTAACTAACCCTGCCTCTCAGATGTTTATAAAACAGGTTTGGGAGCACAACGCGGATTCCAAATCAGATTCGCCAGGCAAGCATGGCTCCCAAATCTCAGAGTGATTAAACAAATTCGAGATTTGGGAATTGGGTGAAGTATCCAAATCAGATACGCGGGCCGTGGCACCTATCCAAATCAGGCGACATGGTCACATGATGGAATCTGCCTGATTTGGATTTGAATGAAATTCCCAAAACGGCAGAAAGGTTGGAATTTATGGTTTCAATCGAGTGGTAAAAATAGCTCTACGTAAGCCCACCGAATATCAATCCGGAAAAAACCAGATTTTTCCTCCAACTGCGCTGCCGACGATTTATCTCCGCGTCTGTAAATTTCAAAGGGTCCCGATGGGACGATTCAAACAACCAATGAACGGAGATATGAAATGAGCAAGAAACCTTCAAGCAAGCCCATGACCGCCGCAGATGTGGCTAGGATCCAGAGCGCCACCGCCAAGCAATCTGGCGGTGGAGTTAGTAAGGATTCGTTTGTCGCCAGGGCTCAGAGGACTGTTGCAAAAAAGGATTCTAAATAGGCATTACAAGAGGGCGGGCCTTGTGCCCGCTCTCTTGTTGCGGGAGAGTACGATGAAACGAGTAAGCAGCGATAAGGATATAAATCAATTGATTAAATAGCTACTTCAGAACGGCTGGCGATATCAGTCTGGCAAAAAGCACGGGAAAATCGAACTACCTGGAGTAGGCAAAGTGGTTATTCCGACGAGCCCCAGCGACCGACGGACCCTACAGAATCTCATTCGAGATATTCGTCAACTTGAGCGCAGGGAGGCGACTCTTGCATAGCACTCCTGCCTATCCGAACCACCTCGAGATCATCAGGTCACTTGCACGAGCATTTGACACAAAGGGATCTGATAAGTGGATTGATGACCATGCCGGTAAATGGGATTTTGATTATAGAGCCATTCCCGTCGCAACCGACAAGGTAGTCTATGAACCGCTATCACGATACATCGGAGAGGATTTTGGGCGAGATGTGGCCGCCAAGTTAACCGCCTTCTGCAAAGCATACAGCTTGTTTGTTTCGAACCTGAGCCTAGAGGGAATTTCTCGCACAGAAGCTTTGAGAATTCTCTCGAGTCACCTATTCAGCTCGTTTGGAGCTGAAGCTTTGAGAAGCGCCAGCAATAACCTCGACGGTCCATCCCCAGAACAGTTTATGACGCCTGGAAAGCAAGCCATTGCAACTTTGTTCGAATGGTTCGAGTTATCGGTACCTGGCTGGGACGATTTCTATGGCCAACTCAGCAAAGAAGTGAAAGACCGCATGCGACGGTGGCAAACGGGCACACAGCTTCCTGCTCTGAGTTCGCTCGGCGCCCTCTTTTCTAAACAAGATGCTGGCAAATTCTTCGATGAAATACAGAGAACTCGATTGCGAGCGCTGCTCGTTACAGCGCGAGCCGTTGATTATTACCGAGCTCTGACTTTTGGAGAGGTTGCAATCGAACGGACACAGGGCCGCTCTCCTGCAAACCCTCAAGATATCCACTCTCGAATTGTTGATGAGTGCTTGTTAAAAGCTCCCCAATTCAAGCAGATCGCGAAGCTGAATACGATGCTCGCAACGCTACTGAATCCTGGTCGTAAAAAGGCATCCACGGATCAAGCTTTCACCCAACAGCTACTCACGCATTTTAAGATCTTTTTGCAAAAGGTTGCCCCCTCAGGCTCGCTCTCCTACTGTCAAAGCTGGCATGAAGCGCGCTGGCTCACCCTCTCAGGAAAATTGGATCGTGCCGCTGAGGCTTACCAGAGAGCGTTTGAGCAGTCTTATTTTCATGCAGGGCCAAATCAGGGCCTAATTATCCAAGAGGCCCTGGCCGTAGCGGCAATACTCCCATCCCCCCCCTAAGACATTTCTCAGGCAACTTCGAAATGCGCAGGTAGTGCTAGGGCTCGAAGTACCCCTGGATCTCGGAGACAGAACCGCTGTGTCGTCACGATACGACAAACATCTTGAAAACTGGTTCATCCCTCAGTATCGCGGACATTTTCCAAGGATATTTCCTTTTGATGGTGCGTTCCCCGGAACAGAGTACCCGCAGCAGGAGCCAGACTTCCTTGGATCGATTCTTGTAACTGATGAGGACCTCGCCAAGAAACCCTCCACCAAGGATCCAAATCGGAAGATAAAAATCGGCCAGCTTCGCCAGAAACGAATGCCCCAACTTACCTATTTCGTATGGAGGGAAAACGCAGACGCTGTAGAAAAACTTCTGGACGCTGGCGCCAACGTGAATCAATTGTCCGATGCGGGCGACTCAGCATTATTGCAGGCTGTGCAGTTGCTGGATGTCACTACCCCGAACCAAAAGCCAGGTGATGATTCGTTTTTCACTTTGCTGAGTGAAAAGCCACACGAGCCAGAAGTTTTGAATGCGACTACGCAGAAGAAGCGCCTATCCCTGCTAACAGCCGCTATCAATACCAACAGGCTCGATGTGCTGCGAAAATTACTTGATATGGGTTGCGCGCCAGATTCCAGAGCCGGCATCGAGCTGAGCACACCCCTGTACTACTGCATTCAAAAAATTGGATTGGTAAAGGGCAAGAGTGAGGTCTTAAAACAGATAACACAGGTTCCCCAAGATCAGGTGCTACTTGAAAGCATCCGGCGATATACCTCAGGGAGTCTTGGTATGACCCTCGAAGCCCAGCGGCAGTATCTGGAACGAGTCGCCTCCAACCCTAGGTATAACAGCATCCACCAAGCGGCCGGAAAAATTCTGGTTGAAACAGAGCGAAAGTCGTTTGACCTGGATGTTTTACGGGCTATGGCCGGACTGCTCATCGAGCAGGGAGCAAACACCAACGCAGAACAGAATTACCCCATTCCAGTGCGTATTCCAGACCAAGGTTGCCACTGATTCCAGACGAAGTCTGCCACCCATTCCACGCGAAAGCTGCCACTAATTCCACGGCAAAGCTGCCACCCCAGCAGACTGCCTGAAGCTCCATCAAAATCGTCCGGCGCGGGATTACTTAACGGTACTCTGACCCTTTTCATCCGGAGATGGGCCAGATGCCAGCGAAGAGGTTATCCATGCGTAAAATCAAAGAAGTCCTTCGCCTCAAGTGGGAGCGAGGGCTGAGCAACCGCCAGATTGCGGCGGCCTGTGGCGTTAGCCGCCCCACCGTAAGCGACTACCTGCGCCGCACGGTTGAGGCCGGTCTGAGCTGGCCGTTGCCAGCGGATATGGATGAGGCCCACCTGGAGCGGTTGCTGTTCCCGCCGCCACCGGACCTGCCGGCACAGGCCAGAGGTATACCCGACTGGCAACACATCCGTGACGAACTCACGGGCAAGAACGTCACCCTGTTCCTGCTCTGGCAGGAGTACCGGCAAGCCAACCCGGACGGTTATCAGTACAGCTGGTTCTGCGAGCACTACCGGGCCTGGCGGGGCAAGCTGGACCTGGTGATGCGCCAGGACCATCGGGCCGGTGAGAAGCTGTTTGTGGACTACGCTGGCCAGACCGTGCCCGTCATTGACCGCACCACCGGAGAGATCCACGAGGCACAAGTCTTTGTCGCGGTGATGGGTGCATCCAATTACACCTACGCCGAAGCCACCTGGAGCCAGACATTGCCGGACTGGGTCGGCTCCCACATCCGGACCTTCGAGTTCCTGGGCGGAGTGCCGGAACTGGTGGTTCCGGACAACCTCCGCTCCGGCGTCAGCAAGGCCCATCGCTACGAGCCGGATCTCAACCCAACCTATCAGGACATGGCCGCCCATTATGGCGTGGCCGTTGTCCCGACAAGAGTTCGTAAGCCCCGTGACAAAGCCAAGGTGGAAGGCGGTGTATTGATCGTCGAGCGCTGGATCCTGGCAGCCCTGCGCCACCGTCAGCACTTCTCCCTAGGTCAACTCAACGCCACCATCCGTGAGCTACTGGAGAAGCTCAACAGCCGCCCCTTCCGCAAGTTGCCCGGCTGTCGGCGTGACCACTTCGAACAGCTGGATCAACCGGTTCTACAGCCGTTGCCGGCAGAGCCGTATGTCTACGCAGAGTGGAAGAAGGCTCGGGTGCATATCGACTACCACGTGGCCATCGACGGTCACTACTACTCAGTGCCCTACACACTGATCAAGAAAGAGGTGGAGGTTCGCATCACCCACAACACCATCGAATGCTTTTACCGGGGCAACCGTGTCGCCAGTCACCGGCGTTCCGATCAGAAAGGGCGACACACCACGATTGCTACCCATATGCCCGAGTCCCATCGCCAGGCGGGCGAGTGGTCGCCGGAACGGCTCATCGCCTGGGCGGCCAAAACCGGACCGGCGACGGAGAAGCTTATCCGCACCGCTCTGGGTGCCCGCAAACACCCTCAGCAGGCGTACCGCTCCTGTCTGGGCATTCTCCGGTTGGGGCAGAGCTACGGCGAGTCGCGGCTGGAGGCCGCCTGCCAGCGAGCCCTGATGCTGGGAAGCTGCCGCTACAAGAGCATTGAATCCATCCTCAAACACCGTCTGGATCAGCAGCCCCTGGAAGAGCAACAGGAACTGGCCTTGCCCGACACCCACGACAACATCCGTGGCCCCGCCTACTACCACTGAAGGATCTCTGACATGCTAAAACATCCCACACTGGACAAGCTCCACGCCCTCAAACTGACCGGCATGGCCGCCGCCCTGGCGGATCAGTCGGCCACCCCCGACATCACCGATCTGAGCTTCGAGGAACGCCTCGGGCTGCTGGTCGACCGGGAAATGACCGAGCGAGATAACCGGCGCATGACCAGCCGGTTGCGCCGGGCTAGGCTGCGACACACGGCCATCCTTGAAGACATCGATTACCGGAACTCACGGGGCCTGGATAAAGGGCTGGTGCAATCACTGGCCGGCTGCCAATGGGTAAAAGAGCACCTGAACGTGCTCATCACCGGTCCCACCGGGGTTGGCAAAACCTGGCTGGCCTGTGCACTGGCACACAAGGCCTGCCGGGAAGGCTACACCGCCCAGTACGTCCGCCTGACCCGACTGCTACGGGAGCTGACCATTGCCAAGGGCGATGGCCAGTACGCCAAACTCCTGACCAACCTCGCCAAAGTCGACGTCCTGATCCTAGACGACTGGGGGCTGATGAAACTGAGCGCGGAGAACCGGAGAGACTTGCTGGAGGTGCTGGAAGACCGACATGGCCGGCGTTCCACCATGGCCACTAGCCAATTACCTATCGAGGAATGGCATGGCGTAATCGGTGACGCCACTCTGGCAGACGCCATTCTGGACCGGCTCGTTCACAACGCCTACAAGATCAACCTGCGGGGCGAGTCCATGCGAAAACAAAAGGCAAAGTTGACGGCCACCGAGACTTCGGAGTAAGAAGAGAAACCCCGCGTCGCTACGCTCCGATGGGTGGCAGCCTTGCTCCGATCCGGGTGGCAGGCTTCACGTGGAATGGGTGGCAACCTTCAGCGGTTTACGCAATTCCAGGCTATACCCCCCTTATGCTTGCAATTGAAAGTGATGAACTAGACCTAGTAAACAGAATGGTCAGCGCCGGTGGAATCCTTGAGAAGACGTACCTTGATCAAAATTCAGGAAAATGGGTGACGCCTTTGCAAATCGCCACTGAGTTCCAAGCCCACTCAGTACTCAAGGAGGTGTTCGGCAAAGGATAGGCCTCGCAGCTAACGATTTGGCTCATCGCCAAAATCCATGCCCTGACACAACAAACCGCTATTACTTGTGCAAAACGAAGGCAATTTTCCGCGGTCGTTTTGCACTTGCTCCTCCCAAAAAAAACGTAGAGTAATCTCAATGTCTGATCAGAAGTGCCTCTGAAACAGCACGCTTTTGGAGATCAGATGCGTCCAAACCAGTAAGTTCGGGAGATTGCCATGCGTCCGGTATCGATTGAGGATTTTATAAAGGTCGTTTTTGAATACGACAG
Organism: Marinobacter salarius; assembly: GCF_032922745.1. Taxonomy (NCBI): domain Bacteria; kingdom Pseudomonadati; phylum Pseudomonadota; class Gammaproteobacteria; order Pseudomonadales; family Marinobacteraceae; genus Marinobacter; species Marinobacter salarius. The sequence continues at coordinate 3,270,551 of NZ_CP136693.1, forward strand.
CACGCCACCTGCCCCATCAACTATTCGTCGGCTTTGTGCTGCGAAAGACGAGTTCGGACTGGCAGTTATCCCGGGTGCCTTTAAATTGGGGAAAGCCTGGAAAATTGACCTTGACGGGTATTTTCGGGAGATGGAGCGTCGGGTGTCCGGATCGGACGCTGCAGAAGACGCCTTTATCCATGACTTGGCAAATAAACTAGCTTCCTAACATGGCACCAAGATACCGCTCTGAAAAACACTCATCGCTGCACAGATACCCTGGCCTCTATCAGAGCGAGGACGGTGTCTACTTCGTTATCCATCCCATTACGAAAAAACGCGGCACCCTGGACACCAAGGACAGGAATCAAGCGATCCGACTGTGGTCAATGCTTAACCACAGATGGGAGGCCGAAGTCCAAGAACGGAAAACCAACGCTCTAGCGGGAAAATTGGATAGCCTCTCGATACCAGCAAGCAAGGGGGATCACATCCTTCTCCAGGACTACCTGAAGAAATGGAGAACGGAGGTCCTCGGTCATCAAATAAAGGGCAAGAGCATAGTTTGGTCAGAGTGCCGAGTCCTATCCCTACGAGGACCAAATAAAGGCGCCCCTATCGCTAAACCAACCCGAGTTGATTACGCGAGTGATGCCCGGCAATTGGAGCAGAGCGACGACGCAAAATTCCCACTTTCTGATCCGCAAATCCTTCGCAAGATTCGCAAACTGCTTTCCCCATGGCTGCCGATGCCGACCCATTACAACGGTCTCAAAAACACGTTGAACCGGGTGTTCCTCCATGCGGTTCAGGAAGGTCTCATTGACCGAAATCCGATGATCGATATACGTAAAGCCGCCGAAGAAAAACGCCAAGTTCTCATCCCTGATGAGGCCTACCGGAAGATAACTGAACACCTGTGCGTCCATCGTCATAACAAGCGAGATATGGACGGCACGTGGCGTGCGAAGATTTGCGATCTCATTTACATGATGAGTCAGCAGCCAATTGACGTTTTCAATTTGAAGGAAAACCAAGGTGAGCTCTATGACAAACCCATCGATCGCGGGGACTATTTCGCCTACGGAGTGATCCGCTTTGCTCGCCACAAAACTAAAATCGGCATCGAACTCGAGATGAACGAGGATCTTGCCGATCTGTGGAAGTGGTTTGTGGAGTTCAAGCGGAAGGAGGCCATCATAAGCGAATACCTCCTAGTATACCCACGCTACTTCGATAAGCGCTCCCGAGCTCAACAAGTAAAACACAGAACTATGCAGGCCGCCTGGCGAGATGCCTGCAAGGCAGCAGGCTATGGAGGCATGTACCACCTCAGAGACCTCCGCAAGAAAGGACTGACCGAAGAATTCCTGAGCCAAGGAGAAAACGACAAAGGCGGACATGAAACGCAGGCCATGCGGAATCATTATCGGTTGATCAAGCCGCCTAAGCGGGCGAGGACAACGATCAGATTTGAGCGGGAACAGAAACTTTCTGAGTGAGTTAGATAAAACCGAAAAATCTCCAACGGACCTGATTGCTATAGAACTTCTACTGAGAGTACACTCATTGTGTACACGGATAGGGTGAGAATTATGCAAACGATCAATGTTCGAGAAACTCGGGAAAAGCTCTCAAATCTTCTGGACGCTGTGGCCGCAGGAGAAGAGGTTGTAATTCTGCGTCACGGTAAACCTGCTGCACGCCTAACCGCGGCCTTGCCCGAAAAGATTCAGTTTCCAAACCGTTCGGAACTCAGGGCATCTCTGCCCCCCGTCCGGGAAAGCTCTGCTCAGGCGGTGCGGGAACTCAGAGACGAAGAGCGCTATTAATGTTGTACTTTGATACCAGCGCCGTTCTCCCCTACTACCGACAAGAGCACGCCAGCGATCGTGTTCAGGTATTGCTTGAATCACAGACCGAGCCGGTTCTTATCAGTCATCTGACTGAAGTTGAGGTGGTAAGCGCACTGGCCCGGTGGGTTCGGATGGGAGAGCTCAGCGAACCCCAGGCGAACCGGATCGAAAGTGCATTCCACGATGATGTCAGCCATGGGCGCTTCAGCCTGTGCCCCATTGAAACGGCCCACTATAAACGGGCCAGCCACTGGATTGGCGCCAGGAAGACAAGCTTGAGAACGTTGGATGCACTTCATTTGGCATGCGCAGAACATCACCAGGCTCAACTTATCAGTGAGGATGAAGCGTTGGTGAACGCGGCGGTTTTCTTTGGCATCGACGCCCGCCTTGCTTCGAAGGGCGACTAAACACCATGGCTAGCCCAAAACACCTCACTCGAACACTTTATGAGCAATGGGAAACTGTCGAGGCACTGGTTCGGGCCACCCGGGAGATGCCGGCGTTCTCCGAGGAACAGGTTCTTTCTGCCATTCGCCAGGCTCAACCGGCCCTGGACGACGTTCAAGTCAGGGAGGCCCTACGTAGGCTTTTTGGAAGTGGCGTAATGGAGACTCAAAGCCGCTCTGAAAGCTTCGTGGTCAATGCCCATGTACTTGAGTTTGTCCGTGGCCTGACGTATGAACACGAACTAGGACTGTCATCAGTCATTCAGGCGCGCATCGAAGCAATTCGTGGCGCGACAGAGACCCTCACCGCGGGTATCGAAGCCGGAGATACCGGTCAGCAGACTCAAGCCATTAACCAACTATCTACCCTGTTCAGAGATATTGCCCGCCAGCTCGAGCAGGACCGCCATGCGATTGCCGAGCTGGCCGAGCAAGCAAAATCAGCAGACACCCGGGCTCCCATTGCAAAACGCTACAAGTCCGTCCTCGACGCGTACGACCAATATGTAGAACCGATGAACGAGATGATGGATTCCGGACCTTCCGGCATTTTCTACCATCACCTCGCCGCAGCGGAAGACGCCCTCGACCTCGGATACAATCGCCTGAATACCAAAGGCGCACTCTACAGCCACCTCAACCGTCTCCGGCACGTTGGTTATCAGGCCAAGGAACTGCGACGACTGGGGCGAATCACGGCTCAGCAATGTGCTGAAATTCTGTTGCCCCTCCGAGAAGAGGCGCGCCAACACAACAATCTTTCCTCAGCTATCAGCCGGTTGTTGGGACAGGTTCGCAAAAAAGGGCTCAACCGCACCTTTCGCAAACGCCAGGATCAGTCTTGGCTGCCGGTGTGGCGCGTGAATCAAAGCCGCAGTGTGTCTGTAGGCGACGAAATAAAAACAATCATGGCGGAAGCGAGGAACTTTGAGCCTTCTGAACGGGAGTTCCCGGGCGAAGTCGATGCGGCACCCATAACCATTGCTGAGTGGATTGACGAAGAACAGCTCCGGCAACAGTTGTTAAAGGACCTCCCGGTCGGCAACCTTTTGGAGTGGCTGAAGCACCACTACCCCTCCCTGCCTGACCAGGTTCTTCTGCGGCTCTATCATGACCTGGCACGAGAGGACCTATGGGAGATGGAGCTGGAAGCGCAGCCTACAATATCCGCCCTTTCCCTGATTTCAGTGCACTACTGGCCCTACCGTCTGACACAACCGGTGAATAAAACTCGTGAGTAATACCAGCCAATTCCAACAAATCGCTAGCAACCTGCCAAACCTGGCCCATCTTTTTCGGTGGTTCAACCGGGGCCGGCATCTCAACCGGATCTCAGAACCAGTATTGTGGGAAGAGCTTGAACGCAACCTCGACGATTATGTGGCCATTTTTACCGCACTGGGTTTTGACCTTCGCCTTGATGGCCGGGGCTTCGCCTGGTTCCATCAGGACGACGGCAGCAGCAATACAAACAAAGCCACCCGGCAACTGGCCCTGTTGTTCATGGTCATCTTTGATACTCAAGCGGATGCCGGCATTCCGCTGATGAAATTCGAGCATTGGCGAATCGATCAAACCCTGCTGACAACGGTTTTCGAGCAACACCAGGACTTGCTGAAGGCAGAAGAGCTGGATCTGTCCGGCCTGGCGAGCCTGATGAGAACCGCAGAAAACTTCGGCTTTGCCCGTTACGATAGCGGAGCCTGGCAGCTGTTGCCTGCTGTGTGTCGTTACCTGGATCATTACGAAGAACTGGCCAGCCAGGTGGATCAGGATGAAGATGTTTCCTGGGCTAGCGATCAGGATGACGAGGATAATTCCCTATGAGTTCCGATTACGGCTTCCAGCAGCTGGTACTTCTCAACAGCGCCGGCTATGAGCGCGCAGAGCTCCCTCTGGATGAGTCAGTTTCTCTCATTGCCCCCAACAATACTGGCAAGACCAGCCTGATTAATGCCCTGCAATATCTGCTGATTATCGACAAGCGGCACCTGGATTTTGGTGCCCACGACAAAGACAAAGCGAGACGTTTCTACTTCCCATCCAATAGCAGCTATATCCTGCTAGAAGTCACTTTACCTGAAGCTGGCTCTGTGGTGCTGGGGTCTGTGGGCAAGGGCTTTAGTCATGACTACGCCTATTTTGCCTATCGGGGCCCTCTGAAAATTGAGGAGTACAGGCTGGCCAATGGCAAGCTGGTGACGCAGCCACAGCTGTTGGAGCAGCTGGCTCATCACGGGCGAACGGCCAATTTCTACTCATCGACTGAGTTTGCCGAAATGGTCTACGGCGGTGCCCGAAAGCGGGGACAGTCCAGCTCCGAATTTACCATTTTCCGGCTAGAGAACCGCAAGGATGCAAACGCCTACCGTCAGGTTCTTACCCGCACCCTACGTCTCGACAAACTCAGTTCCGGCGAAGTAAAACGCCACCTACTGCAGATCTTCAGCCGTCTGTTGCCGGACTCCGTGGTGGATTTCAAACAGGAATGGGATAAGGCTTTTGCCGAGGTGAACCAGGATCGGGAACAATACCGGGCCGCCAAAAACCAGCAAACTCAGATTGACGACCTGGAACGCCAGCAGGACGAACGACTCACCACCAGAGGCCGAATCATTGCCCGCCGACCGCTCATCGACGATGGCCTGCAACGCTGGCAGAACCATTACCAGAAAGAAAGCGAAAGCCTCCAGCATCAGCATGGGAAATTGCACAAGCAGGAAGCAGAATTGCTTCAGAGGGACAGGGAGCAGACCCGCCGCCAGAGTGAGCTCAATCAGCAGTTGGAGGCACTGAACAAGGACGAGCAGCGCCGTGACGAACTGGAGAACCGGTTCGCGCTGGTCAATGACCGCAGCCAGCTTGAGCAGCAACTTGCTAGTGCCACCGCAGAACGCGACCGTCAGATTGCTTTACTCGCCAATGCCCATGGGCAGTCTGCGACCGCCACTGATCATCAATTGCGGCGGGAGGAGCAGGAGCTATCAGCACTGCGCAAGGAACAGGAAACACTCTCGGACAATCTTTATCTCACACTTAAACAGCACCTCTCCGAAGAGCAGATCAGTATTCTCAACCGAGGGCTCAACCGCCAACTGCTTACCTTGCCGCCTGGGGACTATCAACTGGATTCGGGCCAGCTGCGCCAATGGCTGCAGGAAATGCGCGAAGATCGGTTTCAACTACCCGGGCTGAATCTGTCTGTTGAACACCAAGCGCCGCAGTATGAACAGCGATCAGACGAAGAGATTGCCCAACTGATTGAGGATTGCCAAGACCGGCACCGGCAATTGCAGGAACAAAAGGCCGCCACCGAAGAATTGGACACTCAGAAGAAGCGCAAGGTAGAACTGGAGCAGGAAGTAAAACGCCTGGAAAAGGACCTGGAACAGTTTGACGAACTGGCTCAACTTCAGAAATCGCGCCCGGATCGCCTGAAAGCAATGGAGGCAACCAATCAAGAGCTGGCAGAGATAGAGCACGTTCAGAAACAGGCGGGTGCCCAGCAACAGACGCTCAGGGAGCAGATCCAGGAAGTCGCCAAGCAGCGGCAAGCACTGGATACCGCTCACCAGGAGATAGATCGTATCCGCCAGAACCGTGGCGACACCGACGAGCAGTTCAACTGGCTTGCTGACCTGCCCTATACCCCCTGGGTTGGCGACCCGGAGCTACCGCTCGACCAACTGGCGCAAACGCTGCGTAACTATCAGCAGGACTGCTATCAGTTAAAAGAACTGGACCGGGATCTGCAGCACCGACGCATCACGCTGCATAGCGGTGGCCTGACGAAATTCCAGTATGCCCCCAACCCGGAAGAGGAAATCCGGTTGATGGTAGAGTTCCGCCATCATCTGGCCCGAGAGGCAGAAGCCCTGGAAAAGAAAGCCCGCAGTGCCGTGGTCACTGTGACGGCCAGCCTCAGGGATCTTCGGGACAACCTGCAGTCATTCGAAAACGCCATGCATGAATTCAACCGTCTGATCAGCCGCAGGAAACTGTCGGATCTCAAGGTCTTCCGCATTCAGCCGGTTCACGAGAATCACCTTGTCGAAGCGATCGACTTGTTGATCCAAACGGCAGAAAAAGTGGAGTCTGGCGAATCCTTCGAGCTCTTCAACCAATCCAGCGTACTGGACGACCGACAGCTGGACCAAGCCCGCCAGTTACTGATCGACGAAGGTAGCGCTCGACAAGGGCTGAAGGTTTCCGATTTGTTTCGCCTCACTTTCGAGCTGGGCAAAGAAAACCAGGACGTAGAAAGCTTTGACGACATCGACAGCGCAGCTTCCAACGGTACCGTGCTCATGGCCAAGTTGGTGACCGGCCTGGCCATGCTCCACCTGATGCAGGATAAGAGCCGTAATGTTCAAGCCCTTTGCTACCTGGACGAAGCCCTGGCGCTGGATGCTGCAAACCAGAGAAGTTTGATCAAAACCGCTTCCGAATTCGGATTCGCTCTTATGTTCGCTTCCCCTTCACCGTTGATTACCGCTCATTACTGCGTCCCTATCCAACAGTTGAGCAACGGAAAAAACCACATCAGCCGCAAGCACTGGCAGATTCTGCAGCCGCTTGAAGCTGTCGAGGTATGAGCTTTCATCAATGAACAGGTCACTCAGAGAAGCATTGATTAAACTTGAGGATTCCGATGGAGAATGTCTTGGATCACGGTTCACCCCCTCACAGAAGCGCGTTCTTGAGGAGTTTCTCGGCAGAACCGCATGTGTCACCAAGCTGCGTCGGGGCAATGGCTTCGTTTATCGCGTCAGCAACTCACCGGTTTTTGAGCAACACCTTCGGGAGTTGCGGCCCGATGTAAATTCAGCCAACCAGGCGGATCCAGTTCGGGCACAAAACCTCGCGCTTACCCGGTCCACCAAAGGTCGAAAGAGTTCACACGCAGCTTCTTACCGACTACTGAAGGCAACAATACCGGGCGTAATCTGGAATCGTGATGGAGAGTTGCTCGACCTATGGCAGCTGACATCCATCGCCGGCGCCCTCGCCATCGATATCAGCCAGAATGAAACGCCTCTGGCCACCGACAGCCCCTTGTGGCTGGTGGAGAACCAGGGGTTGCTGGATGACACCAGCTGGGTGCCCGAAGACTTGCACGGATCTGTACTCTATTATCAGGGCCAGCTCAGTGAACGACTGATAGAGTGGCTATGCGGGAAAAAACGAAGTCCACGGATTCTCATGTTTCCAGACTACGATGGCGTCGGACTAGAGAACTATGCCCGCCTGCGCAAAGCGCTGGGTGAGGACGCCGAACTATGGCTAATGCCTGACTGGAAACGCAAACTGGAGCGCTATGGCAATTCTGAGGTATGGCGAAATAATCTTAAATATGTAGCCAATGCCGAGGAAAGTTTAAATTTGGATCAGGAACCGGATGAGGTGCTGGAGCTGATTGAGGCGCTTAAGCTGAGCGGTAAGGCGTTAGAGCAAGAGGCTGTGTTTTTGGTCACAACAGACAACTAATCACGCTTGCTCAAGATGCCCTGCTCATTCACTTGTCCGCTCTTATGCCACGGATTGAAGCGGATAATATTTTGGGTTTAATTTGGATATTTTTTGGGTGAGAAAATCAACTAAATGCGAGCATAGTAATTTGTTGATTTTAAAGGGTAAAAATGGAGGCGCGGGTCTCTGCCTTTCAGATGTACCACAGAATAACACGCTGTACCAAAAACCCTTGTTTATCCTGAGCTTTTCCTAATCCCTTGTAACAGACTGTAGTATACAGTAGCATCCAGATTCAAGTTCTTTGTTGTTTTTATGTTGGATCAACTTCTGGAGCTACAGGCCAGTGCCAAAAAAATCGAAGCCACTTTCCGCCAAGCAGGTGGAGCATCTAAAAACGCCTGGGCTGCATAATGTAGGCGGAGCTGATGGACTCTATCTCAAGGTCTCAGACACTGGCGCCCGCGCCTGGGTGTTCAGATACGCGACCCCCGAAGTACGAATATCGAAAACCGGCAAACCATTCCGGGCTCGCCGTGATTTGGGATTGGGCGGATACCCGGATATCGGATTGGCCGAAGCCAGACAGGCTGCCCGCGAATATCGGAACCGGATCAAAAATTATGGTGAAGACCCTGCCGAACAACGACGAACGGCAAAGAGAGAATGGGCTGACAGTCTCCGCAAGAATGTGACTTTCGAGCAGGCCGCCCGCCAGGCTTTCGCAAAAAAGGCGCCGGAATTCCGGAGCAAGAAACACCGGGACCAGTGGATCAGTAGACTTGAGCATTACGCTTTTCCAAAGCTTGGGCACCTGCCAGTGGCCGAAATCGACGTTAACCACGTTCTCGATATCCTCCGCCCCATCTGGCACACCAAAACGGAAACAGCGACACGAGTGCGCCAGAGGGTTGAATCAGTTTTAACCTGGGCAAAGGTTTCAGGCCTTCGAGAAGGTGACAACCCTGCCGAGTGGAAAGGAAACCTTAAGGAACTGCTGCCAGATCCCAACAAGCTGAAGAAGCCGCAACACTTCCCTGCTCTGCCCTATAAACGGATTCCCGATTTCTTTACCGCGGTTCGTGCCCGAGATGGGTTTTCCGCTCGTGCACTCGAGTTCGTCATTCTCACCGCTGCCAGATCCGGTGAAGTGCGCGGGGCCACCTGGGATGAAATCGACCTGAAAGCGGCCACCTGGAAGATACCAGCCGACCGAATGAAGAACGCGAAAGCGCATACCGTTCCACTGACCGGGACCGCTGTTGAGCTGCTGAAAGCACTGCCGAAACTTGAAGGCAATAACTATGTGTTCCCTGCCATCCGGGGAGGACAAATGTCTGACATGTCACTGACCCAAATGGTCCGCCGGATGAACAACGACAACGAAAAGCCATGGATCGATCCAGCGACCGGGCGAAACATCACTGTTCACGGGTTGCGAAGCACCTTCAAAGATTGGTGCCGGGAAAGGACCGCCTACGCAGATGAGGTCAGCGAATTGCAGCTTGCACATATCAACGACGACAAAACCCGCGCCGCCTATGCCCGCTCAGAGCTGATTGATAAGCGCCGGCTGCTTATGGCGGATTGGGAGAAGTTCTGCCTGTACGGAGAGATCGAAACGAACACCGGCAAGGTGATATCGATTGGCGAGGGGAAGAACTAAATCATGGCGAGGCTCAAGCAGAAAGAATGGATGACCCTCAAGCAGGCCGCGCAGTATCTTAAGGATGTGGCGGATGAGGCATCGATCACAGAGCTAGACTTAATCCAATATGCAATCGAAGGAAATTTAGTTCTCTCGCTGCATTGCTTCAGCTACACGCTGCCTGCAATGCCTGGCAGATTAGTCCCTCCGTCCGAGGGTGCAGTCACGCTATGCAGAACCTCTGAGGTGGTGCAATTTTGCGACGTAGAAACCCGTCAAGTATTGAACACTGGTAATACGCATCATCTGCGGAATGTTGACCTCCCTTCTAATATACAGGACGCCGCTCGGGCCATATTGCTCGGCCGTGAATTGACGGCAGACAACCAGAGCGCACTGGATGAAATCAACAAACTATTCCCAGATAAGCTGCAAGGTGATTGGTCCTTTGACTTTGTGGGAACTCGATTTCCTTGGCTTCGTTCGGAGGTTATTTTTGAGCCCTCGGAGCCAGAAACAATTATTTCAAATACCTGGGATATTGCGAGCTTTGGCCACGGAAAATTTATGCTTGAGATGACCTGGCAACGAGCGCAAGACAATTTAGAAGAGAATATCACCTCGCTGGAAGCATTCCTTGATGGGACGCTGTATCTCATACACAAGGACGGCGTGCACTGCGCCGAGGTTCACGATGCCGCACGGGCAATTTCGGATGATTGCACTCTATGCGTCAGGCCAGAGAACTTGGAAAGCCTCTTTGAGGAAGCGCCATCAGAGGCCGAGAGTTCATATTCCAGGCCGCCGTCAATATCGGAATTGCAAAAAGAAGCAATCCTGGCAACGCTCAAAAACCATTTAAACCTCGATCCGCTGAACTTGCCGTTTCGGAAGTCGGGGCGTAATCCCGGGCCCAAAGCCGAGTGTTGGAGTATTTTAAAATCGAACAAAAAGTTATTCACCTATGAATCCTTTAAGACTGCCTGGAAAAATATGAGGGCAGCTGGAGAAATAAAAGGGGGCAATTAATGTGGGGAAGTTTCCCCCATTACCCATATTGAAAGCACCCACATAATCCCCCTGACACTGCTCATGCGTTCAACAACCCCTGTATCAGGAAGGTTTAACCATGAGCAAGCAATCCCTCCGCTATGTATCGGATAAGCAACTATCCGAACGCCTTGAAGTAAGCCGCCAGACAGTTTGGCGCTGGGTCAGAGAAGGCAACCTGCCATCCCCAATAAAGCTGGGCTCAAATTGCACCCGCTGGAAACTCTCAGACATTGAGAACTGGGAAGCCAGCAAGGTAGGTGCAGCATGAGAGCACCCCAGCCACAGAAGCGCAGCCCCGGCTGGTTCTTCCGCAACAACCATCAGTTTCTCGCCCTCAGCCAGGTTCCCCAGGCGCTCAACGTAACCGCTTCTGAAATCACCGATGCCGTGTCACGCGGAGAAATTCAGATCGAGAGGATAAACGGCTGCAAGGCCGTGGCACTGGATGAGCTGTTTCGGTACATCGAAAAGAAGGCGGGCTGAATATGGTCGATCAGAGAGAGGCCCCCGCTGGCAGCGATCCAGTCGAGGGCCCAAGGCTACACCGTGAACAACCAGAGCCAGAATACCTTACTGCTGGTCAAAAAGTAATCCATCCATATGCCGGGAAAAAGAAAGGCCCGCGGGCAGATCGTCCAACTGACGGATATTCACAACGACTGGACGCTATCCGTGCCGGCCTGCTTGAGGCAGGTATCCAGCCGGCAAACATGGACGCCCTCCTATCAAGCCTACCTGATGCCGAAAGCAAGCCGTTTCGGTTTCGCACCGCTAATAAACACAACAGCAAAAACGGCTATCTGATTGCCTACTTTGACCGTGGCCTGCCTGCTGTCGTAATTGCGGGAGACTGGGCTACCGGCGCAGAAATGAAATGGATAGCCGGCAGTGCTGACACCATGACCCCAGCTGAACGGCGAGAGCTTAAACGCCGGATGGCAGAAGTCAGAAAGGCCAGAGAGGAAGAGCAGGCTGAGCAATGGGAAGCCAGAGCGGCCGCAGCCGCCAGCCGCTGGCATTCCTGCAACCAGGCAGCCCCCGAGCACCCCTATCTGATCCGGAAACGCATACAGCCCCATAGGGCGCGCCAACAAGGTAGAGAGCTTGTCTTGCTGTTGGTGGATTTCAACGGCAAGGCCTGGAGTCTGCAGACCATAGGCGAGGCCGGGAATAAACGCCTGATGGCCGGTGGCAAAAAGACCGGCAATTTCATTGTCGTTAATGGCCCCGAATACCCTTCCCGCGTGCTGATCTGTGAAGGCTGGTCCACTGGCTGCACTCTGGCAGAGATTGATCCTGCCGCTCTAGTTCTGGCTGCCGTGGATTGCGGGAACCTCAAGGCCGTGGCAACCGGCGCCCGCAACCGCTGGCCTGATGCCGACCTGATTATCTGCGGAGATGATGACCGCAAAACCCCGGGCAACCCGGGAGCAACTGCCGCCCGCTCTGCAGCGCTCGCTGCCGGTGCGCGCTTCGCTCTGCCCGAGTGGCCCGCAACCGCTCCCCTGGACCTATCCGACTTCAACGATCTCGCAAACTGGCGGAAGGGGGCAGCATGAGCAAAAACAACACGGCAACAGAGTTTTCAGAGGTAACCGAGGTAACCGGGGTAACCTCCCTGTCTCCCAAGGCTTCTGGCGGTAACCCCGCTGAAAATCCTGAGGTAACTGAGGTAACTATTACCCCGGAAAACCCGCTGACAACGCCCCCTAAGGACCCGCAGGAACCAGAGATAAACCGCCCCTGCTTTATGACCCACAACGATTGGTTCGCCGTGAACGGTGAGAGGCATAGGCCGGGTCTGTACTGGCACAGCTGGAACAAAGCCTATGGTGATAATGAACCGGAACCCGTGGACACATGGGTAAGCAGCCCCATTCATGCAATCGCACTCACACAGGACGAGCACGGAAGCAATCACGGCCTACTTCTGCGGTTTTGCGATCCGTCCGGCAAGTGGAAGGAATGGGCCGCACCTTTGCACCTGCTCAAAGGCAGCGGGGAAGAATTGCGGGGAGAGCTGCTCAGCAATGGGCTCAGATATAACCTTCAAGCTCAGCGGTTGCTACTGCAATGGATGATGAGCCAATACCCGAAGCGCTGGATCATTGCGGCAACTACTACCGGCTGGAGCCCTCAGGCTGATGCCTTTGTTCTTCCTGGCGGAACGATCGGAAACACAGAAATTCGTTTCCAGTCGGAGCACGCCGCCCACGATGCCTATATGCAGCGCGGCACCCTGGAAGGCTGGCGAGAAAACGTATCAAAACGATGCGAGGGAAATCTACTCCTAGTTTTGGCGGTATCGGTCGCCGTTACCGGACCCTTGATTCTTAAGGCGCGCCAGCAGCACACCGGTGGCGCCGGCCTTCACTGTAAAGGGGATTCATCCAAGGGCAAGACAACCTTGCTCCAAGTCGCTGCCAGTGTCTGGGGAGGGCCTGATTTTGTTTCCTCCTGGCGAGGAACAGGAAATGGCCAGGAAGCTACATTCGCAGCCAGAAACGACACTTTCCATGCGCTCGATGAAATCAGCGAGAGCAATTCGAAAGAAATCGGCTCGATTGTCTATGCCCTGGCAAATGGGCACGGGAAACAGAGGGCGGCCCGAACAGGCGGTGCCCGACTATCTGCCCGCTGGCGGATCATGGCCCTCTCCAGTGGTGAACGAAGCCTCTCTGCTCACATGAGTGAGTCAGGACAGCGGGTGAAAGCTGGCCAGGAAGCCCGTCTGCTCGATATTCCTGGAACCAATCGGCGCCACGGCGCTTTCGATGAACTCCACGGCTTTGGGAATGGCAGCCAGTTCTCAAACGCGCTCAAGGAAAGTACCAGTAAGGACTACGGTCTTGCGGGCCCTGAATTCGTGGCTCGACTTGTCGACGATGAGGACGACTTGCCTGGCCTCTACGCAAAGACATGCAACCTGCCCGGCTTCACTGGCTCCGATGGTGTTGAATCACGCGCCGGTGGAATCTTTGCTCTGATTGCGATGGCCGGAGAAAAGGCAACCGAATACCAGATTACAGGATGGGCAGAGGGTGAAGCGCTCAATGCAGCGATGTGGGCCTTCAATGAGTGGCGATCCTTCCGGGGCCAGGGCAGCACAGAACACCGGCAGATTCTGAACGGGATACGCGACTTTATCGCCAGGCATGGCGACAGCCGTTTTTCAGAACGTAGGCCGAGCACGGATAGCGCCCCGCCCGTCAGAGATCGTGCCGGTTACTGGGAAGAGTCCGATGATGGTCGAATCTATTACTTCAACGGTCCAGGCCTGCAGGAAGCTGGCAACGGGCATGATATGCCGCGAATTCTGGAAGCCGTGGAATCCGCTGGCTGGATCGTGGAGCGGGACGGCAGAAAACGCTCAAAACGCAAAAAGGTCTCTGGCCAAGTTGTCGCGCTCTACGCACTTCGCCCGGAGGATCCAGAGTCATGAGTTATGCCGACCTCCTGAAATCATTCGCGGTGCCCACGGTTACCCCGGTTACCCACAGCTCAGGCTCTGAGGTAACCAAAAAAAGTCTCGTAAATCAATCGAGTAACCCGAGTTACCCCAGTTACCCCGAAAAACCTACAAGGTCAGCGAATAAAACCAAGACGGCAAAAGCTGATGCTTTGCTGCTGGAGATAGCGCTGACCCTCGAGTTCAGCCTCACCCGCTTGCGGGCCCTGCTGTCTGATGACAGGCCAGAGCCTGCCAGATCGCCGGAGAACCGCCCGAGGCACGTTGATCTGATGAAGGCATGGAAGCCTGCCCATGACGCACTGATAAACCACCTGATGGCCTGCCCTACCTGTTATGCACCACTGAGCCGGTATTGCCCGGAAGGATCAGGACTTCGCCAGGCCTATGTGGGCGCCTGCCCTTCAATAGCACCGCCCAGAATTCGCAACCCTTCAATCCACAACCGCCGGAGGTGATAAACCCCTGAACCAAGCAATGAAAACCGCCTGATGCCCTAACCGGCATGGGCGCAAAACCCTGAAACCATGAATCGAGAGCGCCACACCCAGCGCCAGGAGAACACCGAATGAACATCAAGCAAATGATCAAGAAAGCCATGAATTTGAACACCGCTTACAGTCTGGCAGCCCGAACAAGCGAGCTTCAGAGACTCATCGAAGAAAAGGGGCCGGAACTGAGTCAGCGGCAAAGCGAGCTGACCCAGATCAACAACAGGATTGGCTACATCCAGAACGAGCTCGATAAAGAAGACGCTCCCAAGGTAGCCGGTGAAGTCCGTTATGGCCGGATGACCAAGCAGGAAAGGCTGCAGAAAGATGCTGCACTTCGGGAACTGGATAAAGATAGGCAGGCAGCTGAAGTCATCTTCGCACCCCTGCAGAAAGAAATGGACGACATGACTGCAGAGCTCAACAAGCTGCAAACCAATCCACCGAAGGCAGAGCTTCAGGATCTGGTCATTGCTAAACGGGAACTGGAGGGACTGGAAGGACAGATCCGCCAGCTTGAAGAAGCCGCTGAGCGGGCCTCAAAAAGTCCAATGGAAGACCAGATCTCCGAGCTGAGGGAAAAGATTGATCTGCTCTCAGCTGACCGCGACATGATGGCCGCTGATGCGGATATGGGAAAGGCCACACCGGCAGACCTGAAGAAGGTGACCACGGATCTCAACAAGCTGAAAAAACTGCTTGAGGATCTGGAGGAAACGGCGAACCTCTCAGAATCCACTCAACGCGGTTACCAACGTCACCTGGACAGCCTCAAGGATCAACACGCCGATGCTGAGCGCGGTTATCGGACAATGATCAGCCTTTACGCCCGGGGCATCTATCAGGACGGTCTGGATCAGCTCAGGGAAGCAGCTGGCAGGATGGAACGCGCCATTGCCGACATCACCACTGCATCGAACCTTGCTGCTCAACAGGGCGATGGTGAAAGCCTGGCCAGCTCTCACATCCAGTTGACGATCAACGCGGATGGAATTAATGAATTCGAGAGGGTCAGCATCGAGGCCGGTGCCGAACTGGTGAGCGAACGCATCGACCAGATTATGAACGGCATTCAGGATCAGGCTGCATAACCGATTTATTCCGAAATCAGGAGGACCGTAATACCCACCAGGGCAGGCGAGAAAATCCCCCTGCCTTGGTGCTCAAATCGGCGGCCTCTCCACTGCACCACCAAACTACCGAGAGCGACAGAACCATGAATATGAACCAGTTTACCGAAAGTCACCCAGGCCACCCGCTGAGTAATGCCTATGGCCTGATGAGCGGATCTCAAACCAACGCTGAGAAGAGAGATTTCTTCCTGATGGCCAGAGCGATGATCCAATTGCTGAAATACCAGGGCCAGCTGACCGAAAGCGAGGCGGCCAGCCTTTTCGATGATATTGATTGCCAGGCTGCAGGCGGTAGATCCACTAGAAGCTTGCAGTGACCGTGATCGCCTGAATGGCAGGTTGCTGGTCTGACTCTGAACGAGAGGGGCCAGCGATTTTCTGCAACATGAAGATTGCGAATCCCGGACACTACCGCCCCCGCATTGCTGGGCTACCGGCCAACAGCCACCACCGCAGGAGATTGAATCAACCAATGCAGCAACTTCAGAAGTTAATTGTTGCCGAAACTGGCCTTAAAACGGTCTGTCAGCTTTCCGGTGAAATCACTCGAGCAAAGCACCGAAAGCCGCTGACAAGATTTCACGCGTCGGTTGCAGGATCTCAACAGAGAATCGGTGGCGCTTGTCTATGTGCGGCAAATCGGGGGGCCCCTGGAGGTCCGGCCAGCCCGCGGGGCCGGAGCAACCACGCGGAAAACGGAAAATTTTTGGGCGTGCATGACGCCTCACCAGTTGGGTTTTATTAAGCCCGAAAAATCATACAGTTAAATCTGATCGTTCTGGTTATAAAAGGCGCAGGTTGAATTGCGGCAACGAAAAGCTCGATGACCTTGCGGGCAGCCTCAATCCAACAGCAGGCATCATGGCAGGCCAAGCCAACAACTCACTTTCTTTCCCCCAAAAATCTGGGATTGCCCTTATGATTCAATTGTAAGCAGGTACTGCTACAAATACACCGTTTAATGGCATTTTATGCCTATATATGGTTAAATTACTGTATATTAAAACAGGGGTGAGGGAGTTCGAGATGTCATCACAGCCGGAAGATATTTTCACCTGGAGAACTAAAGAGCTGAAGCGCTGGTGGCGCGAGGGTGATCCTGGCGAAACCGAATCCTTCGACGACTCAAACCGCGACATTCGAGAAACGGCGCCCGGGAATGCTGGAGCCAGCTCAAGCCAGGGCAGCATCCAGCCAAACCTGCACAGGGTTTATCGTCAACTCAACGGGATGCAGAGGTGATCACCATGCCCAGACCTAAAGGCGGCCAGAACATCCGGCCAAGCAAATCCGCAATCCTCGGTTACTACAAGATCCTGAGAGATGCGGCAAACAGTGGCGACGTAAACGCAGCTGCAAAGCTGATCGAGCTGGACCACTTGACCAGTCAGAGCCCGCGCCCTATGCAATTTCAAATGACGAGGGACTCCCAGTGATCCAAGCCCTCGCCACCAACAACCTTTCAGAGGAAGCGCTCAATGGCTGATACATCGAAAACTGTTGAAATCATCTTTGGTGGCGTCGACAAAACCGGCAACGCTATCAGCTCAGTCGGCAAGAACCTGGACGGCCTGACGAACCGCGTAGGCGACCTGACCGGGCCCCTGGCCAACATCACCGACAGCATTGTGAAGCTGGACGCAGCCCTTGCCGCTGCCGCCGTGGGCGTGACCGCCTACGCCATCAAGATATCGGACGACTTTGATACAGCCTTTGGCGAGATTGCCACCCTGATCGGGCAGCCTGCTGACAACCTCCGTGATTTTCAGGATCAGATCCTGTCCTACTCCGAGACTTCGACTGCATCTCTGGATCAAATAACCAACGCCACATACAGCGCGATCTCAGCCGGCACTGACTACAAAGATTCGCTTGAGCTTCTTGCCGCCGCTGAACAGCTTTCCATTGCCGGCCGCGCAGACCTTGGCGATACCACTACGGCCCTGGTCAGCACCATGAACGCTTTCGGTGCATCGGCGGATGAAGCCGGAGATTACGCCGATAACTTCTTTACTGCCGTTCAGCTTGGCCAAACAACTATTCCAGAGCTCGCTTCCTCAATGGGCCGGTTGTCGCCTATCGCAGCTGCCGCCGGACTGAGCTTTGAAGAAATGGCCGCAGCCATTGCGACCATCACCGCAGAAACCGGCACCAGTACGCCAGAGGCTATCACTGGTATTCGGGCTGCAATTACTGCGCTACTCAAGCCGACTAGTGAGGCTCGGGATGTGGCCGCCGAGCTTGGCATTGAGTTCAACGCAGCAGCCCTCGAAAGCAAAGGCTTCGCAGGAGTGCTGGCAGATGTTATGGAAGCCACGGGCGGAAACACGGAAGTCATCGCGCAGCTGTTCGGCTCCGTTGAGGCCCTGGCTCCAGTGCTTGCTCTAGGCGGTAATGCGGCTGAAAAGTTTGCCGAAAACCTTATCAAGTTCACACAGAACACCGGATCGGCAAAAACTGCCTCTGAAGAGCTGGTAGATACCCTGGGGCTTCTTGGTCAGACCCTGGTCAACAACCTTGAATCAGCACTCATCGGCGTAGGTGGCCGGCTCACAGACGAAACACGCAGCATCGTCACCTCCCTGACCAGCATATTCAATTCCCTGGGCAACGAGATAAAACTCGATAACGGCGCCTTCTCGCCAATCCTGGACGCCCTGGAAGGCCTTGCCGGGGATATTGACAGGAAGATGCAGACCATCGCGGAAAACTTCCCTGAAGCACTGGCAAACCTCGATCTGAGCCAGCTACTGGCATCCTTTGGAGACCTCAGCGACGAACTCGGGAATGCCTTCACCAACGTCTTTGGTGATATCGACCTGGACACCGTAGAGGGGCTGGAGCAGGCCCTTCAGCGGGTCGTGGATGCCTTCACCGCTTTGGTGAACATTTCGGCAGGGATCGTGGATGGCCTCCAGCCACTGTTTCAGGCAATCGGCAAGGGTATCGAGGAATTCGAGGATCTGGACGAATCGACCAAACGAAATGTTGGGGAGCTGCTCGGGCTGTCAAAGGCCATTGATACGGTTCTGCCTGCCCTTAGCGCCCTTGGTGGTGGTCTGGATTCAGTCGGTACAGGTCTCACGGCGCTGGCCGGCGCCCAAGGCTTCAAGGCCCTGCTGGGCAACCTGAACAGCGTTAAGGCAATCGCAAAATCAGCAGGCAAAGGTGGGCTGGTCGGTGCGGCCCTGGCTGGTGGTTACGGTGTTGGCCTACTGATTAACGAATTCGTCATAGATCCAATGGAAAAAGCCTTCGGTACGTCCATCGGCTCCTGGCTCTATGAGCAGTTCAACGCTGATGAGATTGAGAAGATCAAAGAGCAGCTGAAGCCTCTGACTGAGGAAGAAAAGAAACTCGCCAAACAAACTGGCGAGCTCCGGGATTTAAACGACCGGCTGGCCGAAAAGCTGGAAAAGACGGCTACTGCCACCGAAGACACCCAGAAGGCCTGGCAAGATTACGCCAACGAGCTTGTAAATGCCGCCAACAAGCAGAATAAGCTGAACGACGCCATCGACGGCACCGATAGCAATCTGGCCCGCTCAGGTAACGCCATCGACCAGCTTACCGACAAAGCCAGCAAAAATGGAGACGCTCTCGGAGAGGTTGGCAGAACCACGAAAGAGCTGGCCGATAATAACGAAACCTTAACCCTTGGCTACGACAAAGCGACGGGCAAGGTGAACAGCTGGTCAGGTGCCATTATCAAGTCCGGCAAATCCGTAAGCGATGCCGCAACCAAGACTCAAGACCTCGTCACCAATACAGAGAGCTACCGCCTCGAACTCGAAAAGATCGACAGCAACGAGCGGATCAAAATGATTGAGGCTTCGGTATCACTCGACATTGCCGAGGTGGAAGCGAACGCGGATAAGGTCGTGGCGCTGGCTGAGTCCATCACGGAAGCTTTTGGAGATTCAACCAGCCTGATTGGCGACCTGTTCGGCGGCTTCGATGAAGCCAGCCGGTCAACCCAGCTGGACATTGCCTCCCAGATCCGAAAGGAGAACAAGTTCCGAGAGGAAGCGCTTGAAATGCAGCAAAAGTTGACCAAGGCTGAAATTGACTACATCAAGGCCAAAACCAAACAAGCCAACTCCGGTGACGCCTTGGTGAAGGTGGACGGCTCAGGGCTTCAGCCTCATCTGGAAGCCTTTATGTTCGAGATCTTGAGTGCAATTCAGGTTCGCGTAAATGCGGACGGTGAAGAAATGCTCCTCGGTCTCAGGGACTTATAAACCCTGCTCGACTTCTTTCTGGTGCGCGGTGTAAAAATGGGCTCTGGCACATGGCCCCAACAATGTGCCCACGGCAGCAACGCGCTGCAGTCCGTCCGGCGCGGGGGCTGGTGAAGGCTGGAACACCCGACAAAAAAATCAGCTACCGCTTATTCCTCTGGTGGGTAGATGTTGGCAGATCATCCTTAAAAAACTGCCACCTTTTCTTACAAGCCAGCGAGGCGCACTATGACAAGCGAAGAATTTGCAGAACGATTTCAGAAACATCCCCTGGGCTGGAGTTTTCAGAACATGGAAACCGCCGATACCCAAACCCTCCTTGAGAATGTAGTTCTCATGGCAAAAGGCATGTTGTTTCTGATGGAGTTTCAAAAAGACATCACCAAAGAAGAGCACGAATTTCTCATGCAAGCGCTTCAGGGCAACGCGCAGCGGAACGAAAAGCGAATTGAGAAAACCAACAGTCCCGGCACGAAGACGCGGCAATAGCTACCACGGAGGGGTACGGTTGTTAACTGAAACGCCCCTCCTGCTGCTTGAGTTCACGGGCCCCTCAGCCAATCGCTAAATGCTCAGAATCTCAGCGTACTGGCCCATATCGCCTATCTCAACGAAGAAGGGTTCCAATTCCATCAAAGGTTTTTCTGGTACCCAGAGAAAACGGTATTCGTTCTGATAGGCATATCGGAAATGCTTGGTAAGGAAAACATTAACCTCCCCTGAGAAATGGTTCAGCGGATCAATGTAATCTACGTGAGATGCAAAGCCTCGAAAGTCCGGCTTAATCCGTCTTACCCTGGAGAGGAGCCGCTTCGTAAACTCCCGGGGCTCATTGATTACAATACAACTATCTGCTTCAAAATCATCAAATTCCCTATAAGTGTAATTTGCAGCAAAGCAGCTCACGTAATAGTTAGTTTTACTTTCAAAGCTGACCTCTACATTTCCAAAGGTCGGAATCTCTTCGCCATTCATATCCTCTGCTTTAACATCTCCAGGTCTGATTTTTATTGAAAAGCTCAGCTCTTCATCTTTTATGGCGGGGTTCAGCGACGGGTCACTGTAATAGCTTGCAGGGGCAATACGAATGCGACCACGCTTCAGCATTGGCTCCAAGTGTTCTCTCTTGCCAAACTTGTAGAGTCGACCCGGGCGGATTCCACCGATACTGTCGATAGCCCTTTTCGCAAGCGGTTCATCGGGGTGAGAGGGCTCAACCATGGCCGTTCCTTTGACAAACCCGTTCGTGAAGCCATTTGGGTACGGACCATATCGAAGAACAAATTCTTCCAGCGTATGAGTCCATAATCGCATCCAATACTCCCCTCCCTCAGCGAAGGCCCGAAGACCGATCTGGCCCTTTGCAGAGAGAAAGGTCATGTTCCCCATAACGTCACAGGCACGTGCTTCGAGCTCATCCTGGGAGAGAAACTCCAAATAGCGATCCCGTCTGTAGGACAGCCGCCAAAATTCGTTTCTTGTCATCACACCATTCATAACTTGAGCCCGGCTCATCGACAAACATTATCCCGGTGGCGCTGCCGATCCTTTATCAATTGCTCATAATACCGCTCGTCGTCGATGCTATAGCCTTGGCGCTTCTTGCTTTTCCATCGATCCCGGGCACTTTTCAGCCGGTTGGATGCGCCCTGACAAATGTAATCAGGACGCTCTTCATACTCCTCTTCGATCTCTGCAACTCGCTCCCTATATCGCTGCTCTGCCCTTCTGATCGACTCCTCAGACTTTCGGCGTTCCAGCTCCCGGCTTTGGCGAATGATGTCCGATTCAGCGGCACTGTCCGCAGACATGGAGCCTGGCTGACTATCTCGAATCCTTACCTCTTCTTTCTGGCCTGGTGGCGGCTGGTTGCCAAAATGGGTAATGCCGTTCTCATCGGTCCACTTGTAGACCTGGGCAGAAACGGGGAAAGCGAGGATCAGAAAAAGGGGTATCAGTAACCGCATGGTTTCACATCTCCCTGTAGGACTCACTCTGACTGAGGCGCTGGCCCGTCATTGAGGGCCCGATGAATCAAAAAGCCTCACATCATGATTATCTCGAGACCACTGCCGCCACAAAATATGACGGCGCCAAAAATCCAATGCCTAACAACCCGTACATGAAGAAATCACCCCCACCGCAGGACCTGACGTCTATACACGCCATTTTCACAGCCATCATGGCCATGAGCACCAGCCATACAATGCCGCCGGCGATCATTCCCTTGCTATCAATTTTCGTCACTGGTCCCTCACTGAATCGGGGTTTGCTGAGGAAATCGGGATCGTCAGTAGTAGCTTTGAGCGTAGCACAGGAAATTTTAAACACGGGCCGCCGGTCGTTTTCATGCTATCGAGTAGAACCAGCCGGGGCACAATGGTTTTCATGGTGGAGGAGTTGCGGAAACTCCCTGAAAGGATGGGCGCCTGGCCTCCCCCAAAAAAGGAAGAGCACCGGGTTTCCGCCAGTGGTGCAGACCTCTCCCAACGGCGAAAGCCGATCAAGTCGGACAATCACACAATAAATCATAAGCCCCGGAGCGCCCGGGGCCATGTTCGCTTAAGCAGTGCATTTTGCAGAGTTCTGGAGAATTTCAGACAACAGTTCATACCCGCGCTCGACCCTGGACCTGAAAGCGCTGACCGAAATTCCAAGTTCCTCGGCCATCTTTTCAAGCGTCCAGCGAGTCAAAGTCTGCTCCCTTGTTTCCGGATCCACCGTTACCGTGGTGCGTTTGAGGTATGCCCGGTGAATCAGAACCGCTTGGCGGTGGTCCGGTGACAGCCTGTCCAGCAGTGCCAGAGCCTGCCGGTGTTTCGGCTTCCAGTCCCCCAGCATCCGGCCCTTTCTCCAAACGGCAACATCTGACGCCTGACCTTTCGGAAGAACCCCGCCGCATTCTTGGAGCCGCCCGAGTATTCCAGAGTTTTGCCAGCCAGCATCTGAGTCCCTCGACATTAAAACTTCGAGTGCCAGATCAACGATTTTTTCCAGCACCGCCCTTTTATCTCGATCCATGATTGATTTCCCCAAATCTGAACAGATGAACAGCCCCGTTTCCGGGGCTACGGTTGGCTATAGGTGCCCTGCGCTGACAAGTCGCATTGACTCATCACCGTACTGAGCAAACCAGTTCTCTGCTTCCTTCTCGGTACCGAATTCAGGCGAAACCGGAACGAAAGGCTTTGCCCGGTGACTCACAAAATAGTATTCCCAACTTAAAGCACCATTTTGCTCGTCACCTCCGGTAGCCCGATACTCATTGCGGGCGTCATCCACCGCAATGCAGCCTGGCGTCCAGGCAGACGGCCGATCCAGATACTGAGCCCAGCCGGCAATTTCACCGGCGAAGAAAATCACATAGCCGCCCTGATATTCGAGCTCGTTGCGGAAGGCTTCAGCCTGCTTGATCCGCTGATTATTCATGATTCACCTCCCTGCTCGCGCGCATAACTGATGCTATCCGCAAGGTGGCAAATATGGTTGCCCAGAATACCGTTGGCCTGAATTAAGCCACCGAGCAGAAAATCAGATTCCACCCAATCCGGACAGCTCTGATAGGTGCGCTCGATCATGAAGCTCTCGATGACTTTTGATATGGCAGCGCTGGTGTCAGCAGCTTTCTGCAGTTCATCACTGAGCTCTTTCAGCCGGTTATCGGCTGGGCTCATTGCGCTCTGACCGGCCGTCAGGTCACCCGATTCTTTAATTGGCGCCTGAATATCAGTCTGCGCTTCTGGATGGTCCGAATCAGGATCTTCACCAGATCCAATGCCAGGCATCAGTGCCCTGGCATTATCCATGGCCTCAATTGCGGCCGCCTTGTACTCAGCCAAGAAATCTTCCTCTTTGGCTTCTTGCAGTGCGATGCAGAGTTCGTTGGCCTCAGAAATCGAAATATAGGCGCCTTCCAGCATGGCCCTGATAGGATCTTCTGGGCTGTCGTGGTCCAGCATTGTCTGCAGGTTCTCACGGTCACGCATGAAATTAAGGACAGACTCGGTATCGAGTACGCGGGCTCTGATATCATCAATTTTCGGCGAGTATTTATTCATGGTCACATTCCCTTAAATTGGTTTGGCCCTGGAGTGGGCTAAATTAAGGGATTAGTGCATCAAGTTCAGGATGTTGACTTATTGTTGGACGGGTTGATTTTCCGTCTGTAAGCCATTGTTTTAACAGGTGTAATGGAGGCGCGGGTCGGAATCGAACCGGCGTACACGGAGTTGCAGTCCGCTGCATAACCACTCTGCCACCGCGCCGGGAAAAGTTCGAAGGGGATTCGATACTTTTATGCTCTCAGGTGGGCATTGAGAGACTGTGTTAATTGGAGCGGGAAACGAGATTCGAACTCGCGACCCCAACCTTGGCAAGGTTGTGCTCTACCAACTGAGCTATTCCCGCTTGATCAACGAGGGCGTATTCTACGGATTAGGCCGTTTGCGTCAACCACTTTTTTCAACTTTCTGTTTTAGTTCAGATTCTGATCGATTGCACTCGAACGCAGCAACCCCCAACACGCGAATTTGAGCTAGTATCAAAGAACACCCATCGCCAATCCTCAACAAAGGAGACGGGATTTCCAGATGCCCTCCCCTGGCAAGCTTGCATTCCAGAACGGCCAATTGACCGTCTCGGGCGACTGGACGCTTCCGAACTACGGCAGCTTGAAGCGGGATGTCCAAAAAGCCGCCGCAATGGAGTCACCTAACGGGTATTCCGTCAATCTGGCAACAATCAATGCGCTAGATACCGCCGGCGCATCCCTGCTGGTGGACCTTCTGGGTGCCCGTCAACTCCATGAGCTTACCGAGCAAACCCCCGGGCTTTCCAGCGAACGTCAGGAACTGCTACGCCTGGTTGCCAACGCGATGGCCAGCCCTGAAGGCGAAAAGGCCCTCCGATCCAACCCGATCACCGAGTTCCTGGCGGGTGTTGGCGAAAAAATCGAAGACTTCTGGCATCAACAACGGCTGTTGATCGGGTTCACCGGCCAGATACTGGCGACATTGGCGAGCATCCTTGTAACACCCTGGCGATGGCGGATCACCTCACTGGTGGCCCATGTCCATCAGACCGGGCTGAATGCCCTTCCCATCGTGGCGCTGCTGACGTTTCTGGTGGGCGCGGTGGTTGCATTTCTGGGCGCCACCATTCTCGATGATTTCGGCGCCACCATTTACACCGTGAACCTTGTGGCCTTCTCGTTCCTGCGGGAGTTCGGTGTTCTGCTGGCCGCTATCCTGCTGGCTGGTCGCACGGCCAGCGCCTTTACTGCGCAACTCGGGTCCATGAAAGCGAACGAAGAAATCGATGCCCTAAGAACCTTCGGGCTGAGCCCGATTGAATTACTGGTTATCCCCCGGGTGCTGGCGATGGTGGTTTCGCTTCCGATATTGACCTTCGTCGGCATGATCAGTGGCATTGTTGGTGGTTCGCTGGTGTGCGTCGTGGCGCTGGATATCTCGGTTCCGCAAATCCTGAATATCCTCGAAACCAAGGTAAAAGTCGTCCACCTTCTGGTTGGGCTGGGGAAAGCCCCTATTTTTGCGTTTGTGATTGCCGTTATCGGTTGCCTTGAGGGCTTCAAGGCCAGCGGAAGTGCCCAGTCCGTCGGTGAGCACACCACCTCCGCCGTGGTACAGTCGATCTTTATGGTGATTCTGCTGGATTCCATAGCAGCGATATTCTTCATGGAGATGGGCTGGTGAGAAAAGAGGCCGCGCACCAGGATGTGGTTATCAGCGTGAGGGGCCTGTGTAACCGCTTCGGTAGTCATGAGGTACATAAGGAGCTCGATCTCGACCTTTATCAACGGGAAATACTGGGTGTTGTTGGCGGGTCTGGAACCGGCAAGTCGGTGTTGCTGAGGAGCATTGTCGGGCTGCATACGCCGGATTCCGGGACCATTGAAGTCTTTGGTGAGCAGTTGCAGGCTCTTTCTCAACAACAACGCTCCCACGTAGAGCGGCGCTTTGGCGTGCTGTTTCAGAGCGGTGCCCTGTTCAGCTCCCTGACACTCCAGGAAAACGTCGCCCTACCACTGATTGAACATGCCAAACTGTCCCGTACTGACGCGGAACATTTGGCCCGGGTGAAGCTCGCACTGGTCGGCCTCCCAGTCAACGCGGCCGGAAAGTACCCCGCCCAGCTGTCAGGTGGCATGGTTAAAAGAGCCTCGCTCGCAAGGGCCCTGGCGCTGGACCCGGAGGTGTTGTTCCTGGACGAGCCCACCGCCGGGCTCGATCCCATTGGCGCCGCCGCTTTTGACCGATTGATTGTTACGCTCCGGGACGCCCTTGGCTTCAGCGTGTTTCTGGTGACCCATGATCTGGACACCCTTTACACCACCTGTGACCGGGTGGCCGTGTTAGCCTCGCGGAGCGTACTGGTGGCGGACCGGCTGGCGGTAGTTGAAGCCACCGACGACCCCTGGATTCGCGATTACTTCCATGGGCCCAGAGGCCGCGCCGTCAATCGCATCAGGCCGGCCACGGGACAATAAATAAAAACAACCGGAAAGCAGCAAAGAAGTCGGGAGAGGTACGCTGATATGGAACCCAGAGCACATCACGTCCTGATTGGGCTGTTCACGCTGGTTGCGCTTGCCAGTGCGCTCGCATTTGCCCTGTGGCTAGGCCAGGCCGGCAACGACCGCGATTATGCCTGGTACGAAATCATTTTCGGTCGGGGCGTCAGCGGGCTCTCGGAGGGCAGCCCGGTCAAATACAGCGGCATTGAGGTGGGCGACGTGGCCGAACTAAGCCTCGACCCAAGTGACCCGCGCAACGTCAGAGTACTCATTCGGGTCTACGACGATGTGCCCATCAAGGAAGACACTCGGGCTGGCCTGGCGTTGACGAACATTACCGGCAGCATGAACATCGAACTGAAGGGCGGCACCCCTGGGAGCAAAAAGCTGACTGGCAGCCGTGAATCCCCACCGACCATCCAGGCCGAACCCTCGGCCTTTACCACCCTGATGGCTTCCAGTGAGGAGCTGTTTGCCAAGCTCGATCAGTTCCTCACCAACGCAAATGCCATGGTGTCCAAGGAAAACTCCCGAAACCTCACCCGCAGCCTCCAGAACATCGAGGCCGTGTCGTCAGGGTTGATGGACCAACGCAGCGAACTGAGCAATCTGGTGACGAGTTTCGATCAACTCAGCGTACAAACCGAGGCCACGCTGAAAACCTTCCGTCAATTTGGCAGCACAGCCAACAGCTTGCTGGACAAGGAAGGCCGCCAGTTGATGGCCACTGCCCAGAGCGCCATGAACTCACTGGAAACCGCTACCGCACGACTTGAAGCACTCACCGCCCGCAACGAAGGCTCCCTGGACCAGGGAATGCAGGGTATCGGGGAACTGGCGCCGGCCATGCGGGAACTGAGATCAACGCTGCAAAACATGGACAGCCTTATCCACCGCCTGGAGGACGACCCGGCCGGCCTTCTGCTGGGCCGCGAGCCGATACAGGAGTTTAATCCATGACACTGACTGCATCACGGGCACTGCTCTGCATGGTCGTTGCCGCCACGTTACCCGCTTGTACTCTGTTCCCGGATCGACCGGCCAATCGAATATTTCAGTTACCGGCTTCCACGGTTGAGGAATCCATCACTGACAACAAACCATTCAGCACAACCCTTCGGTTCGTAACGCCCTTGGCCGAAGGCCCTGTTGATAGCTCGCGTATTCTGGTGAAACCGGAGGGCAACGAAATAAAGGCCTATCAGGGCGCGCGCTGGAGCAACAAGTCCCCCATCCTGGTTCGGGACCAACTGGTCGATGCCTTTCGCCGGGATGGCCGCTTTGCTGGCGTTTTAACTGGAACCAGTCCTGCACGCAGCGATCTGACCATAGCCGGAGAGCTAAATGCGTTCCAGAGCGAGTATCAGGACGGTATGCCGGTAGCGCTGATACGGCTGGACCTGCACCTCATTAACGAGCGCACCCGCAATACCCTTGCCAGCAAACGCTTTGAGTACCAGCATCCGGCGACAGGGGAACAAGTTGAAGAAATCGTGGAAGCATTTGGAGAGGCCAGTAACGCACTGGCCCGCGAGGTGATTCGCTGGACGGTCGAACAGCGCCCCTAACCCGTTAACCCTGGTGTTTTTCCGGAAAAAGGTCCGGCCAGGCGGCCTTGAGATAGAGAATCATCGACCAGAACGTCAGTACCGCTGCCACGTACAGCAGGGCCGTACCGGCCTGGGCCCAGACAACACCAGGAGGAAATGCCAGCAGCATGATAATGGCCACCATCTGCGCCGTCGTCTTGATCTTGCCAATGTAGGACACCGCGACACTCGCACGGCTGCCAATTTCCGCCATCCACTCCCGCAATGCTGAAATCACGATCTCACGACCGATAATCACCGTGGCGGGAATCGTCAGAATGAAACTCGCGTGGGCTTCAATCAGCACGGTCAACGCTACCGCTACCATGAGTTTGTCCGCGACGGGGTCCAGGAAGGCACCAAAAGGTGTGCTCTGATTCAGTTTCCGGGCCAGGTAACCATCCAACCAGTCCGTCGCCGCCGCCAGCCCAAACAGGCCCGCACTGACCAGATAGCTCCATTGCGCCGGCAGGTAGTAGATAATCACGAAAACCGGGATCATCAGAATCCGGGAAAGGGTGAGAATGTTCGGTAAATTCATGCTATCCCTACTCGTCATGCAGTACTGCGTAGATGGTTTCTGCCAGGTTCCTGCTGATTCCCTGAACCTTGGACATTTCGTCGATACTCGCCTTGCGTAGCTCCTGGATACCGCCAAAATAACGTATCAGATCGCGGCGGCGTTTGGGCCCTACACCTTCGATTCCCTCAAGGGTGGATTGCCGGCGTTTCTTGTCACGCCGGGCCCGATGGCCAGTGATGGCGAAACGGTGCGACTCGTCACGGATATGCTGGATCAGATGCAGTGCCGGCGAGTCTGCGGGAACCCGATAGAGGTCGCCTGTTATGGCATCAATCAACTGTTCCATACCCGCACGCCGGGTGACACCCTTGGCAACACCAATCAGCGGAATGTCCGTAACACCAAGCTCATCAAACACTTCCCGGGCAATGTTCAACTGGCCCTTACCACCGTCGATGAACACCAGGTCCGGGCGTTTGCCCTCACCTGCCACCATGCGTTTATATCGGCGCGTCAGAACCTGGCGCATGGCTCCGTAGTCATCGCCGCCAGTGACACCCTCGATATTGTAGAGCCGGTAGTCGCTTTTCAGCGGCCCATTCTCGTCGAAAACCACGCAGGATGCGACTGTGTTTTCACCATGGCTATGACTGATGTCAAAGCACTCCATGCGTGACGGCGTTTCCGCCAGATCCAGCAGGTCACGCAGGGCCAGCAGGCGGAGATAGACCGTTTCCTTGCTGGCCAGGTGGGTCAGCAGTGTCTGCCTGGCGTTGGTCATGGCCAGATCCAGCCAGCGTCGGCGTTCTCCACGCACATTCTTGCGTACCCGGGTCTCACGGCCAGCGGATTCTGTCAGCGCCTGGGACAGCAGTTCCTGCCCGTCGACGTCCACCGGCACCAGAATGTCCGGTGGAATTTCCCGGCGGGTGCTACCGCCGAAATAATACTGCCCAAGGAAAGCACTTAACAACTCAGCTTCCGACTGCTCAATGCTGTATCGCGGAAAATAATCCTTGGTACCGAGCACACGACCACCACGCACGATGATCACCACGATGCACACCACACCGGCATCTTGAGCAATGGCCACCACGTCGGCATCGCCCCCTTCGCCGTCCACGCTTTGCTGCTCCTGAACGTGCCGCAGATGGTTTATCTGGTCGCGGTAGACACCGGCTTTCTCAAATTCCAGATTCTTCGCCGCGGTTTCCATGGCCGCCATCAGATCCTGAAGGATCGCGGGGTTCTTGCCTTCGAGGAACATGGTGGCGTGGCGCATGTCCTCGCGATAATCCTCGGGGGAAATATAGTCGACACAGGGTGCCGTGCAACGGTTGATCTGATACTGCAGGCAAGGTCGGGTTCTGTTTCGGAAATAGGCTTCACTACAAGATCTTATACGGAAAATCTTTTGTAGAATATTAAGACTTTCCTTGACCGCTCCAGAGCTCGGAAATGGTCCATACCAGGTACCGCCGCCTTTCTTCGTGCGCCCCCTGCGAAACGTCAGGGAGGGATAATCGTCGTGTGAGGAAAGGTAGATATAGGGATAGGATTTATCATCCCGCAGCAGGATATTGTAAGGCGGCCGCAGGGATTTGATCAGGTTCTGTTCAAGCAGCAGCGCTTCGGTTTCACTGCTGGTGATGGTGACTTCGATGGAGTCAATTCGGGAGACCAGGGCTTCGGTCTTGGGCGCCAGGCCGGATTTGCGGAAGTAGCTGGTCACCCGTTTCTTGAGGTTGCGGGCCTTACCCACATACAACACATTGCCAGCGGCGTCGTACATGCGGTAAACGCCGGGCCGCTCGGTCAACTGTTTCAGGAAGCTTTTGGTGTCGAACTCCCTGTTGTTCCCTGCCTCGGCAGAATCAGCCGGTGCGTCAGACCTTGTCGGCATCGAGCAACCCGAGCCTGACCGCCATCAGCGCCAACTCAACGTCACTGGAAATTTCCAGTTTCTCGAAAATGCGATAACGGTAACTGTTTACGGTTTTAGGGCTGAGGCAAAGCTTGTCGGAGATGTCCTGCACTTTCTGACAGTCCACCACCATCATGGCAATCTGCATTTCCCGCTCGGACAACCGGTCGAACAGGGATAGCTCGCCGTCTTCGTCCCGAGCGTCGCCACCAAGCTGCTTGAGCGCCATTTTCTGGGCAATTTCCGGGCTGATGTACCGCTGCCCGGAGTGCGCCATGCGGATGGCGCGAACCATTTCCTTGATATCGGCGCCCTTGGTGATATAGGCCGATGCGCCGGCCTGCATCACCCTGGTGGGATAAGGGTCATCCGCACAGGCAGTTACCACGATCACCCGCACCGCATCGTCAATGCGCAGGATGCGCCGTGTCGCTTCCAACCCCCCAATACCGGGCATACGGATGTCCATCAACACGATGTCCGGGCTGTCTTTACGCACAGAATCAATGGCATCCTCGCCTGAAGATGCTTCGCCGATGACTTCAATATCGGGGTTGTCCGCCAGCATCCGGGTAATACCGGACCTGACCAGTTCATGGTCGTCTACAACCAATACCCTGATCAAAACTCACCTCGCACGCGGCTTTTATGGGAATTTACGAATTGTACCGGTTAAGGGTTCCCGACGGTAGGTGCATCCATCAATACCGGGACCCACTGCTCAGGAAGCAACTATCAGCGCGCCAATCCCAAGCCTGCGGTGTTCTCTACCGGGTCGAACCAGACCACCAGATCCCGTCGCCGAACCGCCGATTTTACCCGCTCGCGCTCTGCCATCGGGTTCTCGGTGTCGTTCAGCCCGTGGTACCGCGTGCAGTATTCGTCAACCAGCCCATCAAGCTGGTCCTCTGAAAGCAACTCCACATCCACTACGAATTTTTCTTCACGCGGGTCCGGCTGGGGCTCCTGGCCTGCTTCGTCGGTCATGTTCGATTCCACCTCAAAGCGGCCATGGTAATGGGTTTTACGGGGCTGTAGAAGACCGATTACGGGCCTTTTTTGTCACTACTGAGCATTGGCCGAGGGATCAGGCCGCCTTAAATCGTGAGATCAGTTGACGCATGGTGACCGATTCCTGTCGCAGGTATTCGCTGATCTGGCGGGTATTATCAACGCTGGTAATCAAAGAGCCTGAACTGTCATCAAGCGCTCTGGACCGTCGCCCGACGCGATCAATCTCCTCCCTCTGAACGGCAACCGCGTCCCCAATTTCAGCACTGCGGTTTTCCAACTCCGTAAACTGGTTCCCCAGCCGCTCCAGGTGATTTTTCAGCGCATCAAGGTTCCGTCGGTTCATGCCTCCAGCGTCCCGCATTTCATCCAGCAGGCCCTCGACGCCGGAAACCCCGGTTACCAGGTCGGTCACCCACTGGCGGATTTCTCTGGTCGAATCGGACGTACGCTTCGACAGGGTGCGCACTTCGTCTGCCACCACGGCAAATCCCCGACCGTGTTCGCCGGCACGGGCCGCTTCAATCGCTGCATTCAGGGCCAGCAAATTGGTCTGCTCCGCGATATCGGCAATCACGCCGATCACGCTCTCAATCTTACCCGAGGACTCACTCAATGCCTGTATGGAAAGGGAAACCCGACCAATCACCTCCACGGTGTGTTCAGCAGCCTGTTCACTGTTTCTGAGCCCTTCCTGAACGACCGCATTGGCAGCCACGGCGTCTCGAACCGTAGTGGCCGAATTCTCGGTGGCTAAATCAATGGCCGACGCCTGGCCGGCAATCGCCGCCATGGATTGGCTGACATAATGGATTTGTCGGCGGGTGGTGTCAGTCGACGCCTGCACGCCTTCGGCCTGGGAATCCAGTGACACAGATCGGTCATTGATGCTGTGGGCAGCCGTCCTCACCTCTCCGATAAAGAGCTCAAAACGGCTGACCAACCCTACCAATGCGCGGGTCACACCAGCCACTTCATCATGTCCGGTAATAACCGGACGCCGGGAGAGATCCGAGGTTTCGTCCATTTCCCTCAGCCCGGACTCCAGCAACTGCAGACGGCCAATCACTGAACGCCGAAGCCAGAGCGTCATCAAGACCACAGACATCAGGAATACAGCAGAGCCCGCCAACAGCCAGATTTTCTGGGCATCCAGGAAAGCCAGCAGGTCCTGGCTACTGACTTCAATGGTTGTACGACTGGCTTCCTTACGGTTGTTGATCGCCGCCAGCATGGGGCCGAGGGCAGGAAACAGATCAAAATCCACCACTTGCCCTACTCGATAGTAGCTACGTCCTTCAATACCGGGCCTCATGGATTCGATGAGCGCCAGCACGCTCTCAAACAACGCTCGATTTTCCGTCGCCCACTCGCTCAGCCCGGCATTATCCTCGATAAATTGCCAGTGCTCTGGCAACGCCGCTGTCAAAGCCTGAAATTCCACATCGATTTCATCCCAGAGCATCAGCTGTGCCTTGATCTTGTAGGCAAGATCCTGCAGCCGGCGATGGTCCTGTTCAAGGTCTTCCAGCAACCAGGACTCCGAAAGATTTTCCCGGACCAATGCCTCTGAAGCAGACTCCGCACGAGTCATAATGCTCCATGACAGGACCGCCAATGCGGCCAAAGCAAACACTGAAAGAAAGGAAAAGAACAGAATACGGCTGCGGACAGTTCTGAGCATGGTATCTCCACTGGGGGTATCGTCCAATGGAGCTTATGCCTGTTTTATGACATTTTTATGTCGTCAAAAACGCTATTTTTAAGTCGCAATGCATCTAAATAGACCATTACCGAATGTCCGACACGCGGGAAATCCCCTACCCTCATTCTTTTACCCATAGCCTCCTGCACGATATCCTTTGGATTATTACGGAACCCGAACAGGCGTAAACGATGGTCCACAGCAAGCCCTTTTCACAGGCCTGTCAGAACAACAGGCAACCCATACTGGAACGCATTAAAGCGGTGTTCACCGAGCCGGCCACCATATTGGAGATCGGCACGGGAACGGGGCAGCACGCCGTTTATTTCGCAGCAGAGCTCTCCCACTTGACGTGGCAACCCAGTGATCGGCCTGGAGGTGCTGGCCATTCCCTGGGCTGGATCCAGGAGGCCGCGCTTGCCAATATCCGTCCACCACTTGAATTGGATGTTTCCCTGGGAAGCTGGCCGGTAGACACCATCGATGGCGCCTATTCCGCCAACACGGCTCACATCATGTCGTGGGAAGAGGTAGAGGCAATGTTTGCGGGGCTGGCCAAGCGCC
The DNA here is from genome assembly GCF_032922745.1 of Marinobacter salarius. Taxonomy (NCBI): domain Bacteria; kingdom Pseudomonadati; phylum Pseudomonadota; class Gammaproteobacteria; order Pseudomonadales; family Marinobacteraceae; genus Marinobacter; species Marinobacter salarius. The sequence continues at coordinate 3,304,190 of NZ_CP136693.1, forward strand.
TCATTGCGGGCGGCCTGTTCTGCCTCTATGGTCCGTTTAACTACGAAGGGCAATTTACCAGCGACAGCAATCGCCTGTTTGATCACCACCTGCGGAGCCAGGCCTCCCATATGGGCATCCGTAATATGGATGACATGCTGGAACTGGCAGGGCGAGTTCGGTTCGGGCTTGAAAGCGATTTCGATATGCCTGCCAACAATCGACTGCTGGTATGGCGTAAACTGTAAACAGCTACTCGATTCAGGAGGGATCACGCAATGAGCCACCAGAGACTCACGATGCTGATCAGCGGCAAGGTTCAGGGGGTCTGCTATCGCGCCTCCGCGGCCGACATGGCAAACAGCCTGGGTGTCACCGGCTACGCCAGAAACCTGCCGGATGGCCGCGTAGAAATCGTTGCAGAGGGCCCACCGGCGTCACTGGTTTCACTTAGACAGTGGTGTCGTGACGGCCCTCCCTCCGCAATCGTCGACAAGATCAATGCCACCGAAGACTCTGCAACCGGTGATTTCACAAACTTTGGAGTTCGGTAACCACCGGTTGAATGACACTACTCGGAACATTCCTTCATACCCTGGAGACCACGCTGCCGGTATTCGCCATGGTGTTTATCGGCCTTGGTCTCAGGCGCCTCGGCTGGATCGATACCAACTTTATCAACACGGCATCGGCGCTGGTCTTCCGCGCCACTCTACCAACACTGGTATTCCTCAGTATTGTACGCGCAGACCTTGATACTACCCTCAACCCTGCACTGCTGGGATTCTTCGTAGCCGCAACCCTGGCCAGCTTTGTCTTCTGCTGGCTTTGGGCCATGCGTGCCGCACCAACGATTGACCGGGGTGTGTATGTCCAGGGCGCTTTCAGAGGCAACTGCGGTATCGTGGGCCTCGCCCTAGCGGCCAGCCTCTATGGCGACTTCGGCCTTTCAGCCGGGGGCCTCCTGCTGGGCGTGGTCATTATTTCCTACAACGCACTTTCTGTGGTCGTCCTGACGGCCTATCAGCCGAGCCAGGCGACCAGTTGGGGACGCATCCTCGGGGACATCGGGCGCAACCCTCTCATCCTGGCCGTCGTAGTCGCGGTTCCCTTTGCCTGGTCCGGGCTGCAACTGCCGAACTGGCTAATGACCAGCGGCGACTATTTCGCGTCACTTACCTTGCCCCTGGCGCTGATTTGCATTGGCGGAACGCTGTCCTTGAGCGCCATGCGTAATGATCGCAAGCTCGCGATCAGTGCAAGTGTGATGAAGATGGTGACGTTACCGGTATTGTGTACATTCGCGGCCTGGCTGGCCGGGTTTGAAGGGCGGGAACTTGGGCTGATGTTCCTGTTCTTCGCCAGCCCGACAGCAGCGGCCAGTTTTGTCATGGTCAAGGCGCTGGGCGGCAACGACCGCCTGGCAGCCAATATCGTGGCGCTGACCACGTTGATGGCCAGCGTGACCGTTACCGCTGGGGTATTTGTGTTGCGGACAATGGGGGTGGCCTGAGCTCCCACTTTCCAGTTTACCAATAAAAAACCCCAGCATTTCTGCTGGGGTCTGGTATTGGCGGAGAGGGAGGGATTCGAACCCTCGATACGCTATTAACGTATACACACTTTCCAGGCGTGCGCCTTCAGCCACTCGGCCACCTCTCCAATACTCTTTAAATAAACCGTTCGAAATCAGCAACGTCGTCGCTCATTTGAGGGCGCAAACTCTAATGGTTTTGTTCCGGTTTGGCAACTCCAATTTAAAAATCGTTTCTCCCACTCACTTCTTGGTCGACGTCGGCCCATGATCGACACACTGCCAGTGTATTCGGGGCGAGAACCAGCCAGGGCTTTGTGCAATACTGGGATTAAACAAGAACCCGCCCGCAGGGAGGAAACGTTTATGCTGATGAGCGCGGAACAATCAACACTGGTTCTGATCGACCTTCAGAAAAAGCTGATGCCAGTCATTAATCATGGCGAATCGGTGCTGTCGGAATCCGTGAAGCTGGCTCAAATTGCCCGGCTCATGGAGGTGCCGGTGATTGTCACCGAGCAGATTCCCGAAAAGTTGGGCCACAATGCCGATGAAGTAGCCGCCCTTGCCGATCAGACGGTCACCAAGATCCACTTTGACGCCTGTGGCGGCGGCCTGCTGAAGGCCATCCCCAATGATCGCAAGCAGATCATTATCGGTGGCTGTGAAGCCCATGTGTGCCTGCTGCAAACCGCCCTTTCGCTTCTGGCGGCTGGTTTCGGCGTGTGGGTGGTCGAGAACGCCACCGGCTCGCGCCATGACAATGATCGTGACGCGGCCCTCGAACGCCTGCACAAAGCCGGCGCCACCATTGTGACCGTTGAAATGGTCGCCTTTGAGTGGATGCAACACAGCGAACATCCGCGCTTCCGGGACGTTCAGCGGTTAATCAGATAGCGTCACCGGAAACGGATAAGTCCGGCACCGGGCAGTCGTCGTACTGACGGTCAAATGACATAACCGGAGATCGCCATGCTCAACATGGACTTCAGCCAGAAAGTCGTCATTCAGGCCGGTGACCGGGAATGGATCCCCAGCCCGGCTGGCGGCGTACTTCGTAAACCCCTCGCCCGTGAAGAGGCCGAACGTGGCCACGCCACGAGCATCGTGCGCTATGAGCCCGGCGCCAGCTTCAACCGGCATGAACATCCCCTGGGCGAGGAAATCCTGGTACTTGAAGGAGTGTTTTCCGACGAAACCGGGGATTACGGTAAAGGCACCTACCTCCGGAATCCTCCCGGCAGTGGCCACGCGCCATTCAGCAAAGAAGGCTGCGTATTGCTTGTGAAGCTCCATCAATTCGATGAGCGTGACACAGCGACTGTGCGCATCGACACCAGCACCGCTGACTGGTTGCCTGGTATCGGTGGCTTGAAAGTAATGCCATTGCACGAGTTCGAACACGAACACGTGGCGCTGGTGAAATGGCCCGCAAACGAGAAATTCCAGCCCCACCGACATTTCGGAGGCGAAGAGATATTGGTGCTGTCAGGCGAGTTCTGCGACGAAAACGGACGTTACCCTGCAGGCACCTGGATACGAAGCCCCCATATGAGCCAGCATCACCCTTTTGTCGACGAAGAAACGGTCATCTGGGTAAAAACCGGCCACCTTCCTGTATAACGAGCCGGCCAGCCGATCTGAGCTCTAAAAAATATTTACGTTTACGTAAAGTAGATCTATCTACCTGTTACCGCTGGAATTTTCAAAATCACCAAAAAATGCATGAATTTCAACCATTGACGACGATGTAAAAGCTATCTAGTCTTCTCTCGTTGAACCCCAAAAGGGTATCGACACATGAAATCATGCCAACCGGCCTATCTGCCGGGGCATAACAATAAAATGACCACGGAAGCCGTGATCCGGCCTGGTGGAAGAGGATTTCAGCATGTCACTGGTAAATCAGTCCCTGTGCATGGGCCCATGCGCCCACACCCTGCAACACCCTACAGCTCCTTTCCTTTCTCTGACGCTTTGTGCATCCCGATCGCTCCGACCGGATCTTTCACGACTATCCAAACTCATACAACTACCAAATCCGACCGGCAGTTAATCGCGTCCAACACCCGATAGCGATTGAGTTTCGGCAGCGCCCGCAATCTACCGCCGGCCTCCGTCACAAGGGCGAATCCCTGTGCAAGAACCACCCGGAGCAAAAGGAATCCAAACAATGACTGTATTTACGCATCCTGAATTCGACCACCACGAACATCTGACGTTTTGCTGCGATCCAGAGACCGGGCTGCGCGCCATTATTGCCGTACACAATACCTCCCGTGGACCCGCGCTGGGCGGATGCCGCATGTATCCCTACGCCAGCGACGAAGAAGCACTGACAGACGTTCTCCGCCTGTCCCGGGGGATGACTTACAAGTCGGCACTGGCCAACCTTGACCTCGGCGGTGGCAAGTCCGTCATCATCGGCGATCCACGCCAGCACAAAACCGAAGCCCTGCTTGAATCCATGGGGCGTTTCCTGGAACAGCTTGGCGGACTGTACATCGCTGCCGAGGACTCGGGCACCAGCGTAGCCGACCTCCAGGTCATGGGCCGTAAAACGTCCAATGTGGCCGGCATCAGCGAACGCCCGGGTTTTGATGGCAGGCCCAGCAACGGTGATCCCTCTCCCGCCACGGCCTGGGGCACCTTTGTGGGCATTAATGCTGCCGTTAAGCACAAGCTCGGCCGTAGCGACCTTGAGGGGTTGAATGTGGCGGTTCAGGGCATCGGCAACGTTGGTTACCGCCTGGCTCGACACCTTAAAGAAGCTGGCGCGAAACTCTGGGTCTACGACGTCCACCAGGACCAGATGGATCGGGCGGTTGCCGAGCTGGGCGCGACGCCGGCTAGCGCCGACGAAATTCTCTACCTGCCGGTAGACGTGGTTGCGCCCTGTGCCATGGGCGCTGTCCTGAATGATCACTCCATTCGTAAGCTACAGGCCACCATCGTGGCCGGCGCCGCTAACAATCAGTTGGCCACCCCGGCTCATGACCAGGCCCTGTTCGAACGTGGAGTGCTCTATGCCCCAGACTTTGTAATCAACGCTGGCGGCATTATCGACGTGTGTTACGAGCGCAAGGGACCCGACCCCCAGGCCGTTCGCAAACACGTCGATTCCATAGCCAATACCCTGGAGGAAATCTTCCAGCGCTCGGATCGCGATGGCCTGCCCACCGGGCAGATCGCCGATCAACTCGCAGAGGAGCGATTCCGGCATAAATCCCGTTGATGGTGGCTAACGCCGCCACTCACTCCCCCGAAAACAAAAACAGTAAGCAGGAGAATACAATGAGTAATGCTTCTTCATCCGCTGAAGGCGGTGCCATGGGCCAGGCGACAGCCAAGCGTGGGCTGTGGTCTTCGCGCCTGGCATTCATACTTGCCGCGACGGGCTCAGCAGTGGGCCTGGGTAATATCTGGAAATTCCCCTACATCACCGGTGAAAACGGCGGTGGCGCCTTCGTCCTGGTATACCTGCTGTGCATTGCGGCGGTGGGCCTACCCATTATGATGGCCGAGGTATTAGTCGGTCGCCGTGGCGGTCACAGCCCCGTTAACAGCATGCGGGCCATAACCAGCCAGGAAGGCCTGAAACCGGCCTGGCGTTGGGTGGCGGCCGTCGGGGTCCTGGCGGGGTTCCTGATCCTCTCTTTCTATTCGGTGATCGGCGGATGGGCGATTTCCTATGTGGGCACCGCCGCCACCGGCCAGTTGGCGGGCCAGTCGGCTGAGTCCATAGGCGCCATTTTCTCCGGCCTGTTGGGCGATCCCATCAAGCTGCTTCTGTGGCATACCCTGTTCATGGCGTTGGTGATGGTCGTGGTCGCACGAGGCGTACGTTCCGGGCTTGAGCGCGCTGTCAGCATTCTGATGCCGGCCCTGTTCGTGCTCCTGCTGATTGTCGTGGGCTATGCGATGACCACTGGCCACTTTGGCCAGGCCGTCGCCTTCCTGTTCCAGCCCGACTTCTCGAAGCTCACCACTTCGGGCGTCTTGGTTGCCCTGGGCCACGCTTTCTTCACGCTCAGCCTCGGCATGGGCGTCATGATGGCCTACGGCTCCTATCTGCCAAAAAACATCTCCATCGCCAAAACCTCCGTGACCGTCTCTATCATGGATACCGCCGTGGCCTTACTGGCCGGGTTGGCTATCTTCCCAATCGTATTTGCCAATGGCCTTGAGCCAGGCGCCGGTCCCGGCCTGATTTTCCAAACCCTGCCACTGGCATTCGGGCAAATGCCTATGGGCAGCCTCTTCGGTACGCTGTTCTTCGTGTTGCTGATCTTTGCCGCCTGGACATCCGGCATTTCGCTGCTGGAGCCCATTGTCGAATGGCTTGAGGAACAGAAGGGGTTGAACCGTACGGTGAGCACCGTCGGAGCAGGCATCGTCTGCTGGTTACTGGGTGTGGCCTCCGTGCTTTCACTGAACCTGTGGTCGGACGTGACACCGCTGGGCATGTTTGCGATGTTCGAAGGCAAAACCATCTTCGATCTTCTGGACTTCCTGACCGCAAATATCCTGCTGCCCCTGGGTGGATTGCTGGTCGCCGTGTTTGTTGGCTGGACAATGTCTCGACAGGCGCTGGAAAGCGAACTGGGCATGTCACCGGGCACATTCTCGGTCTGGTATCGCGTCCTGCGTTACTTCACACCCGTTGCTGTCGCCGTCGTGTTCGTCTACAACCTGGTATAACCAATCAAGCGGGATGCCGGCCCCTGTCCTGGGGCCGGCTCATCAGCCAAACGGCCATCAAGACACCGTGTAACACCAGGAACGGTATGGCAATCAGCAACAGTCCATTCCAGTCAAACGCCGCCAATACCGCACCAGCACTCAGTGCAGCTGTCGCCTGCGAGCCGAATACCATCAGGTCGTTGAGCCCCTGAACACGGAACCGCTCCTCATCGCGATATCCCTGCGGCAACAGCGTGGTGCCACCGACAAACAGGAAGTTCCAGCCAACCCCCAACAGGATGAGTGCAAACAGGTAATGGTGAAAGCTGATACCGCTGAACGCCAGGGCCACACACCCCAGATAGGCCAGCAATCCCAGCCCCATCATCCTCGGAATACCCACCACACGAATTAACCAGCCACTGACCAGCGACGGCAGATACATAGCCATGATATGAATCTGAATGACCCACTTGGCATCTTCAAGCGGGTGATCGGCCACTTCTGTCATACTCAGCGGTGTTGCCGTCATGATAAAACTCATGAGGGCATAACCGATGGCGGCGGCACTGATCGCCGCCCATATGACCGGTTGCCTCAGGATGTCGGTCATCGGGCGACCGCCCTCCCCCAAGGCTTCCCGGACTCGCTCCCCGCTGGCGCGGTACCCGAAAACCAGTACGACCATGGCAAGCACCTGCACGACACTCAGTGCAAGCCAACCGCCCATGAAAGGGTATTCGGCTTGACCTCCACCACCGACAAGCGCAATTTCCGGCCCCAGCCACGCCGCTACAAGACCACCGAGGAGTACCCTGGCTGCGGCGGAGCCAGCCATCCCGGGCGCCACCGATTCCATGGCCGCAAAGCGGTATTGGTGAACCACCGCCAGCCCGGTTCCGCCCACAACCGCCGCAGCGCACAAGAACGGGAAACTTGCATTCCAGGCTGCCAGCGCACCGAGCAACCCGGACACGGTACCCGCCAGCGCGCCAAGCAACATAACCGGCTTGCGCCCCAGGCGCTCCATCATCCACGTAGCAGGCTTAATAGCCAGGACCGTTCCTACAACCACAAGGCCCACGGGCAGGGTTGCCCACTCAGGCGATGGCGCCAGAAGACGTCCGTGAATGCTTCCGATAAAATCGAGTAGGAGGGGGAGTTACCTCCCCCGTCCTCTCACACCACCGGGCATACGGTTCCGTACCACGGCGGTTCATGGTCGGCTCTGAAGCCGAGTCATCGTATCCAGCAAGCTTACCAGAGACAGACGGTCGAATACCCTCTTAGGCAGGGCCGCGTTCATATGAGTCGCGCCACTGTTCCACCAGGGTCCACGACCATTGGTCGCGCTCCTCCAAGCCCTTATCTCAGTCAAGCCTAGCCGTACCAGGTTGCGGGCCCGCGTGCGGGTCCGCTTCCACTGCTGCCACAGGATCAGGCGAAGCCGCCGTCTTATCCAGCCATCCAGGGCTTCGACCGAACGCTTCGAGGCGGTCAGGCGATAGTAATTTGCCCAGCCTCTCAGCACCGGGTTCAGGTTCCGGATGGTGGTCGTCAACGACTGTCCCCGTGACCGTTTCAGCAGGGGGCGAAGCTTGGCCATGAAGGCCTTCAGGCTTTTGGGCGCGACTCTCAACCGGACCTGACGTTTATGCCAGCTCACGCTGTAACCCAGAAAGCTCCGACGCCAGGGGCGGTCCACGGCGCTTTTCACCGTATTCACCTTCAGGCGCAAGCGCGTTTCCAGGAAGTGGGTAATACTGGCCATCACCCGTTCGCCGGATCTTTTGCTGCTGACGTAAATGTTGCAGTCGTCCGCATAGCGGCAGAACCGGTGTCCCCGCCGCTCCAGCTCCCGATCCAGTTCGGTCAGGAGCACGTTAGAGAGCAAGGGCGACAGGGGGCCGCCTTGCGGCGTGCCTTCCCGTCTCGGGCTGACCAGTCCTCCTTCGAGCATGCCGGCTTGCAGGTAACGCCGGATCAGGGTGAGTATCCGCCGGTCGGCTATGCGACAAGCCAGCAGGCTCATCAGCACATCGTGGTTGACCCGGTCAAAGAACTGGGCCAGATCCAGATCGACCACCCAGCGGTGGCCGTCGTTGATGTGTTGCTGCATCGCCTTGACCGCCTGGTGGGCACTTCGACCGGGGCGGAACCCATAGCTGTGATCCGAGAAGGTCGGTTCCAGCGTCGGGCTCAGCACCTGGTGAAGGGCTTGTTGGATCAGGCGGTCCTGCACCGTTGGGATACCCAGTGTCCGCTCCCCGCCTTGCGGCTTGGGGATACTGACCCGGCGGACCGGTTGAGGATGGTAGTCTCCGGCCAACAGCCGCTCGCGCAGCGTTGGCCAATGCTGTTGCAGGTGGCCCTTCAGGGCCATCACCGGCATCTGATCGACACCGGCGGCACCCTTATTGGATACCACCCGCTGATACGCACGCATCAGGTTCGGGCGCTCAAGCACCTGTTCCATCAGCGTGTTCGGCTCCGCGTTCGTCCACGAGTGAGCCCCCGCGTCTGCCTCGACACGGACTTCAGTCTCTGCCGGATACCGTCCAGCGCCTTCCTGAATGCCCTGCCCCATCCGGGTCGCTTCTGTCTTCATAAGCACACTACGAGAACTCATCGCCTACTAACGGCCAACCATGTTCGGCCCTTCCGTACGCGGTGACGCACCTACTATGGCCTCGGCTGAGTTCTGGCTCCCCATCCCCACCTCTCGCGAAGTGAGTAGCACAGCGGCAGAGAACCAGACTTCCCAGGGTAAGACGCGTGACCTTCACACTTATGCCCGCCGCATTTACGTCCACACCTTCCGTGCAAGTACAGGGCTTTGACGATAGTTGACGCCTTACCCGGTGTGACCGCCTCATATGCGATTTCTGTTCGTCAGGCCAGTGCTTTGCCTGCGGCTTCCTTCAGATTCCATCTCACGATGGACACCCTTGCCGTCCGGCTAGTGGTTCCCCTTGCCGGGTCCACAGGGGACTTGCACCCCCAAGTCATCCGGCCAGCACCACCTGTACCGGAACAGCGCCCGTCAAGGCGCTACGCGCCATGCCTGGCGCACAACGATAAAAGGCGCTGTACACATGGCAAGCGCCTGGGCAGCGACCAGTATCCATACATTGATCGGCATTGGGTGGGCCTATTTTTTGCGGTAGATGATCCCTGGGTGGCACTGCACCATTTCGTAGAGATGAGGCAACCCGTTCAGCGATTCCGATGCTCCCAGTATCAGGTAACCACCGGGATTGAGAGTGGCGTGGATACGGGTCAGGATGTCCTTTTTAAGCTCTGCCGAGAAATAGATCAGTACGTTCCGGCACATAACGATATCAAACTTTCCGAGCATGTAGCGTTCGAGCAGGTTGAGTTCCCGGAACTCAACCATGCTCTTGATCTGCGGTCGGATTTGCCAGCTACCGTTCATCGCGGGAGTGAAGAACTGCTTCTGACGCTCGGGCGACAGTCCCCGGCCAATGGCAATCATCTCGTACTCGCCGCGCCGTGCAACCTCAAGAACGCTTTTGGAGATGTCGGTGGCGGTGATCTTCACATCCCGCAGCCTACCCGGCCGCTGACGACGAAATTCTTCAATAATCATCGCTACCGAATAGGGCTCCTGCCCTGTCGAGCAGGCTGCCGACCAGATACGGAGTGACTGCGCTGATTTTCTGTCGCCGAACTCCGGCAGCAGCTTTTCCTGCAGGATGCGGAACGGGTGATTGTCCCTGAACCAAAGTGTCTCATTCGTCGTCATCGCATCGATCACGACTTCCTTCAAACTGCTGCGACCGGTTCGCTTCACGCGATCCAGCAGATCACCCAGGGTACTCAACTTGTTCTCTTCCATGATCCGCCGTAACCGGCTTTTCACCAGGTACTGCTTGTTGTCCCCGAGCAAAATTCCACACGCATCCTGCAGGAATGTCTTAAAGGCCTCGTATTCCTGGGGGGTTATCTCAGCTTTCATTGGATCTCAGTATCGAGTGGGTCGGAAGTGACACCGGCGTCACTGCTCGCGATCGACAATTTCCATAACCCTTTCAGCCAACTCATCGGGGCTGAATTTTGCCATGAAATCGTCAGCGCCTACCTTCTGCACCATTGCCTTGTTGAACACGCCACTCAAGGACGTGTGCAGCATGATGAATACGTCCTTGATTGCAGGCTCATTTTTGCACTTGGTGACCAAAGTGTACCCGTCCATTTCCGGCATTTCGACATCGGATATGATCAGACACAGGTGGTCGACGGCCCGGGAACCATCTGCCGTAACTTGTTTTAGATAATCCAGGGCCTGCTTGCCGTCATTTTTTGTCACCACCTCCATACCGATGGCCGTGAGGCACCGCTCTATCTGACGTCGGGCCACTGCGGAATCATCCACAACGAGCACTGGTAGATGGCCGGGCACCCGCTCTGAACTGCGGTTGCGGACGTCTTCGGTGACATCCTCCTCAAACGGAGAGACTTCAGAGAGTATCTTTTCAACATCGATAATCTCTATCAGCTTGTCTTCAAAATGGGTTACCGCCGTCAAGTAAACGTCTTTACCCGCACCCTTGGGTGGCGGCAGGATGTCTTCCCAGTTCATATTCACGATGCGGTCGACACCGGCCACCAGGAAACCCTGGGTTTTGCGGTTGTACTCGGTAATGATCACGAAGCTGGTAGCTATTTCTTCCTTGGGAATACCGGGAAGCCGGATCGACATGCCAAGGTCAATGATGGGAATGGTTTCGCCACGAATATGGGCCACGCCCCGAACCATGGGGCGACTATTCGGCAGCGATGACAGCTTCGGGCACTGGAGCACTTCCTTGACCTTGAAGACGTTAATGCCGTACGTCTGCCGGCCGCGTAGGCGAAATAACAGAAGCTCCAGGCGATTCTGCCCCACCAGCTGGGTACGCTGATTTACACTGTCCAATACCCCTGCCATCGTTTCATCTCCCGCTTGTTCCAACACTCTGACGGCACGCATCTTGCTGCGTTTTCAATCAAAGCCACTCGGCACCTGGAAACTGCCGGATAATTGACTCTCTGGGTAGGCTTAACGGCCGAATCCGGAAATCATTAGGACATTCCCGAACACGGGACTCTGCCCGGTTAATGACAGCATAGGACAAACTGCCTCGTATGCGCATCACCAATTTCATCATCGCACTGCTAATCACTGCAATGGCCGGCCCTGCACTTGCTTCCATGACGACGGCCGAACAAATTCACAGTGGCGCGGAACAGTTTCTGGCGGCATTTTCGGACGCCCAAGCAAACGAAGGCTTTACGGTTTCCTATGATACTGGCCAACTCGACGCCCGCCTGTCGCTCGCTACCTGTGAGACTCCACTTGGCGTGTCCTTCAGCGGCGACCCCTGGAAGACCACCCAGCCTTCACTGCTGGTATCCTGCAAGGGCGACCGTCCCTGGCGCATGTTTCTGCCTGTATCGATCACCATAACCGGTGAAGCTATGGTCGCCGCCCGCCCGCTGGGCCGGGGCGAAAGGCTTACAAAAGCTGCCATACAGTCAGATTCGGTGGTCGTGAATTCAGTTCGACGGGGGGCTATTACCAACATCGAACAACTTGTTGGCATGGAAATGCGCCGAGGCATTAACGCTGGAACGGTTTTTACGCCAGACTTGGTGCTGGCTCCCGCAGCGATCGAACGGGGGGACCATGTTATTATCAGCGCCCGTAGCGGGAATTTTTCGGTAAACTCACGGGGTAAGGCCTTGGCCAGCGGCGGCATTGGTGACCAGGTTTTGGTTGAAAACCTCTCGTCCTCCCGCACCGTGCGTGCCCGTGTGACCGCACCCGGCCACGTTGAAATTCCCATGTAGCCCCGTTCCCGGCACGGATTCACCGGGAACGGCAAACCATTGCCGGCTTTTTTTGGAAAGATGACAAGAGTGTCATTCAATTCTTGCAAAAATTGCTAAAGAAACGTCAAGCCATGCCGATAGACAGGTATGAAATTTGTGGAGCCGCCCAACGCGGCCGATCAGCTAAGCAGGTAACGTTATGTCAGTTGACTTTAATGGAATAGGCCCAGGCCAGGTCAACACCCAGAAAACCACGGCCGATAAATCTTCAGGTGCCCAGAGCACTCAGCCCTCTACGACTGAGCAGGCCAAGTCCCAGGCGCAAAGTGCCCGCGGTGAAAATGTCAATTTGAGTAGCCAGGCAAAAAACCTGAAACAGCTCGAACAGAAACTCGGTAATTATCCGGAAATGGACGATGCCCGTATTGAGCAGATTCGCTCTGCCCTGGAAAGCGGCTCCTACAAAGTTGACGCAGAGAAATTGGCCCAGAAAATGCTTGAAATGGATGAAAGCATATTCGGGTGAATAAATCATGGCCGCAATCGATGAATTGAAAGACCTCCTGTCCCAAGACATCCGTCAACTCGAATCCCTGGCGGACGTCCTGCAGCAGGAAAAAGCCTGCCTGTCCACGTCTGATATCCGTAAACTCGAAACCCTGATTGGTGAGAAAAACACTCTGTTGGGTCAGATTCGCGAGCGGGCCAAACTCAAAATCCGCCTGCTGGTGTCGATGGGTTTTCGACCTGAAAACGGAGCCCCCTCACGGTTTATTCTCAGCGCCGGCCTGTCAGATGTTTACGACTTGTGGCAGGACGCCGATGAACGCCTTAAGACCTGTCACCAGCTGAATAGCAATAATGGGCGGGTTGTCAGTCACCTTCAGAAGCGCCTTTCACGTCTGACTGATATATTCCGCGGCGTTTCCGGGCACCAGACCCTCTACGGTGCTCAGGGCGAGCAAAAGGCCGTATCACACCGTACCGTTCTGGCGAGCGCCTGACGGGCCTCTGGGCTCCGCAGACATCGGAGCCCAACGCATCCGATCAGCGAGTATAGATCGTCATCTGTGAATCCGGATGAAAGCGGATATTGTCGAGGGCAATGTTTCCCAAAGAAGGTCCCTGGCTACCGCTAACCCGGATATTGTCCATGCGGATTTGCTCGATCCTTTCCGGGAAAGCCAGGGTGATCCCGCCGTCGTCACGAACCGCGTACCGGGGAATGTCATCCCGATAATGCACCCCGGATATCGTCAGATCAGAATCCAGGAAGTTCAACACCGGCACGAAAATATTCGCCGTCAATTTCAGGCCTTCAATGACATCCGGTTCAACCTCCCCTGCGCCGTCATGACGTGGGGCCATCGCGGACACATTGGCAATACGATCCAGCAACGATTGATCACCCTGCCCGGCCACACCGGCCAACTCGTCGTCATTGAGCGGAGACAGGCCGGGATGATCGTACAATTGTCCTGCGTCGGCGACGTCTCGTGAATCATTCGAAGTGCTGCCAGCGGCAAAACTGACCAGTGGCTGAAATGGCAATACTGCCATGGTGACCAACGCCGCCGCGTTACGGTAACGGGATTGGTGCCTGAGGACACGATGTAGCTCACGTTCTGTAATCCAGCCGGACTGTATCAACACCTCACCGAGCCGCTGACCGGTCTCATGCTGTAGGTGCAAACCCTCTTCCAACTGAATATCGGAAAGGTATCCCCGGTTTATCAGCAACCGACCGAGGCGGGATTTTTCTTCGAAGCCCTGACGGATTTTCAAGGTATGCCTCCAATAGCTTTACAGTGATTGCCGTACAACCTGGCCCGGTCAGAGAGCATCGATGACACTGATGCGACAGAAGGTTAGCTGATAGTCATGAACTCCGCAGGGAATATGCCCGACTTGACAAGTATTATCTGCTAACATCCTGCAACAGACTGGATTCATGGGAACAGTATCGCAGCAAATATTCCCGAAGCTACCTACTATTCTATTCCCTGAACTAACTACGTGAGCCATTATAGAATGACAAATTCCGTAAAACCGTTTCGATATGTGATGAAAATCGCGCTATCTGTAACCTTCATGCTGGGTATTGCCAATTGCCTGGCGGCTGATGGACAACAGAACGAGCTGCCCCGGGTGATTATTGAAACCAGTGAGGGTGCCATTGAGGTGACCTTGCGCCCGGACATCGCTCCCGAAACCGTTGAGAATTTCATCACCTACGCTAAAAATGGATTCTACGAGGGAACGCTGTTCCACCGGGTCATTCCGGGCTTCATGATCCAGGGCGGCGGTTTCGACCAGGATCTCAAACAGAAGCAGACTCGTAGCCCCATCCGGAACGAAGCCAAGCCAACCGCCAAGAACCTTCGCGGTACAGTCGCCATGGCCCGCACAAGCTCACCGGATTCCGCCACCTCCCAGTTTTTCGTCAACCTGACAGACAACGGCTTCCTGAACGCAGGTGTCCGCGGCCCGGGTTATGCAGTATTTGGCAAGGTGACAGGCGGAATGGGTGTTGTGGATGCCATCGCCAGTAAGAAAACGGTCAGATCCCGAGGTATGGCAGATGTGCCGCAGGAACCCGTCATTATCCGTAGCGTTTCGGTCCGGCAAACCGATACCGCTGCAGAATAGACCGGTAAGCGTAATGAGCGGATACAAAGACCGTGACTGATCCCAGGCTTCCATCTGTTGAAAACGCCGACATTGATTGGAGTAGCGGCGCACCCCACTGCCGACGCTTTGGTGACGTTTACTTCTGCAGCGAGAATGGCCTTGAAGAAACACGGCATGTATTTATCAGCCAGAACAGGCTTCACGAACGTTTCTCCTCATTACCAACGGCTTCTTCTTTCGTCATCGCTGAAACAGGGTTTGGCACCGGTCTGAATTTCCTTGCAGCCTGGCAAGCCTGGGATCAGTCATCCACAGCGGGCAATGGTTGCCTGCATTTCGTCTCCGTCGAAAGCCACCCTCTGACTCCGGACGACCTTGCACATGCGCTCACCATGTGGCCGGAGCTCAAGGTCTACGCTGACCAACTGCTGGAACAATATCCCGCCCCCGTCTCGGGTACCCATCGCCTGGTGTTGGCCGGTGGTCGTGTCAGGCTGACACTCTTTTTCGGCGATGTGGTTGATGCCTGGCGCGAGCTGGATTTTCAGGCCGATGCCTGGTTTCTGGACGGTTTTGCGCCCGCCAAAAATCCGGACATGTGGACGCGTGAAGTCATTGACGCCATACCGGGTCACAGCAAACCCGGTGCTACCCTCGCCACCTTTACATCGGCCGGCGAGGTGCGGCGACGGCTTATTGCAGCCGGCTTCACCATGCGGAAAGCGCCCGGATTCGGGCAAAAATGGGACATGTTGATCGGCACTCTGGGTGACGCCACCTACCCCGAAGCCCTCCCGGCCGCGAACGACATTGAATCCATTGCCATCATTGGCGCCGGGGTTGCTGGCAGTCTGCTCGCCCGGAATCTGGCGGAGCGTGGATTGCATGTTACTGTAATTGACCGCGCTCAAGAGGCTGGAACAGCAGCCTCTGGCAATATTCAGGGTGCGCTGTATGTCAAACTGGGCATCGAGTTCAATGATCAGGCAAAGCTTGGTCTCTCATCATTGCTGTTCAGTCAACGCTATTATCAACAGTTCGGCGGCGAGTACTGGCACCCTTCCGGACTAGTTCAACTGGCACACAGTGACAGCGAGCAAGACCGCCAGAACCGTTTCATAGCCCGCAACGACTACCCTGGCACTGTATTGCAGCAGATCGGCCCGGAACAGGCGTCTGAACTTGCAGGCATTCCCCTGACTAGGGGCGGTCTCTGGTTTCCGCGCAGTGGATGGCTTGAACCCGTCGGCCTTTGTCGGGCGTTAATGGCGCATGAGCGAATTTTTCAGTGTTTCGGTTTTGATGTCCATCGACTCACACCCTGCAATGGAAAATGGCATATTGCGGGCAATGGCGAACAGGATGTGGTGGTCGACCGCGTCGTGATATGCGCCGGCCATCTGACACCGAACCTGATTCCGCTTAAGGGTGGCTTCCGTTTCCGTGCGATTCGAGGCCAGGTAACTCACTTGCCAGCGAAGGCGGTGAAATGCCCTGATGTGGTAGTGTGCGGATCTGGGTACCTCAATCCCGCCCACGGCGGCATGACGATGGCTGGTGCCACCTTTGATCTTCATGACCCATCACCCGCCCTTTCCACCGAAAGCCACCGCGATAACCTTTCAATGCTTGATGCGATGGTTCCGGGCGCAGTAGACAGGGATTCAGGCGACATTGATCCGGCAAAACTCGATGGCAAAGTCGGGTTTCGATGCACCACCCATGACTATCAGCCGGTCGCTGGTCCGCTAATGGATGCCTATAGGCAACCACTGGAAGGAATCAACCTGTTTACCGGGCTGGGTAGCAAGGGGCTGAGTTACGCTCCGCTACTCGCAGAATATCTGGCTGACCGACTCTCAGGGCAGCCCTCTTGCTTACCCGAATCCCTCGCAAAACGCGTGGCTACGGACCGCTGCCACCGAGTAGACATAACATCGCAGGAAACGATCAGCGCCTGAAGAAATCAAACCTTCTGCCGATAACCGGAAAAGACCCTGTCACAACCGGAGCAGATCACTATGTCCATTCATGTCAGTGAACCCGGCAGGCCCGTCGGAACACGCCTGCCGGAGATATTCCGGAGTCGCCGGGTGGGCGATGTCACAGAATTAAGTGAATCCCATAACATTGATGTTCGGCACAGCGAAACCACCGACGCCGAATTCCAGTTTGCCGCCCGCTCCGGCCGACAGCGCGCTATAGAAGAGTACGGTGCCACGGCAGCCGGTGAACCCAAAGAAAGACGGGCCTACCTGCCGGTATCCCAGATATGCACCCCCGCCCTGAATTCCGTGCCAGCGACCGCAACCATTGCCGAAGCGATGGACGCCATGGATGAGAACGGCATTAATCACATCGTTATTACAGCAGAAGGTAATGTAGCAGGGCTCGTGGACCTGCGCTGGTTGCTGGCCTGGCTTCACGAAACCGACGCGAACGCCATGAGTGCCAGTTTCGTCAATATTGAGTTACCGGCCTTCCTGACCTCGTCTCCCGAGACAGATGCACACCAGCTGGCAAGGCTTATGCTCGCTCACCAACTGAACGCCGCCCTGGTTGTTGACGAGCAGGGCCAGTCAGCAGGCATCGTCACCAGCACCGATTACCTGAGGTTGTACGCCAACGCCAGCCGTCACGAGGGCAGCGTATAACAGTGGGACCATCGCCCGCTCTCGATTAATGCAACGGTAGCCCCTCTCCCGTAAACAACCGAACCTCCCACGTCTCGGAGGTACCACTTACGATTTTTACCAGGGCCGTTATTTCGTCATCGCGGTAATTTTCCAGCCGTTCTATTTCGCCCTCTGCACCATCCAGCGGCAACTGCGTTCTCCATTCCCGGCTGCTGTCAGTGCCATTATCGCCGTCTTCCTCCAGTGAAATCCGCGCCAGGATGGGATTGATCAGGCTATTTCCCTCGCTTTCGCTGAAATTGCCGTTGGTACTTCCTGCAACCAGAATGTCCCGGTCGTAAGTCCGCACCGAGTGCAGCGACTCGGTGGATGCATCATCGCCGTCATTGAAGGTAAGGGCGCGTGTTACATCCCCTAGAGCGGTGTACGACAAAGCAAATCCGGCCTGGCTGTTGATCTGACGCCGCTGCAATGAACGATCTCCGTCGCCGGATTCGACGCGATAGTTGCCGCTACCCTGGCCCACCAACCAAACATTGTTCAGTCCGTAGATGCCGGCTGACAGGTTTTCGTTACCGGTGGTTCCCCGCTGCCTGACGTTAATCGTACTGTCTGCGCTGGAGGCGATAAAAAAGAACACGTCTTTTCCGCCAAGTTGAGGCTGGCCACTCACCGCGCCTGAGGAATCCCCGATCAACAGCGGACTGCTGGTGGAAGTACTGCCTCCCACAACCGACTCATCATGGCCTGCCGCCCCCACCTGCCGTGTCCAGGCAACCACCGGCACAACCGAGTTGCCATCAACGGTGGTGTCGATTCTCTGGAGAAAACTATCCACACCACCAGCAGCATTTTCGTTCGGCCACTGGCCATTGGTTTCCCCGGCGTTCACGACGTAACCACCGTCTTCATCTATCCCGGTCCACCTGGGAGTATCATCACCGGATGTGCCCGTCACAATGCTCCAAACCGGTACATAGCTGTCCGGATCCTGGGCGGTGTCGAAAAAGTAAAGCAGCGTATGAACATCCACTCCATTACTGTCAGGGGTACCGTCCGGTGCCTGATCACTGCCAAACGAGACGACGAATTCATAGCGGGTAACGTCGTCCTCCCCTTCTTTGACCTCACGCTCGACAAAACCGATAACTGGCTCCGCACCCGGGGCAATAGCGGCCTCTGACAATGGCTGTTCCGTTATTTCCCCTTTCTGCGTGACGATACGCACCCAGGGACGATCACCATCATCGACACGATAGCCGGCAATGAAAAGACGACCGTTGTGCCCAAAAGCCGTGTCGGTGGGAATAAACGCCGCACTGCTGCCCACCTCAAGCGGTGAGGTCAGTTCGTTGATGTTCACCCGCAGTTTGTCGGCATCCGCCGAGGCCGCGAAATTCTCTCGTCCCGACTGATAACGCTCATCCAGACCCAACAGAAGGAAACGATCGTTTTCCAGCTGGCCGTTGGTGTAGTCGTCGGGAATGCGGATACGAAAGCGCATTGCCTCAACGCCCTCGGCAAAGTTGAGGAGATCCCCTTCCGCCCATTCGCCGTCCTCGTCCCGAACTTCCACAAGGAAATCCTCGCCCAGAATCACATCGGAGTCGTCATCCTCACCAAGTTTCACGCTATAAGCGCCGGCACGTTCGCCGCTGATTAACGCAACATACTCACGAACATCGCCGACATTAAGCGCATCCCGGGTGCCACCAGCCCCGGTTTCCAGTCGTACTGTTGGCTCATTGTCCGCTATCCGCAGCAGTTCCCTGACACCGGAATTGGAGCTGCCAAGCCCGGCGAGGCCGGACCTTACCTCGGTCAGCCGGATGTTCAGGGTTTCCAGGGGTTCGGCCTCGGTGTCCTCAATGACTTCCAGGCGGATATAACACTCGGTGATTCCGGGTTCCAGAGTGATCACCCCCTTGGACAGGAAGCCATCATCGTCCGGCTGATACTGAAGATAGGAAGGCACTGGTAAGGTCGGTTCGCTCTGTGTCCCCAAACCGATAATGTCCTTTCCGATGATCGCCTCGTTGTTGTTGGCGGCCCCATTTTCACAACGCTGGTGAGGGGGATCAATGTCCTCGTCACAGCGTTGTGGATTGAAGCTTGAGTCCAGTTCAAAGGCCACCGACACACGGGTGACAGAGGGCTGATCAAGCAGTACCCGCACAAGAACGGGATAGGTGTCGCTGGTGCGTTGAACGGTCTTGACGACCGCGCCATCATCATCGTATTCGTTTACCTCGTATGTCTGGCGACCGGTTTCTCCGACCTCCGGAGCCTCGCACCGATTATCCCGTTCCTCCGGCGCCTCGAAGGCCTCTCCCTCGGTAAAATCATCGATGGCCAGGCTGAGCACGTTCTCCTGGACTTCAATGTCAAATGGCTGTGTACCGGCCGCACGGCCATCATTGCCAACCAGAGTGATGTTCTCCGTCGTGCCCAGGTCATCACGGCCCCTCGAGCCACCGGTCAGCCCCGGAACGCCCCGCATGATGACACCCTGACGCGCCTTGTTGCTGGTGTCTTCCAGTGCCAGCCAGGACGGCGCGTTAGTGAGTGAATAATCGAGAATGTCGTCGCTGTCGAAAGCGCCGAAATTGTAGGCGTACTCAACGCCCAGATAGGCTTCGTCCGGCGGCGTTCCAAGAATGTAGGGATCCTCAGCATCCTGTTCGGTCTTGCAACCGCCAACGGCAACTACCATCAGTGACAACAGGGCGAGACAGCCCCCGCGGGGAAAACGGCGAAGAATACAGGAGAGGCAAGAGAGCGAATCGGCGCGCATGAAAAAGTCCGTTTCAGAGCATTGTTTTTATGGGTGCTTTACACACCGTTACAGAACAAGCTCATGGTAATCAATTTCACGGAGGCAGGATCTGCGCGAGTTCTCAGATTCTGGCCACGGACGGATCACAGGGTGCGCCGTGGCCTGAGGTTTTATTCCACACCGTGGGTCGCGAGAAACTCGACGAAGGCAGACTCGTCCATCACCGGGACACCCAGGTTTTCGGCCTTCGTCAGTTTCGAGCCGGCGGCTTCGCCGGCAACGACACAGGAGGTCTTGCCGGAGACGCTTCCCGCCACTTTTGCCCCCAGGGACTCCAGTTTTGCCTTGGCGTCGTTCCTCGTCATGTCCGACAGCGACCCTGTCAGCACCCAGGTTTCGCCCTTCAGGGGCTTCTCACTGGCCGTGATTGCTTCACTCTGCCATTGAACCCCTGCGTCTTTTAGCGCCTGGATGGTTTCCTGATTGTGGGTCTGGTCGAAGAAACTACGAATGTGGCCGGCGACAATGGGCCCAACGTCGGGCACCGACTGCAGGGCATCCTCATCAGCCTCACCAATGGCTTCCAGCGTGCCAAAGTGGCTGGCCAGGGCCTTGGCGGTTGCCTCGCCCACTTCCCGGATACCAAGGGCATACAGGAACTTCCAAAGGACCGGGTGACGGGAGCGATCAATGGCATCGATCAGATTACCTGCGGATTTCTCACCCATACGTTCAAGGCCCGTCAAATCAGCCTTCTTTAACAGGTAAAGATCCGCAACCGTAGTGACCAGTTCCCTGTCCACCAGAATATCAATCCACTTGTCTCCGAGCCCTTCTATGTCCAGTGCCTTGCGGGAGGCATAGTGCCGGATGGCCTCCTTGCGCTGTGCCGGGCAGAACAGCCCACCAGAACAGCGGGCCACCACTTCACCCTCGATCTGCACAATATCGGACTGGCATACGGGGCAGGCATCCGGAAGCTGGACCTCACGGGCATTGTCAGGGCGCCGTTCGGCCACAACCTTGACCACCTGGGGAATTACATCCCCTGCCCGTCGAACGAACACGGTGTCTCCGATACGGACACCCAGTCGTTGGATTTCATCCATATTATGCAGAGTGGCATTGCTTACGGTGACGCCTCCCACAAATACCGGCTTGAGCCGGGCGACTGGCGTGATCGCGCCGGTACGGCCGACCTGGAATTCCACGTCTTCAATGACCGTCAGCTCTTCCTGCGCCGGAAATTTCTGGGCAATAGCCCAGCGGGGGGCACGGGAGACAAACCCCAACTGCTGCTGCAATGCCAGGCTGTTTACCTTGAAGACAATGCCATCGATTTCATAAGGCAGGCTGGCCCGCTTATCCATCAGCTCATTGTAAGCCTGCAGACAGTCCTCCGCGCCGGTCGCCCGACGCATCTCAGGGTTGATCCGGAAACCCCAGGCACTAACCTGTTGCAGCCCCTCCCAATGGGTGGCGGGCAGCCGGCTTTCGTCCTCAAGCGCGACACTGTAGGCGCACAATTCGAGTGGCCGGCGGGCTGTCACGGTGGGTTTTTTCTGTCTCAGACTGCCTGCGGCGGCGTTGCGGGGGTTAACAAACGCCTTCTCTCCCTTGTCCGCCAGGCGTCTGTTCAGCGCTTCGAACCCTTCCCGGGGCATATAGACTTCGCCCCGGACCTCCACCAGTTCAGGAACGTTGTCACCACGAAGCCTCAGGGGCACCGACGGAATAGTGCGAATATTGGCAGTTATGTCCTCACCGGTATAACCATCGCCGCGGGTGGCGGCGCGGGTCAGAACGCCGGACTCGTAATGAAGGCTTACCGCCAGTCCGTCCAACTTGGGCTCGCAGACATACTCAATGTCGTCGCTGGCCTTGAGCCGGTCTTTCACCCGGCGATCAAAGTCCCTCAGTTCTTCGTCACTGAACGCATTGTCCAGGGAAAGCATGGGGATACGATGGACCACCTCCTCAAAGGTGGTTTCCACCGATGCCCCCACCCGACGAGTGGGGGTATCAGGCGTCACAATATCGGGATATTGCGCTTCCAGGTCCTGTAATTCCCGGAACAGCCGGTCGTACTCGGCATCCGGCACCCGGGGATCGTCCAGAACATAGTACTGATAGTTATGCTCGGTGATGGTATCCCGGAGTTCTCCGGCCCGGCTGATAACGTCGGGAGAGGCTTTGGTCATTGTCTGGGGGATCGTTGCTTGCGTTCAAACTCGCGGATGCGTTGGCGGCAGTGCTCAATGGTTTGCGGGGTCATCACGCTTCGCCGCTCGTCCTTCAGTTCACCGCCAAGATTGCGTACCACGCACTGCGCCGTTTCCAGCATGAACTCGAAGGCTTGCATGGAATTGGTGGGCCCGGGCATGCTCATAAAGAAACTGATCCCCGGCGTGGACAAGGCTGGCATATCCTCGGGTTTGAAGGTACCGGGCTCTACGGCGCTGGCCACGCTGAACTGCACCGGGCTGGTGGTGTCAGACTGCTCGTGGCGATGGTAGATGTCCATATCGCCATACTCCAGGCCGCAGGCTTCGAACAACGCCTTGAGTTTGGTACCCGCAAAATTCTGCTCGCTTTTTGCCAACACATTGATAACGACCACTTCCCGGGCTTCCGGCCGGTTGGCGCCTGCGAGGGGCTGCCCTGATTGTCGTGCCGTGGTTTCCCGCTTTGCGGTGTCCTCCTCCACCTCGGTGGTTACAGTGGGGGGCGCTGCTTCGTCGTCTGGGCCAGTATCCGCTATATCGGCTTCAGGCTCTTCGTCAACCGCCCCCCAACCGGTGTCGGAATCGTACTCAACATCAGTGGGTTCACTGGCAGCCAGATTTTCCGCTTCCGGTTCGTGCTCTACCGCCGGTTCTTCGGCGTCGTCCTTGCCCTTAACGCCCGCGCTGCTGACCACCGGCCTGGTCGGTTTGGGCTTGGGCCTGGCGAACCGGCTCTTTTCAGGCTTGACGTAGCCGCGTTCTTCCAGCGTGTCCCGTGAAATGGTGCGCGCCCCACCATTGGGGAGCTCAGGGTTGAAATCCTGCTCCAACGGGGAATCGTCGAGATCATCCGCGCCCATGCCAGAGGAGATCGCGATTGATTCCTTGCGGGCGCGCCTCATCCGGCGCAGACCATCAATCACAATACCGAGGATAACCAGGGTGCCGATGGCAATTAACCATTCCCTAAGAGACATAGTGGTGCTGTCCTGTTTGCAGATCAGATATCGTTGCTACTCTAAGAAAAGCCTGTAATGAATACAACGCAAACACAGTCCAGATGGCAGTTTTGTCATTTTTGCACAAACCGTGACCGCCTGTCCGCCAGCGACGATGCATCACGCTTCAGCCAATGCGGCAGCCTCGTCTACATCGACGGATACCAGCCGTGAGCATCCTGGCTCATGCATTGTGACCCCCATCAGTTGGTCGGCCATTTCCATGGCGATCTTGTTGTGGGTAATGTAGATGAACTGTACCTGTTTTGACATTTCCTTGACCATGTTGGCGTATCGCCCGACGTTGGCATCGTCCAACGGAGCATCCACCTCGTCCAGCATACAGAACGGGGCCGGATTAAGCTGGAAGATAGAGAACACCAATGCGATGGCCGTCAATGCCTTCTCCCCACCGGAAAGCAGGTGAATGGTGCTGTTTTTCTTGCCCGGCGGCCGTGCCATGATGGCAACGCCCGTTTCCAGAAGATCCTCCCCCGTAAGCTCAAGGTAAGCATTGCCGCCACCGAATACTTTCGGGAACAGCGCCTGGAGCCCCCCGTTGACCTGGTCAAACGTCTCCTTGAAGCGCTGCCGGGTTTCACGATCAATCTTGCGTATGGCGTTGTCCAGGGTTTCCAGCGCTTCCATCAGGTCTTCATGCTGACTGTCCAGATAAGTCTTGCGCTCGCTCTGAACCTGGTACTCCTCGATGGCCGCAAGGTTGATGGCACCCAGACGCTGAATCCGGGAGCCGATTTTTTCCAGGTCTTCGGCCCACACTTTCTCGCTGGCATCGTCAGGTAAGGTGGAGAGCACTTCCTGCAGGCGTACATCCAGTTCCTCGAGCTGTTCCAGGTGATTGCTGGCGCGAATCTCCAGCGCCTGGGATTCCATTTTCAGCTTCTCGAGGCTCGCGCGGACGTCCTGGATGGTGTGCTCTATGCGGCTGCGACTTTGCTCCCGATCGCGAACCTCCTGATCAATTTCTTCAAGCGCGTCTCGGGCGGCGCCCAACTTCTCCTCTTCAGCCAAACGCCTGTCCAGAAGGCCTTCCAACTGCATTTGTAAGTCTTCGATGGGCTCTTCGGCGTTTTCGCGGCTTTCACGGAGAATGTCGAGGCGCTCGTCCAGGCGTTCTTTCTGCAGCTGCATTCGGTCAATGGTCTGACGCAAGCCATCACGCTGGCTGTTCAGGGACTGAAGCTGGAGCTGTAGCTGGTGGGCATGGTCGCGATCGTGCCGAGCCTCCTGACGAAGCCGGTCAAGGTTTTCACGCAGCACGTCCCGACGTTCAAGCAGTCGTTCCTTCTCTTCATCACTGTCTTCCGTCGATGCCAGGGCCTGCTGCCACTCCTCCCGGGTTTCCAGCAGTTGCCCCTGCTGCTGCTCAAGATTCATGGACACGTCCGTGAGATCGTCACGAATGCGCTGCAGCCTTGCATCAATCTGTTCCGCACGCGCTTTCAGGCCGCTGATCTTGGACGACAGAGTAGCGAGTTGCCGATCGGCATCCGCCAGCCGGCCCTGGGCATCGTCCCTGGCGGCTTCCGCCCGTTCTGATTGTTCCAGCAATCGGTCAAGATTGTCGGTGGCGACGTCCAGCGAGGCTTCCGCCTGCTCCAGCTCTCCCGCCAATGCAGTGACTTTCTTCTGTCGCTCGATTACGCCAATCTGGGCCGCATCGGAATCGGGCATCAGCACCCAGTCAGCGGACAACCAGGCGCCCTCGGGGGTAATGACGCTTCTGCCCGGCGCCAAACCTTTCTGCCGTTCCAGCGCGTCCTCCATGGACTCCGCGACATCAACAAGCGCCAGTATGGATGCCATGCCCCCGGCGCCGGATACTTTGCTGCCAAGCCCCTCAGATGGGTTATTAGCGCTGGAATCACTATTCACCAGGGCCAAACCTCGGGGAGCACCAGCCATGTTGGAGTGCACAGCCCCCAGCCCCGGTACGCTCAGCCCCTGGCTGAAGCGCCCTATTACTTGCTCTACCGCAAATTCCCAGCCATCGTCGATACGAAGCTGTGTGGCCAGTCGTGGACTGTCGCTGAGGCGGTGTTCGTTGAGCCAGGCCTGCAAGGTGTCGTCCTGGCTGCCCATTTGTTCGCCCAACAGGGCCTGCTGGGATTCAAGCGATGCCCTCAGACTCTGGACCTGCTGGCGTGCGTCCGTGGCGGCCTGCTCTGCGTCCCGCTGATGATGACGTGCTTCCTGGAGTTCGTCCTGGACAACGTTGATTCGCTCCGCGGCTTCTTCCCTCTGCAGCTCCAGGGTTTCCTGCTGTTCCAGCAGGTCGTCCAGTTCCGCCCGATCAACCTGTCCTTCAAGCAGATCCTGTTCTTCTCGAAGCCGTTGTTGACGGGTGCGCAGTTGTTCAATGGCATTTTCCTGGGAACGGATACTGGACTGGGCCAGTTCCGCCTGCCGACGTGCATCCGCCGAACGGGAACTGAAGTCTTCCCAATTGTGCTGCCACTCGCTCATGGCATCCTCGGCACTCTGGAGCTTTTCTCCGGATTCCTCCGACTTCAGGACCAGCGCCTCCTGCTCCGGCTCCAGCATATCCAGTTCTTCCTGGATACCCGCCAGTTTCTCTTCATCCTGTTCCAGTTCCCGAGCCAGTTCGCGCTGATTGGCCATGGCCTGGTCCAGTTCCGCTGCCGTCTGGCGGCTGCGCTCTCGTTGGTGCTCAAGGCTCTGCTCAATGCGGGCGATGTCAGCGCCAGCTTCGTAGTAACGTGCCTGCGCCCGATTGAAATGTTCGTTACGTTCCTGATGGCCGTCCCGCAGGGATTCCAGTGCCGTTTCCAGGCTGACACGTTCAGACAGCTGCTTCTCGAGCTCGAGCTCGGACTCCCGGATGCGAGTGCGCCAGGTCTGAAGATCAGTGTCCAGGGACTGCCAGCGCAGCACCGTCAGCTCGGCCTTTTTCTGGCGCTCTTCCTGCTTGTAGGCCTTGTATTTTTCTGCAGACTGAGCCTGACGCTCAAGGTGTTGCAGCTGCCTGCCCAGCTCGTCCCTAAGATCCGTCAGGCGTTCCAGGTTCTCCTGAGTCCGGCGGATGCGGCTTTCGGTTTCCTTGCGACGCTCCTTATACTTGGAGATACCCGCCGCTTCCTCGATATACACCCGCAACTCTTCCGGCTTGGCCTCAATCAACCGCGAGATCATCCCCTGTTCGATGATGGCGTAGCTCCGGGGACCCAGCCCGGTCCCGAGGAAAAGGTCAGTAATGTCACGCCGCCGGCATTTGGAGCCGTTCAGGAAGTATTCCGACTGCCCCTCGCGTGACACACGGCGGCGTACCGAGATTTCGTTGAAACGCACGAACTCGCCGGGCGCTGAGCCGTCGCTGTTGTCGAACACCAGTTCTATGGAGGCCTGGCCGACGGGTTTGCGCGCACTGGAGCCATTGAAGATAACATCCGACATGGACTCGCCACGCAGATACTTGGCAGAACTTTCACCCATCACCCAGCGCACAGCATCGATGATATTGGACTTGCCACAGCCGTTGGGGCCCACGACCGCCGTCATGTTAGACGGAAACGGCACCGTGGTGGGGTCAACGAACGATTTGAAACCGGATAGTTTGATGGACTTCAGGCGCATATCAGGCGCTCACCTCTTCCCTGAGAATACTCAGTACCTGTTCACGCTGGTGTTCGCCAAACTCACAGATGGCGGTTTCAAGGCCGGCGGCGTCGTCACGCACCGCTGCATCCGCAAGTTGCCGGAAAAAGCGCCCGGTTTCTGCCAGCTCGTCACGAAAGTTTTCCAGGGCCACGAAATAAGTCCGGCTGATGGCGGGGCGGAAATTTTCCAGGGTTTCCTCGAGGAACGGATTCTCCACCAGCCCATAGGCGTAGCGCATTACCCCGAAACCGGCATCAATCACCTGCTCGGCGGCATCTCCGCCGGAGGAATTGAGCGCATCGATGACGGCCTGAAGCTCTCGCACCTGGCCCATCACGCCAGACAGTTCGCTGCCGGACCAGCGTTCCAGCACCTTACGCCCCAGCATGCACAACAAATCGATGTAGATATCGTAGAGGCTATTGACCAGTTCCGGAGTTAAACGGGAAACCACCGCACCACGGCGAGGAAAAATATCAATCAGATGGCGGCGCTGAAGAATCAACAGTGCCTCGCGCACGGAACCACGACTGACATTCAGTTCCCCGGCAACTTTCAGTTCCTGGATTCGCTCGCCCGGCCTCAGGTCGCCGGTCACAATGCGCTGCCCCAGGTGCTGGGCTATCTGTTCGGAAAGACTCTCGGGGGCCTGAAACCTCATAAAACTTGTCGCTCACTCGCTACTGGCAGCAAAGAATAAGCGCAGAAGTTTACCACAGGCACCCGTGAGCCCAATCCCCTTGTCGGACATTTTAACGATCCGGTCATGTCGGCAAACTTATGCCGGAAACTTGACTCACTCAGCGCCAAGGCTGTCCCACTCCCTGAAAAACTATGAGCATAGATGCCATATACAACTGTTATAGCTTGTTATTTCTTTTATTGGCTCAATATATGCTGAGTTAAGGAAAAACAACTTAACAGGCAGCTTTGAGTGAAACAGATTCCGTCAATCAACAAGTCCGGACCACAGCCTCAGAAACTCGCAGCCCTGCGACAAGCGCACCGCGACTGGAACGAATCCCCGGATGTGCTGACAAGGCTGACCCGAAGACTGTCCACGACACTCAGCCTGGAAACGCAACTGGCGATTCTGGCTGACGAGATCGCCAGCGTGGTTCCTTACGACTGTCTGACTTACCGGCACACCATAGCGTCACGGGACTTTGTCTACGTAACTGGTATGGGCGGTCCCCATCGCTGTGACTATCGACTCAATCTTGAAGGTGGCTTTTACGGCACGCTTTCTCTCAGCCGTCGACAGAAATTCACGGAACAGGAACTCGAAGGCATCGAGTTGATGCTTGCGGCCGCCATCTGCCCTGTTCGCAATGCCTGCCAGTTTATTGCCATCGAACAGGCGTCTCTGACGGATTGCCTGACAGGTGTTCCCAACAAGCGTGCTATGGTCGAAGCGCTGTCCCGTGCCAGCTGTCTTGGCGACAGGCATGGAGAGCAGCATTCACTGATCCTGTGCGATCTGGATCATTTCAAACAGGTGAATGACCAATACGGCCATGTCGTGGGGGATCACATACTGAAACTGGCGGCCGCAGAAATTGAAAAGGCCGTCAGGAATTCCGACAGCGTGTACCGCTTTGGTGGAGAAGAGTTTGCTATCCTGCTGGCCCATACCGACGAGGCAAACGCGCGTGACGTTGGCGACCGTATTCGCGAATTCATCAACACCATTGTGGTGAACTGCGGGGATACCAATGTCACGGTTACAGCGAGCTGCGGCGTAGCCATGAGACTGGCAGACGAGACCGCCGACCAGTGGCTCGCCCGCACCGACGAAGCGCTGTACCGGGCGAAAGCCCACGGTCGCAATTGCACACGGGTTTTCGCCGCTATCAGTAACTGATCAGCGTTTTCCAGATTTTGCTGGTGGTTTGCCTGATGATTTCCGGCCCGTCGAAGGGCCAGCACTGTCGACTTGCCATCGCGCGCCACCCGATTTGCGTGGCCCCGTCCCAGACTGTTTGCGGCGCTTACGATCAAGGGTCTTTTGCTCAGACGGCGTTTTCGCCGGAATCTCCACCGGCTTCAAATCCACGGCTTTGCTCAGCGAATCCACGGCCTTCTGGTCCAGCTCTTCCCATTTGCCAACGGTCAGACGGCTTGGCAGGAAAACTGGCCCATAACGCACTCGCTTCAACCGGCTGACCCTCACACCCTGAGACTCCCAAAGCCTACGCACTTCTCGGTTACGGCCTTCCAGTAGCGTCACATGGAACCATTGGTTGATCCCCTTGCCTCCGGCCTCGCTGATGTCCGAAAACTTTGCCATGCCGTCGTCGAGCAGCACCCCTTCAGACAGCCTTTTGATCATCGCTTCATCCACTTCGCCAAAAACCCTGACCGCGTATTCGCGATCAATCTGACGCGACGGGTGCATCAAACGGTTGGCAAGCTCGCCATCGGTGGTGAACAGCACCAGACCGGTGGTATTGATGTCCAGTCGCCCAATGGCGATCCAGCGGTGATCACGGAGCCGGGGAAGGCTGTCAAATACGGTCGGCCGACCTTCCGGGTCGCGGCGAGTGGTGACTTCGCCTTCCGGCTTGTTGTAAATGAGCACCCGCCTGACCACCTCAGCACCGGCTGTTATGTCCAGGCGTTTGCCATCCAGCTCAATGCGATCGTCGACTGTGGCTTTTTGTCCCGGCTCAACGGGTTTCCCATTGATGTTCAGGCGACCGGCCTCGATCCAGGACTCAACTTCCCGACGCGATCCCACGCCGGCACGGGCCAGTAACTTCTGTATGCGCTCCGGGCCGGAAACGGTGGTTTCATCCGCCTGCCGTTGTTCGGGTTTCTTGGGGCGATTGGCCGCCATGGATCTGTCCTTAACGAGTGGCTGACGCCGATGGCATCAGTGAAGTGTTTGTCCTGGCGCGTTGTCGGGATTGGAGTCTTCCCCATCGCCACCAGTGCTCCGGGCCGGAGATTCGAATTCGATCTCGGCCTGCATGTTTTTTTCGATTTCCCGACCGATTTCTTCCAGATCCCGGATTTCTGACAAGGGCGGCATCTGATCCAGACCCTCCAGATTGAAATAGTCCAGAAACTGACGGGTGGTTGCATACATGGCGGGCCTGCCGGGCACATCGCGGTGCCCCACGACCCTCACCCATTCCCGCTCCAGTAGCGTACGAACAATATTGCTGCTGACGGTGACACCCCGAATGTCCTCAATTTCACTACGGGTGATGGGCTGGCGATAGGCAATCAGTGCCAGCGTCTCCAGCAGCGCACGGGAGTACCTTTGGGGCTTTTCCTCAAACAAGCGCCCTACCCACGGAGCAAATTCTTCCCGCACCTGCAGCCGGTAACCACTGGCTATTTTCTTCAGCTCGAATCCCCGCCCCTGGCAAGACTGTTCCAGCAAGACCAGCACATGCTCCATTACCTGGCGAGCCGGGCGTTCACCTTCTTCAAATAGATCCCGCAATTGGTCGACCGATAAGGGTTTGCCGGCTACCAGTAACGCAGCTTCGGTTATCGCCTGTATTTTCCGGAGATGTTCCTCGTTCATACCGCTCTCGCCCTGACATGGATCGGGCCCAGCACCTCGGCCTGGACCACTTCGATCAGTTGCTCCTTGACCAGCTCCAAAGTCGCCAGAAAACTCACCACAACCCCCAATCGTCCCTCCTCCGGCGTAAACAGGCTTTCGAACGTCACGAACTGGTCATCCCGCAGGACCGACAATATTGACGACATGCGTTCACGGGTGGATAAACGCTCACGCTCCACATGGTGGCTGGTAAACAGGTCTGCGCGTTTGAGCACGCCCTGCAGCGCAAACAGAATTTCCCGCAAATCCACGTCGGGATGGGGCTGACTGGAAGGCATCCGGGGCAGCGCAGCAGAGGCAACAAAATTGTCCCGCTCAAGCCGCGGCATATCGTCGATATCCTCGGCAGCCTGCTTGAAGCGCTCATACTGCTGGAGCCTGCGTATCAGCTCCGCCCGTGGATCGATATCCTCTTCATCCTCGGATTCCTGCCTCGGCAGCAGCATCCTGGATTTTATCTCCGCCAGCGTCGCCGCCATAACCAGATACTCTGCCGCCAGTTCGAACCGCATGGCTTCAACGGCGCCAATATAGTCCATGTACTGCTTGGTGATCTCGCTGACATCGATGTTGAGGATGTCCATGTTTTGACGACGGATCAGATACAGCAACAAATCCAACGGCCCTTCAAAGGCCTCAAGGAATACCGCCAGGGCATCGGGGGGAATATACAGGTCACGCGGCAGATCAACCACCGGCTTACCCGAAACACGGGCAAGTGGCGCCTGCTCAGCGGGCGTCCCAGGTGCCTCAACACCCTCATCCGCCGTCGTACTGCCTGTGGTTTCCTCTGTCATGCTCTCTCCAGAGTCGTCAGCGCCAGGGCTCAGCGGTAGTTCAGGCCCATGGCTGTACGAACTTCCTCAAGGGTATCCCTCGCTGCATCCCTGGCTTGCTCGCAGCCCTCTTCAATAATGGCATGAACCAGATCAGGGTTGCCTTCATATTCGCGAGCACGCTCATGCAGAGGGCGCTGCTCTTCAATAATCGAGTCAATCAGCGGTTTCTTGCATTCCAGGCAACCAATGCCCGCCGAACGGCAGCCCGTTTGCACCCATTCCTGGGTATCCGCATCGGAATAAACCTGATGAAGCCCCCAAACTGGACACTTCTCCGGTTCGCCCGGATCGGTGCGACGTACCCGCTGGGGGTCGGTCTGCATGGTACGAATTTTCTGGGCGACGCTGTCAGGCTCTTCGCGCAAGCCGATGTAGTTGTTGTAAGACTTGGACATTTTCTGGCCGTCCAGTCCCGGCATCTTCGATTCCGGTGTCAGCAGGGGCTGGGGTTCAGGAAGGATCACCTTGCCACCACCTTCGATATAGCCGTACAGCCGCTCACGGTCGCCCAGGGAGATGTTCTGTTGCTCTTTGAGCAATGCTCGCGCCGTTTCCAGGGCTTCCATATCGCCTTCTTCCTGATAACGCTTCTTCAGGGTGCGATATAGCTTGGCGTTCTTCTTGCCCATCTTGATGATGGCACCCTCTGCCTGCTCTTCAAATCCCGGCTCACGGCCGTAGATGTGATTGAAGCGGCGAGCGACTTCACGCGTGATTTCCACGTGGGAGACCTGATCCGCACCCACGGGTACACGGCCGGCCCGATACATCAGAATGTCCGCGCTCTGCAACAGCGGATAGCCGAGAAAGCCGTAGGTAGCCAGGTCTTTCTCGCGAAGTTTTTCCTGCTGATCCTTGTAGGTAGGTACACGCTCAAGCCAACCCAATGGGGTAATCATCGACAACAGCAGATGAAGCTCCGCGTGTTCCGGCACCTTGGACTGAATGAACATGGTTGAGGACCCGGGATTGACGCCTGCTGCGAGCCAGTCGATCACCATATCCCAGACGCTATCCTCAATGCCGGTGGGGTCATCATAGTTGGTGGTCAGCGCGTGCCAGTCGGCAACGAAAAAGAAGCATTCGAATTCATGCTGGAGTTTGACCCAGTTCTTCAGAACACCATGATAATGGCCAAGGTGCAACTTGCCGGTGGGACGCATGCCGGACAAAATCCGTTGCTGGGAATCGACAGAACTCAAAGCATGAACTCCTTTTATTTATAGGGAACAGCCATCATATTGCAGGCTGACCGGGCATTATAGTCTTATGTGTGGCCCGCGTTAAGAAGGCATTGAAAAACCTGCGCTGTCGCCAGAAAACAAAAAGCCCCCGACAGTCCGCATGGCAGACCCGGGGGCTTTCCTTCACCGGCGGTATTTTACCAGCCAGTCACTTCCTTCAGCGCCTTGCCGATTTCAGCCAGGCTGCGCACGGTTTTGACACCGGCGTCGTTCAGCGCAGCGAATTTTTCATCCGCCGTGCCCTTACCACCGGAGATAATCGCACCGGCGTGACCCATACGCTTGCCAGGAGGCGCCGTTACACCCGCGATGTAAGACACCACCGGCTTGCTGACGTTGTCCTTGATGAACGCAGCGGCTTCTTCCTCAGCGGTTCCGCCGATTTCGCCGATCATCACAATGGCTTCTGTCTGCGGGTCGTCCTGCAGCAACTGCAGGATATCGATGAAGTTGGAACCCGGAATCGGGTCACCACCGATACCAACACAGGTAGACTGGCCGTAGCCGAAATCGGTGGTTTGCTTGACCGCTTCGTACGTCAGGGTACCTGAGCGGGACACAATGCCCACTTTGCCCGGCTTGTGAATATGGCCCGGCATGATACCGATCTTGCTCTCACCTGGCGTGATCACACCCGGGCAGTTCGGCCCGATCATGCGAACACCCTTGCGATCGACGTACTCTTTTGCGTAGAGCATGTCGATGGTCGGGATGCCTTCGGTAATGCAGACGATTAACTGGATGCCAGCATCCGCTGCTTCAACGATGGCGTCTTTACAGAATGGAGCCGGCACATAGATAACGGTGGCTTCCGCACCCGTCTTCTCTACAGCTTCCCGTACAGTATTGAACACAGGAAGACCCAGATGCTCTGTACCGCCCTTGCCGGGGCTTACGCCACCAACCATTTTGGTGCCGTACTCAATGGCTTGCTCAGAGTGGAACGTACCCTGTGCGCCGGTGAAGCCCTGGCAGATAACCTTGGTGTCTTTGGTGATCAGGATGCTCATTATTTACCCCCTGCGGCTTTAACGACTTGCTCTGCCGCATTCGACAGACTGGTGGCAGCAATGATGTTCAGGCCACTGTCGGCGAGGACCTTTGTGCCAGTTTCGGCGTTGTTGCCCTCAAGACGAACAACCACAGGCACCTTAACACCCACTTCCTTAACGGCACCGATGATGCCTTCTGCGATCATGTCGCAGCGCACAATGCCACCAAAGATGTTGACCAGTACGGCCTTTACGTTGGCATCGGACAGGATAATCTTGAAGGCCTCGGAAACCCGCTCCTTGGTAGCACCGCCACCAACGTCCAGGAAGTTCGCGGGTTGACCACCAGACAGCTTGATGATGTCCATGGTACCCATAGCCAGGCCAGCGCCGTTGACCATACAGCCGATGTTGCCTTCCAGCGCGACATAGTTCAGTTCCCACTTGGCAGCTTCGGCCTCACGGGAATCTTCCTGGGAAGGATCGTGCATTTCGTGGATTTTCTTCTGACGGTACAGCGCGTTGCCGTCTACACCAATCTTTGCGTCCAGACAGTGCAGGTCACCGGCCGGCGTGATAACCAGCGGGTTGATTTCCAGCAACGCCAGATCCCGGTCTTCAAACAGTTTCGCCAGACCCATGAAGATCTTGGTGAACTGACCGATCTGCTTGCCTTCGAGGCCCAATTTGAAAGCAAGCTCACGGCCTTGGTACGGCTGCGCGCCAACCAGCGGATCAACTTCGGCTTTCAGGATCTTTTCCGGCGTTTCTTCGGCAACCTGTTCGATCTCAACACCACCTTCGGTGGAGGCCATGAACACGATGCGGCGAGTACCGCGATCTACAACCGCACCCAGATAGAGTTCCTGGTCGATATCGGTAAGGGACTCAACAAGAATCTTGCTGACTGGCTGGCCGTTTTCATCGGTCTGGTACGTCACCAGGTTCTTGCCGAGCCAGTTTTCAGCAAAGGCACGGATTTCGTCTTTGCTCTTGACCAGCTTTACACCGCCAGCCTTACCGCGGCCACCAGCGTGTACCTGAGCTTTCACAACCCAGGCGTCGCCGCCAATTTCGTCAGCAGCAGCCACTGCTTCCTTGGGGGTATCGCAGGCAATGCCTTTGGATACTGGCAGGCCATATTCAGCGAATAGCTGTTTGCCCTGATATTCATGCAAATTCATAGTTAATGTCCCGCTTTCTGATGGAGGATAACCACATACGGAAATTGAACCCGCGCTGTGCGAATTCGGTTCGATGTGCCGGGGATCACCTCAGCACATCCTTAACGCGACCGAAAACCAGCCGTATTAATAGCAGCGGGGCGCCGTCATTGGCGCCCCCGTTTCCTGGCTCGCGTTACTTCTTTTTGCGACGGTTGGCGATGTGAATCGCTCCGCCGGCAACACCCAGAGCCGCTTCATGCACAGACTCGGACAGAGTCGGATGTGCAAAACAGGTCAGGGCGAGATCTTCGGCACTGGAACCAAACTCCATGGCAATAACGCCCTGGGCTACGATTTCAGAGGCCTGGGGACCCACCACATGGAAACCGACAATGCGGTCCGTTTTCGCGTCGGCGATGATCTTGACCATGCCGGTCGCCGCATTCGCTGCCATGGCTCGACCATTGGCGGCAAACGGGAAAGTACCCACATTGTACTCTTCACCTTCCGCTTTCATCTCCTGCTCGGTCTTACCGACCCAGGCAACTTCCGGCGAGGTATAAATCACGTTCGGGATGCAATCGTAGTTAACCTGAGGCTTGTGCCCGGCAATACGCTCGGCAACCATAACGCCTTCTTCGGACGCCTTGTGGGCCAGCATTGGGCCACGAACCACGTCACCCACCGCCCAGACACCAGGCGCTTCAGTTTTACAGTTATCATCCACGAAGATGAAACCGCGCTCGTCCATCTTTACACCGGAGTCTTCAGACAGCAGGTTATCGGTATATGGGCGACGGCCAACAGCGACGATCAGCTTGTCGAACTTGGCTTCCTGCTTACCCTTGGAATCCTCATAGGTCACGTTAACCAGTTTGCGCTTGACTTCCGCACCGGTCATACGCGCGCCCAGCACAATGTTAAGACCCTGTTTCTGGAACTGTTTCAACGCATCCTTGGCAACCTGCTGGTCAACGACTGGCAGGAAAGTATCAACAGCTTCAAGTACCGTCACCTCTGACCCCAGGCGAGCCCATACGCTGCCCAGTTCCAGGCCGATAACACCGGCACCAATCACGCCGAGACGCTTGGGAACTTCGGTGAACTCGAGAGCGCCCTCAGAGTCCACGATGTGCGTGCCATCGAACGGCGCAGGTGGAATCTGAACAGGACGTGAACCCGTGGCGATAATTACATTTTCCGCCTCGTAGGTTTTGGTCTTGCCATCCTTATCGGTCACTTCCACGTTGCGGTTGGCCAACAGCTTCCCGTGGCCATAGATCGGTGTAACGCCGTTGGACTTGAACAGGCCACCGATACCACCGGTCAGCTGGTCCACGATGCCTTCCTTGCGCTTCATCATCTTGGCGATGTCGAAGCCGACTTCCTTGGCGATAATGCCCTGCTCGGCAAAATCGTGGCTGGCCTCCTCATATTTGTGGGAAATCTCCAGCAACGCCTTGGAAGGAATGCAGCCCACATTCAGGCAGGTACCGCCAAGCCGGTTCTTGCCTTCCTTGTCGGTCCAGGACTCGATACACGCGGTTTTCAGGCCCAGCTGAGCCGCTTTGATGGCGGCAACATAGCCGCCCGGGCCAGCGCCAATGACGATTACGTCGTACTTGTCAGACATGTTTTATCCCGTTATCCAATTCGTTAAGTGTCAGCTCAGACGTCCAGCAGAATACGCGCCGGGTCTTCAAGCATTTCCTTGATAGCCACCAGGAACTGCACTGCTTCCTTGCCATCGATCATGCGGTGGTCGTAGGAAAGCGCCAGATACATCATCGGCTGAATCTCGACCTTGCCGTTCACAGCCATCGGACGCTCCTGAATCTTGTGCATACCCAGGATGGCGGTCTGTGGCGGGTTGAGGATCGGAGTGGATATCAGTGAACCAAAGATACCACCGTTGGTGATGGTAAAGGTGCCACCGGTCATATCCTCGATACCGAGCTTGCCGTCTTTGGCCTTGGTTCCGTACTCGACGATTTTCTTCTCAATGCCGGCCAGGCCGAGCGCATCAGTGTCACGAAGCACAGGCACAACCAGGCCGCGATCGCTTGAAACCGCGATACCGATATCCTGGTAACCATGGTAAACCATGTCGTTGCCGTCGATGGAGGCGTTGACCGCCGGGAATCGCTTCAGGGCTTCGGTCGCCGCCTTGGTAAAGAAGGACATGAAACCGAGCTTGACCCCATGACGCTTCTCGAAGCTTTCCTTGTACTGCTTGCGCAGCTCCATGACCGGCCCCATGTTCACTTCGTTGAACGTGGTAAGCATGGCAGCCGTCTGCTGGGCATTGACCAGTCGCTTGGCGATACTGGCGCGCAGACGAGTCATTGGAACGCGCTTCTCCGGACGCTCGCCGGAACCAACATCCACCTGCGGCATATCGCCGGCTGGCTTCGAAGCCGGGGCTGAAGTAGCACCTGAAGACTTTCCAGTATCTACATGATTCTGAACATCTTCCTTGGTAACTCGTCCGTCTTTGCCTGTGCCCTCTACGGCATCCGGATCAATGTTGTTCTCCTCCGCCAGCTTACGAGCCGCCGGGCTGAGGATGGCATCGCCAGAGCGCTTGGCCGGTGCTTCAGAGGGCTTTTCCGAAGCCTCTTCCGGCTTACTTTCCTCTTTCTTGCTGTCATCCTTGGCAGCAGGCTTGGATTCACCAGCCGCACCTTCCTTGAACTTACCTACGACTTCACCGCTTTCTACGGTGTCGCCTTCGCCCTTGAGTACTTCCTCGATAACACCATCCGCCGGAGCTACCACCTCGAGTACGACCTTGTCGGTTTCAATATCGACAATCAGTTCGTCACGTGAACAGGCTTCACCAGGCTGCTTGTGCCAGGTCGCGACTGTTCCCTCTGCGACCGACTCTGGGAATACGGGGGCTTTTATTTCAGTTGACATCTCGGATCCTTAGTTCGGTAACTCGTCAGATTTCAAACGCGTCGTTAACCAGTTTTTTCTGCTCTTCAATGTGAACCGACATATGGCCACACGCCGGCGCAGCAGAGGCGTCACGACCGGCATACTGAAGATACAGTTTGGGATTATGGCGATGCAGAGCATTACGCATATGATGCTGGCTGCAGTACCAGGCCCCCTGGTTCATGGGCTCTTCCTGGCACCAGACCACGTGCTTGAGTTTGCTGTGCTGGCTCAGGAGCTCGTCCAGATCGTCTCCCGGGAAAGGGTACAGCTGTTCGATACGAACAATCGCAACGTCATCCCGCTCGTCCGCTTTTTTGCGCTCCAACAGGTCGAAATAGACCTTACCGCTACACAGAATCAGACGAGTCACTTTCTTCGGGTCGGAAGGCTCTTTCTCCGGAAGGACCGTCTTGAAAGTCCCCGATGTCAGATCATCCAGGTCCGAGGTGGCTTCCTTATGACGCAACAGGCTTTTAGGCGTAATCGCGACAAGAGGCTTACGCAGCGGCCGCTTGACCTGACGACGCAGCATATGGAACACCTGTGACGGCGTGGTTGGCACGCAAACCTGAATGTTATGTTCCGCGGACAATTGCAGGAAGCGCTCCAGCCTCGCGGAGCTGTGCTCCGGGCCCTGCCCCTCGTATCCATGGGGCAGCAACAGGGTAAGACCGCAGAGGCGGCCCCACTTGTGCTCACCACTGGTCAGGAACTGGTCAATAACCACTTGAGCGCCATTCGCGAAGTCGCCAAACTGGGCTTCCCAGACCACAAGACCGTTGGGCGCCGTGGTGGAATAACCATACTCGAACGCCATCACCGCCTCTTCCGAGAGCAGGGAGTCGTAGATTTCAAACTTCGGCTGGTTCTCGGAAATGTGCTCCAGGGCAATATGATGGGCGCCGTCTTTCTGGTTGTGCAGCACCGCATGGCGATGAGAGAAGGTGCCACGACCAACATCCTGGCCGGTAATCCGGATGGGGTGTCCTTCGTTCAGAAGCGTGGCGTAGGCCATTACTTCACCGTAGCCCCAGTTGATCGGCAGCGCGCCGGCGGTCATTTTTTCCCGGTCGCTGACAATCTTGGACACCTGACGCTGAACACTGAAGCCTTCCGGCACGTGCGTCAGTTTCTTGCCCAGCTTCTGGATTGTCTTAAGGGCAACACTGGATTTGCACTTTGCAGTCCACTCATGGCCCAGATACGGCGTCCAGTCGACATACAGATCCTTGTTAGGCTCCTTGACCAGGGACTTGACCACGTGGTCGCCCTTATCCAGCTCGTCCCGGTAGTCGAGCTCGATCTGCTTGGCTTCTTCTTCACCGATCACACCGTCTGCAACCAGCTTTTCCGCATAGAGGTTGCGGGTGGTTGTCAGCTTGCGGATCTTTTCATACATCACCGGCTGGGTCGCGGCCGGCTCATCCGCTTCGTTGTGTCCGCGACGGCGATAGCACACCAGATCGATCACCACATCGTTCTTGAACTCGTGGCGGTAATCCATGGCCATCTGGGTCACGAACATGACCGCCTCGGGATCGTCCGCATTCACGTGCAGGATCGGGGCCTGGATCATCTTGGCCACATCGGTGCAGTATTCCGTTGAACGGGCGTCCTCCTGCTTGCTGGTGGTAAAACCGACCTGGTTGTTGATGACGATATGAATAGTACCGCCAACACCATAGCCCCGGGTCTGGGACATCTGGAAGGTTTCCATCACCACACCCTGCCCGGCGAACGCTGCGTCACCGTGCATGATGATGGGTACACACTGGGTGCCGTTCGGGTCTTTGCGCCGGGTCTGGCGGGCACGGACAGAGCCTTCAACCACCGGAGACACAATTTCCAGGTGCGACGGGTTAAACGCCAGCGCAAGGTGGATTTCGCCGCCCTCGGTCATGACGTTGGAGGAGAAACCCTGATGGTATTTGACATCACCGGAACCGGAATCCGCGAGTTTCTTGCCTTCGAACTCATCAAACAGTTCTTTCGGGTTCTTGCCGAGCGTATTAACCAGAACGTTCAATCTGCCCCGGTGGGCCATACCCAACACAATTTCCTTGGCGCCGTAACTGCCGGCTCGCTGGATCAGCTCATCCAGACAAGGAATCAGGGTCTCGGCGCCTTCAAGGCCAAATCGTTTCACGCCTGGGTAGCGGGAACCCAGATATTTTTCAAGGCCTTCGGCTGCGGTCAACCGTTCCAGCAAATGCTTGCGGGTTCCGGACTCGTAGTTGGGGCGCGAACGAACCGGTTCCATGCGTTGCTGGAACCAGCGTTTGATACGAGTGTCCACAACGTGCATGTATTCTGCACCAATGCTTTCACAATACGTCTGCCGAAGGCCACCAACGATGTCCCGAAGCTTCATCGTTTCAGAGCCGAAATTCAGTGAACCGGTCTGAAACTCCAGATCGTAGTCGGCTTCCGACAGCTCGTGAAAGGATGGATCAAGATCCTCAACCTGCGGGCGATTCCAGACGCCAAGTGGGTCCAGCTTTGCTTCCTGGTGGCCACGAAAACGGAAGGCGTTGATTAACTGGAGAACACGGATCTGCTTTTTGTCTGCATCAACCGTAGCACTGGCAGGTACACCGCTGCTGGTGAGGAAGCGCTGATTGCGGGATATGTGTTCGAATTGCTGGCGGATGGACGAATGGTCTATATCGCGACCTTTGTAGCCATCCACGCTGGGAAGTTTATCGAAATAGCTGCGCCACTCTTCGGGAACGGCATTGGGGTCTGTCAGGTAGGTTTCGAAAAGCTGTTCAACATAGGCGAGATTCCCCCCTTGTAGGTGGGAAGTCTGCCACAACTGCTCCATTATGCTTTCGTGCATTTTGAATAGCTCACCTTGGGCTGGTGCGGGGAGCTGGCTATGGTCGGCCAGGGGTATGTCTGAGTCAATACGGGTTTTTACGGGATCGACTGTGGCCACCACACCCAACATGGATGTTTTCCGTTCCCCGGTGGTTATTATACTCAGCAAACCGTCAGGAGCCTTTCAAGCTCCCGTCACGGCCTGCGTAGTGTGCACCCTGCTAAGACTTTTGACTATAAGCCTTTGGTTGAAGGGCCCGCATCGTTGCGAGCCCTTCCGGGTGCGAGCCTTGTCAGCACAGTATAGCGTCTGTTTCAGATTCTGCTTATGTAGCCCGCTGTAGCAGAAGGTTCCGAATGTGACCAATCGCCCGTGTCGGATTAAGGCCTTTTGGACAAACGCTGACACAGTTCATGATGCCCCGACAGCGGAATACGCTGAACGGATCATCCAGATTGGCAAGACGCTCCTCCTGTGCGGTATCCCGGCTGTCGGCCAGGAACCGGTAGGCTTGCAGCAATCCGGCCGGACCAACGAACTTGTCCGGATTCCACCAGAATGAGGGGCAGGCCGTGGAACAGCAGGCACAGAGAATACACTCGTACAGGCCGTCCAGCTTTTCCCGGTCTTCCGGTGACTGGTAACGCTCAATAGCAGGCGCCGGATTGTCGTTGACCAGATACGGCATAACCTTCTCGTACTGCTTGTAGAACAGGCTCATGTCTACAACCAGGTCACGAATCACGGGCAGGCCCGGCAGCGGACGAACAACCAGCTTGTTGTTCTTGAGCACTTCCGACAGCGGCGTGATACAGGCAAGACCGTTCTTGCCGTTCATGTTCATACCGTCCGATCCGCACACACCTTCACGGCAGGAGCGACGGTAGGCCATTGAGGGGTCTTGCTCCTTGACCAGGTTCAGAACATCCAGAACCATCAGGTCCTTTCCTTCCGGGACATCCAGCTCAACGTCCTGCATATAGGGCGCATTGTCGGTTTCCGGGTTGTAACGGTACAGGCTTACTAACATTGTTCAGTCTCCCTTAGTAAGTCCGGATCTTCGGCTGGAATGTATCCACCGTTTTCGGAGCGAAGTTTACATCACGCTTTCCAACACGCTTGTCCAGCGGGAAGTACAGCGAATGCTTCAGCCAGTTCTCATCATCGCGCTCGGTAAAGTCGTTACGGGCATGAGCACCACGGCTTTCCTTACGCTCATAGGCTGAAACAGCCGTTGCAAGGGCAACTTCATACAGGTTGTCGAGCTCAAGGGCTTCAATACGCGCTGTGTTGAAAGCATTGCTGGTATCCGCGAGCTTGGTATTGCGCACACGCTTGCCAATCGCCTCCAGCTTTTCAAGACCTTCTTCCATGCTCTTGCCGTCACGGAACACACCGAAATAAAGCTGCATGCAGTTCTGTAGATCCTTACGCACTTCGGCAACGCTCTCACCTTCCGATGCGCTGTTCAGACGGTCAAGGCGCGCCATGGCGTTCTTGATGTCTTCCTCACTGGCGCCATCGACTTCGAAGCCGCCGCGAAGCTGCTCTTCAATGTGCAGACCAGCAGCACGACCAAACACCACCAGATCCAACAACGAGTTGCCACCCAGGCGATTCGCCCCATGCACGGAAACACAAGCGGCTTCACCGCAGGCAAACAACCCGGGAATCGGCGTATCGTTGCCATTTTCATCCTGAGTCAGGGCCTGACCGCCTACGTTGGTCGGAATCCCGCCCATCATGTAGTGACAGGTCGGCACAACCGGTACAGGCTCTTTAACCGGGTCCACATGCGCAAAGGTACGTGAAAGTTCACAGATACCCGGCAGACGTAGGTTCAGCGTTTCTTCCCCGAGGTGGTCCAGCTTCAACAGAACGTGATCCTTCTCCGGGCCACAGCCACGGCCTTCAAGGATCTCAATAACCATTGAGCGGGCAACAACGTCACGTCCAGCCAGATCCTTGGCGTTCGGTGCGTAACGCTCCATGAAGCGCTCACCCTCGGCATTGATCAGGTAACCGCCCTCACCCCGGCAACCTTCGGTCACCAGAGTCCCGGCACCGTGGATGCCCGTAGGATGGAACTGCCACATCTCCATATCCTGCATCGGGAAACCAGCACGGAGCGCCATGCCAATACCGTCGCCGGTGTTGATCAGGGCGTTGGTGGTGGAGGCGTAGATGCGCCCTGCACCGCCGGTCGCCAGTACTGTTGCCTTGCACTTGATGTATGCCACTTCGCCGCTCTCGATTTCGATGGCGACAACACCGACCACTTCGTTTTTACTGTTCTTGACCAGGTCAACGGCGTACCACTCGTTCAGGAAGGTGGTTCCGCCTTTGAGATTGGCCTGATAAAGCGTGTGCAGGAGTGCGTGCCCGGTACGGTCTGCAGCGGCACACGTACGCGCCGCCTGAGCGGGATTGTCCGGCCCTTTGGACTGACCACCAAACGGACGCTGGTAAATACGGCCCTGCTCGGTACGGGAGAACGGCAGCCCCATATGCTCGAGCTCGAAAACCGCCTGGGGACCCACGGAACACATATACTCTATCGCGTCCTGGTCACCGATGTAGTCGGAACCCTTGACGGTGTCATACATGTGCCAGCGCCAGTCATCATTGGGATCAGCGCTGGCGATCGCGCAGGTAATACCACCTTGGGCAGACACCGTATGGGAACGGGTCGGAAATACCTTGGTGATACATGCGGTATTGACGCCAGATTCTGTCAGTTGCAGGGCGGCACGCATACCGGCACCGCCGCCACCGATAACAATCGCGTCATAAGACATGGTCTTGATGTTAGCCATTAATTAAAGCCCCCAAAGAATCTGAATGCCCCAGACCAAATACACAAACATGGCCAGGCCACACAGTGCCTGTACCAGGAAGCGCGGCAAGGTCGCCTTGATGTAATCCGTTGTCACTGTCCAGAGCCCCACCCAGGCGTGCGCGCCAATCGAGAGCAATGCAAGCAAGGTAAAGATACGGAACCAGGTCTGGTCGAAAAGCGCCGACCAGCTGTCGTAATTAACGTCAGTGGTCAGGATGAACCCGAAAAGAAAAACTGTATACAGAGCAAGTACGTAG
This sequence comes from Marinobacter salarius, assembly GCF_032922745.1. Classification (NCBI taxonomy): domain Bacteria; kingdom Pseudomonadati; phylum Pseudomonadota; class Gammaproteobacteria; order Pseudomonadales; family Marinobacteraceae; genus Marinobacter; species Marinobacter salarius. Next base: position 3,347,807 of record NZ_CP136693.1, read on the forward strand.
GCGGTAACACGCTGGATCATCCAGTCGAAAACACCGCTGCGCCCGAGATTCGTTACGCTGTTCACCATACCCAGACTCCTGCCAGAAGGATGAGAATAACGGAGATCACGACTGTGGCCTTCGCCGCGAGCCGGCCACTTTCCAGCTCTTCGCCGATGCCCATGTCCATCAGCAGGTGCTTGATACCCGCAACCAGGTGGTACAGCAAGGCAGACAGAATGCCCCAGGTAATCAGCTTCGCAAGGAAGCTGTCCAGCAAGCCACTAACCCGACTGAAGCCCTCTTCCCCGGAAAGGGAAAGCTGAAGCCCGTACAACATGAAAGCAACACCCACAAATATGATGATGCCACTGACGCGATGCAGTATGGACGTGATGGCTGGCAGCGGAAAATGAAACTTGCCGAGATCGAGATTTACTGGTCGTTTGCTATTCACAGCGCTCTCACACTCTCTCTTGGTTCCGCGGGGCCGGAAAAACCGGATGCGGATGGTTGGTATGTAACGATCGGCATGCTGGACGGATCCGGCACACGATGTGTTCAGGAGGGAGAAAAACCGGCATGCGCTCTTCTAAGATCTGGCGCTGCGGCCTGTTATATCCCCGATTCCGGGCTACGGATTATAAGGAGTACCCCTTTCAATTACAAACGCGCAACTCTGCCAGAGCCCGTAAAATCAGGCTCCAGGACCCGCTATAAAGAGGATTGACAAATTCAATTCGACCTCGAAAGCGGCCGTATTCCGGATTTCCCTGATTTACAGGAACCGTCAAATAATGGGTTTTATTGCCTCCTCCATTGACAAAAAAAGCCAACGCCCTATATTTTGCCGCCAGTTTTGCGATAATACGCGCCTTCTAGCGCTTCCAAATGCTGATAAATAGGAGAGCACCATGACCGACAGGAAAGCCACGCTTTCGGTGGGTGACAAGTCCATTGAGCTACCGGTTTACTCAGGCACCGTCGGCCCTGACGTCATTGACGTGAGAAGCCTTGTCCAGGAAGGCGTCTTTACGTACGACCCTGGATTTGTTTCCACCGCAGCCTGCGAATCCCAGATCACCTACATCGACGGAGCCAAGGGCGTTCTCCTGCACCGGGGCTACCCTATAGAGGAGCTGGCAGAAAACTCGGACTACTTGGAGGTCTGCTACCTCCTGCTCAACGGCGAGCTGCCGACAGCGGAAGAGAATAAGCGCTTCCATGACACCATCAAAAACCACACGATGTTGCACGACCAGATGCGCAACTTCTTCCAGGGTTTTCGCCGTGATGCGCATCCGATGGCCATCATGTGTGGTGTCGTTGGAGCCCTGTCGGCCTTTTATCACGACCAGATGGACGTCACCAACGTCGAGCAGCGGGAAATCACCGCCCACCGCCTGATTGCGAAAATGCCGACCATTGCAGCCTGGTGTTACAAGTACAGCATCGGCCAGCCGTTCATGTACCCTCGCAACGACCTGACCTACTCTGAGAACTTCCTGCAGATGATGTTTGGTGTTCCCTGCGAGGAATACAAGCCGAACCCGATCCTGGCCAAGGCGATGGACAAGATTTTCATCCTGCACGCCGATCACGAACAGAACGCGTCGACCTCAACCGTACGCCTCGCCGGCTCTACCGGCGCCAACCCCTACGCGTGTATCGCCTCCGGTATCGCGGCACTGTGGGGCCCTGCACACGGCGGTGCCAACGAAGCTGTTCTGGACATGCTTGCGGAAATCGGGGACGAGTCCAACATCGAGAAATTCATTGCCAAGGCGAAGGACAAGGACGACCCGTTCCGGCTGATGGGCTTTGGTCACCGGGTCTACAAGAACTTCGACCCGCGCGCCAAAGTAATGGCTGAAACCGCGCACGAAGTCCTGACTGAGCTTGGTCTGGAGAATGATCCTCTCCTGAAGATTGCACAACGTCTCGAGAAGATTGCCCTTGAAGACGAGTATTTCGTCCAGCGCAAACTTTACCCGAACGTAGACTTCTACTCCGGCCTGATTCTCAAGGCCATTGGCATTCCGACGTCCATGTTTACCGTCATATTCGCACTTTCGCGGACTATTGGCTGGTTCTCACACTGGAATGAAATGGTCAGCGGTGATTATCGCATTGGCCGGCCTCGCCAGCTGTACACCGGCTCCGAGGCAAGGGATTATCCCAAGAAATAACTGACGGATCGCAGAAATTGAAAGGCCGCTATACCAGCGGCCTTTTTTGTGCCCTCACATTCTGCAATGATTGATGTTTTCTTTACGCAAACAACAACCACGTCCGGAGAAACAGTGATGAACGTAACGGCAGCATTTATCGGTCTCGGCGTAATGGGCTACCCAATGGCGGGCCACCTGGCAAATGCGGGCTTTTCAGTCCAGGTATGGAACCGAACACATGGCAAAGCAGAGACTTGGGCCAGCCAATACAACGGAACGGCCTGCGACTCCATAGCGGCCGCCGTTGGTGAAGCAGACTTCGTGTTTACCTGCGTGGGTGCCGATGTTGACCTGAAAAAAGTCTATGAAGGCCCGGAGGGCATCATTGCCAACGCCAAGCCCGGCGCCGTGTTAGTCGACCACACAACGGCCTCTGCAGGCATTGCGGAGCAATTGGGTCAGCTCGCCAGCGCCCGCAACCTTGAGTTTGTTGACGCGCCGGTATCCGGTGGCCAACAAGGTGCGGAAAACGGCCAGCTTACCATCATGTGTGGCGGGGAGGCCGACGCTTTTTCGCAAGCGAAACCACTGATGGAACGTTACGCCAAAGCCCTGAACCATATGGGCCCGATCGGCAGCGGACAGAAAACCAAAATGGTAAATCAGATTGCCATCGCTGGCCTGGTTCAGGGGCTGTCGGAAGCCCTTCACTTTGCCGAACAGGCAGAGCTGGATGTGCGCAAGGTCGTCGACGTTATCTCCAAGGGAGCCGCGCAGTCATGGCAGATGGAAAACCGCTCAGGCACCATGATTGATGGTGAGTTCGAACACGGTTTCGCTGTTGACTGGATGCGCAAGGACCTGGCGATCTGCCTCGAAGAGGCACGAAAGAATGGCTCGAGGATTCCGGTCGCCGCACTCGTTGACCAGTTCTATGGAGATGTTCAGCAGATGGGGGGAAGCCGCTGGGATACGTCTTCACTGATACAACGGCTACGCAAGAAATCCTGACGTTCGTTTTCAAACAACCAGCAGGATGGGTATCAAACCCATCCTGCCATGAAGCAGCTCCTCACTTCTCTTTCGGCTGCCACTTGCCGCTCACAAACCACGCTGACCACCCTGTCGCTTTGCCGTCTTTTTCCGACATCACGTACTGCTCCTTGCTCTTCCGGCTATAACGGATAACCGTCGGATTTCCTTCCGGGTCACGTTCCGGGGCGTCCATCAGGTAATCGTACTTCGGATCAATTTCCTTGCGATGCGGCTTGATCTCCATCACCAGCGGCGGACGCGTTTCCCGGTTCTTGGGGAACTTGCTGGCAGCCAGGAACAAGCCGGAAGCGCCATCACGGAGCACGTAGGTGTCTTCCACCTTCTGGCACTGCAGTTCAGGCATCGGCACCGGATCCATCTTGGGCGGCGCAGGCTCGCCGCTTTTCAACAGTTTGCGGGTATTCTTGCATTCGGTGTTGGTGCAGCCGAAATATTTACCGAAACGCCCGGTCTTGAGCTGCATTTCAGAGCCGCATTTGTCGCACTCCAGGGTCGGACCTTCATAACCCTTGATACGGAACGTACCCTTCTCCACTTCATAGCCGGAACAATCGGGGTTGTTACCGCACACATGGAGCTTTCGGCCTTCGTCCACCAGGTAACTGTCCATGGCAGTTCCGCATTTCGGGCACCGCCGTTTCTTGCGCAAAAGACGGGTTTCACCTTCACCGTCGACGTCTTCGTCGGCGCTGACGACTTCGTCACCGGAAACCAGGTTGATGGTCGTTTTGCAACGTTCTTTGGGTGGCAGGGAGTAACCTGAACATCCCAGAAAGACACCGGTACTGGCCACCCGGATCTGCATCGGGCGACTGCACGTGGGACATGGAATGTCGGTCTCGGTCGGGGTATTTGCCCGCATGCTTCCGTCTTCGCCGCTCTCGGCGGTTTCGAGTTGCAGGCGGAAACGACCGTAAAAGTCGTTGAGAACCTTTTTCCAGTCCACCTCGCCACCAGCGATTTCGTCCAGCTCATCTTCCATTTTGGCGGTGAAGTCAAAATCCATCAGGTTCGGAAAGGATTCCGACAACCGCTCGGTGACGATCTCGCCCATTTTTTCAGCGTAGAAGCGACGGTTCTGCAAACGGACGTAGCCACGATCCTGGATGGTGGAGATAATCGAAGCGTAGGTGGATGGTCGCCCGATCCCCTGCTTCTCCAGCTCCTTGACCAGGCTCGCCTCGGTATAGCGCGGTGACGGCTTGGTGAAGTGCTGGCTTGGGTCCAGCTTCTTCAGCGTCAGGGTTTCGTCGACCTTGATATCCGGAAGCGCGATGTCTTCGTCTTTCTTGGCGGACTGCGGCGCCACTTTGAGGAAACCCTCAAATTTGATGATCCGACCCCGTGTACGGAGCTCGTAGTCGCCATTGGCAACCACGATGGACGTGCTCAGGAACTCGGCGTCGGCCATCTGACAGGCAATAAACTGGCGCCAGATCAGGTCGTAGAGCTTCTCAGCGTCTTTCTCCAGACCGCTTATATCGGCAGGCCTACGACTCACATCGGTCGGACGGATGGCCTCGTGAGCCTCCTGGGCACCCTCTTTGCTGCCGTATACCCTTGGTTTCTCCGGCAGGAATTTATCGCCGAACTGCTTTTTGACGAACTCACGGCAACTGGTCACGGCGTCCTGGCTCAGATTGGTCGAGTCGGTACGCATGTAGGTGATGAAGCCGGCTTCATAGAGGCGCTGGGCCAACATCATGGTTTTCTTGACGCTGAACCCCATCCGGTTGCTGGCCGCCTGCTGCAGCGTGGACGTAATAAAGGGGGCGGAGGGACGCGAGCGTGTCGGCTTGTCCTCTCGTTTGGCCACCTTGAACGTGCCATCTTTCAGGCGGTCAACATGTTCGACACTCTGTTTCTCACTGACTGGACGGTAGGCCTTATCGTCATACCGGGTCACTTCAAAACGAACAGCCTGCTCCGCCTGCTTCGAAGCCAGGTCAGCATGCAACTGCCAGAACTCTTCGGGAATGAACTTGCGGATTTCCCGTTCGCGTTCGACGATAAGCCGAACTGCAACCGACTGAACCCGACCGGCCGAAAGGCCGCGTGCAATCTTGGCCCACAGCAATGGCGATACCATATAGCCGACGACCCGGTCGAGGAATCGACGCGCCTGCTGTGCGTTAACGCGGTTGTTATCGAGATTCCCCGGATCCTTGAAGGCTTCCTGGATGGCACGCTTGGTTATCTCATTGAACACCACGCGGCGATATTTTTCGGGTTCGCCCCCAATGGTCTGCTGGAGGTGCCAGGCGATCGCCTCCCCCTCACGGTCCAAATCCGTCGCGAGATAGATATGATCGGCGGACTTTGCCAACCGCTTGAGTTCGCTGACAACCTTTTCCTTGCCGGGCAGTATCTCGTATCGGGCGCTCCAGTCCTGGTCAGGATCTACCCCCATGCGGGCAACCAGTTGCTCCCTGGACTTCCGTTTCTTGTGAACCACCTTCTCTTCCGGGCTCATCTTGCGGGTCAACGCGGCCTGCCTGGCACGTTCTTTCGGATCTGACGTTGAGCCGCTACCGCTGACCGGAAGGTCGCGAATGTGCCCGACGCTGGACTTCACAATGAAGTCGGACCCCAGGTATTTGTTGATGGTCTTCGCTTTCGCTGGCGACTCGACAATAACGAGGCTTTTACCCATATCGGAGATCTGTGTCCTTGGCGATAATCGGTTAAAAAATCAGCAAACCGGAAACTCGCTGTAAAATCAGTCGGCTAGAAAACAGTCCATAGCCGCCACAAGTGTATAGGTGCATTGTTTTACAGGGTCAAGAAAAGCAAGACAACCCATTCTTTTATTTCCAGGCGCCTTTTTCTCCAGTCAGAGACAGGAAAGCCCGGCGTTTGCCGGGCCTCCTGAGACAGCGTTACTGATTCTGCTCAATGAATCAGAGACGCTCCCATACCGTTGCAATGCCCTGCCCCAGGCCGATACACATGGTGGAAACACCAAGCTTACCGCCTTTGGCCTGCATGACATTCAGCAGGGTTGTGGAGATACGTGCACCGGAACAACCCAGCGGATGCCCAAGGGCAATCGCGCCACCGTTCAGGTTTACTTTCTCTTCCATTACACCCAACAGCTTCAGGTCTTTCAGGACCGGCAGGGACTGACCCGCAAAGGCTTCGTTCAGTTCCCAGAAGTCGATATCTTCGACTTTCAGGCCTGCGCGCTTCAACGCCTTCTTGGTGGCCGGAACCGGGCCGTAACCCATGATCGCGGGATCACAACCGGCAACAGCCATGCTGCGAATCCTGGCAACCGGCTTCAGGCCCAGAGCTTCAGCACGCTCTGCGGACATCAGCACCATGGCTGCGGCACCGTCAGTCAGCTGCGAGGACGTACCTGCAGTCACTGTACCGTTTTTCGGATCGAACGCTGGCTTCAGCTGACCCAGCGATTCAGCGGTGGTTTCGGGACGAATGGTCTCGTCTTCCTCGATCAGCACTTTAAAGCCGTTCTCGTCATGGCCTTCAATCGGAACGATTTCGTTCTTGAAGCGGCCTTCCTGAGTGGCTTCATGCGCCAGGCGATGTGAACGTGCGCCAAACTCGTCCTGCTGCTCACGGGTGATGCCGTGCATCTTGGCGAGCATTTCTGCGGTCAGGCCCATCATATTGGATGCTTTGGCAGAGTACTTGGACGCAGCCGGGTTGTGGTCAAAACCGTCGGTCATGGGAATGTGCCCCATGTGCTCAACACCACCCACGAAGAACACATCGCCGTTGCCAGTCTGGATCGCCTGGGCGGCGGTGTGGATCGCGCTCATGGCAGAACCACACAGACGGTTCACGGTCTGGGCAGCAGACTCATGAGGGATGCGGGTCAGCAATGAAATCTGACGCGCCACGTTGAAGCCCTGCTCCTTGGTCTGATTTACACAGCCCCAGATCACATCTTCAACTTCTTTCGGGTCGAGCTTCGGGTTGCGCTCAAACAGTGCTTCGATCAGCGCAGCCGACAGGGTTTCCGCACGAACATTGCGGAAGCAGCCGTTTTTGGCACGCCCCATCGGAGTCCGCACGCAATCGACGACGACAACGTCTCTCGGATTAAGGCTCATAGATCTTTCTCCGTTCGGAAATCTCGTTCAGGGTTAGCCAAAGAACTTTTCGCCAGTCTTGGCCATTTCACGCAGCTTCTCGGTCGGATGGTACAGGGGACCAAGATCTGCAAACTTGTCTGCCAGCTCGACGAACTTGTCGACACCCATGTCGTCGATATAACGCAGGGCACCACCACGGAACGGCGGGAAGCCGATACCGAAAATCAGGCCCATATCGGCGTCTGCCGGGTCTTCAACAATGCCGTCTTCCAGGCAGCGAACGGTTTCGAGGCACAGAGGCAGCATCATACGTGCGATGATGTCCTCGTCGCTGAAATCGTTCTTACCCTGAACAACCGGCTCAAGCAGCTTGTAGGTTTCTTCGTCGACAACCTTCTTCTGCTTGCCTTTGCGGTCCAGTTCGTACTTATAGAAGCCCTTGTCGTTCTTCTGTCCGTAACGGTTGTTATCGAACATCACGTCAATGGCGGTAGTACCTTCGTGCTTCATGCGGTCCGGGAAGCCGTCAGCCATGACTTCGCCAGCGTGCTTGCCGGTGTCCATGCCAACGACGTCCAGCAGATAGGCAGGGCCCATCGGCCAACCGAACTTCTCCATGACCTTGTCGACGTGCTGGAAATCCGCGCCGTCACGTACCAGGTTCACAAAGCCACCGAAGTATGGGAACAGCACACGGTTGACCAGGAAGCCCGGGCAGTCGTTGACCACAATCGGGGTCTTACCCATGGCCTTGGCGTAGGCCACGGTGGTGGCGATAGCCTTGTCACTGGTCTTCTCACCGCGGATAACCTCAACCAACGGCATCATGTGCACCGGGTTGAAGAAGTGCATGCCGCAGAAGTTTTCCGGGCGCTTCAGGTTCTTGGCCAGAAGATCGATGGAAATGGTGGAGGTGTTGGACGTCAGGATGGCGTCTTCACGAACATTATCCTCGGTCTCACGAAGAACAGCGTCTTTAACCTTCGGGTTTTCAACAACGGCCTCAACAACCAGGTCAACGTTCTTGAAGTCGCCGTAGTTGAGTGTCGGCGTGATGCTGTTCAGAACGTCAGCCATCTTGCTGGTGTCCATCTTACCCTTGTCAACACGCTTGGAAAGAAGCTTCTTCGCCTCTTTAAGACCCAGAGCAATACCTTCCTGGGCGATGTCCTTCATGATGATGGGCGTACCCTTCAATGCGGACTGGTAGGCCACACCGCCACCCATGATGCCAGCGCCCAGAACGGCCGCCAGTTTCACGTCATTGGCTTCCTTTTCCCAGGCCTTGGCCTTTTTCTTCAGCTCCTGATCGTTCAGGAACAGGCCAACCAGGCAGGCTGCCACGTTGGTTTTGGCCATCTTGGCGAAGCCTTTGGCCTCAACCTCGATCGCTTTGTCACGGGTAAGGCCGGCATGCTTCTGCATGACCTTGATTGCCTCGACCGGGGCCGGATAGTTCTTGCCAGCCTGGCCGGCAACGTACGCCTTGGAGATCTCGAAAGCCATCATGCTTTCCATGGCGTTCAGTTTGATCTTGCCCTTCTTCTCTTCACGACGCGCCTGGTAATCCAGCTTGCCGTCGTTGCACTGGTTGATAATGCTGATGGCTGCCTCTACCAGCTTCTCACCCTCAAGTACGGCATCAACTGCACCAACTTTAAGGGCTTTGTCGGCACGGTTCTCAGTGCCGCCGCAGATCCATTCAACCGCGTAGTCAACACCGACCAGACGGGACAGACGAACAGTGCCGCCAAAACCTGGAAAAATACCCAGCTTTACTTCCGGAAGACCTACTTTGGCCTTCTTGTCCATCACCCGGTAATCCGTGGCAAGACACATTTCGAAGCCGCCACCCAACGCCATACCGTTGATCGCCGTTACGGTGGGGAAAGGCAGATCTTCAATCGCGCTGAACACCTCATTGGCCTTGAGGTTGTTGGCAACGAGGTCTTCTTCCGGCCCGGCAAACAGGTCGGTGAATTCCGTAATGTCGGCGCCAACAATAAAGCTGTCCTTGGAACTGGTCACGACAAGGCCTTTCAGGCCCTTCTGCGCTTCCAGTTTGTCAGTCGCGGCGCGGAGCTCTTCAATCGTGAGACGGTTGAACTTGTTCACTGACTCGCCCTGCAAGTCAAAGTTCAACTGAGCGATCCCGCCTTCGATCTCTTTAACCGTGATGGCTTTACCTTCGTAAATCATCAACTGATCTCCAGTCTGTGTTTGGAACTGCTGAAACAGCCGCACAAGCGTTTCGCAAGACGACCGCTGATGCAGCGAGATTTCGGTCACTGTTTTCAATCAATACCCGATCAAGCGATCCAAGAATTCATACAGTCGTTTGAATCGTGGTGTGACACGATGAAAAAAAACGGCTCGTTTGTCAATTTGTTTCTGGATGAATCAACCCGACCAGCCTCGAAATGGACAGCCGAATGGCATCAGGAGGCGAATGGAATTGTTGTTTATCAAGCATGTAGTTCGAGGTATTGATGCGAAACGGCAGGTTTATCACGTAAATTTTAAATTTGTTTACATTTACTCCCGTAGCGCCCCCTAAAACAACTTGATTGGTCGGCGGAGTTACTTTACCTTCAGCCTAAGACTTTAGTCCACAATAATAAAACAGCCTTAACGGAGACCCATCCGATGAAAGACGCTCGCTTGCGGGTACGTTCCCTGGTAACGGCGCTCGTGCTGTTGCTGATTACTTCCTTTACGGTCCGCGCCCAGGAAGGCGACGGCTTTCTTTCGGACCTGCATAATTTCCGGGTCAATAACTACATGGCACTGGACGCCTACTATCGGTTCAGCGCAAGCGGCGATACCGAAACCCTGAACGAGATTGTTGCCAGTATCAATGCCGCCAACGAATCCATGAATTCGGTCGCGGATAGCAATGCCAGCGTATTGTCCGGAGCACAGGTAGAAAGCCTCAATGTGGAATTTGACAAGTTCAAGGATCTGATGCGAAGCAATATCAACGACGTACGCAACACCGGCTACCCTGATCTGCGCCTGATGTCCGATATGGCGAACCAGGCGTTAATGATGAACGAGGTGGCTTCGGAAATGTATGCGGTTGCCCGTGAAAGCACCGAAATTGCGACTTCCCAGAGAGTTGAAGCCGCACGTTCAGCAGCAGTCACTATGGCACAGATGATGGCCAAGTACTCTGCCCGCACCCACTCGTCAGTGGCGCAGACCTTCCAGGGCTCCTCGAACGACATCCCTCTTGACGAGCAGGCAAGGCAGTTCGACACATTGCTCTCCCAGATCACCGAAGGCGGCGTCCAGGGCCCACTAAAAACGGCTCTGGACGACCTGACCTCCAAGTGGCAGTTTATCCGCAACTCCTACATCAATTACAACGACAACAACGTTGCTTTTGTGATCGACCGCTATTCCAAAGGCATTCTCCGTGGCCTGGAGACAACCATTGGCCTGCTCCGCGAAAACGCCTGACATCCCTGCTGGCTGGGGCGGCCTGTTCCCCCAGCCAATGCACTCTCTGTCCTTTCCAGTCAGTCATTGATACCTGTCAGTATTGGTTTACACTTTTAGTATAAGGTGTTGCTTTGGTGCACAAAGAGCTTGACCCATCCGCTAAGGAGCGATGCGATGTCGATCTATAAGAAGATACTGGTGGCAATCGATCTGACCGAAGAAGCCCCCCAGGTACTCAACAAGGCCATCGAAATAAGCAAGGCCCACAGTGCCGAACTGATGTTGGTACACGTGGTCGAACCTGTTGGCTACGCCTATGGGGGCGACATTCCAATGGATCTGACGGAACTTCAGGACCAACTGGACAAGGCCGCGAAGGAACAGCTCGCCGGATATGGTGAAAAGTACGACGTAGGGACAGACAATCAAATCGTAACCGTGGGACGCCCGGAATCCGAAATCCATCGGCTGTCGGAGGAACAGAGCGTGGACTTGGTGATTGTCGGAAGCCACGGCCGCAAAGGGTTCCAGCTGCTTCTGGGATCAACCGCTAACGGTGTGTTGCACGGCACCGTCTGCGATGTCCTTGCGGTTCGTATCCAGTAGCCGGACTGTGGTCGCGGCGCCTCAAACGGCGCCGTCGCCTTTCATTTTTGCTTCCAGTTTACGAAGCTGACTCTCCAGGGAAAAACTCACACTTGAGGCCATTGAGAAGAAGTTCAGCAATGCCTTCAGGTTACTGTCCCCCTTGCATACCGAATGGATGCGCTGCCATAACGCCTGGTTCACCAACTGCAGACGTTGATTTCTCTCAACCAGTCCTTTCAGGTCCCAGTCTGGCTCTTGATGGTTGCGTTTTGCCAGGTACTGCTGCAGAAGGTAGTGAGACACACTCCTCATGATGAACTCATCGTTGCTGGCAAACGGTAAGTGATGCACGGCCATCGATTTCAATTCGGACAGCACCGGACACCCGCTTGTCGCCATTTTCAGTCCCAGCAATGACCTCAGGGCTTCCTCAAGTGTGGTGTCCTTGGAATAACTCCTACGGTCGTCGGTCACCTCTACATTCACCCTCTGATAGGCATCTTCTGCCTGAAAGGCGTTGACAACCGGAAGTATTTCAACCGCGGCGGGACATCGCGGCGACTCTGACGGTTTCAGCGGGCAGTTGGAGCATTGGCAGTGCTCCAACTTTGTCCAGCTCGGCAGATTGCCCGTCGAGTCGGCCGGTCGATCGGTTACTTTAAAAGTTTCTGAACGTTTGTCTTCAAGCTTGAAGTGATACGTTACATTCATTGATTCGCCTGTTCTTCCAGCTCCATCCAGCGCTCGATGACCTTCTCCAGGTGGGCTTCCTTGTCCCCGAGGTCCGCCAGGGTCGTGGAGACGCTCTCAGCGGGCCCGGAGTAGAATTCCGGATCGGAAATTTGTGCCCGAAGCTTTTCCAGTTCCGCCTCCAGCTCTTCAATCTGGGCCGGAAGTTTTTCCAGTTCAAGCTTCAGTTTGTAGCTGAGTTTTACGGGTTTTGTTTTCTTGGTGTCCGCCACGGTGGGTGCTTCCGGCCTTTTTTCCGGTGCCGGGTTCTGATTCTTGGGCGGTTTGGTGGCCTTCCGGCTTACCCCCTCGGAAGGAAACCGACCACCCTGCCTTCGCCAGTCGGTATAACCGCCGACGAACTCCGCGACTCTGCCAGAGCCGTCGAGGAATACCGTATCAGTGGCAACGTTATCCAGGAACTCCCGGTCGTGGCTGATAACGATCACAGTGCCGGCAAATTCCACCAGCCGGGATTCGAGTAACTCCAGAGTTTCCACGTCCAGATCGTTGGTTGGCTCATCCAGCACCAGGATATTGGCCGGCTTGCTGAAGAGCTTGGCAAGAAGCAGGCGCGCACGCTCGCCACCAGAAAATACACGGACAGGAGAACGCGCCCGTTCGGGGCTGAACAGGAATTCCTGCAGATAACCTAGTACGTGCTTGCTCTGGCCATTGATTTCGATGAACTCCCGGCCCTCTGAAAGGTTATCCAGTGCGTTGCGTTCCAAGTCGAGCTCACCGCGAAGTTGGTCGAAGTAAGCAATCTGCAAATTGGTGCCGAGGCGGATCCTGCCATCCGTGGGCTTCAGGTCTCCCAGCATCAGACGGACCAAGGTAGTCTTCCCGGTGCCGTTCTCACCAACGAGACCAATCTTGTCGCCTCGGAGCACGGTCATGTTCATGTCGCGAATAACCGCAGTACCGTCAGGATAGGCAAAGCCGGCATCACTGGCTTCCACCACCAGTTTCCCGGAACGGGCAGCGTCTTCCACCGAAAAGCTCGCAGTTCCACCGCGTTCGCGACGTTGCTGGCGTTCTTCACGCATGGCCTTTAGCGCCCTCACCCGGCCCATATTGCGGGTCCTACGAGCCTTGATCCCCTGACGAATCCACGCCTCTTCCTGCTTTAGCCGCTTGTCGAACAACGCATTCTGGCGATCTTCCTCCTCCAGAGCCTTTTCCTTGAGGTCCAGGTAACGGTCGTACGTAGCCGCGAAACTCACCAGATGCCCGCGGTCCAGTTCCACGATCCGCGTGGCCATGCGGCGTATAAACGCGCGGTCGTGGCTGACAAACAGAATCGCGCCACGGAATTGACCAAGGGCCTCTTCCAGCCAGGCAATGGCGGGCACATCCAGGTGGTTGGTAGGCTCATCCAGCAACAGAATATCCGGCTCGGTCACCAGGGCACGCGCCAACAGGACACGTCGCTGCCAACCGCCGGAAAGCGTGTTCAGACGCTGCTCCGGGTCGATGCCATATTGCTCGAGGATGGCGCCGACTTTCTGGTCCAGACGCCAGCCATCCAGCGCCTCAAGGCGCTCCTGTACTTTCATCAGCCGGTCCAGGCTGGCTTCATCCGCAGTCTGGGACAACCGATGAAATTCCGCGAGCAATTCCCCGGTCTCCGGGAAAGCACCGGAAACGGCCTCATACGCGGTTCGAGTATCATTGACGGGGAGATTCTGGGGCAGCACTGACAACACCGCACCGTCGTCCAGCCGGACAACACCGCCGTCCGCCGTTACCTCACCGCTGACGATCTTCAGTAGTGTGGATTTTCCCTCGCCATTCCTGCCAAGAAGACACAAACGTTCACCTGCCTCGATGGTCATAGAGGCTTGGTCGAGCAATGGCTGCATGCCAAAAGCAAGGGATACGGCATCCAGCGTTAACAATGGCACGTTACTGATTCTCCGTTGTGGCAGTCGTTTGCAGAGTAATCGGATCACCGACCCGGATGGTCCCGTCCGATTCATGAATGGCGTTCATTCCGAAAATGACGCCGTCAGAGGTTCGCCGATAGGTTCCAAGCATCCTTAAAGGCTGCAGATCTACGGACTTTACGCCTTGGTCCGGATCCACGGTGGTCATAACACAGCGGGAACAGGGCTTTACCAGCGTGAATGCCGTTTCCCCGATGCGTGCAGATGTCCAGTTGTCCTCATCCCAGGCCCCCGCGCCCTCAACAACAATGTTCGGCCGGAACCTTCGCATATCGATGGCCGAATCAAGGCGCGTGTTCAGCTCTTCAAGGGACGCAAGGTTGGTGATCAGGAATGGAAAACCATCGGCAAAGCTGACCCGACGATACTCGGTAACCCGGCTCGCATCAACGCGGCGGAAGGTTTCCTCGGGCATATACACAAAGCGAAATGTCTGGCCACAGTAGCGGGACAGCGCAGCAGATGCCTTGTCCTCTCCGTACACCGCTTTCGCCCAGTCCCGCCAGACCCTGACACGACACTCCTCAGTGTCCGGCAACAATGGAAACTCGCCCTCCCCCGGTATATCGACAAAGACCTGACCTGAGTCCAACCGGGCTTTGATCATGGCGAGTTCCGGATTGCTTCGCTGGGTAACGAACTCGCGCTCGGAATCAACGATCATCCAGCGACGGTCATCGGCCGGACCGAACTCGTCCAGAAGGAATGAAGAAACCTGGATTCCGGCCAGGGACTTGACCGGATAGACATACAACGAATGTACCTGCATGGGCGCTCCCGAAACACTGACGACAAGGCATCCAATATGACCTGGCAGTATAACCGAGAACAGGGTGTGAAGACTGTGGCTTGCAGGCTAAAAATGAAAAACCCGGCCTTTCCTTTCGAAAAGACCGGGTTTTTGGAATCTGGAGCGGGAAACGAGATTCGAACTCGCGACCCCAACCTTGGCAAGGTTGTGCTCTACCAGCTGAGCTATTCCCGCTTGATCAACGGACGCGTATTCTACGGATTCATCCTGGTTCGTCAACTCTTTTTTCAGGACCTTTTTCATCCCCATATTCAGACCGGTACGATCTCCTGTTCGCCTAACGCCAACCCGATCACGCGCGCAACGGTCTCAGACAGTGCAGCGTAATCCACACGCTGATCGTTGAGTAAAGAATCGTATCCCATACCCAGAGTGACATTCACCAGCAGCGTTGCGTCTCTCTCCGGTGATGGCGAATCCAGCCGCTTCAGTATCTGCCGCAGGCCTGCGGTCCAGGCTTCACGATAGCTTCTTGCCAGGCCCGCAAGACGGTCATCCCTTAGCGCTTCCATAAGGAACACCTGCTCCGCCAGCATCTGCTGCCTTCGCTTTGTAAACTGCTCATGGAGGTAGGCCGTCGATATTACCGACAAACGCGCAGCCAATTCCTTGCGTTGGGGACCATTGCGCCGAAGGGTTTCTGCAGGGGTGGTATCCAGCACCAGATTGATGGTGTCATAAAAGCCATCAAGATTGTCCCGGGCTTTTTCAGCGAAAAGCATGAATGAGTCACTGATCAATTCATGAATATCGCGAAAGTAATAGGTGGTGGCGGCCAGAGGCACTTTCGCTTCCCTCGCAACAGCTCGATGCTTGATGCCTCGCAAACCGTCACGAGCTGCAATTCGAAGGGTCGCCTCCAGGATTTTAAGACGCCGTAGCTCGCTTTTTACACGTAAGGTCTTGCGCCCCCTGTAGCGAATCGACTGCCGAAGTAATCGGTTCTCCGGCAGTTCACTGTTCGCCTGGAGTGCGGGGTTCTGTAACTGCCCCATGGCTGGTTTTCCTTGTTTCGATCGCCGGCCGCCTGCAATGGCCCTGAGACCTGTGCAGCGAAGCCTGATTCTTGTTAGTTTTTGTAAATTCTGCCGCATAAGGCGCCATGAAACCTTGATGGGCTTGGCAGTTCCGGCCTGTTGAACGGATTTGAAGGCATTTATTGGCCGAAGCGCTTACCGTTGGTCAGGTAGGCTTGCTCCTCCGGGCTCGAGGAGCGTTTCAGTGCCTGGTTGCGGTGTGGAAAACGGCCGAATTGGTGGATGATATCCCGATGGTCACGGGCGGATTGTAGAAAACTCTCCATAAAATCTCCGACAATGCCATCGGTAGCGGCGGCCAATTGCGAGTAACACTCCACAGACAGATCCTGATCCTCACGTTTTTCCGAGTGCTGCAGCGGCATATAGAGGAAGCCCCGCTTTACCGGGGGCAATTCCATGTCCTGTCCATCACGCATCGCTGCCTTACAGAGCTGTACAGACAACCGGTCATTGGAAAACGCCAGCGCTCCGCCCCGATGTATATTCCGTGTGAACTGATCCAGCAGGATGATCTCTGCAAGAGCCCCACCGGCCGTCTTGCGCCAGTGCCGCAGACCGTCCTCTGACGCAAAAAGGACCATCGACAGGAAGCGTCGCCGGATTTCCTGGTCGAAGGCACGCGTGGAACGGAACCAGCGATTCCTGTGAAAGCTGTCCGGCAGGCCGTGCTCATCAAGTTCACCAAACCAGAAATCCAGAATCTCTTTCCAATCGAACATATACCCATCCTATCGTCATCGAGCAGCACAGTGGCAGGCCTGCGGCTGCTACACTTTAGATTACTATCCCAGCTTTTATTCATACCAGGAGATACTATGAACGGAGAAGCTCCCCGAATAATCCTACTTGCCCATGGAAGCAGCGATGAGCGCTGGTGCCGGACGTTCGAAGCATTGGCAACCCCGACACTTGAATCTGTACCCGGGTCCCGCATTGCCTATATGGAACTGGCAGAGCCCTCCCTAGATACGGTTATCAGCGAGGGAGCAAGTGAAGGCGTCCGACAGTATACCGTCGTGCCGCTATTCCTGGCGGCGGGCCGTCATCTCAGAAAAGACGTTCCCGCGATGATCGAGGGGCTACAAAGCCAACACGAGGTCAGCATTACGCTTGCACCACCCATCGGTGAGAATCCCGAACTGGGGAAAGCCATTCGTGACGTTGTGATCCACGAACTCGACAGCCACAAACAGCCGGCATAACCCATCACCGACAACTATCAATAGCCGACCATTAACCGACCCAGGAGCGAGCAGCAATGGATAATCGGATTCTGATCACCGGAGGCACCGGATTCATCGGCCAATCATTGTGCCAACAACTGATCAGCAAAGGCTACGCCCCAACCGTCTTCAGCAGACAGTCCACAGCAAACGTTCAGGCTCTTTGTGGACGTGTAGAGGCGTTGGGAGATCTCGAGCTGCTACGAGGCCACCCGGGGTTCGGCGCGGTTATCAACCTGGCTGGCGAAGGCATCGCCGATAAACGGTGGTCCGATCGCCGCAAACAGGAACTGCGGGACAGCCGTATCGGCCTTACTAGCCTCCTGGCGAACGTGATAAGGAGCTGGGAATCACTCCCGCGCGTGCTGGTGTCCGGTTCTGCGGTGGGTTTCTACGGCGACCAGGGCCGTGAACGCGTGACTGAGCAAACGTTGCCCCATGACGAATTCACTCATCGCATGTGCCGTGACTGGGAACAGGAAGCTCTGAGCCTGGAGGCTGACGGCGTTCGCGTATGCCTGTCGCGGACGGGGATTGTTGCCGGCCCCGGTGGCGGTTTCCTGCAGCGCATGCTTCTACCCTTCCGCCTGGGTCTTGGGGGACGACTTGGCGACGGCGAACAGTTCATGCCATGGGTTCACCGGGACGACGTGGTCGCAGCGCTTGTCTGGATGCTCGAATCCGACAAGGCCAACGGCCCCTACAACGTCGTGAGCCCCAACCCGGTCACCAACCGGCAGTTTACAAAGTGTCTTGCCGGCGTTTTGGGCCGGCCGGCCATTTTCCCGGCACCAAGTCCGGTCCTTAAGTTGGCGCTGGGCGAAATGTCCCGGTTGTTACTGACCGGCCAAATGGCCATACCCGAAAGACTCGAAGCCGAAGGGTTCCATTTCCAGTATCCTGAATTGGGCCCAGCCCTGGCGGATTCGGTAAGGTACTGAGGCGGTCCTCGGAAAGGCTCAGGGCAGCTTCCTCGACCAACCTGCTGTGCTCGCGAAAGCTATTATTTTTTTTAAAAACCGTTTGACAGCTCGTATCGCCTTACTTAATATACGCGCCACCTCGACGAGGCAAGCTTTTGAAGCGATGCGTCCCCTTCGTCTAGTGGCCTAGGACTCCGCCCTTTCACGGCGGCAACAGGGGTTCGAACCCCCTAGGGGACGCCATTTTTTCAGCTTCTTTTTCTTTGCAGGTCCACTCTGCACTCCCAATCGATCAGCCCTGCATGCGCAGGCGTCCAACACCCCCGATCACCGCCCGCTCCCAAGACATTAACAAATCCTGAACAGTGACACATTTCTCCCGATTTTTCCTGTATTTGCGAGGCATTTGCAAGAAACTGCTGCTATAGTCCTGAGAACACCGTCTGACCATGCTCATTGAAACCTGCCAGGGTGGCCGAAGTATAGGACATGCAAAAACTGTTGACTCGCCTGCAACGATTTCGAACCGGGTCTCCCCTGTCCTTCAGGCTGCTCGCATACATCCTGTTGTTCAGCTCGTTGTTCACGCTCATCTCTTCAGCTATCCAGATATACTCGGATTACCGGAAGGACCTGTCGCAGATCGACAGGCGCATGATGGTTGTCGAAACCGGCTATACCTCCAGTCTGGCCCGCAGCCTATGGGCGCTGGATCAGAAACTCCTACAGACCCAGCTCGAAGGCATACTCAGCCTGCCAGACATCGTTCACCTACGCCTCAAAATTGAACCGGATTCCGAACTGGTCATGGGCGAAATCCCTCGCAACGCCCAGACAATCAGCCATACGTTCAAGCTCACCCACCAGGGTGATGAAATGTTCAGTTTGGGTCAGTTGACCATCACCGCCGATCTGAAGCGGGTGTTCTCGGACATGCGCCAAAAAGTCGTAGTGGTGCTGACCACCCAGTTCCTGAAGACCTTTTTCGTTTCGATCCTGATCATCTGGATTTTCCAGCACTTCATTGCGCGGCACCTGACCACCATGGCCAACTACGCCCGCAATTTCTCACTCAACAACCTGTCAGACCCGCTTGAACTGGACCGACCGGATACCCAACTGAATCGAAATGACGAACTGGCCCAGGTCACCGTTGCCATCAACCAGATGCGGGAACGTCTCAACGATGACCTCGAGCGACAGGAGCGCGATGCCCAGGAAATCCGAAAATTCTCCAAGGCGATTGAGCAAAGCCCGTCATCGGTGCTGATTTGTGATCGCCAGTGGCGTATCGAATACGCCAACCAGAAATTCAGCCAGCTCACCGGCTACGACGCTGCCACCATCGCCGGAAAACACCCGGGCGTGCTATCCGAGGATGCGCAGGCCCATCGAGAAAACCGCCAACTGTGGCAATCCATCCGACTTCAGGTCCAACGCGTGGGGGTCTGGCAGGGGGAAATCAACAGCGTTCGCAAGAACGGTGAGCGCTTCTGGGAACAACTGATCGTAACCCCCATCAAGAATTCCAAGGGCGAAGCCACCGGCTACCTGATTCTTGGCGAAGATATCAGTATCCGCAAGCGCTACGAGCAACAACTGCTCAGACAGGCTAACTACGACATCCTGACCGGGCTTCCCAACCGGATGCTCGCCCTGGATCGCCTGAAACTGGCCCTGGCCCAGGCAAGACGCGAAAGCTCCCTGGTTGGCGTGATGTTTCTCGACCTGGACAACTTCAAGCACATCAACGATACCCTTGGGCACGACGCCGGCGATAACCTCCTGATAGAGGCCGCACGACGGATTTCCAGCTGCCTTCGGGGTACCAGCACCGTCGCCAGGCTTGGTGGTGATGAGTTTCTGGTAATATTGCCCGGCCTGACGGGCCCCGAGGCGACGTCACAGGTCGCAGAGCGTATCCTCAAGACCTTTGCCCCTCCTTACCTGCTGAATGGCCAGGAAGTGTTCGTAACCACCAGTATCGGTATCTCCGTTTTCCCGAACGACTCCGATAACAGCGGCACCCTGCTTCAGCACGCCGATGCCGCCATGTACCAGGCCAAACACAAGGGTAAAAGTGCCTATGCTCTCTTTGCTCCGGAAATGACGGAAGTCTCCCATGAACGGCTGCAGATGGAATCGCTGATGCGCCGGGCCCTGGAGCAAAAAGAGTTTGAGCTCTACTACCAGCCCATTGTTCGCACTGAGTCCGGACAACTGTGCTCTGCCGAAGCCCTGCTGCGCTGGAATAACCCCGGTATGGGTATGGTCATGCCCGACCGGTTTATACCCCTGGCGGAAGAAACCGGCCTGATAACGCCGATTGGTGAATGGGTGTTACGGGAAGCCTGCCTGGCGGCCATACGCTGGAAAGAGTCCACTGGTACGGACATCGGCATTTCAGTCAACGTATCTCCCAGGCAATTCAGGGATCCGGGCTTTGTCGACACCGTCATGAATGCTCTCAAAGCCAGCGGTTTGCCCCCCCAGCAACTGGAACTGGAAATCACTGAGCGACTGATCCTTGATAACACCATAGAAACCGCCGATATCCTGCGGCAACTCGATCAATCCGGCATTCGCCTGTCAGTTGATGACTTCGGTACCGGCTATTCGGCGCTCAGCTACCTCAAGAGCTACCCTTTCGATACCCTGAAAATCGACAAATCCTTTGTCCAGGACGTGATGAAGGAGCGGGAGGACGCCTCGCTGGTGAAGGCCATCATCAACATGGCCCACAGTCTTGGCTTGAGTGTAATTGCAGAAGGCGTGGAAGAAGAAGCCCAGACACACTTCCTGCAACAGGAAGGCTGTGACTATTCACAAGGCTATTTCTACAGCAGGCCGATGCCCGAAAACGAGTTTCAGGAGTGGCTAAAGACCAACCATCGCGCCCTTTGATGCAGCACCGACTGCCTGGCGCTGCCCCGACGGTCGGATCGTTTCAGCGTTTCTTGCTCTTCATTCGCGCTTTCTTCCGTACCGGCCGCCCTTTCTTCAGGTCATTGTCCTGTTTGACCTTCTGACGCGGCGTAAGCCGGCTAACCTTATTAGCGAACGGGTTTTCACTGGAACGGAACTCGAAGCGAATGGGAGAACCATTGACCTTCAGCACTTTACGGAAGGTATTCTCCAGATAGCGTTTGTAAGCCCCTGGCAACGCGTCAGTCTGATTGCCATGCACCACAATCACTGGAGGGTTGGACCCACCCTGGTGGGCGTATCGCAGTTTGATTCGGCGCCCCTGTACCAGTGGCGGCTGGTGTTGTGCGGTAGCGTCCTGGAGGATGGCCGTCAGACGATTGGTGGGCCACTTGGCCATCGCTGACTCATAGCAGTCATGAACCGAATCGTACATTACGCCCACACCGGAACCGTGAAGGGCTGAAATGTAATGCTTGTCGGCATAGTCAAGAAAGTCCAGGCGGCGCTGGACCTGCTCCTTTACCTTGGCGCGGTCGTCCGGGTCCATGCCATCCCATTTGTTGACCGCAATCACCAGGGAACGGCCGGCATCCAGAACAAAACCAATCAGATGCAGGTCCTGATCCACCAGCCCTTCCCTGGCGTCGATAACCAGGATGACCACATGGGCATCGTCAATGGCCTGAAGGGTTTTAATGATGGAAAACTTCTCTACCACTTCACTGACGTTTTTGCGACGGCGCACACCCGCTGTATCGATCAGCGTGTACTGGTTATCCATGCGTTCGAACGGGATATAAACGCTGTCTCGGGTGGTACCGGGCATGTCATAGACAATCACCCGGTCTTCCCCGAGCATACGATTAACCAGTGTGGACTTGCCCACGTTCGGCCGCCCGACAATGCCAATGCGTATGCCTGGATAGCGATCAGCACGATCTTGCGCTTCACGCTCTTCCTCGGACGGCAGCAACTCTTCCAGCATGGAGCGAATGCCACGGTTATGGGAAGCTGCTATCAGATAGGTGGACTCGAAGCCCAGACCGTAGAAATCGGAAGCGGCAATATCGGGGTCCTGGCCATCGGTTTTATTGACCACCAGGTGTGCCCGCTTGCCAGTCTTGCGCAGATGGGCCGCGATCAATTCATCGCCACCATTGAGTCCCGCCTTGCCATCTACCAGAAACAGGACAATGTCTGCTTCCTCGACAGCCTGCATGGACTGGCGCGCCATTTCGGCGTCCAGGCCTTTTTCGTCCCCGGTCAGGCCACCGGTATCAATCACGATAAAGCGCTGCCCTTCGTAATTGCCCTCACCGTATTTACGATCACGGGTTAAGCCGGGGAAATCCGCTACAAGCGCATCCCGGGACCGCGTCATTTGATTAAACAGTGTCGATTTGCCCACGTTGGGGCGCCCGACAAGAGCAATTACAGGGGTCATAGTCTTTCGCTACACATTAAACAGGGCCCGCGCTTCACAGCGATAGGGCCGGAAAGGAGCACTCAGTCGAGCGTCCGGAGTTTCAATACCGACAGTTTACCGCTATTGCCATACACAAGAAGGTTACCGTTCTGCAGGCGCTGGAAAGGCACCCGCAGGCCCTCGTCGTCAAATTCAAGCTGACCCACCAGGCTGCCGTCTTCCAACGACAACATATGAATGTAGCCCTCGAAATCACCTATCAACAGGTAATCCTCATAGACAACCGGCTGCGTTGGCTGCCGCCAGGATAACCGGTCCTGAACCCACAGCTCGCGACGGTCGGAACCGCGGTAGGCCGTGATATCGCCGTTGGCACCCGCGACAAAAATATTACCGTTGCCGATCATTGGTGACTGCAGGCTGGAGGCGGGACGACTCCAGATTTCCTGTCCGGTTTGCAGGTCAACCAGCGCAAGCTTGCCCTGATAGCCCACAATCATCGCTGCGCTCTCCAGAATCAGCGGCTCACCGGCCACATCAACAAGCCGTTCAAGCTCGGTACGGCCCTGCGGCTGGCCGACTTCATACTGCCAAACGGGCTGGCCGGTCTCAGTGGAGATCGCCATGAGCTTGCCGTTGGCCAGTGAAGCCAGCACAAGGTCTGCCCCGACAAGCGGCGACGCCGCTGCACGTATTGACAGGACCGGGACATCACTGTCGTATTGCCATGCCTGCTCCCCGGAGGCGGTATCAAACGCCAGCACCTTGCCATCAATGGTCTGTGTCACCACCAGGCGCCCGTTGGACTGGGGGGATGCCAACACTTCGTTGGGCAATGGCTGCCGCCAAAGCGCAGAACCATCTTCGCGCGACAGGGCCATCAGCTCAGCATCACGGGTGACCAGGTACAGGTTTCCCTGATCGCCACCAACGCCGGCACTGATTTCCTCGTCAAGATCCCGGAACCAGAATACCTCGCCGTTTTCGGAGCCGACGGCATAAACCTCGCCATCGGCTGATGCCGCATACAAACGGTCTCCGGTGTTCAGAGGGGCGAGGTACAGGAAGTTGTCATCATGCCCGTCCCCAACACCCATACTCCAGACAGGCTCAAGCCCGACACTGGATGAAATCTCCGGAACCGGTGCAGGTTGCTCAAAGGTGTCGCTGGTACTACATCCTGCAAGGACAGCCAGTGTCAGCATACCCGCAAGCGAAAAGAGTCTGGTATGCCCGTTAACCAACCAGGGCATCAGGCTCCCTCCTCAACACCAAGGTCGGATAGCTTGAGCTCAAGAATGCCGCTACGACCCTGCTGGTTCATTTCACGGGCCGCCAGATACGCTTCACGAGCCCCCTCACGATTACCCTGGGCTAGCAGGATATCGCCTTTAAGCTCGGTAAAAATAGCGCCGAAACTGCCGGTATTGTCCGTACCCTCAATGGTTGCCAAAGCCTCTTCGTACTGCTCCGCCGCGAACTGGGCGCGGGCCAGGCGGTTGCGAATAACCATTGCCAACGCTCCGCTTTCGCCGGCTTTTTCCTGCGCCCAGGTCAGGGACTCGATCGCCCCTTCCGGATCGCCCTGGTCCATAACCTGTTGGCGAGCAAGCATCAACATGCCATAAACAGCGAAGGCGCTGTCGCTGTATTCTTCTCGCAGGTTCTCGGCCACGTAGGCAACGGTATCTGCGCGATTTTCATCTGTCTCATCGCTATAGGCATTGATCAGCTCGGCAAACTGGGAAGCCGCTTCCGTACGCTGCTGCATTTGATGGTTCTGCCAGGCCTGCCACCCGAAAACAATCGCCAGCGCCGCACCGACGCCAATCAGGAGCGAGCTGCCATTCTTCTTCCACCAGTCCTTGATTGCCTGGACCGTTTCTTCCTCAGTACGCATTTCAGCCATGATGACTCCTGCAATAGATGATTATTATGCTGTAACTCGTCGGCGCGCCATCAGCGGCCAAGCAATTCTTCAAGCGTCGCGGCCAGATCACCCTGAGCAACGTCTAGTTGCCCCTCGTCTGACCGTAACGGCTTAAGGCCGACCGTCCCGTTGGCAACCTCATTCTCACCCAGAATGACCGCGTAACGGGCGCCACTGCGATCAGCCTTTTTCATCTGACTCTTGAAACTGCCGCCGCCACAGTGCCCCATAACCGTTACGCCCGGCAAAGCGTTGCGAAGGGATTCACCCAGCGCCAACGCGGGTGCCACGGTGGATTCACCCATAGCCGCAACATACACATCGACATTGCCATTGGCACTGTCTGGCACAAGGTTAAGCGTTTCCAGCAGCAGGATCAGTCGTTCGAGCCCCATGGCGAAACCGACCGCAACCGTGGGCTTGCCTCCCAATTGCTCCACCAGCCCATCATAGCGACCACCGGCGCATATCGTCCCCTGGGCACCCAGGCTGTCGGTAATCCACTCGAATACAGTTTTGCCATAATAGTCGAGCCCGCGAACCAGCTTTGGATTCACCGTATACTCAATGCCAGCCGCGTCCAGCAACGAGCGCAGTTGCCGAAAATGATCCCGAGACTCGTCGTCGAGGTAATCATCCAGACGAGGCGCGTCCACCAGAAGTCTCTGGGTATCCGGGTTCTTGCTGTCCAGAATGCGTAGCGGGTTCGAGCCAAGACGCCGTTGGCTGTCTTCGTCCAACTGCTCCCGGTAATCCGAGAGGTACGCGACCAGCGCCTCGCGGTATTCCCGACGGGCAGCAGACGTACCTATGGAATTGATTTCCAGGCGGGTGTGTTCACTCAGTCCTAGCGCGCGCCAGAGCCTGGCCGTCAACACGAGGAGCTCAGCATCAATATCCGGGCCGGTCATGCCAAAACATTCCACGCCGATCTGGTGGAACTGACGGTAACGGCCTTTTTGGGGGCGCTCATGACGAAACATGGGGCCGGTGTACCAAAGCCGGCGGGTCTGATTAAAAAGCAGACCGTGTTCTTCGGCGGCACGCACGCAGCCGGCCGTACCTTCGGGGCGCAGGGTCAGGCTGTCACCGTTGCGATCCTCAAAGGTGTACATCTCTTTCTCAACGATATCTGTCACTTCGCCAATAGAGCGCTTGAACAGGTCCGTCTGCTCAACCACCGGCATGCGAATTTCCTGATAACCGTACTGGGAAAGCACTTTCCTGACCGTGTCTTCCACAAACTGCCACACCGGCGTCTGCTCTGGCAGGATATCGTTCATCCCGCGGATTGCCTGGATCTTAGCCAAGTTACTACCTTATCTGTGTCGGTGATTTGACGATCTGCTCTCAGTCGGCCGAGCGGGTAATGATCGCTTCTTCCTTTTCCTTGCGACGCGCCACTTCCTCACGGATCAGCCGTTCCAGGTCGTCGGTCAGGTTGGCATTGTCGAGCTTCTGATTGGGCTTGCCCGACGCGTAGAACAGGTTCTTGGGGCTACCGCCGGTCAAGCCCAGGTCAGCAACCTTGGCCTCGCCCGGCCCGTTTACAATACAGCCAATGATGGCAACATCCAGGGACTCGTTGACATCTTCCAGACGAGCCTCAAGGTCATTCATGGTCTGGATGACATCGAAATTCTGGCGTGAGCAGCTTGGGCACGCGACGAAGTTGATACCCCGGCTGCGCAGGCGCAAGCTTTTGAGAATATCGTAGCCGACCTTGATCTCCTGCACCGGGTCTGCCGCGAGCGATACTCTGATGGTATCCCCAATGCCGTCCATCAGCAGCATGCCCAGGCCAACAGAGGACTTCACTGTCCCGGAGCGAAAGCCACCAGCCTCGGTAATGCCCAAATGCAGGGGTTGTTCTATCTGTGCAGCAATCTGACGATATGCCGCCACCGTCATGAAGACCTCTGAGGCCTTCAGGCTCACCTTGAAGTCCTGAAAATCATGACGGTCGAGAATGTCGATATGGCGCATGGCCGACTCAACCAGAGCCTCGGGTGTCGGTTCCCCGTACTTACGTTGCAGTGCCTTTTCCAGCGAGCCTGCGTTGACGCCAATACGAATCGGGATATTGCCATCCCGCGCGGCGCTGATCACGGCGCTGACACGGTCATCCCGACCGATATTACCCGGGTTGATACGAAGACAATCAACACCCAGTTCCGCCACCCGCAGAGCAATTCGGTGATCGAAATGGATGTCAGCCACCAATGGTACTGACACCATTGAGCGAATCTTGCCGAACGCTTCCGCAGCATCCATTGTAGGCACGGATACCCGCACAATGTCCGCTCCAGCCTCCTGCAGGGCGCGGATCTGGCCAACGGTTGCATCCACGTCACAGGTGTTGGTGTTGGTCATGCTCTGGACAGCAATAGGCGCATCGCCACCCACAGGAACATCGCCTACCATTATCTGGCGTGATTTGCGTCTTTTGATCGGAGATTCGTGATTCATATAGCCTGCTAACCGCAAAAGAGGGTTCGAAACGTTCAGATATCCAGCGAGAATTCTGCTCGGTTGTTGACGACCCGATAACCGGAAAGGTCAATCGGTTGGCCATCAAATCTTATAGATTCGATGGCATCGACTGCGCCGACAACAACGTCGATGGGCAGCCTGCCTGATACATTAATCCTGTCACCATCCCGTTGCAGGGATCCCACCAGGCGATTGCCCGCCGAATCGGTTACCTGAACCCAGCACTCATCGCTGAATGTCATTTCCAGGCGAGCGCTGCCGACGGCAGCCGTTGGCTGGGCGCTCTCCTGAAACGCTGGCTCCGGCTCACTGGTCACCACCGGAACCTGGCTCTCATCAATCTCATCGACAGCAGGTTGCGCAGCCGGAGCGGAATCGTCTTCTACCGTCGGGGCCGGAGAGCCAGAGACCTGCTCATTAACCTGAGGGTCCTCAGGCAGCTCTGCCAACTCGCTATTGTCCTCAACGATCGACGCTTCATCAACCGGCGCGGATAGCCTATCGGCCTCTTCCTCGGTTCCAGGCTCGGCTAACTCGGTATCGACAGTGTCGTCCACCGACACCGTCTCTTCGGACGGTTCAGGCTGCGCGGGAGCAGCCGTTTCCGAGGACACAGCCGGTTCCGTCGTGTCGCCTGTTATACCGTCCAATTCGCCCATAAAGCGCAATGCGAGAAAGGCAATTACTGCTATGACCAACAGGAGAAGCAGCAATTTCGCAACGCGGCGTTTCCGACGTCTGCGACGTTCGATATCAATCAGCGGATTGGCTTCTTCTGCCTGCTCTTTTCGCTGTCGCAGTGGCTCCAGTTCCTCATCCAGCGTCGCGATCACCGCATCTGGATCAAGGTCAACCTGCCGCGCGTAGGTTCTGACATAGCCTTTGAGGAACAGTTCACTGTCGATCTGTTCATAATGCCCGTCTTCTATCGCCTGTATCACGGCCGGGCGAAGATGCTGGGCATCGGCCACGGCGGAAATACTGAGCCCCTTCTGCTCACGCGCACGCTTGAGCAATTGACCCGTAGGCTCACTCAGGCCCGACGGTTGTTGTGCGTCATCACTGTCCATTGGATGTCATCACCCTGTATTGTTGGTATTCGACAGAGTTTGGAAAATTGTTTTTCAGCAGAAGTCCGAGGCTCGATTCCCGGTTCCTGTCGCCCAAATGCCGGGCGATGCGAATACCTGTGTAGAGGCTTTCCGGAGAATGGCGGAGATTCTGATTCCGTTGCATCAGCGTCATCAGGCGGCTGTAGTGACGAGAGGCGGCCTGATGCTCCCCAGATTCGACCAGCGTCCGTGACAGCGCAAGCAGCGACTTTGCATCACCACGGGATAATTCAACAGCGCGCCGATACGCCGTAGTAGCACCCTCAAGGTTGCCAATCCTTTCTTCCGTCAATCCGAGGTTGAAGAACACGGACGCCCTGTCGTTGTAGGACGTGTCCCTGGATGCCGCAAGGAACTGTTCGCGGGAATCCTCAAACCGACCCGCGCCGTACAGGAAAGCCCCGTAATAAACGCGCCCACGGGTATAGCCCTGATCACTGTCGAGCGATTCCCTGAACGATCTCTCAGCCAGTTCCGGCTCACCCTCGGCGTTATAGATCAGCCCCATGGCCGCCAACGCCCCGGGGTCATCAGGGGCCAACTCAAGCGCCCTTTCAAGGTGGTGTCGGGCTCTTTCCAGATTATCTTGGCCGATGTAGGCGGTTCCCAACTGGACATAATTCCTGACAGCCTTGTCGCGGTCTGCCTCACGAGCAAAGCGGCTATCGGTATTGGTCACACACCCTGCGACAAACATCGCCAGCAATACCACGACAAGCGCGGCTCGCATCCTCTTCACTGGAATAAATGTCACAGTCGGTAATTCCTCTTGAATTGCAAGGTGCATATCGGCACCGGGTTTACGGACTGACCTGCTGCACCTGGATATAACGCTGACTACGCTTGGTGCGGTCTTCCACCATCCCTACCAGCTGACCACAGGCTGCGTCGATATCGTCACCGCGAGTCGTTCTCACCGTGGCGATAAAGCCGGCCTCGTTCAGGACTGCCTGGAAACGGCGGGTCGCGTTGTTACTGGGACGGCGAAAATCGCTCTCGGGAAACGGATTGAACGGGATCAGGTTAATCTTGCACGGCAGGCCGCGAAGAACAACGGCGAGTTCCCTGGCGTGCTCAGGCTGATCATTAACGCCTTCAATCACCGTGTACTCAATGGTTGCCTTCCGCTTGTCAGGCAGGCGTGCAAGATAACGACGCGTCGCTGCCAGCAACTCCGCAATAGGGTACTTTTTATTCAACGGCACCAACTGGTTACGCAACTCATCATTGGGCGCATGGAGCGAAATGGCCAGTGAAACATCGGTAACTTCACCCAATTTGTCCAGTGCCGGAACCACCCCAGAGGTGCTGACGGTGACACGTCGCTTGGAAATGCCGTACGCCAGGTCCTCCATCATCAGGTTCATGGCATCGACAACGTTGTCGAAGTTCAGCAACGGTTCACCCATCCCCATCATTACCACATTGGTAATCGGGCGGTCCGGGCCGGGTTCAAATGGCATGAACGCCTTACGCGCAACCCAGACCTGCCCGATGATTTCGGCAGCAGTAAGATTGCGGTTAAATCCACGCTTGCCCGTCGAACAAAACGTGCAATCGAGGCTGCAGCCAATCTGCGACGATACGCACAGCGTGCCGCGCTCGCCGTCAGGTATGAGCACGGTTTCAACACTGTTGCCGTTGTCCATGCGCATGACCCATTTGCGGGTACCGTCTTTGGAGGACTCGTCGTACACCACCTCCGGCCCACGAATTTCCGCAACGGCCTTCAGCTTTTCCCGCAGCACCCGACTCATATTGGTCATTTGATCGAAGTCATCGGCCCCGCGCTGGTGAATCCATTGCAGCACCTGTGTTGCGCGGAAACGCTTCTCCCCCAGGGACTCAAAAAAGGCCTCCATTTTGGCCTTGGGCATTCCCAGAAGGTTGGTTTTCTCAGCAACAGCTGTCATTTCATAACCTCAATCAAATAACCAATACGGGCCGGACGTATGTCCGGCCCGATACAGCCTGATCAGCCGCGCGGGCAGATCTCACTGTCATTAAAGAAATACGCAATTTCGCGCTCAGCTGACGCGGCGGAATCTGAACCATGAACAGCGTTTGCATCAATTGAAGATGCAAAGTCGGCACGAATGGTGCCTGCTTCCGCTTCCTTGGGGTTGGTTGCTCCCATCAGGTCACGATTCTTCAGGATAGCACCATTGCCTTCCAGAACCTGAACAACCACAGGGCCGGAGGTCATGAACGCAACCAGATCATTAAAAAACGGGCGCTCCTTGTGCTCGGCGTAGAACCCTTCTGCCTGCTCCTGGGTCAGGTGCATCATTTTCGCAGCGACGATGGTCAGGTCCGCTTTTTCGAAGCGTGTGTAGATTTCGCCGATCACATTTTTTGCGACTGCATCGGGCTTGATAATCGAGAGCGTGCGCTCATTTGACATGATCTATCTCCATTCAGGTTCAGAAAAATTTCAGGGTTGGGATTATACGCAGTCCGGAGGCAACTGCCTACCGCACTGAACGGAGACGGGTAACAACGTCAACGATTTGCGCCGCTGCGAAGTCTGCCTCCTCTTCCGTCGAAAAGCGTCCAAAGGAAAACCGGAGAGCTCGATGCGCCTGCTCATCATCCAGCCCAATGCCCTTGAGTACAAACGAAGGCTCAATAGTGGCCGAAGAACAGGCCGAACCAGACGAAACCGCCAATTCACGCAATCCCAGCATCAGGGATTCCGCATCGACCCCGGCAAACGAGAGGTTGATGATACCCGGCACCCGATGTTCGGCACTGCCGTTAAGCGTCACGCCCTCAAGACCTTCAAGGCCCGACATGAACCGCTTCCGCAGGGATTCCAGCCGCGCCTTCTCCTGCTCGAGTTTTTCGCCGGCCAGATCAAAGGCTTTGCCCATGCCGACGATTTGGTGCGTAGGCAGTGTGCCGGAACGCATGCCCCGCTCATGACCACCGCCATGAATCTGCGATTCAATTCGCACGTCCGGAGAACGCCGCACATAGAGGGCGCCAATACCCTTGGGCCCGTATACCTTGTGCCCCGACAAGGACAACAGATCCACTGGCATAGCTCCCACATCCACCTCGGTCTTGCCAGCCGCCTGCGCCGCGTCCACATGAAACAGCACACCGCGTTCGCGAAGCATGGTACCGATGGCGGCGATATCCGTTTGGCTACCCAGTTCATTGTTGACCATCATCAGGCTGACCAAAGCGGTATTGTCCCGGAGCGCATCTTCAACCTGTTGACAGGACACCCGCCCGTCCGCGCCCGGTTTGAGCCAGGTCACCTCAACACCCTGCCCTTCAAGCCACTTGCAGGTATCAAGCACCGCCTTGTGTTCAATCATCGATGTCACAATGTGCGGATTGTTCTTGCCTGTAACAGCACCCTTGATGGCGAGGTTGTCGGACTCGGTAGCGCCGGACGTCCACACAATCTCACGTGGGTCTGCATGTATCAGGCTTGCCACCTGCCGGCGGGCACCTTCAACGGCAGCTTCGGCCTGCCAGCCAAAGCCATGGGAGCGTGAGGCAGGGTTGCCAAACACACCATCAGGTGTCAGGTATTTGACCATTTCTTCGGCAACGACAGGGTCTACGGGCGTGGTGGCCGCATAATCCAGATAGACGGGCTTTTTCATAGAAGTTTCAGGATAGTCGTTCAGGCCGGCGCCTGATCCGTAAGGCGCTCGGTGTTAATCGTCTGTGAGTCGCCGTCTGAATGGCGCCTGTTCTGCCGATCGGCAACCACCTGAATCTCCCGTTTGCGCATCAGGTCCCCAAGACTGATATCACTGAGGAACTGATGAATCTGATCACTGAGATCAGACCACAGGTGGTGGGTCAGGCATTTCTCGCCATTCTGGCAATCACCCTTGTTGCCGCAACGGGTGGTATCCAGGGATTCGCTGACCGCGTCGACAACTTCCGCAATAAAGACGGAGTCTGCCTCACGGCTCAGGCGATAACCACCGCCAGGGCCCCGGATACTCGTCACCAGTTTGTGACGGCGAAGGCGGGAAAATAACTGCTCGAGATACGAGAGGGAAATCTCCTGCCGGGCAGATATGTCAGCCAGACTCACCGGCCCCTGATCCCCATGAAGGGCGAGATCCAGCATTGCCGTCACCGCATAGCGGCCTTTGGTGGTCAGTCTCATAACGTCAGCCCCGGTCAGGGATTGATTCGGCTTTAACAACGCCGAGTATGAATTGACCTACCAAAACAGTCAAGTATTCACCGTTGCGACGGCTCGTCGTCCCGCACGCAGTCAAAATCCTCCTCCTGCAGCGGCGGCAACTCGCCGTTCTGGTATTCACTGTTCACCTTGCGAAGCGCTTTGCACATATTCTCAATGCGGTCATCCACAGCATGCATATGATCCAGCAGGCTGCGCATGGCCCGGGCTACCGGGTCCGGCATTTCCTCGGTCACACCATAGGCATCGAAGCCCATGCGTTCTTCCATTTCCTTGCGCCGGGCGTCATCTTCCCCTTTGCGCTTCACCACAACCCGACCAGGAATACCGACAACCGTCGCGCCAGGCGGAACCTCTTTGGTCACCACGGAGTTGGAGCCAATCTTGGCGCCCTCGCCCACCGTAAACGGCCCGAGGATCTTGGCACCGGCACCCACCACAACACCGTCACCCAGCGTCGGATGGCGCTTACCCTTGTTCCAACTGGTCCCTCCCAGGGTAACGCCCTGATAAAGCGTGACGTCGTCACCGATCACCGTGGTCTCACCAATGACAACACCCATGCCGTGATCGATAAAGAAACGCCGCCCGATCGTGGCACCTGGATGAATTTCGATGCCAGTCAGCCAACGGGCGATCGAAGAAAACGTTCGTGCAATCCACTTCAGGCCAAGACCCCAAAGCCAATGGGAGAACCGGTGGCACAGGAGCGCGTGCAAACCCGGGTAATTGGTCAGCACTTCGAAAGTATTGCGAGCGGCGGGATCACGATGAAACACGCTGTTCACATCTTCCCTTAGACGTTCAAACATAACCCTATTCCTGTTCACCGGCCGTTGAACCAGCCTTTGACGTATTTTTTGCGGTATCCGCAGCACCAGCCGATTTCTGTACGGCAGTCAGTATTCCCCGAAGAATATTGATCTCCATCTGATCCAGCCCGGCACGCTGGAACAGCCGCCGCAGCCGCGTCATCAACTGACGGGGATTGTCCCGGCGGTGAAAGTCGACATCCACAAGCACCTGTTCAAGATGACTGAAAAAACCCTCAACATCGCGGACGGGCGCGGGCGGCACATCCCAACCTTCATCCCCAGGCGCCATCATAGGCCTGAGATATGGGCTGCCGTCGCCACCTTCAAGTCCTTTCAGATAATGCATACGCAATTCATAGCACATTACCTGAACCGCCATGGCCAGATTCAGGGAGCTGTAATCCGGATTTGAGGGAATATGAATGTGGAAATGACAGCGCTGCAACTCCTCATTGCTCAGCCCATGGTTCTCACGTCCGAAGACCAATGCCACCTGCCCCGCTTCCGACTGCTGGGAAGCCTTGGCCGCCGCGCCTGGTGGAGCAATGACCGGCCACGGGACCTTTCGCCCCCGGGCGCTGGTTCCCATGACGCAAACACAGTCGGCAATGGCGTCATCCAGAGTAGACACAACCGTGGCTTTGTCGAGTATATCGGAGGCGCCCGCTGCGCGGGCGTAGGAGGCCTCATCGGGAAAAGACACAGGATTCACCAGCCACAAATTTCCGAGCCCCATGTTTTTCATGGCCCTGGCGACCGCACCGATGTTTCCAGAGTGGGACGTCTCAACCAGGACAATCCGGATCTGGTCGTTGTAGGTGTCAGGGCCCTCCAGGGGCTTTGCGGGCTTGTGCATGGCGGTAGAATCTCTGTAAAAACGGGAAAGCGCGCATGATAGCAGATCCGCCCCCTTCCCCGCCTCTCCGGATATGCCCTGATACAGCGCCATCCGTGACATTGCGGAGCGGAAAAACATACAAGGTGGGTCAGTTTTTGATATGCTATGCGGCCTTCACACACCCGGATAATGAACACTCAGATGCAACCAGCAATCAAAATGGCCCTGCGCGTCGCGCGTCAGGGGTCCGACTATCTGAAAGCACACTTCGAACGCCAGGAACCCAACGGCGACAGCGAAGACCGCCGCAAGCAACTGGAGCGGGTCGAACAGTCCATTTACGACAACTTTTCCGAACAGCTTGATAAAGCCTACAAGGACCACGCCATCGCTCCGTTGAATGAAGCGGACGCCGACGGCAACGACAAGAGCTGGCACATTTTCCCTGTGCTCGGGCGTGAGAATTTTCTGCGCGGCATTCCTGACTTCGCCGTTGCGTTGCTGCAAAAGAAGAACAACCGCACCGAGAACCTGCTGCTGATCAATCCGGTCACCGGTGAGGAATACTCTGCCAGCCGCGGCCACGGTGCCGCACTCAACAGTCGGCGGGTGCGTACCAGCGACGTCAAGCATGCAGACCGAGCAGCCGTGGTCAGCAACCTTCTCGACCAGACCCGCTCTTCTGACGACCCCCTGATGTGGGGCGAGATGGCATCCCTACTGGCACGTGACAGCAGCATGTTCCGAACCGCTGGTTGCGTGGCCCTTGATATCGCCCGGGTGGCTTCCGGTCACCTCGACGCCGCTGTCATTTTCCGTCCGGAGCCGGCTGACCTGGCCATCGGCGTCACGCTGGCACTGGAGTCCGGCGCTCTGACCGGCGACTTCTCCGGCAACCCTTCAACAGAGAAGGCAAAGCAGTTGATCGTGGCGAACCCCAAGCTGTTCCGGGAAGTGCTGAAAACACTTCACCCGTTCCGGGGCCGGCTTCCTCGCTAGGGGTTACAGTCAACGACCGGGCACAAAAAAGCCGCAACACCAAACGGGATTGCGGCTTTTTTGTGGTTGACCGGTTTACATCCGGTTCAACCACTCGGGCGGCTGCTCTTCTTCCTCTTCCTGCCCTGCAAGACCTTCCTTCGGTGGAACGACCAGGTCTTCTCTGGCAACACCGAGGGCGACCAGCAGGTTAGCGGATACGTAGATAAACGAGTAAGTACCCACCACCACGCCAATAATCAGGGCAAGCGCGAAGTTATTGATAGCTTCACCGCCCAGGAAATACAGGGCGAACAGCACCACCAACGTCGTACCAGACGTGTTAATGGTCCGGCTGATGGTCTGGTGAATGGACTCGTTGATGATGTGCTCGGAGCCCCCTTCACGCATCTTGCGGAAGTTCTCGCGAATCCGGTCCGCCACCACGATGGTATCGTTGAGGGAATAACCGATAACCGCAAGCAGCGCCGCCAGAACGCTGAGGTCGAACGTCCACTGGAACAGCGCGAACACACCCAGAACGATGATGACGTCGTGGGCCAGTGGCACAACAGAGGCAATGCCGAACTTGAATTGGAATCGCATGCCAACGTAGATCAGCACCACCGCCAGCGCGATGAGCATCCCCAGGCCACTGTCTTCTTTGAGCTCGTCGCCAACCTGCGAGCCGACAAACTCGGAGCTCACCAGTTCAAGCTGATTACCTCCAGCCGACAGCGCGGCCGTGACTTCAGCGGCCAACTTGTCGTTCTCGGACTCTGCCATTCGCACCAACACCGTGGTATCCGAACCGAAGTTCTGGACCACAAACTGCTCATATCCCGCGCCTTCCAACGTCTGGCGGACATTGTCCAAAGCGGGAGCCTGTTGGTATTCCAACTCCACGGAGGTACCACCGGTAAAATCCAGCCCGAGGTTCAGGCCGCGCACTGCCAGCAACGCAATGGAAACGACAACCAGCGCAATGGACACAACGGAAGCAATCTTCCGAAAGCCCATAAAATCGATAGGTTTCTTCTCAACTTCAGACATTGGCCAGTTTCCCCCCAATCGACAGCTTTTCAACCTGTCGACCGCCGTATACAAGATTTACGATGCTGCGACTGACCATCAGCCCGGAGAACATCGACGTAAGAATACCGATCGACAGTGTCACCGCGAACCCTTTCACCGGGCCGGACCCCATGGCGAACAGGATCACCGCCACCAACAGGGTGGTGATATTGGCATCAAAAATCGAAACGAAGGCCCGGGAATAACCGGAGTTTATCGCCGACTGTGGCGGTATGCCCGATTTCAACTCTTCCTTTATACGCTCGAAGATAAGCACGTTGGCGTCAACCGCCATACCCACCGTCAGCACGATACCGGCAATACCCGGCAGCGTCAGGGTTGCTGAGAGAATCGACATGCAGGCGATCAGCAGCATCAGGTTAAGCGTCAACGCAATGTTGGCGATCACACCAAAGCCACGGTAGTACACCACCATGTAGCAGAGAACCAACACAAAGCCGAGCAGGACCGACATCATGCCGGCATCAATGTTCTTCTGCCCAAGGCTGGGACCAATCGTCCGCTCTTGAACAAAGTACATTGGCGCAGCCAACGAACCGGCTCGCAGCAGCAATGCCAACTCCGCCGCTTCCGGGATGGAATCCAGCCCGGTAATCCGGAAACTGCTTCCCAGCGCTGACTGGATCGTCGCCAGGCTGATGATGCCCTTCTCGACAACGCGGTTGTCGACCGTGCGGGTTTCACCATCCACAACCACTTCTTCCGTCTCTGTCCGGTATTCGATAAACAGGACCGCCATGCGACGCCCAATGGCGTTGCGGGTTGCACGGTTCATCAGATCGCCGCCCACCGAGTCCATGGTGATGTTGACCTGTGGCTGGCCGTTCTCGTCGAAGGCCTGCTGTGCGTTAGAGACATTGTCACCGGTGACGATCACTTCCCGCTCAAGACGGGCTTCACGGTTAGGGTTGTCACGGAACGGGAACGTCTCGATATCAGCTGATGACGCATCCTGGCGGGCCTCAAGACGGAACTCCAGATTGGCCGTAGCACCCAGTACACGCTTTGCCGCAGCGGTATCCTGCACACCAGGCAATTCCACAATGATGCGGTCCGCACCCTGGCGCTGCACCAGAGGCTCCGCCACGCCAAGTTCGTTGACCCGGTTACGGATGGTGGTCAGGTTCTGCTCCAGTGCGTAGTCCTGTATGGACTTCACTTCGGCTTCCGACATGGACAGCACCAGCAGGTACTCACCTTCCTCTGTCTGCTCATCGAGCAGGAACTGGTTGTACTGGTCACGAATCAGGTCAAATGCTTCGCTGCGGGAACTTTCGTCGCGGAAGCTCAGAACAATGGAACGGTTGCCTTCCACATCGCCACCGCGGTAGCGCACACGCTCTTCACGCAATTCGCGCTTGATCTGACCAGACATGGCTTCGAGGCGCTGGTCGACGGCGGTTTCCATATCCACTTCCAACAGGAAGTGAACACCACCCCGCAGGTCGAGGCCGAGCTTCATCGGGCCCGCACCCAGGCTTTCCAGCCATCCCGGTGTTGACGGCGCCATATTCAGGGCTACCAGATAATCCCTTCCAAGCGCCTCCTGCACCACCGGCCGAGCCCTCAGCTGGGATTCGGCGTCGTTCAGGCGAATCAGGGCGTCGCGCTCCTGCAACTCGGATTCCTTGACCTGGATCCCCTTGGCTTCGAGTGCATCAACAGCCCTGTCGAGAATCCGCTGATCGACTTCGGTACTGCTCCGGGCACCGGTGATCTGTACGGCAAAGTCGTCAGGAAAGACGTTAGGCAAGGCATAGACGAACCCGATCACCAGCGCGATCACGATAACCAGGTTTTTCCAGAGCGGATACTTGTTCAGCATGGGGTCCCTTTAAGTCGGCCAGTCGGCCGGCTGTGATGTTTCAGCTTGGCAAATTCAGACCTGAGTCGAAAACCGGTCGATCAGATGTCCTTCAGAGTTCCTTTCGGAAGTGCCGCTGCAACAGCAACTTTCTGAACCTTGATCTCAACGTTGTCAGCGATTTCAACCACGATAAAGTCATCGGAAACCTTGGTGATCTTGCCGGCCACACCGCCGGAGGTAACCACTTCATCGCCTTTGTTCAGGCCAGCCATCAGCGCCTTGTGCTCTTTCGCACGCTTGGACTGGGGACGCCAGATCAGGAAATAGAAAATCAGGATAAAGCCGGCAAAGAAGATCACCTGCCCCATCACTCCCATACCCTGGGCACCCGCATCCTGTGCCATGGCCAGTGCCGGCATCGCAGCAAAGAGTGCAGCAACAAGTAACTTGATTGATTTCATTGACTATCTCCGTTTTTAAGAAAAGTTCAGGTAGCGGTTCAGAATCGGCTTATCCCGCAGTCACTGCGCCATTGGAGGCACGGTTTCACCGCGGCGGGCATAGAAGTCGCTAATAAAGTCCGACAATGTACCTGCTTCAATTGCGCCACGCAATCCAGCCATCACGTTCTGGTAGTACCGCAGATTGTGGATCGTATTGAGTTGCGAGCCGAGCATTTCTCCACATTTATCGAGGTGATGCAGATAACTTCTCGAAAAGTTCTCGCAGGTGTAGCAGTCGCATTGATCGTCCAGCGGCGCGGTATCGTGCCGGTGCCTGGCGTTGCGGATCTTGATGATGCCGGTGGAGGTAAACAGGTAACCGTTGCGCGCGTTTCTCGTGGGCATTACGCAGTCAAACATGTCTACGCCGCGGCGCACTGCTTCCACAAGATCCTCGGGCCGCCCTACGCCCATCAGGTAACGGGGGCGGTCTTCCGGCATTTTGGGTGGCAGATGATCCAGGATACGGATCATATCCTCTTTGGGCTCGCCCACCGACAATCCACCTATGGCGTAGCCGTCGAATCCGATCTCCGTCAGCCCTTTCATTGAGCGGTCCCGCAGCGATTCGTACATCCCTCCCTGAACGATGCCGAACAGCGCGGCCGGATTACCAGCGTGTGCCTGTTTGCTCCGGGCAGCCCAACGCAGGGACAGCTCCATGGACTCACTCGCCTGCTTCTCAGTGGCCGGGTACGGCGTACACTCGTCAAAAATCATCACGATGTCCGACCCGAGATCGCGCTGCACCTGCATGGCGATTTCCGGTGACAGCTCTACCGGTGAACCATCGATTGGCGAACGGAACGTCACGCCCGCTTCGGTGATTTTGCGCATCTCGCCTAGGCTGAACACCTGGAAGCCGCCGGAATCTGTGAGGATCGGGCCTTGCCACTGGGTAAAGTCATGCAAATCGCCATGGGCCTTCACCACTTCCGTACCCGGCCGCAGCATCAGGTGGAAGGTGTTGCCAAGGATGATCTCGGCCCCGATATCCTTGATGTCCCTCGGCAGCATACCCTTGACGGTGCCGTAGGTGCCCACCGGCATGAAAGCCGGGGTTTCCACCGTACCCCGGGGAAAGGTCAGGCGTCCGCGTCGTGCACGGCCATCTTCCCCGAGTTTTTCAAAGGACATATAACACTGGTCACTCATCATCGTTCTCCGGATTCTGGCTGCCTTTCCCTGAACAGTAAGAGAGGGCGCCCAGGCTTGGCTCCTGCGCTGTGATAAACATCGCATCACCGTAACTGAAAAAGCGGTAACGCTCGGCGACAGCCGCTTGATAGGCCGACATCACGTTCTGATAACCGGCGAATGCGCTAACCAGCATGATCAGCGTTGACTCCGGTAAGTGAAAGTTCGTCACCATGGCGTCCACGGTCTGGAAACGATAGCCGGGGTAAATAAAGATATCGGTTTCGCCCTGAAAAGGTCGAACCACCCCACCACGACTGGCGGATTCCAGGGACCGTACAGAGGTGGTACCAACGGCTACGACACGGCCTCCCCGGGCACGGGCTGCGTTCACCGCGTCTACCGTTTCTTGCGATACATGGGCCACTTCACTGTGCATCACATGATCTTCAATACCCTCCACACGCACCGGCTGGAATGTGCCAGCGCCCACGTGCAAGGTTACAAACGCGGTTTCAATGCCCCGCGATTCAAGCTCGGCCAGAATCCGGTCATCAAAATGCAGGCCTGCGGTCGGAGCCGCCACCGCACCCGCTTCCCGGGCGTACACCGTCTGGTAGCGTTCGCGGTCCGAGGATTCATCCGGGCGATCCACGTAGGGAGGCAGCGGCATATGGCCGATGCGCTCAAGAACCTCAAGAACGGGTTCGTCGCTGTCACAGTGCAGGTGAAACAACGCATCATCCCTTCCGCTCATCCGTAGCGGTGTGCCATCTTCAAGCAGCACTTTCTGGCCTTCTTTTAAAGCTTTGGAGGCCCGTACGTGAGCGAGAATGTCGTGCTCTCCAAGCACACGCTCAACCAGCACTTCCACCTGACCGCCGGTTTCCTTGCGGCCAAAAAGGCGCGCGGGAATCACTCGCGTGTCGTTGAAGACCAGTAGGTCGCCCGGCTGAAGCAGGCCTGGAAGATCGGTAAACCGTAAGTGCCTGGTGTCACCGGACAGCCCATCGAGACTGAGCAACCGGGACGCACTGCGCTCTTTGAGGGGATACCGGGCGATAAGCTCATCCGGTAGATCAAAGTGAAAATCGGAGACGTTCATTGGATGGACTGTTTACACCGCACTGTGCGGATCGTAAATGGTAGCGGCGGGCGGACTCGAACCGCCACGGGTTTTACCCCAACGGATTTTGAATCCGTCGTGTCTACCAATTTCACCACGCCGCCATCGGAGAGTGCTGGGGATTATACTGAGGTTGAATCTGAAAGCAATAACAAGTGCCGGACTTCCTTGTTCCGGCAGGCTTTTTACAAGCGATCGAACAACGACAGCTGGGAGACCTGGGCAAACGACTGCTGTGCAGCCTGCAGCACGAAGCTCTGGAAGCTCAAGTTGCTGATAGCTTCGGCGTAGTCCACGTCACGCAGTTGCGAACGAATGTCCTCACTGTACACAGACGAGTCTTCCAGGAACGATTTGGTAGAGTCCACGGCGTTCAGGCGCCCGCCGATTTCCGTTTGCTTCTGAACAATGCTTTCCTGGGCATTGTCCAGATTCTGCAAAGACGCTGCGATCAGGTCGTCATAGGCCGCCTGCCCGGCCGGCGAACCTTTGTCGATGTTATCGAGGCCGTCAATCAGGTTTTCGATGGTAGCAAACACCGACTGCCTCTCCCCCGCGCGAAGGGTGAACTCATCGCCATCGCCCGCATCGGTAATCGTCGCCTGCACACCGGCAACTTCGAAGGACTCACCACTGGTATACGCCGCTGGAGTCACAGTCAGGGGATCGCCGGTGCGGCTATTCACAGCACTGACCGTTCCCGCAACGGTATCAACGGTAATGGTGATATCGTCCGGTGAAACCGCCGACAATGCGCCATCATTGATCACCTGAATACCATCGATTCGAGCGGCGGCCGCATTGCCAGGGTCACTCTCGGCAAACACTGCCGCGGGAACCGAAGAGTAGATGCCTTTGCCATGATCGCTGATAGGCACCGTTACGCCATCGTCGATCTCCAGCACGCGCTGGCCCTCATCACCCTGGTACACCCAACTGCCGGAAGCATCTTTCCCGAAAGCCGCGGTGGAACCCTGAAAACCACTGAAAATGTACTCGCCGGACGCATCACGGGTATTGGCAATGTTGGCCAACTGCCCGATACGCTCTTTCATTTCCGAGGAGATGGATTTGCGATCATTCGGTGACAGCGAGCCGTTACCAGCCTGGACGGTCAGCTCCCGTATCCGCTGGATAACATCCACCGAACTGGCCAACGCGCTTTCCTCCTGCTGCAACCGGTTTTCCGCGAGCCCAGCGTTGCGCTGATAGGTCTCGATCCGGGACAGCTCCTGATCAAGCTTGAGAATGCGCGCTGCCGCAACGGGATCGTCCGACGGCTTGTTGACCCGCTTGCCCGTCGAAATCTGCTCCTGGGTCTGGTTCAGGCTGCTATTCAGTTCCTGCAGCCGGTTTATACCGCCGGAGAATATCTGTTGTGATGAAATTCTGATCATGTCACATCACCTCGCACTGTTACCGGAAACTCTGCAACAGGGTATTGAACAAATCCTGGGCCACGCTCACCACCTGGGCGGACGCATTGTAGGCCGCCTGGTACTGGATCAGCTTGCCGGCCTCTTCGTCCAGGTTGACGCCAGAGACGGACTCCCGCTGATTGGTGGACTGCTCCAGCAGCGTGCTGCCGGCGTCTTTATCCAGTTGGCTCTGCCGGGTTTTTACGCCAATGTCTTCCACCAACCCTGCGTAGCCCTCGGCGAAACTCTGGCTGCCATTGTTAAGGGTATTCTCGGTTCCCAGCGCCGCCAGGAACTCTGCATTGCGGTTATCTGAGACACCGTTGGTGTTGTAATTGATACTGAACGAATCTCCGGGCCTTGGGTTGCCGGAGATTTCGAACTGAAAGCCGAAATAATCCGGCGAGCGCGGATCCTCAGTAAACAGCTTGTTGGACTGGCCTGCCTGGAACACATTGACCGGAGGCACTGCCGCGGCATCACCTGCCTGCAGCACCGTGTTCGTGTTGGCGTCAACAATGTCATAGACCAGCTGGCCACCATCGTCACGGAACTGGATGTCCAGTGGTGGGTCCAGTTGCCCGTCCTGTCGGAAATTGCTCAGCAACGAATTGGTAAACGGATCCCTGACATCCAGCATCTTGCCCTGGTTGATAGTGGCATCACCGGTATTACCTGCAGAACCCTCCGCCCTTACCGGGCTCGCAAAGGCCAGATCCTCTTCACGATTGACTTCCAGGCCGATATTGGCCGCCGCGTTCCGGGTTGGCTCGATCAGGAAACTGTCACCGGCATTGAAGGTTCCCCCTTCAATACGGATATTGAACCCCGGCATGGATATTTCGGACTGAACAGGGTCCGGCAGGCGGCCTTGGTTGACCACCTCACCCGTGGCCCGATCCACCAATTCGAAGTTCCGACCGTCGCCGCCAAACCGCAAGGACCAGCTGCCGGCGGGAAGCTGGGAGCTGTCGATAATCTGGACCGCAAGCTGAGCGTCCCGCGGGGCTCCGTTATTGGTATTGGCAATCACCCGGCCGCGCTGGGCCGCCTGGGAGTTGATGTCACTGAAAAACAGCCCCCCCAGATCGCCCTCAAGGTCCATGCCAATTTCATGCTGATGATTGAGGGTTTCGGACAAGGCAATCGCAACCCGGCCGAGTTCGGCAAAAGCAGGCTGCAGGGCCTCTGATTCGAACCGCCGCAAACCGCCGAGTTTGCCGCCGTTGACCTGGCTGTCCACGTTCAGGGTCCGGCCACCGGTCGTCAGGGTGAATTCCAATCTGGTCGGGTCTTCCGCGTTATCGCGGGTTCCCAGTTGTGCCGCCCTGTCACCAACCACCAACGCCTGCCCATTGCGCAGCGACACGTTCACCTGGCTACCTTCCGCTTGCACCACGCTGATGTTGACCAGTTCAGACAACTCACGCAGTTTTTCGTCGCGCTTATCCAGCAACTCGTTGGGTTCACGGCCCTGGGCCAAGC
This sequence comes from Marinobacter salarius, assembly GCF_032922745.1. Lineage (NCBI taxonomy): Bacteria > Pseudomonadati > Pseudomonadota > Gammaproteobacteria > Pseudomonadales > Marinobacteraceae > Marinobacter > Marinobacter salarius. The sequence goes on from NZ_CP136693.1 coordinate 3,391,046, forward strand.
CGGGGGATTCGGAGATCGCCAGGTTCAGCTGTGCAATGCTTTTCAACAGTGTATTGGCGTCCTTGACGCCCTGCTCCATCTGGGTCTTGACGGATTCCCGCTGTTGAATAAATTCCTGATTCAGGGCTTCAAAGCGGTTCACCACCTGTTGCGCCTCGCTCAACACCAATTGGCGCTGGGGCAACGATGCCGGATCTTCGGCAGCATTCTGCAGGCTCGCGAAGAAATTGTTCAGGGCATTGCTCAGGCCGGTGGTTTCGCCGCCAAGCAGGTTATCCAGGCGCGACAATTCCGAGTTCAGCGCTTCCTGCTCACCAAACAAAGAGGTGTCTTCACGCACCTGTTGCGTCAGATATTCGTTCGCCAGGCGACGGATGTTGGTGATGCTGACACCGGTACCGATAGAGCCCGCGCCGGTGCGCTGCGCCGACTGGGTTTCAAATTGCACCTCCTGACGGCTGTAACCCGGCGTGTTGGCATTGGTGATGTTGTTACCGGTGGTGTTCAGCGCCGCCTGGTGTCCGAGGATACCGGTCAGACCAATATTGATAAGTCCTGCCATAATGCTTACTCCTCAGCCCTACCCGTACCCATGGACAACGTTGCCATGGAGTCATTGTTCATAATGCGGCGAATCTTGGCACCGTAGTTTGGATCGGTGGCATAGCCCGCTTCCTGAAGCCGGTTTGCAAACAACTCGGGATCGTCCGCGGCCGCCAGCACATCCCGATAACGGGGATTGGATTCGAGGAACGAGACATAATCCCGGAAGCTGGATTCATAGTCCGGGTAGGCCCGGAACGCGGCCCGTTCGTTCATCGGCACGCCTTCGCGGAATTCCGTGGTGGCAATGTTTACGGACTCACCCTGCCAGCGGGTGTCTGCCTTGATACCGAACAGGTTAAAGCTGGGAGAACCACCGTCGCCTTCAATCATGTGCCGGCCCCAACCGGTTTCCAGTGCCGCCTGTGCAATCATCAACCTTGGGTTGATACCGCTTTGCGCCGCTACCTTTTCGGCGACGGGCAGGAGTTCACGGACAAACTGTTCCGGTGACTCAAACCGGCTTGGCATGACGGTGCTGATTTCCTGTGCAGGCTCTCTGCGGGCGGTGTCAGCCACCTGATTCACCTTGTCCATCTGCTCGGGCAGGCGCGGAGACAGCACCGGCATACTACGATCATAGTCCGCCAGCGCGGTCTTATGGGCCGCCATCGGCTCACCCTTCTCATCCATGCCAGGAATCTGCCGGCTTAGCTGGCGCACCAGGGCATCGGATATACCGGTGCCCTGCTTTTGCGATAGCGTCAGGCTCAACTGGCTGTCGAACATCTCTCGATAGAACTCCGACTGCTGACTGTTGAGGTAGTTACCCTCCGCAAACACATCACCGGCCTTGCGCATCGCTTTGACCATTTCCGACAGGAACAGGCCCTCAAACTGCTTCGCCACTTCCTCAAGCGCCGCTTCCTTGTCGGTCCTGGCCTGGGCCTTCAGCGCGTTCAGACCGCCGAAATCGGTGTAAACCTGGGCTTTCTGGAGACTGGAATCCTGCATCACGCCCCCTAAATCACAATCAGCTCAGCGCGCAAGGCGCCGGCCTGTTTGAGGGCTTCGAGCACCGCCATTACGTCACCGGGCGCCGCACCTACCTGGTTCACGGCCTGGACAATCTCGTTCAGGGTGACCGCCGGGCCAAACTGGAACATTCGGGCCGGATCTTCGGTAATGGCGATCTGGGTATTGGGCTCGATCACCGTCTCACCATCGGTGAACGGGTTTGGCTGATTGGCTTCGGGATTCTCTTCAATGGTGACGGTCAGGTTACCGTGGGTCACCGCCGCCGGGCTGACCTTGACGTTCTGCCCTACCACAATGGTGCCGGTGCGGCTGTTGATGACCACCTTGGCAGCGTCTTCCGCCGGATTAACCTCAATGTTTTCCAGAATCGACAGAAAGCTTACGCGCTGGGATGGGTCCCTCGGCGCCTTGACGGAGACCGAGGTCGCATCGTGGGCATACGCCATGTCCGGGCCCAATTGACCATTGATCGCTTCCACCACCCGGCGAGCCGTCGTGAAGTCAGCCCGCAACAGGTTGAAGGTGATGGTATCGCCACGGGTAAAGGGCGACATCACTTCCCGCTCAATGGTGGCGCCATTGGGAATCCGGCCAACGCTGGGAACGTTCACGGTAATCCGCGAACCGTCGGCGCCCTGGGCACCGAAGCCACCCACCACCAGGCTACCCTGAGCCATGGCATAGACCTGATCGTCTGCCCCCTTTAACGGCGACATCAACAGGGTACCGCCACGCAGGCTGTCGGCATTGCCGATGGAGGACACTGTGATGTCCAGTTCCTGGCCTGGCTTGGCGAAGGGCGGGAGATTCGCGGTAATGGTAACCGCAGCCACATTGGCAAGATTGGGGTTCACGCCCGGCGGCAGGGTAATGCCGAACTGGGTCATCATGTTGCGAAAGGTCTGGTTGGTAAACGGCGCTTTATCACCAGTACCATCCAGGCCAACCACCAGCCCGTAGCCGACCAGTTGGTTGTTACGCACACCCTTGATGCGCGCCAGGTCCTTCAGGCGGTCCGCCAGCACCGGCGCTGCGATCACGGAGAGCGCAATCATCAGTATCCCAAACCTCAGCATTTTCATAGCGGGAACCACTCACTGTTGAAGAACCTCGCCAGCCAGCCCATCTGGTTAGCCTGGTCGAAATCACCGGTACCGCCGTAGGCAATACGGGCATCAGCAATACGATTGGACGCCACAGTGTTGTCCGGCGAAATGTCCTCCGGGCGAACAAGACCGGTCAGGCGGATATACTCATCACCGTTGGTCAGGGACAGCCACTTCTCGCCTCGTACTCTCAGCACGCCGTTAGGCAGCACCTCAGTCACCGAGACTGTAATGCTGCCAGCAAGACTGTTGCTCTGATCAGCATCGGCTCTGGTTTTAAAATCACGCTCTTTGTTAAGTGAAGTACCGATCCCAAAGTTGTTCCTGCCCAGAATGTTTGGCTCGGGCAATGTGATTTCATTGTCCTTGATAATACGGGTGTCGGCATTCTTGCTAGCGCGGGTAGACTCCTCCAGATTAACTGTGAGCACATCACCAACGTTCAGAGCCACAGTATCTCCGTAAAGACTGTAGTTGCGAGACGACTGGTAGATGGCGCCAGAGTTGGGGTCACGCTGCATCATATTATCCGCTCGAACCGGCGTATAGGCGGGGTCGTCCGGCACAGGACGTTCTCGGCTAAGCGCCGTACATCCCTGAAGTATGACCAGTCCAGCAATCATCAATACCGAACTGATCTGGCTCAATCTGCTGTTTCCATGATACGCACGCGTCATAACTCTTCTCCCTGCGCCCTCTCAGGGTTAGCCTATATTATTCGTAATAAACTGGAGCATCTGGTCGGTTGCGGAGACCACTTTCGAGTTCATCTCATAAGCTCTTTGGGTGGTAATCATGTTGACCAATTCTTCCACAACTTCCACATTGGAGGACTCCACCATGCCCTGTTCCAGAGACCCTAGACCTAAGAGACCTGGCACACCTTCCGCCGGATCTCCACTGGCATTGGTGGCTTTGAACAGGTTGTTGCCGATGGCCTGCAAGCCCTGAGGGTTAATGAAATTAACAAGGGTAATCTGGCCAAGATTCTGTGGCGCCTGTTGATCATCCGTCACAGCTGTAACCGTGCCATCTTTGCCAATAGTGATGTTGGTGGCATTCTCAGGAACATTGATATTGGGCTCAAGAAGGTAGCCGTCCGGGTTAACGATGTCGCCGTTGGAGTTCAACTGGAACTGGCCATCGCGGGTATAGGCGATCTGCCCGTCCGGGAGCAGGATCTGCATGAATCCGCGGCCGTTCACGGCCATATCCAGGGGCTGCTCGGTGACTTCCAGGTTGCCCTGGGAAAACTGCTTGGAGGTGCCGACGATGCGAACACCGGTACCCAACTGGAGACCGGACGGCAGCTCCGAGTTCTGGGTATTCAGACCACCGGGTTGCCGGTCGATCTGGTACAGCAGATCCTGAAACACCGCGCGGTCGCGTTTGAAACCAGTGGTGTTCACGTTAGCCAGGTTGTTGGAGATCGTGGACATATTGGTGTCCTGCGCGCTCAACCCGGTTTTGCTGACCCAAAGTGCTGGATGCATGTCGTCTACTCCTTGCCGGGGGCGTTTTCAATGCGGCCGATTTTTGCCGCTTCTGCGCTCACCCGGGCGATGTTCATAGGGTTTATCAGAGGTTCTGCAACAGTCGTGCCGACGCCTCGGCATTCTCGTTGGCGGTGGTCATTATCTTTACCTGCATTTCATACTGACGGGACAACTGCAGGTTGGAGATCATCTCTTCCACGGCGTTGACGTTAGAGCTTTCCAGAAACCCCGACGCGACGCGCATATTGGCATCAGGCGGCTCTGGACCATCCAGCGCCTGGTCCGCCTTGCGACGGATAAAGCCATCTGCACCTTTTTCCAGCGCGTCCCGGGGTGGGTTCACCAGCTTCAGTCGATCCACCTCAACCAACTGGTCCGGCGGACCGCCAACGGGAACCACGGAAATGGTTCCGTCCGCGCCAATCTGCACATTATCGAACGGCGGCAGCGCCACCGGTCCGCCATTACCCATGACCATCTCTCCGCTGGAGAGACGCATCAGGCCATTGACGTCGATCTGCATGCTGCCGGAACGGGTGAATACTTCCTCGCCCTGCTGATTCTGGACGGCCAGCCAGCCATCACCTTCTACGGCGACGTCCAGCTTGCGGCCAGTGTCCATCAATGCACCGGCGGCCAGGTCTGTTCCGGGCCTCTCGGCCATGGCATAGGCACGGGTGGGATGATGCTCACCAAAAACCGGCATACTGCGGGCCTGGGCGAAATCCGCCTTGAAACCCGTGGTACTGACGTTTGCCAGGTTATTGGCGTGGGCGCGCTGGGACAGCATGTTCTGCTTGGCGCCGGACATTCCTATATAGAGGGCTTTGTCCATGGGAAAACTCCTGCCGGAATATTGACTGTTTCCAGTCTTTCCTATACCCAAGCAGGAGTTGTGCCATGTTCACATTTCAGAATTAGCGGAGGTTGATGATGGTCTGGGTAACCGCATCGGAGGTTTCAATCGTCTTGGCGTTAGCCTGGTAATTACGCTGGGCAATGATCAGATTCACCAGTTCCGCCGAAAGATCCACGTTGGACTCCTCGATGGAACTGGCCTTGATCGACCCCAGGGTTCCGGTATCAGGTGCACCGATAATGGGCTGGCCGGACTCGAAGGTTTCAACCCAGGTGGTTTCCCCGACAGGCGAAAGTCCGTTAGTGTTGTTGAACGATGCAAGGGCCACCTGCCCCAGGGACTGCGACTGGCCATTGGTGTAGCGGGCGAACAGCACGCCCTGGTCGGACACATCCAGGCCCGACAGCCTGCCAGTGGCATACCCGTTCTGGCGCTGGTCGTTTACGCCAAAGTTGCTCCCGTACTGGGTGGTATTGCCAAGGTCCAGAACGAAGGCCGAGGTGGTGGGGGGCTCTGGAATCGGCGTGGTGATAACCTCTCCGGGTGCTGGAGGACCGTCAGCGCCGTTCGGCGTGCCATCGGCGTCTTTCGGCGTCCAGTCACTGATCAGAATTTCGCCATTGGGGTCACCATTCACGGACTGCAGCTCCCCATCCTGGTCAAAGCGAGCCTGATAGGGGTTCTGATCGGTGCCCGCAACAAATTCACCGTCTATCTGCAAATACACTGACCACTCGCTGACACCCACACCATTACCCGGTGCTGGCTGCTTGACGTAGAACTGGGTCATCTCGTGAGAGTTACCCAGGCTGTCGTAAACGGTGGTCGATGTTGCGTGATTGTAGGTACGCTGATCCAGCGGATTGAACTGGTTGGTAATCTCAATGTTGCGTGCGTTCCATGAATCCGTGAGGTTCGTGGCGCCGCTGGTTGACGCAATATCGGTAATCTCCCGATCGGCCTGCGGCCTCACCGTGCCAACGGTTGTCTCCGGTGCCTGGTTCGGGCCGTCGCTGGTAAAACCGGCGGTGACGTTGTTGCCACGGTTGTCGATCAGCCTCAGGTTACCGCCTGTGAGCGACGCCGAGATCGTCGGCGCCTGGGCGTTGTTAATTGCAGTGACCAGCGAAGCCGCATCGGTCACACCTGTCGTATCAACGGGCACAGTGACCCCGCCTACCGCAAGGTCAAAGCTGAAGTTGCCAGCCGCAATGGCGGCGTTCAAGTCCGCCTCGGACATCCCCTCATAGGTGGTGGTCGCGGAGGCAGAGAGACCGTCCTGCCCATTGAGCACATCCACAACGTCAGCCGCTGAGAAATCAGTTGATCCCGCCGCGTTGATGGGCACGCTCACCACGCTGCCATCTGCGTAGGTGATTTCGAAGGTTTCAGACGGAAAACCGGTGGAGCCGGCGGGCGCCGTGTAATCACCCATATCGGCAACTCGGCGTTCCAACACGGTTTCCCGGGAATCCAGGTTCAGGTCCGAGCGTAGATTCGTGGTCCGACGAGGCGCCAGATTATCGGTTTCAACCTGCAGATCACCACGAATACCGGAAAGGTTACCGTCTTCATCGGCAACGAAGCCCTGAACCCGCATGTTCTGGTTATTGGTGACAAACCCGTCTTTGTCGACACCGAACTGGCCGGCACGGGAATACCGCACCTCACCGCCATTATTCAGCACAAAGAAACCGTCACCGTTGATGGCAAGGTCCAGGCCGTTGTCGGTGAAACTGATATTGCCCTGCCCAAAATTCTGCTTCACGTCCTGCACCCGCACACCGTCCCCAATCGGATTGGTGCCGGCACTCAGGAAACCACTAGCGTACAGGTCGCCAAACTGCGCCTGACTGCTCTTGAAACCTACTGTGCTCGCATTGGCAATGTTGTTACCGGTGACATCCAGATCAACCGATGACGCCCTTAAACCGCTAAGACCTGTGTTAAAACCCATACTCCACCTCTTACTGTTTCACCGGTATCAATTAATCTGCTGAACATCTTGCAGCGCGATGGAGCCCATGCCGGCCAGGTTCAGAGTAATGCTGCCACCCTGCCCCAGCGACACACTGTCCACATTGGCGCTGACCATGGTGCCGAGTTGCTCAAGCCCGCCGGGGTACGAGGCTTCTGCCACCACCTTATAGCGTCCTGGTGGCAAACTGTTGCCGTTACCATCCTTGCCGTCCCAGCTGAACGCTGCCTGGCCCGGCTGCTGCTCACCCAGATCAATCTGCCGCACCCGTTCACCGGATGCATTCTCAATGGATACCCTCAACCCGGAAGTGGTTGCCGGAACGGAAACGTTGCCGGAAATCTCACCGTCCGCGCCAAGCACACCTATGGATGATGGTGCCAAGACCGTACGCCCGACCATCGCAGAGGCCTGCAACGCCTGGGTGGAGCGGAACTGGCTGGCCATATCGTCGACACTGCCGGACAGGCTCTGCATTTCCTCCAGGGAGCTGAACTGCGCCAGCTGGGAGATGAATTCGCCGTTGTCCTGAGGTTCGAGAGGGTTCTGGTTCTTGAGCTGAGCGATCATCAATTCCATGAACTCGTTCTTGCCAAGCTCACTTCCGCTCTTGGCCTGGTCCTGCTGCACTCGATACTGGCTCAGCACATCCGAAGCGTCTGTCGTGTTATTCACTACGCTCATGATTCAATCCTCGCTCGGTTACTGCTGACCCAGGGTCAGGATACGCTGCATCATGGATTTGGCGCTGTTCATAATGTCCACATTCATCTGGAAGCTGCGCGACGACGACATCATGTCCGCCATCTCTTCAACCACGTTGACGTTGGGGTAGAACACATACCCATCTTCGTTCGCGGCGGGATGATCGGGCTCGTAGCGCATCTGCAACTCGGCATCGCTCTCGACGATGCCTTCAACCCGAACGCCTGCCCCCGGGCCGTTGTCGCTGCCAAACGCCATGCTCTGCTGAGACGGATTCAGCATGGACTGCTGTATCGCCGCGAAAACAGGCTTGCGGGCGCGATAGGTCTGATCCGTACTGGAACTGGCCGTCTCGGCATTGGCAATGTTGGACGCAGTGGTGTTCAGCCGCAGAGACTGGGCTGTCATACCGGAACCGGCGATGTCGAAAATGTTACCCAGAGACATGATGGTGCTCCTCAGTTAATGGCTGCGCCCAGTTTTACTGGCCAGAGAGTGCCTTTTTGATGCCTGAAACCTTTCCGTCCAGGAACTGGAAACTGGCCTGGTAATCCATGGCATTGCGCATGAAGCGGGTCTGCTCCTGCTGGGCATCCACCGTATTGCCGTCCACGGACGGCTGGTGCGGTACCCGATAGAGCAATTCGCTGTCGGCGCCCATGGGCGAGGTGTCCATATGGGACTCGTGGGTACGGGTCATGCCGAAACCACTCATGCTGTCCTGGGCCTTCTGCATCATCGCCTGAAAGTCCACATCCCGCGCCTTATAGCCCGGGGTATCGGCGTTGGCGAGATTGTTGGCCAACACCTCCGCACGCTTTACCCTGCCTTCCAGGGCGTGCTGATGAATGCCTAATGCTTTGTCCAGGGAAATTGCCATAGTGCCTCCGATTCCTGCACACGGCGTTGGTCGTTTTGCCGTTTGTGCGTTCTTGCAGAGGTAAAAGCAATCGCAATGCCAGTTTTCAGGAGGTGTTGCGGTGTGCGGGCTGAGGCAGGTATCGGCTTATCCGAATCGTAAATTGAGGGCGGAAAGCGGCAAGGGATTTCCCCCGCGCCGGGGCGGGGGCAACGGGGCGGCAACTAGTGGGGCCAGCGCCGGACAAACTCTTTGGGGTCAGGCCTGGGTATGCTGGGCTTGTTCGCACTGACACTGCCGGTATACAGGAACCCGGTTATGATCTCATTGTCCTGCAGCCCCAAGCCTCGTTTGATAGCTGGATCGTGCGCCATGGCACCGGTACGCCACATGCCTCCAAACCCGGCGGACTCCAGAGCCAGCAACAAATACCCCATCCCCACCGCGGCCGACATGGACTGCTCGATCTCCGGCACTTTGGGATGGGGTTGATAGCACGCAATGCCAACGATCACCATAGGCGCCCGCAATGCCTTCTTGCGGTGTTTTTCCCGTTCCTTTTCCGAGGCGTCGTCGCCACAGGTGGCAGCAAACAATTCGCCCAGGGCGTTCAATGCCTTGTCTCCCTCAATCACCAGATACCGCCAGGGCCGAAGCAGCGCATGGTCCGGTGCCCTCGCGGCGCAGGCAAAGGCATTTTCAAGCGTTTCCGGGTCCGGTGCTGGCGCCTCCAGGCGTGGCTCTGAAGATCGGTTTAACAGGGCTTCCATTACTGCTGTCATATCGCCTCGCTTTGGTTGATTTCAATACGTCAGTTCGGGCCAAACGACCGTATGAATTGTGGGACAGATGGTTTACTGTTAGTCTTTAGTCTAAGTACTTTCCACTATCAGACAGTACTATCTACCTTAAAAACGATAAGCGAGCCGGTAGACGCCCTATGAGCCAACAGCAAACATTCCGCAGTTTCGCGGACTTCTATCCGTACTACCTTGAAGAACATAGCGATGTAAACTGCCGCAGGCTTCACTTCGTCGGCAGCCTACTGGTCATCCTCGTCACACTCTATGCCATTGTAACGGCCAAGTTCCTCTATCTGTTGCTCTTGCCCGTCATCGGCTACGGATTTGCCTGGGTTGGCCACTATGGCTTCGAGAAAAACCGACCCGCCACCTTCAAACACCCACTGTACAGTTTGATGGGCGATTGGGTGATGTTCAGAGATATGCTCGTCGGGCGGATCCGTTTCTGAATGATGAGCGCACCGATTGACCTGCGTAACGCCAGTACCAGTGCCAGCAAGGCCGCCGTGCTTGACGCGCAGAACCATCCGATTGCCATTCCCCCCATGCCGGATTACAACGGCAGAATACTGGCGTATACGGCGACTGCCGGCATTATAGTCTCCGGTGTACTCCAGGACATTTTCGGCCTTTGGATGCTGTGGTTGCTTGCCGGCGCCCTTACCTGGCCACACATCGCCCATCAGCTCACCCGCAGGACGTTCCTTCGCAACTCACCCCGTATCCGCCAGAAAATGCTGCTGCTGGACTGCGCCATCGGGGGCGGATTTGTCGGCTGCATCGGCCTGATCGCCATACCCTCCGTGGCCGTGGTACTGATGTTGATGTTCAGTTGCCTGATTGTGGGCGGCATCCGCCAGTGGCTGCTAGGCACCATGATCATGGCCGCCTGCGGCGCCATCGGCGTTGCCATCGTGGGCCCCGCCGAGTCGCTGCAGTCGCCGATGATCACCAGTATTATCGCGATCAGTGCCACCGGCCTCTATATCTGTGTGACTGCGTTCTATTCCCATCAGCAGGCCCGCGCGCTGATGATGGCAAAAACCCAGATCCAGAATCAGCGGGAACAATCCATTGCCCTGTCCCACAAACTCTCCAAGTACCTGTCACCGCAGGTGTGGCAGTCCATCTTTACCGGCGAAAGGGACGTGCGGCTGGAAACACAACGCAAGAAACTGGCCGTTTTCTTCTCCGACATCAAGGGTTTTACAGAGCTGTCCGAAGAGATGGAGCCGGAAGCACTGACGGAACTGCTGAACCACTACTTCAATGAAATGTCGGAAGTGGCCCTCAAATACGGCGGCACCATCGATAAGTTCGTTGGCGATTCCATCATGATTTTCTTCGGTGACCCCACCAGCCGGGGCCAGAAAGAAGATGCCTTCGCCTGCGTGTCCATGGCGGTGGAAATGCGTAAACACATGAAAATCATGCGGCAGAAATGGCGCAGCCAGGGTATCAAGACACCGCTGGAAATCCGCATGGGCATCAGCACAGGCTACACCACCGTTGGCAACTTCGGCGCCGAGAACCGTATGGACTACACCATCATCGGCAAGGAAGTGAACCTGGCCAGCCGCCTGGAATCCCTGGCTGAACCCGGTGAAATCCTGATCTCCTACGAAACCTTCTCGCTGATCAAGGACCGCATCATGTGCCGCGACAAGGGCGAGATCACGGTGAAAGGCTTCGGCCGCCCGGTCTCCATCTACGAAGTGGTGGATTTCCGCCGCGACATGGGCCCCAACCGCAGTTTCCTTGAGCACGAACGCAATGGCTTTGCCATGTACCTGGATTCGGAAAAAATCACCGAACGGGAGCGGGAGTCCATCCTGTCTGCACTCGAGGATGCCGCCGAGCGACTGCGTCAGGAAGAGGATTCCTGACCGTTCCCGCCTTTACACCTACTGCCTGATCAACCGTGGCCCTACTGCCTCCTCCGGGTTGGTGCTGCGCCATGGATTAATATCCAGACCACCCCTCCGTGTATAACGGGCGCAAACCGACAGCTTCTGCGGCTGACAACGGGCCATCAGGTCGGTAAACATCGTTTCCACACAATGCTCATGAAAGTCCTGCTTCTGGCGAAAACTCACGATGTATTGCAGCAGCCCTGCCCGGTCCATCGCCGGGCCGGTGTAATCGATCAGCACCGTTGCCCAGTCCGGTTGGCCGGTGACCGGGCAATTGCTTTTCAGCAGGTGCGAACACAGTTTCTCCGACACCACATCACCCGTCGCCTGCAGGCTGTCCGGGTTGTAGTCGTAGCCCACGGATTCCACATCCTCGTCGTCGATCAGCACGAAGCCTTCCGGCCGACCGACCGCTCTCGCTCCCTGATCAACACTGTGCAGGTCTACATTGACCGCCGCACCGCTTGCGCTCGACAGGTCACGGGCAATCACATCCCGAACCTGATCGGCGGAGGAAAACACCGTCTGGTTCAGGGAATTCAGGTACAGCTTGAGGGACTTGGACTCAATAATGGATGGCGACGCCGAAGGCACCCGAATTTCCGCCCAGGCGACTGCGGGCACGCCCCCGGTGCGCAACCAGGAAATTTCCCAGGCCTGCCACAAGTCTTCCCCGAACCAGGGCCAGCGGCCATCCTCCAGGCCGATGCGGCAACGGTTTTCCTCCCGTGCCACGGGAAACAACAATTGCGGATCGTAGGCATCCGGGTAGTCGCTGGATTTGCCCAGCGGGGCATCATTAAGGGCCATGATCAATCCTGGGAAACCTTCATCAGTGACGTATGCCCTTACCGCGCGCCAACATGCGCAGGGAAATGGCAGACAGAATGGCAATAAACAGCAGAATCATACCAAGGGCAACGTAGGGATTAACATCCGACACGCCCAGAATACCGTAGCGGAAGGCATTCACCATGTAGAGTATCGGGTTGATCATCGACACCCCTTGCCAGAACCCCGGCAGCATGTCGATCGAGTAGAACACCCCGCCCAGGTATGTCAGCGGTGTCAGAACAAAGGTCGGCACAATGGAAATATCATCAAACTTGGTCGCCAGCATGGCATTGATGAAACCACCTAACGAAAACAGCGCCGATGTCAGGAACACCGTCAGGATCACCATCGGCAGATGATGGATCGACAACTGCGTAAAGCCCAGTGACAGCAGCGTTACGATCAACCCAATGCCCAATCCCCGGGACATACCACCTGTTACATAGCCGGCGAGGATCACCCAGTTGGGCACAGGTGACACCAGCAACTCCTCAATGCTGCGCTGGAACTTCATGGAGAAAAACGACGACACCACGTTGGCGTAGGAACTGGTGATCACCGACATCATGATCAGCCCTGGAACAATGAACGCCATATAATCGAAGCCGCCCATCACCCCGATGCGCGAGCCAATGAGGTTGCCGAAAATAATAAAGTACAGCGTCATGGTGACCGCCGGTGGCAACAGGGTTTGTGGCCATATCCGCATGAAGCGACGGATTTCACGGGTGACGATGGTTTTATACGCGGTCAGCATCGCATCCGTTCTCATGCGGTTTCTCCCTGGGTGGCGTTACGGGGGTTGTTGTCCTCAACCATGCGGATAAACAGCTCTTCGAGTCGGTTGGCTTTGGTGCGCATGCTGACCACGCGAACGCCCTGCTCTTCCAGCTGGATGAACATGCCGTTCAGACTCTGGCCCTTTTCCACATCCACCACCAGGGCACCCTCGTCATCCATGTGACTGAAGAAACCGTCGAGCACCGGTGCTTCCGTCAACGGCTCGGCGGTGTCCAGCACAAAGGTTTCAGAGCTCAACTGCTGCAACAACGCTCGCTTGCTGGTGTGACGCAGGATCTTGCCGTGGTCGATGATGGCAATATTGCGGCACAGGGCTTCCGCTTCCTCCAGGTAGTGGGTGGTCAGGATGATGGTGGTGCCCTGTCGGTTCATCTCTTCCAGGAACGTCCACATGGAGCGGCGCAACTCGATATCCACCCCGGCCGTGGGCTCATCCAGAATTAGCAGCTTGGGTTCATGCACCAGCGCCCGGGCAATCATCAGCCGCCGCTTCATGCCCCCCGACAGCATCATGGCCGGCGTATTGCGCTTATCCCAGAGCCCAAGCTGGCGCAGGTACTTTTCTGCGGACTCCGATGCCTTCTTCAGAGGAATACCGTAATAGCCCGCCTGGGTGGTCACAATGTCGAACACCTTCTCAAACTGGTTAAAGTTGAACTCCTGGGGCACAACACCCAGGTTCAGTTTGGCGTCCGATAGATGGGTGTCGATGTCAGATCCGAATACGCGAACCTTGCCCGCGCTTTTATTCACCAGTGAGCAAACAATGCCAAGGGTGGTGGACTTCCCCGCCCCGTTGGGTCCTAGCAAGGCAAAAAAGTCACCTTCGGCGACATGCAGGTCAATCCCTTTCAGGGCCTGGAAGCCGTCGCCATAGGTCTTGACCAGACCTTCGATTTCAAGTGCGTTGGTCATAGTGAATCCAGAGCTGCAGGGGCCACCGACAATGCTGCTGCCGCGCCCAATAGTGGAATAGAAAAAACAAAAGCTATAACTGGAGGCCCGGAAAGTGAAATTCAAGTAGTTCGGCGCAATCCCGCTACACCGACTAAAACCCCAAACTGCGACAGGTTTCCCGATATGGCACCAGTGCCGTCCTTATAATGCCGGTTACAACAACTTACAAAAGGTCTTGCACCACCGACCGAACGCCAGGGAATGTACGCGCCACCATGAGATCCGTTCACTTCACATCTGCATTACCGTCTCTGATTTGCCCGCTCGCATTAACGGTCCTACTGGCCGGGTGCTTCGGTGGCGACGGCAGCGGCGGAGATGACGGTTCACGCACGGGGCAGCTCATGCCGGCGGGTATCACCGGGCTTACCTATTCCACAGCCAGCCGCAACGGCACCACTGACGCCAACGGACGCTTCAACTACTACCCCGGCGAACGGATCAGCCTTCGCGTCGGCAACCTGCAACTGGCGGATGGGATTCCCGCGCGGTCCATTGTCACCCCTCTGGAATTCTTCCCGGACCTGCGAACTGCGCTGGAGATACCAGGCACCACCGACGAAGGACTGCAGAACCACCGACTGACAGAACAGCAACTGATCCAGGATGAAGTTACCCTGATCAACATGACGCGGTTTCTACTGGCGCTCAACTGGAGCCTGAACCTCTCCAATGGCCAGGGCATCGACATACGGGAGCGGGTTATTACGCAACTGAATGCCGCGCTACCCGACCTGGACGCGCCGATCGACTTCAATGTTCCTGAAAGCGACTTCGCCGAAGGCGGCAACTCGCCGTCTCCCGCCAACCAGTTGCTGCAAAGCATCTGCTTCTACCCAGCCGACGATGAGCTTTGTGAAGACCCACCCACCGAAGAGGAAATCGCCAACGCGGACCCTCGCCCGGACGAAGAAGAGGACCGTGACGAAGACGTCGAGTATCGGGAGGACCTGCAAAGCAAGCGCGATCGCATCCTCAACGCCGTTCGCAGCCTGGAGGATGTGGATGTCGAGGACGCCGAGGGTTATCTCACGCGGGAACTGGACACCATCACCACCCAACTGGCCAACCGTTATTACCTGGACGATTATGTGGCGGAATTCCCCGCTTCGGACACCGCTATTAAAACCGTGCGGGTACGCAAGATAGCCGATCAGCCGCAACTGGATACCATCGAAGCCATCAGCACCCGCGATCAGGATGTGGTGGTGCACTCTTTCGACTGGCAGTCAGCGTCTGTGGAGTATTTTGTTGCGGGTGAATCCGGAGGAGAATCCGAGCTGTTGGTGAACTTCCGCCCCGAAGGTACCTACCGATGGGTGAAGAAACAGCTCAGGGTACTTATTCAATAATTGCTCGATAACCCGAGCCGTATCAGGCGCCGACAATGCGTGACAGGTTCCAGCGGGATTCCGCACCAGTCACGTCGTAGTGCTCCGGGTTCAACCCTTCCGTGCCATGGGGCAGACACTCGGCCACTGTCAGAGTGTCATGCGCGCCACGCCCTTCGTTGTATTTTGCAAGGTCCACGATCCGGGCGGACTTCAACGGACGGTGATAGCAGTCCGTCATCACCATAACCTTCGGCCACAACCGACGCTCCGGCGCATGGGAAACCACAATACCGCGCTGGCCATCATTAAGCTCAACCAGGCTGCCGGTGGGGTAAATGCCAATGGCCTGGATAAACTGCTCCACCAGGTCCTCCTGGAATTCAATGTTGCGCATTTCATACAGCAGCGTCACCGCGCGGGCCGGCGTCATGGGCTCCGCTGAAGTCCGCGGGCCAATCAGTGTCTCGAAATACTCCGACAGCCCCGCCACCTTGGCCAGCAGTGGAATCCGATCGCCCCGGACACCTTCCGGGAAACCGGATCCGTTATGCCGTTCGCGGTGGCCCTGCACAACACTGAGAACCGCGCGGGATAAACCGCTGTCTGCAAGCTTCGCAACACCGCGTTCCACGTAGGTTCGGTAAACGGAGAAGTCCTCGGAGTCCAGCTTGCCCTCATTGGCAAGAATGCGGGCAGGAAGGTCCAGCTTGCCAACCTGAGACAGCAGACAGCCCAGCCCAAGGTGATTCAGAAGGCCTTCATTCAGGCCCAACTGACGGCCACAGACCAGCGCCCATACTGCCGTATTCAGGGAGTGCCGATACGTATAGTTGTCATGGTGACGGGTGCGGCTGAGCCACAGCATGGCGTCGGGATTGCGAACAACGCTGGAAACCATTTTCTGGGTGACGACAGCCACCCCCCGAAGGTCTGGCGTTTCACGCTGACGAATGGCCTCAAAAACCTGATTCAGCGACGCTTCCGCATCGATCATCAGCTTCTTGGACACCTTCAGTTCTCTGCGCATGGTCGTTACGGAGTCGTACTTGACCGGCTCCTTGATATTGAGAGGCGGCAACTGTACCGAATCTCGCTCATGCCCTGAGCGTTTGCTCGGGCGCCTGAAGATGCGTTTTCCGGGTTTGCTCTGATCGATGGCCTCGCGAACCTCGGCCTCATCGATAATCACCCACTTGCAGTGAGTAACCAGCGAACGCACGTCGTTCTGGGAGCGGATGTGAAAGCCCTGGATGGGGAAAGGCGTCTGATGCCACGGGCGATCGAGATCGGACACAAACATGCCAATCTCCAGATCGTGTACAGCAATTTTCTTTTGACGGACTCCCACGGGACACCTCTAACACGTGCACGAATCGATAATCACTATTGTGACGCCCGCTCAGAAAGAGTCCATTACATTTATGTAGTGTGAAGTAACCGGAACGCGACAGGGAGTAACCGAAACTATCATCAGGAAACAAAATGTAGCAACGTGACACCATTCACATTACTGACAGGTCGCTGCCCTTCTATTCGTCGTCACAAACCGAATCATCCAGTTCCGGCGGCCGGGCGTGAAGTGATCCACGGGGGGATTTGCGGCTATAGATAGTGTAAGGCACCGTTGAAGCCCGGATATAGTCGATGTTGTCGGCATCATCGCCACTACCCCGAACGGTCTTGGCCGGCTCACAGGACACCAGCAGATCCAGTGACGAACCAATATCGGTGACGCGTGCCGCCGGATCGTCCGCATTTATCGTCATGCAGCGCTTGCCAGCTACCGACGCGCCCGTGCGGGCAACACGGTCCAGCCCTTCGTTACCGCAGGCCCGGATACCCTCCCCGCAGGATTGGTCGGCGGCGTCTTCATGGCTGTCATCCACCAGACGCCATTCACGGGCGCTGCATTGGGTTTCGACGGTAATGGGTGTGGACCGGTTATCCGCCACCCACCAGCCGGGGTATTCGGCAGTCTGCCACGTCAATTTTACCTGGCGATCTTCGCCAGCCGAATTCTCAGCGGGAAACACCGCATAGTGGGTGTAATAGGATGCGCACCCACTCAGGACAAATGGCAGAACGGCGACGATAAGCCGCACAAGGAAGAAAAATCTGTTGAATATCATTCAGGTGAGCACCGTCTATTGATCCGCAAACTGTAGACCAAAACCATCGTTGGTCTTACGTACCACCACCATATCCAGCACGGGAGCAGGCACCGGAAGGCCCTGCACCTGAACCTGAACACTGTCACCGATCGACGGTGCGAAGGGTTCGGTGTCGACAACAATAAAAACGCCACCATCGGAAATGTCCCTGGTTGAGAACACGAATTCACCAAGTTCTTCATGGGTAACCCGAACCTTCGCACTCATTGCTGTGCGACCGTGCACTCTTCGATCATTCCCAACCATAGTCTGTATGCCCACCACTTTTTACATAGTTTTTAT
This sequence comes from Marinobacter salarius, assembly GCF_032922745.1. Classification (NCBI taxonomy): domain Bacteria; kingdom Pseudomonadati; phylum Pseudomonadota; class Gammaproteobacteria; order Pseudomonadales; family Marinobacteraceae; genus Marinobacter; species Marinobacter salarius. Next base: position 3,408,725 of record NZ_CP136693.1, read on the forward strand.
AGTCTTCCGAAGCATAACACCATTTCCGCGATAAGTTGGCAACGGTGTATTGACACTCAGCGCAACACAAATAAGAATAGTTGGCATTGTTAACTACCATTACGTCTCACTACACGTAAAAAGATCACCCCTTACCCAAAACCATAAAGGAATACCTACCATGAAAATGAAACTTGCGGCGACTGCCATCGCAGCAGCCTGCGCGCTGCCCCTGCAGGCCAGCGCTGACGGCGAGGTCAACATCTACTCCTACCGCCAGGCTTACCTGCTGGAACCGCTGCTGAATGCATTCCAGGAAGAAACTGGTATCGAAACCAACGTCGTCTTCGCCAAGAAAGGCCTGGCAGAGCGACTGGAGCGTGAAGGACGCAACAGCCCCGCGGACCTGGTGATGACGGTGGATATCTCCCGCATCAACGAGCTGGTTGAGCGCGACCTCGTTGAAGGCATTGAAAACGAAACCCTGCAGAGCAACGTCCCGCAGAACCTTCGTCATCCTGACGGCAAGTGGTTCGCCCTCACCACCCGCGGCCGGCTGATCTATGCCTCAAAGGAACGTGTTGAAGAAGGCGAAATCACGACCTACGAGCAACTGGCGGATGAAAAATGGGATGACCGCATCTGTACCCGCAGCGGCAAGCACCCTTACAACATTGCCCTGTTCTCCTCCATGATCGCCCACCATGGCGAAGAAGCCACTGAAGAGTGGCTGGAAGGCCTGAAAGACAACCTGGCACGCAAGCCCCAGGGCGGTGATCGTGACCAGATCAAGGCCATCCATGCCGGCGAGTGCGACATTGCCATCGGTAACAGCTATTACTACGGCAACATGCTGAACGACGAGAACCAGCGCGAGGCCGCCGAGTCCGTACGTCTGGTATTCCCCAACGCAGCTGGCCGTGGCACTCACATCAACATCAGCGGTATCGCCCTGACCAAAAGTGCGCCCAACCGTGACAACGCCATCCGCCTGATGGAGTTCCTGTCAGAGCCCAAGGCACAGCAGATTTACGCCGAGGCCAACACCGAATACCCGGCCAACCCCGACGTAAAGCCCTCCGGCATGGTGGCCGAATGGGGTGAGATTAACCCGGACGACCTGTCTCTCCAGGAAATCGCGGAGAACCGCAGCGCAGCGGTGAAGATGGTTGATCGCGTCGATTACGACAACTAAACCATCCTTGTATTGAAAAAGCCGGGACTCAGGTCCCGGCTTTTTTGTACAATCCGCACCCTATTCCCAATTCACCCAAAGGAAACCTATGTCCGAGGCCATTGAACAGACCGGGGCGAGATACCCCCTGCTGGCAAAACGGACCTCGAAACGCTGGCTGATCACCGCCGCAGTGACCACCTCCATCGTGGCGCTTCCGGTACTGTCGGTGCTTATCCTGGCGCTGTTTCCGGAAGAGAATATCTGGCCTCACCTGCTGGACACCACGCTTCCCCGCTATCTGGTTACCACACTCCAACTCATGGCCGGCGTGGCTTTCATCACGCTGGTTATCGGCCTCGCCAGCGCCTGGGCGGTCACCATGTGCGACTTTCCCGGTCGCAAGTTTTTTGAATGGGCCATGCTGCTACCCTTTGCGGTGCCTGCCTATGTCATTGCTTATGTCTATACCAGCCTTCTGGATTACGCCGGGCCGGTTCAGACCGCCATGCGGGACTGGTTTGGCTGGCACAACGCCGCCGACTACTGGTTCCCCGAGATCCGCAGCCTGGAAGGCGCCACCCTGATGATCGGCCTGGTGCTCTACCCTTATGTGTACCTGCTGGCACGGGCCGCGTTCCTGGAGCAATCCCCTTCCCTGTTTGCGGTCAGCCGTAGCCTGGGGCATTCCGCCATCAGCACCTTCTTCCGGGTTGTGCTGCCGATTGCCCGGCCTGCCGTAGCGGTTGGCCTGTCGCTGGTACTGATGGAAACCCTGAACGACTTCGGTACGGTGGATTTCTTTGCGGTACAAACCCTGACCGCCGGGCTGTTCGACACCTGGATGAACCTGGGGAACCTGGGAGGCGCCGCGCAGATTGCCACCACCATGCTGGCCTTCGTCGTTATCCTGGTGACCCTGGAGCGCTATTCCCGGCGCAAACAGCAACAATTCGCAGCGCGGGACAACCGCGAGCCAATCCGCCGCTTTACCCTCTCACGCCCGCGCCAGTGGGTTTGCGTGGCCGTCTGCGCCGTTCCGGTGATCTTCGGTTTCCTGCTGCCGGCCGCCACTCTTGGCCACTATGCCTGGGAGTACTTCGACGAAAGCTGGAACCCGGACTTCGTCCGCAACACGCTCAACAGCCTGTTTCTCTCGGGAACCGCCGCGCTGACCACGCTGATCATTGGCGTCACCCTCGCCTACAGCCGCCGCCTGCACGATACCCGGGGCATGCGCGTGATGATGCGGCTGTCCAGCCTGGGCTACGCCATGCCCGGGGCCGTGCTCGCAGTGGGTGTGATTGTGCCGCTGGCCGGTTTTGACAATTGGGTGGATGGCATCCTGAGGGACAACTTCGGGGTCAGCAGTGGGCTGCTGCTTAGTGGTACCGCCTTTGCGTTGGTGTTCGCCTATACCGTTCGCTTCCTGGCGGTCTCCGCTGGCAGTGTGGAAAGTGCCCTGCAGAAAATTACACCCAGTATGGACATGGCCTCCCGGTCCCTGGGCCATACACCGGGCAACACACTGCTGAAGGTTCACCTGCCCATGTTGCGGGGCACCTTGATTACGGCGGCGTTGGTGGTGTTCGTGGACTGTATGAAGGAGCTGCCGGCGACGTTAATCCTGCGGCCCTTTAATTTTGAAACCCTGGCCACCTACGTGTACCAGTTTGCCTCGGACGAGAAGCTCGCCCACAGCGCCCTGCCGGCATTGATTATCGTGCTGGCCGGCATCATTCCGATCATCCTCATGAGCAAGTCCATTTCCGACACCCGGGCCATTAGCTGACGTTCGCCGCCTTCAAGCGGCAGCCGGGAAGTCCGCTTAGATCACCGAACGAGAATGCGCGCCCTGAACCACAAAACGGCCCTGAAAAACCGCAACGGGTTCTCTGACGGGTTCCGTGGTGGGTTCGCCGCAGTACACTTCAGCAATCAGGGAAAGCCTGCCCTTGCCGTGGCGGGCCAGGCTTTTTCGGAATCGGTCAGGGACTTCACCGCCGGGGAGGCGGCACAGGGCGAAGAAGTTCGTGTCTACCGGTTCAATGTGCTCAATTTCACCTACCTGGATCACCACCTTTCCGGCCAATCCCAGGTCGGTCAATACCAGCTCAACCAACCCCCAGGCGGAAATCACTGCAACCGAGTAGACACTCCCCCCGAAGCCAGTCCCCTGGTGGTTGTGGTTGGGGGCCAGCGGAGCACTGACCAACAACGCATGGCCGTCATAGGAAACCAGCTCCACACCCAATGCTTCCGAGAGCGGAATCATGTCATAAATGCGTTTCTGAAACCGGGCTAACTGAGTCATATTCCCTCCTGAATATGTCTTCAGTTTATGCCCGTTTCAGTGCTTTCCCTATGCGACTTACGTCGGTTTTCTCTACTGCCAGATGACCGGCTCACGTTTTGCGTACCAGGAGTCCACATTTTCCTGATACGCATCCTCCACCACATTACGCTTCAGCTTCAGTGTCGGGGTCAGGAAGCTGTTCTCGATGGACCATTCATCGCTGACCACGGTAATGAACGCCAGTTGCTCGTGAGGGTCCACGGTCTTGTTCACGTCTGTAATCAACTGCTTGAAGCTGGCCTCGATGTCCTTGCGGAATGCTTCATCAGCCATCTTCGGACGAATCTCCTCGCCCAGCATCACCAGCGCGTGGGGTTGCGTCTGGTTGGCCCCGGAAACACACACCATTTCGATGGCCTCATGAGACATCAGGCGGTTCTCAATCGGTGCGGGGGCGATGTACTTACCCTTGCTGGTCTTGAAGATTTCCTTGATGCGGCCGGTCAACTTCAGGCGTCCCATCTCGTCGATTTCGCCTTTGTCGCCGGTTTTCAGGAAACCGTCCTCTGAGAACGTTTCGCGGGTTTTCTCTTCGTCCTTGTAGTACCCCATCATGGTGGCCGGGCTTTTCACCAGCACTTCGCCCTCGTCGCTGATCTTCATTTCCACGCCGGGCAGTGCTTCACCCACGTAGCCGGTGCGGGAACGGCCAGGCTTGTTCATGTGGGAATAGGCAAAGTTCTCGGACATGCCGTAGCCTTCCAGCAGTTCCAGCCCCAGGTTGCGGTACCAGTCCAGCACATCGTTGGAAAGAGGTGCGGAGCCACTGCCAGCCAGTTTGACCTTGTTCAGGCCCAGCCCTTTGAGCACCTTCTTCTTGATCACCTTGTTCAGCAGCGGAACCTTCAGCAGCTTTTCCAGCTTCTCCTTGGGCAACTTCTGAAGAACGCCGTGCTGGAACTTCACCCACAGGCGGGGGACTGACAGGAACAGCGTCGGCTGTGCCCGCTGCAGATCCTGGACAAAAGTATCCAGCGACTCGGCAAAGAACAGCTGGAAACCGGAGTACAACGAGCCCAGCTCCACAAACGTGCGCTCAAAAACGTGCGCCAGCGGCAGGTAGGACAGCATGCGCTCTTCCGCACCCACGCCCAGCACCTGGGTGCCACCGGCGGCCGCAAATGCCATATTACGGAAGCTCAGCATAACGCCCTTCGGCCGGCCGGTGCTGCCAGAGGTGTACACAATGGTGGCCAGTTCATCCGCATCCCGCTGGGTGTTCTCTTCCAGTGGCGGGTACTTGCCCACAAGGTCGTCCCAGGTTTCAAAATTGTTGGGCGGGCTCAGTGGGTAGGAAATACAACGCACGGACTCCGGCACGCCGGACTTCATCTGATCCCAGTCGTCCAGCTTACCGACAAACAGAACCTCGCATTCGCTGTGGTTAAGGATGTAGTTCACCGTATCCGCATTCAGGGTCGGGTAAAGCGGCACGGAGATGTGGCCCGCCATCCAGATGGCCCAGTCCGACATGATCCACTGCGCGCAGTTTTTGGATATGATCCCGACCCGGCTCTTCTCCGGCAGGTTCAGGGATTTCAGGTACGAGGCCATCCGGCGGGCTTCATCCACCGCACGCTTCCAGGTGTATTCGACAACCTTGCCGTCGCCAATGGGCTGAGTCATGTACAGGGAATCCGCCTTGGCGTGTTCCCAGTGATAAACCATATCCAGGGGGAGTTTGTCAGTAGTGTCCATGGACCTTCCTTGCGTTGTGTTATTTTTGAGTTATCGGTGTTTTTATTATGTAAGGGCTGCACTGCATTAGACTTTAGTAGCCTATTTCACCACAGCCGTCACCGTCAAAACGTGACGGAACTAAAACTATTCCACTTCACATGTACTTTTGGCCGGCATACTGCCGCGCGAATCCCTGTAAAAGGTACCTTCCCTTACCCATCAATCCAATAGCCTGTGATAAACTCCCGCCCCATTATAAAACGCGCGTTCGATCTCCCGGCGCGCCCAAACAGTCTGAACAGACCCGGAGACCGGTTTATGGCCAACAAGATTCTGCGTACGCTGATCGGCACCGCCCTACTGGCAATGGCGGCCATTGCACCCGCCATGGCACAGAGCGACGAGCAGCGAGTAGTCGCCATCACCCAGATTGTGGAGCATCCGGCACTGGATGCTGTCTACCAGGGCATCAGGGACGAACTGGAAGCACAGGGATATAACGACGGCGAACAGGTTCGTATCATGCACGAAAGCGCCCAGGGCAACGCCGCCATCGCGTCACAGATTGCCCGCAAATTCGTGGGTGAAGGCCCGGACGTGATCGTCGCCATCGCCACGCCGTCGGCCCAGACCATGGCCGCCGCCGCTCGCCAGACTCCAGTCGTCTTCTCAGCGGTAACCGACCCAGTCGGCGCCAAGCTGGTGAAAAGCCTGAAGGCTCCGGGAGCCAACATCACCGGCGTGACCGACATGCTGCCCATCGAACGCCACCTCGACCTGCTCGAGCGGGTGGTGCCAGACGCCAAACGCATCGGCACCGTCTACAACCCCGGCGAAGCCAACGCAGTGGCTCTGGTGGAGCTGCTTGAAGAGCGCCTGCAGGCCCGTGACATGGAACTGGTTAAAGCCGCCGCCACCAAGACCTCGGAAGTGCTCGGTGCTGCGCGTTCCCTGGTGGGCAAAGCAGACGCCATCTACCTGACCACCGACAACACCGTGATCAGCGCCGTGGAAGCGGTCATCTCCGTGGGCGAGCGTGCCAGCATTCCGGTCTTCGCCGCTGACACCGCCACCGTCGGCCGTGGCGCCGTTGCTGCCCTTGGCTTCGACTACTACGACCACGGCCGCCAGACCGGCGCCATGGTGGCCCGCATCCTGGAAGGTGCCAACCCCGGTGACATGAATGTGGAATCCGTGGACACCCTGGAACTGTTCGTGAACCCCGCTGCCGCAGAGCGCATGGGCATTACCCTGTCCGACGACCTGATCAGCGACGCGAAAAAAGTCGTAAACAGCGACAAGTAATCCACTGTTAGCGGGCAGCCTCACAAGGGCTGCCCGTTTTCATTTACGGTGACCCTATCCCATGCTTAGTAACATTGCGTTTTATGGCGCCATCGAAACCGGCCTGATCTACGGGCTGGTCGCCTTCGGTATCTACCTGTCGTTTCGCGTACTCGACTTCCCGGACCTGACCGTGGATGGCAGCTTTCCCCTGGGTGCGGCTGTAGCAGCCGTCCTCATTATTGAGGGCGTTAACCCCTGGTTGGCCACCGGTGCTGCCGTTATCGCTGGCATGGGCGCCGGGGCGGTAACCGCCCTGCTGAACGTCAAGCTCAACATTCTCAACTTGCTGGCGTCCATCCTCACCATGATCGCGCTGTATTCGGTGAACCTGCGCATCATGGGCCGGCCCAACATCGCCCTGCTCACCGAGGAAACCGTCCTCACACCCTGGTACGACCTTGGCCTGGCCTACCATCAGGTGCCGGTACTGTTATTCATCATCGTGGTGATGGTAAGCCTGTTGCTGCTGTGGCGGTTCATGAAATCCGAAACCGGGCTGGCCATGCGCGCCACCGGCGCCAACCCGCGAATGGCCCGTGCACAAGGTATCGCCACCGGTGCCATGATTGTGCTGGGGGTTGCCGTCTCTAACGGTTTGGTAGGCCTCGCCGGTGCCCTGTTCGCGCAAAGCCAGGGTGCTGCGGACGTGACCATGGGTGTTGGCGTGATTGTCATTGGCCTGGCCTCCCTTATCGGTGGTGAAGCCGTGCTTACGCCGTCCAGTGTTCTCCGAGCCCTGATTGCCTGTGTGATCGGCGCCATCGTCTACCGCCTGGCCATCGCCCTGGCGTTGAATGCGGACTTCCTGGGGCTACAGGCCCAGGACCTGAACCTGATCACCGCCGTGCTGGTCACCCTGGCCATTGTGCTGCCAGGTGTTCGCACGTCCGTTGCCGCGCGGTTGACCCGCAAAAAGGCCTGAGGAGGAAGCATGATTACAGCAACCGACCTGACCCTGACCTTTGGCAAGGGCACGCCGCTTGAAAACCCGGCCCTCCGAGGCATGAGCCTGACCGTCAACCAGGGCGAATTCGTCACCGTGATTGGCAGCAACGGCGCCGGCAAATCCACCTTCCTCAACGCCCTCGCCGGTGAGGTCATGGTGGACAACGGCAACATCATTGTCGACAACCAGGACGTGACAAAGCTGCCCACCCACAAACGCTCCGGCCGTGTTGCCCGCGTTTTCCAGGACCCTCTGGCGGGCACCTGCGAAGGCCTGACCATCGAGGAAAACCTCGCCCTGGCCATCAAGCGCGGCCAACGCCGTGGGTTGAGCGCGGCGGTCAAAGCACGCTATCTGGATCAGTTCAAAACCAGCCTGGCCTCGCTCAATCTGGGCCTGGAGAATCGCCTCGGCGACAAGATGGGCCTGCTTTCCGGCGGCCAACGCCAGGCTGTCAGCCTGTTGATGGCCAGCCTGACACCCTCCGCCATCCTGCTGCTGGACGAACACACCGCCGCGCTGGACCCGAAAACCGCATCCTTCGTGTTGGACCTGACCACACAGATCATCGAAGAGCAAAAGCTCACCGCGCTGATGGTCACCCACAGCATGAAACAGGCGCTGGAAGTGGGCGACCGTACAGTGATGTTGCATCAGGGCCAGGTGGTATTCGATATCGCCGGCCAGGACCGGGAAGGACTGGAAGTGAAAGACCTGCTGGAATTGTTCGAGAAGCAGCGCGGGCTGGAAGTGGACGACGACAGCCTGCTGCTGGGCTGATCACGTTCGCCGGAGGACTCGTCTGCGGGGCACCTTGCATGCCCCGCAGACGACTTGGTCACTAGTGACCGTACACCCGCATCTGGGTATTGGTGATCGCCAGGTCATCAATAAAGATCTGGCCGATCGAGGCCTGCCCCACAATCACCTCCTGCATTCCGATGTCCGCCGCAAAGCTGGGCATATCGATCGCCAGGGAGGAACCACCGTCTGCACGCTGGCCGTTGTAGATGTACAGGTCCACTTCCGCGAACAGGTCCAACACGCTCGGGAAGGTCTGATCGTAGTCCGCACCGGTCAATGAAAGGCCACGAATGCCCACGGCCGCAAACGGCACATCGAAATCCATCACCTCAATGGCAAACGCAGAACGTAGCCGCATGACGTCGGTGTCTGTATCAATGTGAATAGAGCCACGCCCCAACACACCTTCAATGAACAGGTTGTCCATCAGCGCCGTGTTCTGGCCGCCCTGCCCCCACAATTCCCACGCACCGGAGGTCACACGGAAATCAATAGCATTGAAGAATTGCGGGCGGATATTGATGGCCGCATCGCCGTCGGCGAGCACATCAATATCGATACGGATGTTGTCCAGCAGATCATTGGAATCTGGCCCACCCAGGCCATTGAAACCAAAGAAGTCTGTCCGTTCCGCACCGCCGATGCTGATATCGCTGATCGTCAGCGACCCTTCATCGGTATAGATAAAGCGGTCCATATTGATCTTGGTTTCCAGCTCAATGGACACACCGGCCTGGCCGGTAATGTTTCCCATTGCGCTGTCCTCCAGCATCACAATGTCTGCCATTGCGGCAGCAGGCAACCCTGCGACGCCCAGCGCAAGCAGTGTTCGTTTCAGGCCTTTCATTATTATGTTCCTTTTATAGTAGTTTTCACTTCCTGTGGGCCACTACCTCTTACGACTCCACATCACTACTTTAGCGACAGGTACAAAACGGGTACGTGCATCGGTCACATTTAACTGACTTTATGAACCTTTTTTCAGATTTTTCGCTGCGCAGTTTTTGACCACAACATCTAGTGGTTTTAAGAAAAACGCCTCAAGACGGCGTTTCTACGGGCATTTCATGATTTTCAAGCATTCATCCATTGATTTTCTTTCGCAATGGGCCGCAATCTATAGTTGTCTTCTTATTCACAGACCACTATATCCTGTTATACTCATTCCATATTCACCCATATATAGGGTTTACACGGCCAGCCAACCACAAGCGGCGCACCAGTGGACCACGCGGGTGACCATCTTTCCTGAAAACCCGCTGCTGTGCCCTTTCCGGGGTTGGCAGCGGGTAATAAGAACACCAGATCTAGTGTTTTACCGGATCTGCAGAATAACGGCCTTCCAGGCCGAGACATCTTAACGACACATGGGGTATGGCCGGCTGCGGTTTGCAGCGGTCATCAAAAGACATACCGGACATCCGAGGGTGGCAATGAACGCTAAAGCACAGGCAGTGGTAACGACAATCCCGATGCAGGAAGCTTCGCTGGACATCTGGAACAGCAAGTACCAACTGAAAACCAAGACCGGCGAACCCGTCGATAAGGACATCGAAGCAACCTACGAGCGTGTTGCCACTGCCCTTGCCGAAGTGGAAAACAAAGCCAACCGCGCCAAGCACAAGAAAGAATTCGTCTGGGCCCTGCGCCACGGTGCCATCCCCGCTGGCCGCATTACCTCCAACGCCGGTGCGGAAGCCCACAAACCAGCCACGTCCACCATCAACTGCACCGTGTCTGGCTCCGTTCAGGACTCCATGAACGACATCCTGGAAAAAAACCACGAAGCCGGCCTCACCCTCAAAGCCGGTTGTGGTATTGGTTATGAATTCTCCACCCTGCGCCCCCGCGGTGCCTACGTTGCCGGTGCGGGTGCCACCACCTCCGGCCCGCTGTCGTTCATGGATATCTTCGACCGCATGTGCTTCACCGTGTCTTCTGCCGGTGGCCGCCGTGGCGCGCAGATGGCCACCTTCGACGTACACCACCCGGACGTCATCGACTTCATCCAGGCCAAGCGTGAAGACGGCCGCCTGCGCCAGTTCAACCTGTCGCTGCTGATCACCGAAGACTTCATCGAAGCCGTGCGCAACGGCGACGACTGGCACCTGTCGTTCCCCGTCACCGAGAAAGAAGTGGAAGACGAAGGCCTGGACCTGTCCGACACCACTCAGTTCGTGTACCGCGACTTCCCGATCCAGAAAGGCTATGTGGTCAATGGCGAAGGCAAGGTAGCGTGCCGCATCTACCGCACCCTGAAAGCCCAGTTCATCTGGGACACCATCATGACCAGCACCTACGACTACGCCGAGCCAGGGTTCATCCTGATCGACAAGGTCAACCAGATGAACAACAACTGGTTCTGCGAAGACATCCGCGCCACCAACCCCTGTGGCGAACAGCCCCTGCCCCCGTACGGCAGCTGCCTGCTGGGCTCTGTGAACCTGACCATGTTCGTGGACTACCCGTTCACCGACAAGGCCAGCTTCAACTATGAGAAGTACCGCAAAGTCGTGGGCATCTTTACCCGCATGCTGGACAACGTAGTGGAAATCAACGGCCTGCCGCTGGAAGAGCAGCGCCACGAAATTACCTACAAGCGCCGCCACGGCATGGGCATTCTCGGCCTGGGCTCCACCCTCGCCATGCTGCGTATGCCTTACGGCTCGTCCGAATCCGTGCAGTTTACCGAAGAAGTCGTACGTGAAATGGCCGTGGAAGGCTGGCGCCAGTCCCTGGCCCTGGCCGAAGAGAAAGGCCCGGCGCCGATCATGGATGACGAGTTTGAAGTCACCCCCAAGATGCTGACCAAGTGCCCGCAGCTGTCCCAGGACGGCTACAAGCTGGGCGACAAGCTCAAGGGCAAGGTACTGCACGCCAAGTACAGCAAGTACATGCAGCAGATCGCCGGCGTAGAGCCCGAGCTGATCGAGCAGCTGGCCGAGAAAGGTGGCCGCTTCACGCACCACACCTCCATCGCGCCCACCGGCACCATCAGCCTGTCATTGGCCAACAACGCCAGTAACGGCATCGAGCCGAGCTTCTCGCACCACTACGCGCGCAACATCATCCGCGAAGGGCGCAAGACCAAGGAAAAAGTCGACGTATTCTCCTTCGAACTGCTGGCCTATCGCCACCTGGTTAACCCCGGTGCCATGCCCTTCTCCGAAGAAGAAGACAAGCGCCTGCCCCACTACTTCACCACGTCTGAAGACGTGACGCCGGCGCAGCACGTGGACATCCAGGCCGCGGCCCAACTGTGGGTGGACTCGTCCATCTCCAAAACCGCCAACGTGCCCCAGGACTTCGCGTATCCGGACTTCAAAGACATCTACATGTACGCCTATGACAAAGGCCTGAAGGGTTGCACCACCTTCCGCTTTAACCCGGAAGCCTTCCAGGGCGTGCTGGTTCAGGAGAAAGACCTGGAAAACACACTGTACGAATTCACCCTGGACGACGGCAGCAAGGTGACCCTCAAGGGCAACGAACAGGTGGAGTACGACGGCGAGCTCCATAACGCCGCCAACCTGTTTGATGCGCTTAAAGAAGGCACCTACGGCAAATACTGATCCCGGGAACCGACACAGGACAACGAACATGACCGTTAAAATCAGCAACAAAATCGTCGGCTACCGCGTAAAGAAAGCCGACCCCGAAGCAGCACAGCCAGCCGCGCAGCCGGAAAACAAACCGGTTGAGATGAACGAATACATCGAACGGCCGGACTTCCTGCTGGGCACCACCTACAAGATCAAGCCGCCGGTGGCCGAGCACGCGATGTACATCACCATTAATGACATCCTGCTCAACGAAGGCACCGACCACGAAAGCCGGCAGCCGTACGAAGTGTTCATCAACTCCAAGTCGATGGAACACTTCCAGTGGGTAATCGCCCTCACCCGCGTTGTCTCCGCCGTGTTCCGCAAAGGCGGCGACGTGACCTTCCTGGTGGAAGAGCTGCGCAGCGTGTACGACCCCAACGGTGGCTACTTCAAGAAAGGCGGCGTGTTCATGCCCTCTCTCGTCGCCGAAATCGGCGCCGTGATCGAGAAGCACCTCAAGGCCATCGGCCTGATTGAAAGCGAGGAAATGAGCGAAGTCACCAAACGCATCCTCGCCGAAAAACGCGCCGAATTCGAAGCCAGCCACACTACGGCTACGAACGACGACAAAGCCGGCGACTACCCACCCAACGCCACCATGTGCGGCAAGTGCAGCACCAAGGCGGTGATCGTGATGGATGGGTGTGCGACTTGCCTGTCTTGTGGCGATAGTAAGTGCGGTTGAGGTAATTGGCTGCGGTGAGTGATGAGAAGGCCTGGAGTGTGAAAGCTTCGGGCCTTTTTTGTTTATGGGGTCTCCGGAATCATTGGAGCGTTTTATGATTGCGGAAATGCGACCGCTTCATTAATACACCGCATGTACAGGCGCAAGAATTTTAAAGCACCCATTATCTACTATCGTTCAGCATTCAAAATGCTATCTTAAATTAAAGTCCAGACAGTTTGGCACCCAATTAATGGGCCACTTACCTTCACGACATATCCTTTATTATCTTTGTGACTTGGGCACTTCTGTTAGGCCCACCACAAATTTAAGGCTAACTTCATCTATCTCATTAATCTGATTTCCCTATATGCTCCAATGCCGCAACAATTAACGGTTCCAACACCTCAAAATCATTGGCAAGCTGAATCGCTGAAACCTGCATACTGTCGTGATGATGCTTTACAATGTTTCCATTTTCAGATACGTGTTTCAATCGGACATTAAATGTTTTCTTATCTTCTTTTGAAAACCCCCAACGTTGAGCCTGTTGAGAAAAAAACGCTGTAAAGTCATCACCGCTATTTCCGCATTTCCTCGCAAGAATTTCAAAAAACGACCAAGCTCCAACGTACATAAGAATTGGGTGATTTACCAAAGAAATGACGCACAATGATCTATAGAGGCGGTACGGCTTTTTAGCTTTACTTTTCTTTAGTGCAGATTCAATTTTTTCTGAAAATGGTATCTTAGTTTCCGACTTGTCGATGGCAAACCCATCATCTTCGTTCTCGGGTTTCGTAGAGTATTGATTCTCGTCATTACCACCTTGGCTTTTATCATCTTCTTGAGTGGATGAATCCGTAGACTCTTCGGAAGGTTCAGGCTGGTCAGTTTCAGAATTCTTCTCGTGATTTTCTTTCTGGTCAGGTATACCAACACCTACCTTCTCAAGTGACGGAGCGCCTTTTGCACGATAGTTTTCAGCCTGATTTAGCAAATCCTTTAGGCCACTTACATCTTTTGCTAGGTGCTCGCCGAAATCTTCATCATCAAAAGAAAACCTGTCTTTCGTATAGCTAACTGGATGCTCATCAAGGTGCAATTCCCCTTGAAGCCTCATTCCGGCAGCTTTATTTGAAGTGCCGTATAGACCATCCGGCTTATAATGCTTCTCTGTCGTTCCCACTATCACCCTGTTATGTCTGAACAAGACTAGCCCAGGATTCTTTTTGTATCCCCCAGAATTCATTAGGTGGATAAAACCTTTCACTGGCTTCCCTTGAAATTCGGTGTTTACATCAACTGTCCACTCTTTCTCATCGCCGGTTGTAAAAATCTGATTTTTTCGCTTTACAAAGGCTGGAGCCTTTAGGGTTTCAAAACCCTTATATTTTCTTTTAATTGTAGTCTTTTTTCCGTCGAATGAAGAGTTTATATTAACTGTATTTTCGTCTCTACTTATGAATTTTTGATATATATCACCAATTCCTCGACAAATAGCCTCATACTTATCTTCATTGATTCTATTTCGCAGGCCTTTTAGCTCGATTATCGTTCCATGGTTTGATGAGTCACTTGATTTTTCAGTCACTTCGAGCACTGACCTACCCTCAGAAAGCAGCTTTTCAAGGTTAAAGTCAGCACTTAATCTTATCCCTTCGCATTTGGGGTAAGTGGTCAGAACCCACTCATTGGAAAACCAAACTGCAGCTGACTTCATCCCAATGCCGAATTCACTGAGACCAGATTTTGAAGGTTTGTTTGCCGGCTGAAGAGCTTTTTTTAAAACCTCTTTTTTTATTCCTGGCCCTCTATCGGTAATAACGATAGAGTTACGTTTACTTTTAATATGATAGCTGGAGGAAAAGAAATCAATGTCAATCTCAAGAACATCAAGATCTGAGTATTCTTGGAAGGCGTGTATTGAATTGTCCAAAAACTCACAGAGCGCATAAGTTGGATCATATCCTTGACTTATCAGCAAGCTATACATATTCATATCGGGTGAAACATTTACTTTAAACATTCCAGATCCTTCTAGTGTATTAGTTCTTTTGCGATTTCTTTGACTATTAGGGCGTTAACTGCATTCCCAAGAGCCTTAAAAGCCTTGCTATTGTTGTCAGGAAAAAAATCAAGCATATCCAATGACTGCAATGCTGCCGCCTCTTTAATGCTCATGTATCTTCTTTCTTCACCTAAGATTGGAGTTTGGGTTGTAGACATGGCAATCAAAGATGGGGCGCAGTCTGGCTTTATAATCCTTATACCTGATGCCCTAAATTGAATTATGTGCTTCCAAATATTCGCTTGCTCTCTATCCCCCTGCCATTCAAATTTGGTCCAGCTTGAAGGAAACCCCTTAAGGTCATTTTTCCATAATTCTAAGAAAACGCTATGCCTGTTGTAAATTTCTCTAGAGTATTGTATTGCTTCAGCAACTCTCGGTGAGGCTTTCCCATTTTCATTTCGTGAATGCTTTGGAAGTTTCTCTTGGACTGAAGCCCAAGTTTTGCAATCCTGTAAAGAGACACCGAAAGCGCCCTTATATGCGCTCATCTCTTTGACGGTTTTGATTTTTTTGTTGTAAGGGTATGTCGCACCGAACTCGGACGCAAGGATAGGAAGAGAAGTAAATTCAGACGTTTGAGATATAAAATCCTGCCAACAACTCAGCGCAAACTCCTTTTCCTTGCTTATAGCGTTATGCTGATCATTGGATTTGAGGGCTATTGACCTAAGGCTTCTTTCTCCCATTTCGGGCGCAGGCCATTTGAAATGCTGCAAACCACTCTTGCATGCAACAATGAAAATTCTCTTTCTTTTTTGAGGGATCCCGAACTCCCTGGGAGTATATACTTTGTAGTCAACTTCGTACCCCATTCTCGCCAACCCCCCGACCAAGTATTCCCAGAACTTACCCTCCTCAATGGAAATAACATCCGGGACGTTTTCAAGCATTATGTACTTTGGCTGTTTAGCTTCGGCGATTCGGAATATCTCGTCAACCAGCCGTCCTGAAGAAGGGCATTTTGCGCCCTTTTTCTTCCCCGCTCTAGAAAACGGTTGGCATGGAAATCCAGCGCAGATCAATTCATGGTCTGGTACTAGCCTCTCATCAATACGCCTGATGTCCCCCTCAGGTGCGAGGCAAAAGTTCTTGGCGTATATATCACGCAACCCTTCATCTAATTCGGAAGCGAAAACGCACCGATGCCCGAGCTGCGAAACCCCCACATGAAAGCCACCTAGTCCCGCGAACAAATCAATGAAACGAATTCCTTTCTCGGTTGTAGCCGTTTTCATAGTTGTTTTCCTCCTTCGATATGTTGATAATATCACTTTATAATTGATATTATCAACATAATGAGCAAACACAAACGCCCGTACCCAGATCAAAAAGAGCTATGCCGGAGATTCAAGGAGTCCTTGGAATTCCTAGGGTTAACGCCGTCTAGCGCGTATCAGAAGCTTGGTTATACAACGCCATCAACCATATACTCCATCAACGCCGGGAGATGTTTGCCTGATATGACGAAGCTAGTCGCCCTCTCTCGACTAAAAACGCCTGAAGGAAGAAGGATAAATATCGACTGGCTTGTGACTGGGACTGGCCCGAAGGCATATCCGATCCCTAAGAGAGAGGCGTCAGAGATTGAGGCGCTACTTTCATTTTCTACCAAAGATAAGCTTGATGCGGTTGCAGTTCTGTTAGGCAAGAACTGAAGAGCAATCAAAGATGGAGCAAAGAGAAGGTAATGATCTACACAGCTACTCGATAGTGAGATCCTCCTGTTGCGGCAATTGCTATGTGCTCTTCGCTACGGCTACCGTACCTTTATTCCCTATTGAGGGAGATGGCACATGTTTTTTTATGTTGGATTTCGTAGGGCCAAACAAACCGAGCAAGACAGAGGCATGAGGACAAGCCCAGTCCACGGCCGGTCCCTACGGCAGCGGCCTTTCTGAAGGAGTCTAGAACTCGTGTTCCTTGACACCCAATCGCGCCTTGCTAGACTCCGATTTGGCTGAGGTTAGGATACCTCGGGAATTCTTAAAGATTTCCCAAGATCTTCATGGATGAACAAGGAGCGATCAATGAGCGGCAAGAAAGTCGTCCTGGTCGGAGACCTCGGTACGGATCACCAAGGTTTCCCACCCACCCCGGTAATCAGCGGTTCCCCCAATGTACTAATCGACGGCAAGCCAGTTGCCCGGGTAAGTGACCAACTCACCCCCCATTCCAAGCCCAAACATCCACCCCACCCACGCACCATTGCTTCCGGTTCAAGCACGGTTTTCATTAATGGCTTACCAGTGGCCACTACCGGTGGTGCGATTTCGTGTGGTGGGGTTACCATTGGCAGTAGTAGCGCGGTGGTTGGCGATACCCATACACCGGTATCTTTCTCTGGTCTTTCACGGACGAATCCTCACCCTAGCCGTGTAAGCGCAGAATCCATTTCAACTCGAAACCGCAACACGGGCTCACCGGCCCCTTCGGGAACGCAACTGCGCAGTGGCACATCCAGCTACAGCGGCGGAGGTGGGGCTTCAGGCGCAAACTCCTCTCTAGCCATCAAGGCTATTGACGAGTCCAGCAAGACCCTGCGCCTGGGCGTGTTCTTCGATGGCACCGGCAACCACAGGGGCAATGACCAGATCCTGACGAATCGCGATGTGACAAATGTGACAAAGCTGCATGACTTATATCGGGAGAGGGCCAATGTGCGGCGAATCTATGTTCGTGGCCCTGGCACCATCGACGGTAAGCGCACTCCTGATGGCTTTGAGGCTCCGGAGGACCTGATGGGGCTGGGCTTGGGCATAGGTCCTGAGGGCGGACATGACAGGATAGAATTTGCGATTACAAGGATGCGAGATGAGATCAATGTTGGGGACTACGACGAAGTGATCTTCGATGTCTTTGGCTTCAGCCGTGGCGCGGCCCTGGCCCGGCATTTTGTCAATCTAATCGGCGAGCAGCCGGAAACTGTCCAGCTTCCCCAATTCAATGGTGCCTCGCTGTCTGCTCCGATGCTGGGGTTCAAGCCGGTGCCCGCTTTCCCATCTGGTTTGAAGGTGCGGGTAAATTTCGTGGGCCTGTTTGACACCGTGGGTAGTTTCTACATGCCGGGAAACGACGTCAATCTGGACTTCAACCTTAACCTATCTTCAGGCAGTGCCAATAGAGTGGTGCAACTTACCGCCTACCATGAGATCCGCAAGAACTTCCCTTTGAGCAGTATTATGGATGCCAACGGCAATGGCCCATCACACTTTACGGAAATCGCCGTGCCCGGAGCTCACTCCGATGTGGGGGGCGGTTACGAGAATCCGGACCAAGGCTTCGAGAACATTGAGAAGATTGTTCTGGGCATCCACTCCGGCCTCGCCGACGGAGGCCACACCCAACGCACAGCCCTTCCGCAACTTGAAGCGCAGTACGCGCGGCCAGGCCGGACCGTGGTGGCGGTTCCTCAACCGAACGGCGATATCCATGTACAGGAGCGCCGACGCACTCGCAAGGAACTGGCGATCCATCACCTGCACAGAATGTACGATCTCGCAAAACAGAGCGACGTGCCGTTCAGGCAAATGAACACGAATGACAAGGACTACCAAATCCCCCAGGACTTGCGGGATGCTCTGGCCACTTGGCAAGCAAACGAGGGATCGCTGGCGGTGGCAAGGGATTATCTGGGAGGATACATCCATACCTCCCATAGCATCTACGAGCTTGGGCTGGGCCCGGAACCCTCCGGTAAGCGGACGGTGTTTTACAACAGGCCAGCTCAAGCCATAACTCCGGTCAAGGAAGGAGTTGCGCGTGCGCAATAACACCACTGTAAGGGCCGCCTTTTCAATACTGCTGCTGTTCTTGGTAACAGCCTGCTCTTCGGAACCTCGCGAGTACGACTTTGCCGTATCCGTTGCGGGTGGGCCCGAAGGGTGGCCGGTCTGGATTGAAGACATCACTTTTGATCAATACTGGAGCGTGCCTGCAGGGGGCATTGAGCATGGCTTTGACCAACGCCCGCCTCAGGGAGGCGTGGCGATGATAAGCCCTAAAAGCGCACCCAGCATCGTTCATGCCCGTTGGTTCTCCTACCGCACCCAGATGTTCCATGAAGTTACCTTCTCACTCCCCGATGACCTCGACGAGAAGTTACGCCAGTGGTACCAGGACTACCCGCTTGACGACTACAGTCATACGCTGATCGTTGGATTCTCCGGAAAGGGTGAGGCGCTGGCCTGGTGGGAAGCATTCTGCTCCACCTGCGACAATGACCGAAGCCACGATTTCAGCACGCCTCTAATCGAAAACGTCCAGGCCGAAGTAGTCGAAGGAAACCCAAGCGGCTATCGATTGCAAACCGAGGAATTGATCGATGAGGGAAGCATGCCCGCCCCCTGATAGTCAGATGAGTACGACTTTGCGGTGCACGCAGCAGGGGCAGTATATTTTTATACGCTGCCCACTACCCCGTTGGCTAGACCGTAAATCTAATTGCCAATCGCCGGCGCAGACCACCACACTGGCTGAATCAATATTATCGGCATCATTGCTAAGGCGATGCTCCAAAACACCACAGCCTTTGCCCTGCCCCGCTGGCAGTAATATGACCCAGCCCATAACAATGCACTGACAACCAGAGCGGTCAGATACAAAAACACTGCGTAGACTCCAACACCTTCCCCAGCAATAATGAATCGGCTGAAAACATAGAAGATCCAGGCCTGCACAGCCACTATTAGCAGCAGCGCTGCCGGATACAACGCTTTGTGTAGATTTACTGCATTCATTGCCGACCACCTGAACCCAGCAATACGGCTTTTATTCCGTTCATGCCCCTCTCCTTGGCCAACTTCCCTATCGCCCATCACGCGATTATCTTCCTACATTTGATGTAAACATTAGAAGAATCTAGCGGGATTCTCGAGTCTAGAGAGTTGTGTTCTTTCCAATTGCCACCTGCAAATACACGGTGAGATACGTTTTTACAGACTTCCCCCTCGCCCGCTATCTTAGTCATATTCGCCCCAAAAGCATCTACAATGCTCAGGGAAGACCAACAGAGCCCTCACTCCCTGCTTAAAAGCCCTGCCTTGGGAGATTTCCTTAGATTTGCGTTAGAGTCCGTGTGTACAGAAAGCCGGGAGCAAGTAATGGATGAAACGGAGTCCCTAAACAGAGCGATTCACGAAGACGTTGAGCTCTTCCCCTACAACCCCAACTGGCCAGCAATGTTCCAGGGTGAGCGGGACCGGCTCCTTCATTTGTTTCCAGGCGACTTTCTGGCGATCGAGCATATCGGCAGCACCGCAGTACCGGGCCTTTCGGCCAAGCCGATCATCGATATCCTGGCGGGAGTAGACTCCATGTCAGGGGCCGACGAATTAATGGAACCGTTGTGCCAGGCGAAATATGCAACCTCAATGGAATTCAATGCCTCGTTAGTTGATCGGCGTTGGCTGATGCGATGGTCCGAGGGGCGCAGGACACATCACCTGCACCTCATGGTGGTCGGTAGTCCGGAATGGGAGCGACGGCTGGCATTTCGCAACATACTTCGTGCCAATACCGAACTGGCACAACGGTATGAGAAGAATAAGCAGTTGTGGGCGGCGGAATTCCGGTTGGACAGAGAGGCCTATACTGCGGCTAAAGCAGATTTCATTCGGGAGGCATTGAACCACTGCAACCCAGCTTCAGGACACAAGATTAGATGAGCGAATTCGTCGAAAACCTCAACGATGTATTTTTCCAATTCGGCCCGGTTTCCGTTCGGCGTATGTTCGGTGGCTATGGTGTGTACCACGATGGCCTAATGTTTGGCCTTGTTGCAGATGATGTTCTGTATCTGAAGGTCGATGGGGAATCGATGGGGCGGTTTACAGAACTGGATTTGGAGCCGTTCGAATACGAGAAAAATGGCGCTAAGATTAAGATGTCTTACTACATGGTACCGGAGAGCATTTTCGAGGATTCTGAAGAGGCAAAAGAATGGGCAGAGCTGGCATTCAATGCGGCGCTCCGGGCCAGGAAACCAGCAGCGAGAACCAAGGCAAACAAGAAATGACAACCTACGTAATCGACCATGGACTTACCCCGGTACAGTAGGCGCTCCTAGCCTAGGATCGGAGCATAAGAGGAGTTTTCATGAGAGTAGGCTTGCTGATCATCCTGGCATTCTGGTGCCTTCCAGTTTCTTCCCAAACGCTCGAGATTATGGGGTCGGACGAGGGTTTTCTGCCGTTTTATTACGGTGACACCCTTAACAAGGGCATTCTGGTTGAGGTGATCAATGAGTTCAGCCTGGAGTCCGGTATTACAGCCAGTTTTCGCCCGATGCCGCGCAAGCGCCAGGCCTGGGCCCTGGAAAAAGGACAAGCCAACGCGGTTTTTGCCAACCCGTTGTGGATGCCGCTACCAAGCCGGATGCACGTCGTCGGACCGGTGTTAACCTGGCGTGATCGTCTGTTCGCACAACCTGGCCGACAACCGGCCTCCTTCGATGATCTTGACGGCAGCATCTGTCTGCGCAAATGGTTTGTCTACAGTGATCAACTTGAGCGGCGGATTGGTACCAACCTGGCCCGCCATGACTCTTATAATGCCCAACAGATGCTGGGCATGTTTCTGAACAAACGCTGCGATTACGCCGTCATGAACGAAATGGAGTTCCGGTTTCTGGCAAAGTTGGTGGAAGTCGATCCGGATTTTTACAGCACGGAACTGATCGACGCGGAATGGCCGGTCTATCTTGGTATCCTCAAAACCGAGGCGGCTCTGATTGAAGCGGCGGAAGCCTTTTTCGCTACCCACACGGTTGATGCGGAAGCCATGCTACCCAAACTGCCGCCGCCGGACCGACACATCTCGATTCAGCCGGACAAGTAAGGCAGCTGATTACTATGACCGCTACCCTCACCATGGATCATTTGCGCCGCTACGCCATCTCGCGCAGTCTCTTCAAGCCGACCACTTTGTCACGTGCGATTAATAAACTGGGTTTTGTCCAGCTCGACCCAATACGAGCGCCGGCACGGGCGCAGGATTTGACGCTCCGCCATCGTGTTATCGACTACCAGGCGGGTGACCTGGAGGCTCGCTACCCGCGCCTGGCGATCGAGGAAGATTTCTTTATCAACTACGGGGTTCTGCCCCGCACCACTCAGCGCCTTATGCACCCGCGCACGGCGCGAACCGAGTGGCCACGCTCACGCTGGGAACAGGCGCAGGCGGTGCAGGAATTTGTGCAAAGCCGTGGTGTCGTTCACCCGCGCGAGGTGGACTCAGCCTTCGAGCATGGCACCACCAAGAATTGGTTCGGCGGTAATAGCCGTGCCAGTACGCAGCTCTTGGACGGCATGCATTATCGTGGGCTGCTGCGTGTGGCAAAGCGCGAAGCTGGGGTACGCCTGTACGCGCCGCCGCTCGCTGATGGGCACGACGCGGTGAACCCGGATACCACACTGGACGCTTTGGTCGACGTGGCAGTCGCAAAGTATGCCCCGCTGCCTGCGGCTACGCTCAGCCGCCTGGTAACGAGCGTGAGCTCTTCAGCGGTCCCGCAGTGGCGCGAGCGTCGTCGTGAAGCACTCGCGCGTGCAAAGGCTCGCCTGCCCCAGGCGACAGTCGATGGCTGTCGCTGGTTTTGGCCCATCGGCGAGAATCCTGGCAGTCGCCGCTTTGCGAGTGACAATGTGCTGGATGACCGCCTGCGCCTACTGGCGCCCTTCGATCCCCTAGTTTGGGACCGCGATCGCTTTGAGCGTTTCTGGGGCTGGGCCTACCGTTTCGAGGCCTACACTCCGGCACCAAAACGGGTGCGTGGTTACTATGCACTGCCTATGCTGTGGCGCGGTCATGTCATAGGCTGGGCTAATGCCGCCGTACGTAATGGGCAATTGGAGCTAGAGCCAGGGTACGTGTGCGGACATGCCCCAGACGACACCGCGTTCAATCCAGCGTTGCAGGACGAGCGGGTACGCCTCGAGCGCTTTCTTTCGCTGTGAGGCTCGGTGTGCGTGCGTAAAATGAGAGCAGTGTACTTGAAGTGACGCCCTCCACCAGAGAGAAGCCCCGATGAGTTTGAAAGAACATTTCCAATTGTTGGCCGCTTACAATCAGTGGATGAACGCAAAGGTTTATGAAGCGGCCGGTCGCCTCTCCGCCTCGGAGCTAACCAAGGACCGTGGGGCCTTCTTCGGCTCCATTCTGGGTACGCTCAATCACATCGTTGTGGCTGACACCCTATGGTTCAAACGTTTCGTGACCCACCCATCCTCCCTGGACTCATTTCAGGCTGTCGTTGATCTTGAAAACCCTAAGAGCCTGGATCAGATCCTCTTTGACGATCTGGACGGCTTGAAGGAACACCGGATCTGGCTGGATCGCCAGATAATCGAATGGACATCCCTGCTTTCAGAAGAGGACCTGGATTTTGTTCTCACCTACCACAACATGAAAGGTATTCCTGCCAGTAAGCGGTATTCAATCCTGGTTCTTCATTTCTTCAACCATCAAACCCACCACCGCGGGCAAGTTTCAACGTTGCTGTCGCAGATGGGTGTGGATGTTGGCGTTACCGACCTGTTAGCACTGATTCCAGATGAAACGCAGGTATAGCACCACAAACAACCTCATCCGGTCCTTTTTACCTACGGGTTGGGAGGTAACGATGAACTCTGGTAGCAGGTCTTTTGAATGAATATGGATATCTCGATCCAGCAAGGAACAGCTGAACACCTCTCGGGCATACACCACCTTGTTCTGGAATGGGGGTATTCCTCCAACGAATCTCAGACTGGGGCATGGCTAGAGGCGTTGTTGGAATCCCCGAGCCATCAGATATGGGTGGCTATTTCAGATACCGCAGTGGTTGGGTGGGCGGTCGCCGAGAGGCGTATTTCTATCCGTGAGCTGTTTACCTCTGAGATCACTGGGCTGGTTGTGAGCGCCAATGTTCGACGGGCGGGTGTTGGGCGCTTGCTCGTTCAGGCTGTTGAAGACTGGTCCCGCGCCAAAGGGCTGTCACGGGTTGTGGTACGATCCAATGTGAGTCGTTCGGAGTCCCATGGGTTTTACCCGTCTATCGGTTTCGAGCATACAAAGACGACTCATGTTTATGTGAAAGATCTGGATGGGTCCACGCTATGAAGTGCATTTTCACCATACTTTTGGTCATAGGCCTTATTGGTTGTGCATCGCAACAATCAGCCGTCGATCTGAAGAACTCGGATTCTGCCATCATTGGTGAAAAGCCCGAAGGTTATCCAAAAACCTTTATCAAGCGCCTGCCTGATTTGCCCGGCTTTTGTATTGAGGTGACAGAAGACTGGAGAAAACATCCATATCAGGGTGAGACGATCTGGCTGAAGGAAAAAACGATAAAGAGTCTGAACTGCCCTGGGGAACCCTTGCCGGGCTCTACCAATGTATTGAAGAGATAAAGAATGATTGACCGCAAATATCACAGAATCGTATTTTCGTTTTTCATGTCACTGTTGATGTCCGGAGCAACCTCGGCCGCTTGCGCTTCATCTGCCAGCGCCAGAGCCATTCCAGGGGCCCTTGGGTGAACAGCCGCAGCCAGACAGCGCTGAAGATCATCTGGGCCATGAAAAATACCGTTGAATACAGCATCAGCGCTGCGAGCGAGAGTGAGGCGAAGCGGTCGCCCCACATGCCATAGAACACGCAGATGCAGACGGCGGACTGCAGAATGTAGTTGGTGAGTGCCATACGACCGGTTGGCGCAAGGGCCGAGCGAACCGCCCCGGTCAAGCGTCCCCTGCCCCGCCACCAAAGCAGCAGAACGGCACCATAGCCCATGGCAAGCAACGGTGGAGCGCCTACACCGCCCAGCAAACTTACAACCCTGTGGGCCAGGCTCTCTTCACCCAGTTTGACCTCGGCCATGGCCAGGGCGGTGCCGACCACCAGGCCAACCAGTGCCACCACAATCAATAGCCGGACATGGCCCGAATTGCGCTCCGCCAGGTTCAGGCGGGCAGCAGCGGCGCCAAATAGAAACATCGCCATCACCCGTAGGGGGCGCAGGTGTTCAATTCGATCCAGAAACACGCTCGCGCTGAGGTAGGCATTGGCTTCCACCACCTCCAGGTAACTCCCCCCACTCAGGGCTGGCACATTGTCCTGCAGCAGGCGCAGTGAAGTGCCGCTTCCGAGATCCGCCAACCCCAACTGGGGCGCGAACCAGAGTGCTACAGCCGTGACTATCAGCAGGGCAACGCCGCAGGCAGCCAGCGTTGGAGCGCGAACGTTCAGGAAGGCCCCCAGGAAAAGCCCCATTACCCCGTACAGCATGAGGATGTCCCACGGGGATAGGAACAGGGAATGGGCGGTGCCAATAACCAGCAGCCCCAGCATTCGCCGCAAGTGATAGCGGACGGGGCTTTGCTGTACCCGCTGGGCCAGCATCATGAAGCTGTAACCAAACAGCAGGGAGAACAGGCTATAGAACTTGGCCCGCACCAGGATGTCCAGCCAGGTGGCGATGGGTTCGTCCCATTCCGACCAGGTTAACGCTTGCCTTGTGTCAGCGGAGACGAACCCCCAGCCCGAGAACACCTGAATATTAATCAGCAGGATACCGAAGATGGCAAAGCCCCGAAGGGCATCCAGACCGTCAATACGTTCGCCTTTGCTCGCCATTTCGGATACTCCCTGCGCCGCAGTTGGGTTCTTTCCGTATAAACGCAACCTTCGCATATCAGGTTTAGCGGTAATAGATGAAGATCGCTTGAAGGCTACCGGATCGTAACTGGCGGTTCGTTGACAGCCGTCGGACTGTGCACGCAGCATTGGAACCCTTAGCATTTGTAACCCGGCGCAAACAGGGAGCCCCATGAATCTGCAACCTATCTTCTCGCAGGCCGGTGCGGCACTGTTGGCCCTCTTCGTTCTCAGCCTGGGTTCTGTGGCCCAGGCCGATGACTGGCCCCCGACTCTGCAGAAAGAAATCGAACGCATTGACCGAACCTTCTCTGGCGATCTCGGGGTCTACATCCGTCATCTGGGTACGGGTCAGAAGGTTTCTCATAACATCGACCAGGACTGGTATCTGGCCTCTACCGTCAAAATTCCGCTAGCCATCGTATTGATGCAACGTGCCGAGAACGAAGGCCTGGATCTGGAGCAGAAACTCACTCTCCGGGCTGCAGATTATGTGGATGGCACTGGAGATCTGCTCTGGGTGGACCCCGGTGCCCGTTACAGCCTGGAAGAGCTCAACAGACGCTCTATTGTCGACAGCGACAGCACAGCAACCGACATGTTGATACGTTTTCTTGGCGAGAAATCATTCGGAGAGGATGTGGCACGGCTGGTTCCCGAAGGGCTGGGGCCGATTACCACGATCCTCCAGGTGCGCTACGACGCATACAGGGAAGTTCACCCCAGTGTTTCGGTGCTGACCAATCGTGATTTCATCGATCTGAAAACCGCCCGCACCTACCAGGCGCGGTACGATATGTTGCTGGAAAAACTCAACATTACTGCAAGAGAGGCGGATGCCAAAGGCGTGCGTGAAGCCTTTGAGCGCTATTACCAGCGGGGAATCAACTCAGGCAGTCTCGAAGCCTTCGGGGCATTGCTGGAGCAACTGGTCAGGGGCGAACTGTTGAATGACGCCCACACGGACCAATTGCTGGGGTATCTATCCGAAATAACCACGGGTGATCACCGGATTGCAGGGGGCTTGCCAGCGGGCACCCATTTCGCCCACAAAACCGGCACCCAGGTGGCCCGCTCCTGCGATATCGGCCTGCTCAACCCCCAGGCACCCGATGAAGCGGTTATCGTCGCGGTTTGCGCACGCGATTATGCAGCCCTGTCGGAAGCGGAAAGAGCCTATCAGGCGATTGGCAATGCGCTGCATGAGTCGGGGCTAACGAGGACCGTAGATTAAGGCGCGTCACCCAATTCCAAACTCACCCAATCATGCTAGGCTGATCTCAAACAACTCGAACCAGCCAAGGCATAACCAATGAGAAAGAACATTCTGATTACCGGTGCCAGCACCGGCCTCGGTGAAGGCATGGCCCGCGAATGGGCCGCCAAGGGCTGTAATCTTGCGCTCTGTGCGCGGCGGGCGGATAAGCTGGAAGCATTACAGCGGGAATTACAGCAGGCCTACCCCGATATTCGGGTGCTGGTCCGCGGCCTGGACGTGTGCGACTACGAGCAGGTGTTCGAGGTATTCCGGGGCTTTCGGGAAGAGCTGGGCGGCCTTGACCGCGTGGTGGTGAATGCAGGTATTGGCAGCTCCCAGCCGATTGGGCGCGGGCACTTTGCCGCCAACCGGCAGACGGCGGAAACCAACTTCATCGCCGCCATTGCCCAGAGCGAGGCGGCGATGGAGATTTTCCGGGAACAGAACAGTGGGCATCTGGTACTGATGTCGTCAATCAGCGGTGTTCGCGGCTTCCGTGGCCCTATCAACGTCTACGCAGCCACCAAGGCCGCCGTAGCGTCACTGGCTGAAGGCCTGCAACTGGACACCAAGGGCAAGCCCATCAACGTCAGCAACATCATGCCGGGCTACATCCTCACCGACATCAACCGCGATACCAAGAACGCCCCCTTCCGGGTGGATCTGGAAACCGGCGTAAAAGCTCTGGTGAAAGCGATCGATTCCGAGGTACGCCGCGCCTATGTGCCCTGGTGGCCCTGGACACCGCTCAGTTATGTGTTGAAGGCCCTGCCCTTTGGGTTGTTCGCGAGGGCGATGTAACCAGTCAATTACCCATCCCGCAACAGAACCGCCGGATTCAGCCGCATCGCCCTCAACGTAGGCAGCAATCCTCCTAGCAACGCCAGCGCGCTGACGACGCCGGCCACCAGTGCGCCGATCCACCACAGATCTCCCGCTGGCAGTTTCAGCGCCAGGTCTGCCACCGGCAGCGCGATCAGCGAACCCAGCGCCGTGGCAAACACCGTTGCGAGAAAGGTCAGCAAGCCGGTTTCCAGCAGCATGGAGTTCCGGATGGCCTGATGCCTGGCACCGAGACAATGCAGCAGGTTGGCCTCGTAGAGTTGGCGCCTGCGGCTGACGCTGACAACGCTGGACAGCACCAACAGGCTTGCCAGCAGGCTGACGGACGCAACCGCCGCAAGGCCGGCGGCTGCCTTGTTGAGCAGGGCTCCCGCTGTTTCAAGCCAGTCAGCGGTGCGCAGCGTGATGACGTTGGGGATGTTGCCGGCCAGCCATTGCTGCGATTCCTTGGCAGCTGGGTCGCTCTGGTAGACCGCGCCCACGTACAGGCTGATCAGTCCATCCAGGGCGCCTTGCTGCAGAACACCTTCAAACCAGAATCGGGTCTGTAGGCCTTTCTGACGGTAGATGGCCCGGATTTCGACGACAATCGGCTGGTCCTGGGCCGTGAACTCAATCCGGTCGCCCACCGTTAGCCCGAGTGCGTTGGCTTCGCGGTCTTCCATCGCCATGTAGGCCGGCTCCCCTTCCGGGGCCGGATTGCTCCACCAATTGCCTTTTACCAGCTCAAGGCCTTCCGGATTTCCCGCCAGGTAGGTGAGCTTGTATTCGTCCCCCATGGCTTCGCGCCGGGCTCGGGGGTCGTCAGCGAGTGCGTCTGCGATGGGCTCTTCATTGATGGCGGCCATTCGGGCGCGAACCAGTGGCAGAAGTTCCGTTCTGCTGGACGGGTCCAGCGATTCAAGGCCGGACGTGAGTGGTTCCATCTGGTCCGGGAACACTTCGTAGAGGATCAGCGCTGGTGATTCCGCCGGGATGGTGGTTTCCAGCGCTCTCAGAAGTGTGGTGACCATCAGGGTACAGGCCACCACCAGGGTCAATGCGGTGCCCAGCGACAACAACGTTGCCCGCAGTGGCGAATCCGGCCGGTGGAGGTTGGCGAGCGCCAGCCGCCGGGCGAACTTGCGGTCGGCAAAGCCACTGTTTTCCAGCGCTTTGGCGCCTCGCCGCAGCCCTTTGATAATGCCCTCCAGCAGGCCCCAAAGCACGACCACCGCCAGCAGGAACAGGAAGCCCAGTTGCGGTGACGGCAACCAGAACAGGGTGGCGCTGATATAGATCGCCAGCAGCACATAGCTCGCAACTCGCCATGTGCGAGGTTCGTTACGGGCGGCCTGTACCTGCCCCCGGAACAGCCCGGCCGGTGACGCAGCCAGGGCCCTGGCCAGGGCCCGCAGCGCGAACACGTAGGCGGTGAGCACCGCAAACAGCCAGCTTAGCAGCAAGGGAACAAACCACAGGGATAACCAGCCCCCTGCCCCTTCGGGCCCGGACAGCGCGTAGGCGTCGCCGGCCAGGGATATCGCTACCGCGGAGAACCCCAATCCGATTCCGCCGCCGATCAGGCCAGCCAGGCTGCCCAGCAGTCCGATCTGCAACAGGTAAATGGCCACCAAGGGTTTGCGGCGCAGGCCGAGTGTCTGCAGGGTGGCGATGGTGCCCAGTTTTTCATCCAGGTAGGCGTGTATGCTGTTGGCGACACCGAGGCCACCAATAAACAGCGTGGTAAAGGCAATCAGGATGAGCGCTGTGGCAATCTGGTCCAGCCGTTCGGCGATGCGTTCGCTGCGCTCGGCGAAGGTGGTGGTGTCCCAGTTTGGTTCCGGGAACGCCTGTTCGAAGTCCGCCAGCCACGTGTCCAGGTTCTGGTCGGTCTTCACACGGTATTCGTAGTCCACCCGGCTGCCTGGCCGGATCAGTTCCGTCGCCTCGACCGCCTGTTCGGAGATCATGATGGGCAGGCCCCGCCAGTTGGCGTTCAGGCG
The DNA here is from genome assembly GCF_032922745.1 of Marinobacter salarius. Lineage (NCBI taxonomy): Bacteria > Pseudomonadati > Pseudomonadota > Gammaproteobacteria > Pseudomonadales > Marinobacteraceae > Marinobacter > Marinobacter salarius. Next base: position 3,438,075 of record NZ_CP136693.1, read on the forward strand.
GCGGTCCGGCTGTTTCTGAATCAGGCCGCTGATGCGAAAGGTGGCCGCGCCTATCTCAATCTGGTCCCCTATAGTCTGGCCCAGGCGCTCGGCCAGCAAGGGGTCAATTACGGCGCCCCATCGGCCATCCTTGCGTGCGGTTAGCTCGGCACGCGACTGATCCGGCGTTAGCTGCAGCTCACCGTAGAGCGGATAGGCCTCATCCGGAATCAGGATCTCAGCGCGAAAGAAGCCGTCACCGCTTTCGCCACTGACAATAGTGTCGAACTCCCGAACCAGCGAAAGAGTCCCGGTGCGCCCTACCCAATCGATCACGTCACTTGGTAACGGCTCACTGGCATCAAGCTCCACATCACCACCCAACAGCATGCGGGTATCCGCCAGCAGGCTCTGCTCGATCACCCGGTAGAGGCTGGCCGTAGCTGCCACCAGGGTAACGCCGAGGATAAGGCAGGCGAGAAAGACCTTAAGCGCTGAGATGCGTGATCGCAGATCGGTGATCGCGAATTTGACCATCCACAGCGGCGTTGTCTGGGCGTTACGCTTCATAAAGGCACCCACCATCCATCCGAACCCGGTGCTGGCAGCGCTCCGCGACACGTTCGTCGTGGGTCACCAGCACCAGGGTGGATTTGCTCTCTTTGTGGAGGTCGAATAGCAGCGAGAGCACTTTTTCGCCAGTGGCATGGTCCAGGTTGCCGGTGGGCTCATCGCCGAGCAGCAGGCTTGGCTGGTGCACCAGTGCCCGTGCGATCGCCACACGCTGTTGCTCGCCCCCGGAAAGCTGTCCTGGATAATGCTGCAGCCGGTGGGTAAGGCCGACCGCCTCCAGCATCGAAAGGGCCTGCTCGCGGGCATCCGCCTGCCCGGCGATTTCCAGCGGCAGACTAACGTTCCCAAGTGCCGTCAGGCCCGGTAACAAATGAAAGGACTGAAAGATGATGCCAAGGTGTTCGCTGCGCCAGTCGGCCAATGCGTTGGCATCCATCTCGCCCAGGCGCTGGTTGCCTACGAGGATCTCTCCACTGGTCGGGCGCTGGAGCCCGGATAGCAACAAAAGCAGCGAGGTTTTCCCGCTTCCGGAGGGGCCGGTAATCGCCAGTGTGTCGCCGGGCGGGATCGTGAGTGAAGCGTTGTTGAGCACCGCGACGGTGCCTGACTCAGTTGGGTAGGTAAGGTTAATGTCGCTTATCTGGACGCTAGTGGACACAAAGGCACCTTTCTTTTTTAATAACAGAATGTAGCTTGCACGGCGATTATGACGATAGCGGGCAGCCCGCGCAGAAGCTGGAAAATGATTGACAGTGATTCAAAGTCATTGAGAGTACGAGCAGTTTTCCAGACTAGCGCACCGTTCGAAACGGGTCAGACGCAGCTTTACACGACTTTTGCAAAGATGGGAGAGCACTATGGCAGGTGGTTGGTCCCGGGATGGCGCCGTTCAGGATCAGATCGACGCGAGCGTAGACGACGAGGTGCAGCGCGCACGCAGCCAACTGACGAGCGGCGAGAGTGCCACCCATTGCGAGGAGTGTGACAGTGCGATTCCGGAAGCGCGCCGCAAAGCGATTCCCGGGGTTCAACTTTGCGTTGCATGTCAGTCTAGTCTTGAAAAACACGAAACGTCTCATGGTGGTATCAATCGCCGTGGCAGCAAGGACAGTCAGCTCCGCTAGTTCAAGAAATACGGTATCCCTAAACGTGAAGCTGGCGTGTTTTCCCGCTTGAAAGAAACTCTTCAAAGAACCCGCATAATGATGAAAAGCGAGCCTGTTATCAGACAACGTGGTTACAGCACCAACGAGGTTGCAAGGAACAGCATCAGGCCCATACCGATAATGTCGGTGAACGTTGTCAAAAAGATGCTGCTCGCAGTGGCTGGGTCGGCGCCGAACCGTTTGAGCACCAACGGCACCGCCACCCCGAAGATACCGCTGCCCATGCAGGCGCCGACCATGGCGATGAAGATAACGAGGCCGAGCATGGCCGGGTTAGCGGAATCGGTGGACAAGGCATAAGCAAACATCGCAATACCGGCAATGACGCCAACGGCAGCGCCATTGAGTGCGCCCAGTAGAACTTCCTTGCGCAGCAATCGCCGGATCGGATAGTCATTGATCTGCCCCAGGGTGATGCCCCTCAGGGTAATGGCCAGCGCCTGACAGCCGGTGTTGCCGCTTTGCCCGGCAAGAACGGGCAGGAAGGCCGCCAACGCAACAATCTGTGCGATGGTGCTCTCGAACATGCCGACCACGAAGGCAGCAGCGAACGCCGTAATCAGGTTCACCTGCAGCCAGGGATGTCGCATGCGAAAGGCCGCAAGCACCGGTGTGTTGATCTGCTCTTCCTTCGCCACACCGTATTGAGAACCGGCCTGGGCGCTGAGTTCCGATGCGATGCGTTCGTAGAGTTTCCAGCCCCGCACCTCGCCCACCACATGCTGCTGCTCGTCCACCACCGGATACATGCGGTAGTGGCGGTAGAGCACTTCACTGACCGCGTCTTTCACCGGCGTGTCCTCCTGGAACGCAAACGGCTCGCGCACCATGATGGCAGACAAGGCCTCGGAGGGCTTGGCCAGGATCAGGTCCCGCATGCCGACCACACCCACGAGGCAGTCACTATCCGTCACGAAAATGTAGCTAATTTCGGAAACATCGGCGCTTTTCACCATGAAGGTCAGCGCCTCCGCCACGGTGTAGCTATCCGGTAACGTTGCCGTTACCGGCGTCATCAGTTCGCCAACGGTTTCTTCCATGCCAGAAAGCACTGCGCGGGTAGCTGCTTCTTCCGGTGCGGACAGATCTCCCAGGTGTGAAGCGATGAGCTGTGCCTGTTCAGCAGGCAATCGCGAAAGGATGAACTGAATATCGTCCACGGGTGACTGCATCAGCTCTTCAGCGGCGTCCAGCGGATTGAGATCGCGCATACGCTCAATCCGCTCGATCAATTCCATATTCTGGGTCATTTCGCGCTCCGACATCAGTGCTTGTCATATCACTATAGCAACACTGAATGATCAGCACCGGTTGGCATGCCGCAGCCAGAGCGTTTTTATCCCACCTGTTTAATGCGGACGCCGCAGCCGGTTCAGGCCCCGTATCATCGCCCGCACGACGTCGCGCCGCGCCCGTCGCTGATCCTGCTTCACCTGCTCAAGATTGACGCCTCCCATCCCATCGCGATATCTGAGCGGTATGCTGCTCCGGTGCGACTCTTTTGCATTACGGTCTGCATGCTCGCGGAAAGCCAGCGGATAGCCGCCGCGAAAGTAGGTCTTTTCTGCTGAGATCAACATGTCTCTGTCCTCCCTGGCGCCGCACCTTTTAGCGGAGCGCACTGGTTGTCGTATGAGTTCAGGTACATGCTAAACTTGTTCTAAACTGCAAACTATTCCCTAGAACCGAGAACAGACTTTGCAAAAACGAACAGACAAACAACCCAAGAAATCGCCCACCGCCTCCGCGAGAACACGGAGCAATCTGGCGTGGAATGACTTTGAACTGGTGCTCGCCATTGCCACAGCGGGCTCGCTGTCTGGCGCGTCGCGGGCGTTGGGCGTGAGCCATGCTACGGTGTTCCGGCGGCTGGGCGATGTTGAACAGCGCCTTGGGGTGATTCTCTTTGAGAGGGGCCGTACAGGATATCGACCCACACTGGCAGGGGAAGAACTCGCAGACACGGCAAAGGTCATGGACGAGGCCGCCCTGGCCGCCGAACGCAAGGTGGCCGGCCGTGACCTGGAGCCCAGTGGCGAGATCTGGACCACCACAACCGACTCTCTGCTGATGGGCGTGCTGGCACCGTTGTTCACGCAGTTCCGGCACAAATACCCAGGCATTGTTTTGGATGTCGCGGTGTCCAACCAGTTGTTCAATCTCACACGCCGGGAGGCGGACGTGGCTATACGCCCCTCCAACCGTCCACCGGAAAACCTGATTGGCCGGCCACTGACCACCCTCGGCCAGGCTGTCTATGCTCACAAAGACCTCGGCCTGACGCCGGGAACCTCCATAGAGGCCCTTGCCAATGAGCCCTGGATTGGTGCCGGGCCAAGGCTTCAGGATTCCTCCGTGGACCAGTGGATGGATAACCACGCATTGAAGCAGGCCTGTGTTTACCGTGTGGATACTCTGGTCAGCATCCTCAGCGCTATTCGTTCCCGCATGGGGCTGGCCGTGATGCCCTGCTATCTCGCGGACGAGGACCCGGACATTGTTCAACTCACCGACCCCATCCCAGAGCTGGAATACGGCCTGTGGTTTCTGATGCATCCAGACCTGCGAGGCGTGGTGAGAATTCATGCGCTGATGGATTTTCTGACAGAGGCCGTCCGCGCCCAGAAAGATCGCCTGGCCGGGCGTCGTTTGCGATAACCGGCTACGCTGATGTCATCCATGGGAAGAAGGCAAAAAGACAATGCAATGCGCTCTGATCTATGACTTCGACGGCACCCTCGCAAAAGGCAACTGCGCCGAACACGGCCTGATGCCGGCTTTGGGTTTGAACGAGCATTCCGACTTCTGGCCGGAAGTGAATCGCAAGAACCGTGAGCGGGACGGCGATGAGATACTCACCTACCTCGGCGAACTGGCCAAGCGCGCCCGCGATGAGGGCAAGCAGGATGAGCTGAAACCGGAGAATCTACAGGCCTACGGAAAGTCCATCCCCCTGTTCCCCGGGGTCGTGGACTGGTTTGACGCCATCAACCGCTTCGCCAGCGACCAGGGTATTGCCTTGAGCCATTACATTGTCTCCAGTGGGCTGGAAGAGATGATTCGCGGCACGCCGGTGGCGAAGCATTTCAAGAAGATCTTTGGGTGCCGCTATCACTATGATGAGGCCACCGGGCATGCGAAATGGCCCGCCGTGGCCATCGACTACACCACTAAAACCCAATACCTGTTCCGCATCAACAAGGGCATCGAGAACAGTTGGGACAACGTCACCATTAACGAATACATCGAACCCGGTGACCGCCCTGTGCCCTTCGACCACATGATCTACTTTGGCGATGGCGACACGGACATCCCGGCGATGAAAATGGTGAAGGCGCAGGGCGGGTGCAGTCTTGCGGTGTTCGACGGTGACAAATGGGGCGATGGCAAAACCCAGAATAAGATCGAAAAGCTTATCTCCGAAGAGCGGGCCAACTACGTGGTACGGGGTGATTACACATCCGGCAGTCAGTTGGATGTCACGGTTCGGGGAATACTCAGGCTGTATAAGCGGAAGCATGGCTGACTATGACTCCAACCGCAGACCACGGGCTTGCCACCCAGACCATCGTACTGGCTTCCGGTGAGCAGCTTTATCACCAGGGGCAGTGGGATAACAGCGTATACATTGTCGAGTCCGGGCACCTTAAGCTTGAGCACGTTGCAACATCTGGCACCGCCAGTATTGCGGCCGTGCTCGGAGCCGGAGAAATACTTGGTGCGGGACTGGGGAGCACCGAAACCGCGACCCAGACCGTGTCTGCTAAAGGCGCTACCCGTGTTATTCGCTACACAGCTGAAGACTTCCAGACCCGGATTGAGGCTGAACCCGCGCTGGCAGGACAGGTGATCAGGATGCTTGCCCGGCGCCAGGAAATCACCGAGCGGCGCCTGTACGCCCTCATGACACTCGATGTGCGCGGTCGGGTTGCGGTGACACTGCTTGACCTTGTAGGCCAGGCTGGCGGCCATTGCGTCCACGGGCACGAGGTAGATGTGCCACTAACCCAGCAAGAACTGGCCGAATTGATCGGCGCCAGCCGGCCGGTGGTCAGCGCAGAACTCAATGAACTGCGTCGGGAAGGGCTGCTGGATTATACCCGTGGACACATTTGCGTGGTGGATCTCGCCAGGTTGTCGACGTTTGCCACTCGTCGACTTGATGAGTGTTAGCCATCTGACAGACGTATCTCTCAACAAAGAATAGCCTTCACTTCTACCCATCAAACGGAGGCTATATCATGCAACTAAACACTTCCCTTGCCGCCGCCATTGTTATCCTGGCGCTGAGTTGGGCACCAGGAGCGGCAGCGGAGCAGCAACAGAGCACATCCAGCGACGCCACGGCTTCAACAAATCAGTCGTTCTCGCCTTTCGTCGACGCCAAGGGCAACATTACCCGGCCACAATCCTTCCGTGAGGATTGGGTACACATCGGCAGTTGGTTTGTAGTCGAGGACGATCAGGCCAGTGGGCCCGGCGTTCACGACGTTTATGCCGATCCGTCAGCGGTCAAGGCGTTTCAAGCCGACGGCAAATGGCCCGATGGTGCAGTGCTGGTCAAGGAAATCAGGGGCATTGAAGAAGGCCCCAAAACCACTGGTCACGCCCAATGGGCGGGGGACATTGGTGTCTGGTTTGTGATGGTACGAGACCGTCACAACCGCTTCCCCGACAATACCGCCTGGGGTGAAGGCTGGGGATGGGCGTTGTTCACGACAGACAGCCCCAACACCAGCACCACCGACAACTGGAAAGGCGAAGGCTTCAATAATTGCTTCGGCTGCCACGTGCCGGCCAAGGATACCGAATGGGTATTCATCGAAGGCTATCCAACCGTAAGGGACGCAGCGAAGTACGACACTCAATAACCACCCAGTCCGCCATCGATACCGGGTTTTCGGTGGCGGCCAACCCTTCCCATAACCTCAGCAACACTCTGCATCTGGTTGAATACCATCTCCCCCACCCTTATGATCGCTGAGAAAGCCGCCGACTGATACTGAACGGGAAACAGCAGCGTGATGCCAGAATTGAAAACTGTCGGCCTCTTTCTAGTGACCGCCCTGGCCGAGATCGTCGGCTGCTACCTGCCCTATCTGTGGCTGCGGGAAGGCAAGACCATCTGGTTGCTGATTCCTGGCGCCCTGAGCCTGGCCGCGTTCGCCTGGTTGTTATCGCTGCACCCGACGGCCGCTGGCCGGGTATACGCAGCCTATGGTGGTGTTTATATCTTTATGGCGATACTTTGGTTATGGGCCGTGGATGGCGTTCGGCCAACGGTCTGGGATCTGGTGGGGACGGCCGTGGCTTTAACGGGCATGGCCATCATTATGTTTGCGCCCAGGGGCACATGACTCATTGCGGACAGGAACGCAGGCATGACCAACTCCATTGAGACCAAACCCATTTTCTGGCGCGACGCCCGCCTGCCCCATGTTGAATTACGCAAAGTCAGTGATGGGCGTAAAGTCTGCTATTCCCCCCATAGTCATACTCAGTGGTCCATTGGCGCCATTACCGAAGGTGAAAGCACCTACCAGTATCGGGAGGACTTTTTCCATGTCCGCACCGGTGACCTGGTACTGATGAATCCCGAGTGGGTTCATTCGTGCAATCCCATCGAAAACCAGCCCTGGGCTTACCTGATGCTGTACGTGGATACGCAGTGGCTGACCCAACTGCGATATCAGGCCGGATTATTGCCGCAAGCGACCTGGCAGGACATTTCCACCGCAACCATAACGGACCCCATCTGGTATGAACGGTATTGCCGCGTGGCGGAGTGCCTTCTGAATCCACAGCGGGATCTTCTCGATAAACAGACCGAAGTGGTCGAGTTTCTGTCAGGCCTGATGCATGAGTTGGCCCGCCGGCCAATCGCGGCGGAACCAGAGGCGTCGGAAACGCTGGCGGCATTAGCGCGTCATCTGGATGACCACTCCACAGAAGAGGTCTCCCTGGACACGCTCTGCGACATTTCCGGTTACAGTGAGGGCCATCTGATCAGGGCCTTCAAGCAGCATTTTGGCCTGACTCCCCACGCCTATTTGTTGAATCGCCGTATCCAACTAGGGCGCCTTGAGCTCGCCAACGGCACCCCAATCGCCGAGGCGGCACTGAACGCAGGCTTCGCCGACCAGCCTCACTTCCAGCGCACGTTCAAACGGCTGATGGCGGCAACGCCGAATCAGTACCGACAGCCCTCAACCGATCACCAGATACAGACAACTGATCGCAAGCAATAAAGCCAGGGTCCGGTTGATGGCCATCAGCACCACAGGCCGCTGCACGTATCGCCGCAGGAATGCCCCCGCATACACCCAACATGCCAGGGACAACCAACAGATGGGCAGGTAGAGCGACGCAAACAGCAGGATCTGGTTCAGGTCGTTGGCGCTGGTATAGGCGCCGATGCCAGACGCCGAAGCCAGCCAGGCTTTGGGGTTCAGCCACTGCATGATTGCCCCGGTGCCGAAGCCCGGCGCCTTATCAACACCCGTTTCCGGTAACTGACCGCTGTCCATGGCCAGCTTTATACTCAGATAAAGCAGGAATGCGACACCCGCCCATCGCAACAACGCTTCCAACATCGGCACCATGGTCAGCAGCGAGTAGAGCCCCAGCCCCACAGCGACGAACAGGGCGATGAAGCCCAGGGTTGCCCCGGTAACGAAGATCAGTCCCCGGGAAACAGGATAACGCGTGCCACTGCTCAGACACACAAGGTTGACCGGGCCCGGGGAAATGGACGCCGCCAGAGCGAACGCGGACATGGGCAGAATCAGGGAAAGGCTCATGAATGGTATTCTCCGTTCAGGTTATAGACGGAGTCTGCCCTGAAAGGTGGAGCGGGTATTGAACAAAATTGAGGTGCGCCAGGCTGCACACTAGTATGGAATAAATTCCGCCTCGTCCCCCACCACCTTATCAAACCGCCCTGCCCGCCAGTCCTCCCGTGCCTGGTCAATACGTTCCTTGCGGGACGATACAAAGTTCCATTCGATAAAGCGCCGGCCAACCGGTTCTCCGCCGATCACGGCAATACGAGTGTCCTCACTGGCGGTCACCGATACGCCAGGTTGCTGCGAAAACACCGTCATGCTGTGAGTTGGAAGTTCCGCGCCGTGGGCGGTCAGGGCACCTTGGGCAACGTAAACGGCGCGTTCCTGCACATCGGGCAATTCCAGGCTCTGGCCCGCCGTGAGAGTGGCTTCCAGGTAGAGGGTGTCACTGAACCGGCGTACCGGTGAAGCCACCCCGTAGGCATTGCCAATCATTACTCGCACAGGCACACCGTGAACGTCTAACGAGGGAATGTCATCGCTTGGGTAGTGGTGGAAAGCAGGGTCGGTTTCTTCGTGCTCTTCCGGCAGTGCCAGCCAGAGCTGAAGACCGTGGAGCCGATGATCTTCCACCGTGATCGCCGCGCGTTCACGTTCAGAATGGGTGATGCCACGGCCAGCCACCATCAGGTTGATATCACCCGGGCGGATAGGCTGGAGGCTACCGACAGAGTCCCGGTGCAAAATCTCACCCTCGAAGAGGTAAGTCACCGTCGCAATACCGATGTGTGGATGGGGACGAACGTTGATACCGTGCCCCGCTGCAAAATCCGCCGGCCCCATTTCGTCAAAGAAGATCCAGGGGCCAACCATTTTCCGTTTTGCGGTTGGCAACAGGCGACGCACGGAGAATCCCCCAAGGTCTGTTATACGGGGGCTCAGTATGGTTTCAATCGCGCTGCAGGGTGCAGTTATGGCATCACAAACCTGTTCTGCAGACTCCAATACATTACTCACGGCACCGCTCCTATGCGTCTGTTCCAGAATATCCACATTGCCCCGAATACCTGAGATGTTCAACTATCCAATACAGCTACGGATGTATTTGTTAGTCTCAACGTGTCTACCATCATTAAGACAGGGAGCGTTTTATGAAAACCATTGGCCTTCTTGGCGGCATGAGCTGGGAATCCACCCAAACGTACTACCGGTTGATCAATGAGGGCATAAAATCACGCCTTGGGGGTTTGCACTCCGCCAAGCTCGTGCTTTTCAGCGTTGATTTTGCGGAGATTGAAGCACTCCAGCACAAAGGTGACTGGCCCGCCACGGCCACCATGCTCGCCAACGCCGCACTGTCACTTCAAAACGCGGGGGCGGATTTTCTGATGATCGGCACCAACACCATGCACAAAGTAGCGCCGGAAATTGAAGAGGCCATCAACATCCCCCTGCTTCACATCGCCGATGCCACGGCGAGCGTCCTGACACAGGACAATATCCAGCGCGTGGGGCTCCTGGGTACACGGTTTACCATGGAGCAGGCCTTCTACCGCGAACGCCTGGAAGCGGCTGGCATTGAGGTGGTAACTCCGGATGAACCCCAACGGGCGGAGGTTCATCGGATTATCTACGAAGAACTCTGCCAGGGAGAAATCCAGGCGGCTTCCCGGGAGGCCTATCTGGCCGTCGTCAACTCACTGGCCGAGCAAGGTGCGCAAGCTGTCATCCTGGGGTGCACGGAAATCGGCCTGCTGATCGGACAGGCGGACACCACCGTTCCGCTGTACGATACCACGGCGATTCACGCGACTCAGGCGGTGGAGCAGGCACTTGGTGACCGATGAGGCAACGTGCAGCTTCGCAATCCCGTGAACAGGTCATCCACTAGTGATTACTGAACCGTATAGGAAACCCGCCAGGTTTCACTGGCAGAATTCAGGTCGGGAGTGCTGCGTTAGTCGTCCGGATTAATACAGCGCTATCACTCACCACTGTATTTCTGAGCCACCTATGACGACCGCTACCTGGTTTCTATTGCTGGGCGCCCTCCTTCTGTTAGTGGGCTTTACCGCGTCCTACATCAAAAACGGGCCCGCCACGTCAGCCATTGTGTACCTGCTGGTCGGTTTTATCGTCGGTCCGATGGGCTTTGGCCTATTCCACTTCAACCCACTGGAAGAGTCGGCACTGCTGGAACTGCTCACAGAAATCGCCGTGTTGATTTCGCTGTATTGCGCTGGCGTGAAAATGCCCGCCCCGGTGACCTTCAGGCGCTGGCGCAACCCCCTGAGACTGGCGGTCGTGTCGATGTCGCTGACCGTGGGTATTGTGGCGCTGTTCGGATACTTCTGGCTCGCCCTGCCCCTTGGTGCCGCGGTACTGCTTGGTGCGGTGGTGGCCCCCACCGATCCGGTGCTTGCCACCGAAGTACAGGTTCGACATGCCGATGATCCTGACCGGCTGCGGTTTGCGTTAACCAGCGAAGCGGGAATGAACGACGGTAGCGCCTTTCCTTTCGTAATGCTGGGGCTCGGACTGTTAGGTTTGCATGATCTGGGCGACGCCGGGTGGCGGTGGTTCGCGGTTGACGTTGTATGGGCCAGCGGCGCGGGAATCATCATCGGTATCGTGGCCGGCTGCCTGGTCGGTTGGCTGGTTCAGAAACTGCGCTCCACGTTCACCCAGTCGGAGTTTCTCGAAAGCTTCCTTGGGCTGGGCCTGATTGCGTTTGCCTATGGCGTCAGTCTTCTGGTCAATGCCTGGGGATTTCTGGCGGTGTTCAGCGCGGCAGTGGCATTGCGGCATACCGAACTGAAGCTGGCCGGCCTTAAACAGTCCTACTCGGATACAACTTCCGGGGAAACCTATCCGGGCGAAGCACCGAAGGCCATCGCCCATGTGCATCAGAGCTCCCTGATATTCAACGAACATCTGGAAAGGCTGGCCGAAATCGTTCTGGTTCTGCTGATTGGCGGCTCCCTGTTCTGGGATTCGTGGAGCTGGCGCGCGGTTGGTTTCGCCGCCTTTCTGTTCTTCGTCGCCCGCCCCATCAGTGTTCACCTTGGCCTGCTCGGCAGCAAGGCGCCAATCCGGTTACGAAATCTCGCGGGTTGGTTCGGTGTGCGGGGCATTGGTTCCCTCTACTATCTGATGTACGCCATCCAACATGGGCTGCCAGAAGACATCGCCCTGGAGTTGATTCACCTGACCCTGGTAGTGGTTGCCTTGTCGATCCTTGTTCACGGCGTAAGCGTTAAACCCGCCATTGCTCGCTTCTGGCGGGCGCGCAAATCAATGCACTAAAACATCAGTGTCCGCGAGCGAGGCCGAGAATACACGCCGACTAGCGAAGCAGGGGTAACAGGATGTTTTGCCAGATCGACGTCTGGTATTGCTCACGAAACCAGCCAAGGTGGCCAATGCGGCTTTCGCCAACATCCTTCGGATCAATTCGGTGCATGGTGACAGTCGCCTGAGTATAGAAGCTGTGCAGCGAATCGACGTTACGTCGGGACATCATCTCGTCGTCGGTAAAGGCCACCGCTGAAATCGGCACCTGCACCGCAGCGAACTGTTCCCGTAATGCCTGGCCCTCTTTACCCACTGCGTATTCCGGGTTGAGGCACCATTGCCGCCACTGGCGTATCACATTGGGTGGTAGGTCACCCACGATATTCAGGCGCTTGCCGGGGAAGTAGCCAAACATCCGCACGCTGACAGGCGCCATGAAATACCACAGAAACCAGGCAATACGTTTGGTGGGCGGTGAGTTCTCACGCCAATAACCGCTGCCACAGGCGACGGTGACGGCGTGATCCAGCTCGTTTACATTGGGTGTCATACCCAGCAACTGCCCACCAACGCTGTGACCAATCCATTGAAGGCGCTGCCCGGGATAGTGCTGCCGGGCGAAGTCTATAACCGCCTGGCAATCCTCGCTCCCCCACTCCGTCACCTTGACCGGGCAGTCCCGCAGACGGCCTTGCAGGGAGGCCCCCATACCGGAATAGTCGAAGGTGATGGCGGTAAAGCCCTGGCGGCTCAGATAACGCGCGAATTTCTCATAACAATGCTGCCCTACCCCCATGGCGCCAGCGACGATGACGACCGAACTGGACTGATCCGCAGGAAATGCCCGGAGGTGGATTCGATGACCGCCCGGTGTCGTGACTGGCACATCCTGTCTACTCGTTGGGGGTAGTGAAGACTCCCTGGCACTCATAATGATTCTCCTGGTAACTTGCCTGACAACGTTCCCGGGCGTCAGAAATCGTTGGCGAGATGGTTGAGGAACTTGAGGATGACGGTCACTTCTTCATCACTGAAACCGTCGGTCATGCGGTTGTTCAATTCCGTGATCAGCGGTTTGGCGCTTTCGATCTTCTCGCGCCCGACAGCGGTGAGATACAAACGGGATGCGCGGCCATCCCTGTCGCAGGTGCGCCTCTCCAACAGGCCCTTGCTCTCCATCCGCCCAGCCAGCCCCGTCAACGCGGAACTGTTCAAATGAAGGCTGTGGGCGAGATCTTTCAACAGACATCCCTCGTCGCCGGCAACCAGCAACAGCGCCCCCACCTGGGTTACCGAAATTCCCAGCGCTTCTTCGCTGCGCTGGTCAGCGTGTTTGTATACCCGATGGCGGGCCTTGTTAAGCAGATAGAAAAAACGTTTGTCCATAAGCCTGCCATTTATTTCACATGTGAACCAAATATACTACGCATGTGAAATAACTGGCAAGCCGCCCATGCGACGTTGGACATCCGGCGCGATCAATTCCTATACTCAGGGTCCATTCCGCTGGAAGACTTTCTTTATGCGCGTTTTCGCCAACCCCGTCGGTTCCGGCGCTCTCTGGTTTGACAACCTTGCCACGGCTGATGGTACCCCGGTGGCCTACGACCCCCAGGCGCGAGCTTTTTTGCCGATGCCGCCGTTCTGCGCTAACAGGGACGTGATTGGCTGCAACTGGATCGCACCAGAGCAAGGTGCCTTCTGCCGCGCCTGTGCCATGACGGCGCTGGCACCAGACCCGTCCATCGCCAACGCCATCCCCAACTGGGCGCAAACCGAGGCCGCCAAACGCTGGGTGATCGACAATCTTGGGCGCTGGCATTGGTTTCGCCCGGAAGACCCTGGCTCTCGACCGGTGTTCCATATGCTTGCGGAGGGTCCCACTCCCGTACCAATGGGCCACGCCCAGGGTGTTGTCACCATCAGCGTGGCGGAGGCAGACCCGGTATTACGCACCACCCGCAGGGAGGCGCTGGAAGAGCCCTACAGAACGATGATTGGCCACATGCGACATGAGATTGCCCACATGCTGTGGTGGCGTCTGAGTCTGCGTGAGGACTTCCTGGATGCGTTCCGGGCGATGTTTGGCGACGAACGTATCAGCTATCCCGGAGCGCTTCAGCATCACTACGAAAATGGTCCGCCCCAGGACTGGAAGCTGTACTACCTGACCAGCTATGCCTCAGCTCATCCCCACGAAGACTGGGCGGAGACGGCCGCGCACCTGCTTCACTTGACGGACCTGACCGACAGTTTTGTGGCCTCGGGCTTAACCTCTCCGGAAGTGCCAGGCCCGAACTGGGATCCCTATTCGGAACCCGATGCCCAGCGACTGATCCACATCGCCGCGTCCATCGCCATGGGCGTGAACCACGTAAACCGGTCGATGGGCCTGTCGGACCTGTATCCCTTTGTTCTGTCGGATTTTGCGCGCCACAAGCTGGTGTTTGTCCACGACTGGCTCAGACGTGGAGCTCAGGGGCTCTAACGTCGCGCCACTTGATCGACCGCAACCTGCGCGGCCGATCAGTTATCGTCCTGCTCTCTGACTTTCCCTTCGCGGATGTTTTCCCTGGCTTCCTGAACTTCTTCCCCGTCGGCTTCGGGAACGTCGTGCTCATCCTTACGGGAGGGACGAAAACACAGGGTTGTCAGTATGGGGAAGTGATCTGATCCGAAAGCCTCCAGGCGGCGGAGCTGTTTGAGGGTGAAATGCTCCGTGGTAAATACATGGTCCAGAGGCCAGCGGAGATACCAACGCTCCGCATGGAAGGTATTAAACGTGCCCCGGCCACGCCTCGGGTCCAGCATACCGCTGATACGACAGAATAAGCGGGTGGTTCTGGACCAGGCGACATCGTTCAGGTCGCCGGCAACGATGGCGGGGTACCCACCTTTGTCGACCTCCCGCCCTACCAGTAGCAGTTCAGCATCCCGCCAGAGGGACTCCTCGCTTTCACTCGGCGCAGGCGGACGTGGATGAAGAGCATGAAAGCGTACCCTGTCACCACTGGGCAACTTCAACCAGCCATGGATGGAGGGGATATCATCCTGGATCAGGTACTTTACTTCCGCCTCCTCCAGAGGCAGTCGGGAGTAGAGGTGCATCCCGTAAAGGTTGTCCTGCGGTATACGAATGACCGTATGCCAGTCTCCCAACTCGGCATCCAGTTGCTCACCCCACCATTGGTCTGATTCAAGCGTCAGCAGCATATCCGGCTGCCAATCCCGTACCTGTTGGAGCAGGCCTTCGCTGTTGCGATTGGGGGTGAGTACATTCGCAACCATTAACGTAACGCAGCGATCCGCATTTCCCGGCTCGGCAACCTGAACCTGCAGGGGCCAGAACCGCGTCCAGGGCAGGATTCGGTACAACTGCAACACCAGTACCAGCCCACAGAGTGCGATCACCCATAACCGTAATTCACCGTCCCCTAACACCAACGCTGCCACCGCAGTCACGGCAACAAGCGTGGCTATCTGAACACGGGGAAACTCACAGGCACGTACCCACCAGTCGTGAACCCGCACTCTTCCGAGTACGGTGACGGCGAAAAGCACCAGTGCTACTACTAATAATGTGTAGGTAATCAAACGGGCCTCCTGAACGTTGCCGACTTATCAACCTACACAACAAAACCAACAGATGCACAGGATCCCTCCCCTGCATCCGCCGGCAAGTTACAACACTTACGACAGATCGAAACGATCAGCGTTCATCACTTTGTTCCAGGCCGCCACGAAGTCCTTCACAAACTTCTCCTTGGCGTCACTCTGGGCGTACACCTCCGAAATTGCACGAAGCTGGGAATTCGAGCCAAAGATCAGGTCCACCCGGGTGCCTGTCCACTTAACATCACCGGACTTGCGGTCCCGGCCCTCAAACACGTCCGCATCAGCCGACGTTGGCTTCCACTCGGTGTTGAGGTCGGTCAGGTTCACGAAGAAGTCGTTCGTGAGCTTGCCCGGCGAGTTAGTCAGCACGCCGTGTTTGGATTGCTTGTAATTGGCACCCAGTACGCGCAGGCCGCCCACCAGTACCGTCATCTGCGGTGCGCTCAGGTTCAACAACTGCGCCTTGTCGATCAACATTTCCTCGTCGGAAACGGTAAACGCCGCGCGGCGGTAGTTGCGGAAGCCGTCGGCTTCGGGCTTGAGCCAGTCGAAGGCCTCCACGTCCGTCTGGTCATCAGTGGCATCGGTGCGTCCGGGCGAGAACGGCACGTCGATGCTGTGGCCTGCATCCTTGGCGGCTTCCTCGACTGCGGCGTTACCGCCGAGCACGATCAAGTCAGCCAGGGAAACCTTTTTGTTGCCGGACTGGGCATCGTTAAAGGACTTCTGGATGCCTTCAAGAGCCTGCAGCACCTTAGCCAGTTGCTGTGGCTCGTTTACCTCCCAGTCTTTCTGGGGAGCCAGGCGGATGCGGGCGCCGTTGGCCCCACCGCGCAGATCGGAGCCACGGAACGTCGACGCGGCAGACCATGCGGTGTAAACCAGCTCGGAGACCGACAGACCCGCTCCCAGGATCTTGCTCTTAAGGTCAGCGATGTCCTGGGCATTGATCAGTTCGTGATCGACCGCTGGCACCGGATCCTGCCAGATCAGGTCTTCTGCCGGCACTTCCGGGCCGAGATAGCGGGCTTTCGGGCCCATATCGCGGTGCGTCAGCTTGAACCAGGCGCGAGCAAAGGCGTCCGCAAACTCTTCCGGGTTCTTATGGAAGTGCTCGCAGATCTTGCGGTATTCCGGGTCCTGCTTCATCGCCATATCGGCGGTGGACATCATGATTCCCACGCGCTTGGACGGATCTTCCGCATCAGGCGCCATGTCTTTCTCGGTCAATCCTTTCGGCCGCCACTGCTGGGCGCCGGCCGGGCTCTTGGTCAGTTCCCACTCGTAGCCAAACAGCACGTCAAAATAGCTCATGTCCCACTGGGTGGGGCTGGGCGTCCAGGCGCCCTCGAGACCACTGGTGATGGCATCACGGCCCTTGCCGCTGCCATGGCTGCTCTTCCAGCCCAGGCCCATCTCTTCGATCGGCGCTGCTTCCGGTTCTGGACCAACTTTGTCGGGATCACCGGCCCCGTGGGTCTTACCAAAGGTGTGACCGCCAGCGGTCAGGGCTGCTGTTTCATAGTCATTCATCGCCATCCGAGCAAAGGTCTCGCGAATGTCACGAGCCGATGCCAGCGGGTCCGGGTTCCCATCCGGGCCTTCCGGATTCACGTAGATCAAACCCATCTGTACCGCAGCCAGGGGGTTTTCCAGATCGCGATCACCGGAATAACGGCTGTTCGGCTTGTCGCTGGTGGCCAGCCATTCCCTTTCCGCACCCCAGTAAATGTCTTCCTCGGGCTGGAAAATGTCCTCACGACCACCGGCAAAACCAAAGGTCTTGAAGCCCATGGACTCAAGGGACACGTTGCCGGTCAGGATAAACAGGTCGGCCCAGGACAGCTTGTTGCCATACTTCTGTTTGACAGGCCATAGCAGGCGGCGGGCCTTGTCCAGGTTGCCATTGTCAGGCCAGCTGTTGATGGGCGCGAAACGCTGGTTGCCGGTGCCGGCACCACCGCGGCCATCACCGGTTCGATAGGTACCGGCGCTGTGCCATGCCATACGGATCATGAACGGACCGTAATGGCCGTAATCCGCGGGCCACCAGTCCTGTGAATCTTTCAATACGGCTTCGATGTCTTTCTTGACCGCAGGCAGGTCAAGTTTCTTGAATTCTTCGGCGTAGTTGAAGTCTTCCCCCAACGGGTTCGACTTGGGGTTGTGCTGGTGCAAAATACCCAGGTTCAGCTGGTTCGGCCACCAATCGTTGACACCCGGACCCTCGTCCTGCAGCTTTGTGCGGGCCCCGTGCATAACCGGGCATTTACCTTCGTTTCCGCTCATATCACTCTCTCCGTGGGTTGCTACCATCTATTTCACTGTTTCATTGATCGTTGTTGCACTGACAAACTGAACCAATCAGCTACCAATCTAGTCAATGTACTCCCATTTTTCACTATTAGTTCAGGTTGTTTTTTCGTACCAATGTCATAGTTTTTGTTTATCACTATATCTCCCGCGAGTTACCGGTTGATAACTGTGATCTGCTTGCTGAAGATCTATACTGAACACTCGGGGTTTGAAACCAGAGTTTTAAACGTTCACTGGCATAGCGACGGGAGTTTTGGATGAACACTCAGGAACAGCTTGAAAGCACCATCCGTGAACTGGTCTGCGAAGGTAAGGGCATTCTGGCGGCGGACGAGAGCAACCCAACCATCGCCAAACGGTTCAAGGCGGTTGGTGTGGAATCCACCGAAGAAAACCGACGACACTACCGCAACCTGATTCTCGCTGCGCCGGGGCTGGGAGAGTACGTCAGTGGTGTGATCCTGTTCGAGGAAACCCTGCGACAGCACGCGGACGATGGCGCCAGCCTACCCTCTGTGGCGGCAAAACAGGGCATTGTGCCCGGCATTAAGGTGGATAAGGGCAAGGGCCCGATGATTAATGCACCCGGTGATGAGATTACCGAGGGCCTGGATGGGCTAGCCCAACGGCTTGAAGACTACAAACAACTCGGTGCGCGGTTTGCCAAGTGGCGGAACGTTTACCACATCACCGATACCAACCCCAGTCGCGCTGCCATCGAGGCAAATGCCGAGGTCTTGGCACGCTATGCCGCCATCTGCCAGTCCTGCGGCGTGGTGCCCATTGTGGAACCGGAAGTGCTGATCGATGGCGACCATAGCATCGAGCGAAGCGCGGAGGTGAACGAGGCCGTTATCAACGAGGTATTTCAGGCCCTGCGACGCCATCGTGTTGAGCTTGAGACCATGATCCTCAAACCCAGCATGGTGACGCCTGGCAACGCCAATGGCCAGAAGGCAAGCCCAGAGGACGTGGCAAAACACACCTTGGGAGTGTTCCGGCGTGTGGTGCCGGCAGCGGTGCCTGGTATCAACTTCCTGTCCGGTGGCCAGACCCCGGCGGAAGCGACCCTGAACCTGAACGCCATGAACAGCGGCCCGGACCTGCCATGGACACTCAGCTTTTCCTACGGGCGGGCACTGCAGGAGCCGGCCCAGAAAGCCTGGGCGGGTATTTCCTCCAACCGCGAAGCTGCTCAGGCCGCAATGGTTAAACGTGCCAAGTTGAACAGCCTGGCCACTCTGGGGCAATACTCATCAGAAATGGAAGGCTGACCACTACGGCCAGCCTTCCTTTCAACAACCGTCGGTGCAATGGGCAGTACCATCAAAGCTCATGGTTTTGCCACTAAGAGGAACGTGAACGGGCATTGAGGACAGGCTGATGAACTGTTTGGTGCGCGTTCCGTCCCGGACAATGCCCTCCTTCGTGGCAGCCTCATTGGCGTGGGATGCGATCACCGCGTTTGGCTTGATCAGGTCATTCACCACGTAGGCCGCCTCTTCTGGGCCCGTGGTGTAGGTGTCACCGATGTTGAGAACCGCAAGACTGGCGCCGTAGTGGTCTTTGACAACCAGTTTCTGCTCAGCGGTGATACCGGTATCGCCGGACAGGTACACCACCAGGCCATTGGTGAACGTAAGGACGTAGCCGGTGGGCGGCCCAACACTGGCGCCAACGCCCGCCGCTTTCAGGTATTCCGCCAGCGGGCCGGTGAGGAAGCTCGGCGACAGGCCATTGCTGTGCACCGCAGGCACGGTTGTGATGACCACACCGCCCACCACCCGTTCAGCCCCGAACCTCACCAGCAGTGAATCCTCTGGATTACCCTCAACGCTTTTGAGCTTGCTGGCGAAAAACGCCGGCATTTCGCTACCCGTTACGATCTTTGCCTTCTTGGCGGCGGTGATGTTCACGGAATTGGACTCGGGAAGCACCACCTCCGGAACCTCCGGCCCACCACAGCTACCCTGATTGACGTCGCGGATATGGCGATCCCCCACATGGTCGCCATGAACGTGGGATACCAGCACCACATCAATGTTGCCTAATCGCGGATCATCAGCACCCGCAACGGTTCGACCGGCGTCATAGAGAATACGGGTGCCATTGGGGTCTTCAAAGATGAGCGCCCGGTCCATGGCGCAGAATTCGCCGTCATGGCTCCCAAGCGGGGTAACGTTAACTGTGTCGGCAGCGGCCGACAGCGATACGGCGCTTGCCAGAAAGGCAGCAACCAGGCTCTTGCAGGCGTTGTTCATATCTCCCTCTCCACGGTTTTTGGCGGTACCATAACCAATACGATGGATGCGTCACTTCATAGCAGTGTAGCTGGAGAATGGAATTCCGGAGTGGTGAACGTGAACAGATCTATGCAGCTTCAGTAACCGGGACGGGCTGTCGCAGGCAAGCCAGCATGGGGGCCACGTCACGGATTTTTCTGGCTTCGGGCCACAGCCACTGGGCCTCCGCGTAGCCGCCACGCAGATAGTTCAGCCATTGTTTGATTCGGCCGGTCACAAACCTGTCTTCAAGGCGGTCCTGCAGCGCAACGGCGTAGCCTTCTACCAGCCTGACCACCTCGGGCCAGGTCATATCCGCCACCGATTCCTTGAGTTGGCTGGCACGAATCCGCCTTGCCAGATCCGGCCGGGCGATCAGCCCACGACCGATCATCACATCGTCACAGCCGGAGACCTCACGGCAGCGCCAGTAATCCGCCACGGTCCAGATCTCGCCGTTGGCGATCACATGGGCATTAACCGCTTCCCTGACCCGGGCCACATCTTCCCAGTAAGCCGGTGGCTTGTAGCCATCCACCTTGCTGCGGGCGTGAACCACGATCTCGGACGCGCCGGCCGCTTCCAGCGCCTGGCCACAGGCAACGCCCATGGAACGGTCATCGTACCCCAGACGCATTTTCGCGGTCACCGGCACATGAGCAGGCACGGCGGCACGAACCGCTTCCGTAATCTGTTGCATCAATTCGGGCTCGCGCATGAGCACGCAGCCGCCCTTGTGTTTATTGACTGTTTTGGCGGGGCAACCGAAATTGATATCAACCTGTGTGGCGCCCAGCTCCACCGCCTTGGCGCCATGCCGGCCCATCTGGACGGGGTCTGAGCCCAGCAGTTGAACGGCCACCGGTACGCCAACCTGGGTTTCGCAGCCATTGTGCAGTTCCGGGGCGTATTTGTAGAAAATACGGGGCGGTAGCATGCCCTGAGTCACGCGAATAAATTCCGTTACGCACCGGTCGATGCCACCAACGGCTGTCAGTGTCTCTCGAATGGGTGCATCAACCAGCCCTTCCATTGGGGCAAGGATTATTCGCATCAGGGCTCCACGAATTGATCAAGGAATAAACGGGTGGGAATTGTAGAGAAGTTTTAGGGACGTTGGTAGGCCGGAATTACAAGCGTTCCACGCTGACGAACTTACCCTGGTCATCAAACAGGATACGGAAACTGCCCTGTACGCCGTCGCGAAGGTAAAAGCGGGAGAGAATACGGGCCGGGAAGCGGACGGATCGCCCGTCCCGGGCCGTGGTGTGGACATCCGTCGCCGAGCCCTGATAGAGCTTGATCCACTCATCAGGGCTGATATCGACGTCCACGATAATCTGCTGCATCAGGCGGCCTTAGTTGGCAAGCTCAAGCAGCAGGCGGTTCAGGCGGCTCACGTACGCGCCCGGGTCCTGCAGTTGCTCACCACTGGCCAATGTGGCCTGGTCGAGCAATACCGCAGACAGTTCCTTGAAACGGTCCCCGCCCTGTTCGTTCTCAAGGCGCTGAACCAGCGGGTGCTCTACGTTGATTTCAAAAATCGGCTTGCTGTCGGGTACTTTCTGGCCCGCCGCTTCCATGATTTTCTTCATCTGCGCGCCCATGTCGAAGTCGCCAACCACCAGGCAGGCCGGTGAATCGGTCAGGCGGTTGGTTACCCGCACTTCCTGAACCCGATCGTCCAGTGCCGTCTTGATGCGCTCCAGCAGGTTTTTGTGTTCCTCGGCCGCCTCTTCCTTGTGCTTCTTGTCTTCCTCGGTTTCCACTTCGCCAAGGTCGAGATCACCACGGGCAACGTCCTGGAACTGCTTGCCATCGTACTCGTTCAGGTAGCCCATCATCCACTCATCAATGCGGTCAGAGAGGATCAGCACTTCAATGCCTTTCTTGCGGAACACTTCCAGGTGTGGACTGCTCTTGGCCGCCATGAAGTTGTCGGCCGTGATGTAGTAGATCTTGCTCTGGCCTTCCTTCATACGGCCGATGTACTCGTCCAGAGACACGGTCTGCGCCTGCTCACCGGTATGGGTGGACGCAAAGCGCAGCAGGCCGCCGATTTTCTCGCGGTTACTGAAGTCTTCCGCCGGGCCTTCCTTCAGCACAGTGCCAAATTCATTCCAGAACTTCTGGTACTGCTCCGGCTCTTTCTTGGACAGCTTGGACAGCATATCCAGAACCCGCTTGGTCACTGCTGTACGGATGCTTTCGACGGTGCTGTCGTTCTGCAGAATCTCGCGGGAAACGTTCAGTGACAGGTCGTTGGAATCAATCACACCCTTGGTGAAGCGCAGGTACAGCGGCAGGAACTGCTCTGCGTCGTCCATAATGAACACGCGCTGCACGTAAAGCTTCAGGCCACGAGGCGCTTCCCGGTTATACAGGTCAAACGGTGCACGGCCAGGCACATACAGCAGGCTGGTGTAATCCAGCTTGCCTTCCACCTTGTTGTGGGACCAGGTCAGCGGGTCTTCGAAATCGTGGGCAATGTGCTTGTAGAACTCTTTGTACTCTTCGTCCTTGATCTCGCTGCGGGACAGGGTCCACAGGGCGGTGGCGTCGTTGACGGTTTCATACTCGCCCTTCTCACCTTCTTCCTCGGATTCGGATTTCATCAAGACCGGGAAGGAGATGTGATCGGAGTACTTCTTCACCAGGTTGCGCAGACGGAAACCGTCGGCAAATTCCTTGGCGTCATCCTTCAGGTGCAGGACAATCTGCGTGCCGCGCTCATTCAGGTCCACGTTCTCGATGGTGAACTGACCATCACCAGCGGACTGCCAGTGAACGCCCTCTTCCACCGGAGCGCCGGCGCGACGGGTAAAGACTTCCACGGAATCGGCCACGATGAATGAGGAATAGAAGCCAACACCAAACTGACCGATCAGTTTGCTGTCTTTCTTCTCGTCACCGGAAAGCTGCTTGAGAAACTCGGCAGTACCGGACTTGGCAATGGTGCCCAGATTCTGGATAACATCGTCCCGGTTCATGCCGATACCGTTGTCGCTCAGCGTGACGGTATTCTTTTCTGCATCGAAGTCGAGGCGGATTTTCAGTTCCGGGTCGCCCTCGAACAGGCTGTCGTCTTTCAATGCAGCGAAACGCAGTTTGTCTTCCGCATCCGACGCATTGGAAATCAACTCACGAAGGAAGATTTCCTTGTTGGAGTACAGGGAGTGGATCATCAGGTTAAGCAGTTGCTTAACTTCGGTCTGAAAACCCAGGGTCTCTTTTTGCGATTCAACCGTCATGGCTTGTTTTGTCTCCTGCTGTGTAGGTTCGGAGGAGTGGTGCGGCTGGGTAAACTTTTCCAAAACACGCTGTGAATACATCCATGTACGCTCCGCCATCCATGGCTCCGCAGGGTTTTGGAAAAGTTTACCCAGCCACCCCACCCAACTGTGGAGTAGTTTCCATTTAAGCACCTAGGCCGGCGCGAGCAGGTGGGGATGGCTTTCCGAAACCGTGCGGAGCCATGGATGGCGGAGCCCGAGCCGCACAGGGACGTCTCGAGGCGCGTTTCGGAAAGCCATCCCCACCTGCTTGCTTGCACCAAAGCCAAGCATGTTGAGATGGGAAATGGGGTTCAGAAGGGGTATTTCAACCCCGACAAGATGAATTCAGTCGTCCAGCAGGAAGTGCGCCCGTGCGGTCGCGATGGGCTGGGAGCGAGATTTCTGCCAGGCGGTGATCATCACATTGGCTACACGGTTGCCCTGGCGGGTGAGCTGACATTCTGCGAACGTCTCGCGGTTCAGGCCAGCACGAAGGTAATCCAGTGAAAAATCCACGATGCGGGGCATTCTCAGAGCTTCCTGGGACATCATCAGATAGATAACCGCTGACAACTCCATGAAGCCACCGATCACCCCACCATGGATAGCTGGCAGTATCGGGTTACCCAGGTTTTCCTTTTTCATGGGAAGGCGAAAAATCAGGTCGTCGCCAAAACGGTCGCACTCGAGGCCGATGAAACGGGCGTAGGGGATACTCTCCAGCATTCGAGAGAAATCCCCGGTGTCCTGGGTATAGCGGAGGATTTCCGGATTGGTCATTCTTCGCCTCCAGTGATCAAGTCGCGGAACGACTTCGGGGTTGCTTCCTTACCGATACGCATGAAAGTGCCGACACAGTTGGCGATGGTCTCCCCCGGCTCCTGATAGGCCTCACAGCGGGTAAAGATAATGTTGCGGGTAACCTTATAGGTTTCAGCGCGGGCATAGACCGGCTTGTGTGGTTCCGCCGGGCGCATGTAGTCCACTCTCAGGTCCAGCGTCGGGCACAACTCGAAGTCATCCAGACTGCACATGATCACGGAACCGGAAGTGGTGTCCATCAGTGTTGTGATGGCACCACCATGGATAACGCCCGTATCCGGGTTGCCGATAATGCGGTCACTGTAAGGAAGGCATAGCGTCAATTGATCTGCTTTTGCAGATGTCACTGTCAGGCCCAGTTCCCGTCCCTGGTTGAGGGTTCCAATAAACCGGCGGACCCGGTCCATCCTCATGGAGTCTTTCATAACGTTAGGCTCATCAGGTCAGTTTTGGGTTTCTTTACCAGCTTCTTTCTCAGTGTCCGACTTTGGCAGCGGCTCCTCGAACACCTTGCCGGCTCGCAGCGCCCTCAGCGCGGTAGAGCGGAACTCCCGACGGTACAAAACGATGACAATCAAGGTAGAGGCACCCATGAATACCAGCGGGTGGATAAACCAGGAGACCACGGCCAATGCGTAATAGTAAGAGCGCAACCCAAGGTTGAAGGCATCGCCAGCAAGATTGCAAACCCTTCCGGCGCTCTTTGCAAAGGCTTCCCGGGCAGCAGGACTTGCCTTGGTATCGGTTGTCAGCGGTGCGCTGCCAATCAGCACGGAGACGAAGTTGTACATCCGCATGGACCAGGTGAACTTGAAGAACGCGTAGATGAAGATCACCATCAACACGACCATCCGCATTTCCCAGATTTCCCGGCTGGGCAAGGTGCCAAACGGCATGGTACTGAACACTTCCATGACCTCTTGGGTGTACCCCAGCGCCGTGATGATACCGGCCAGGATCAACAGGCAGCTGGATGCGAAAAAGGCACCGTTGCGCTCAAGGTTACCCACCACGGAGGCGTCGGATATACGATTATCCCGGCGGAGCATCACGCGCATCCAGTCTTCACGGTAAAGGTCGAGGGTGTTGGAGAGGCAGGGTCGATCATTGGCCTTGCGTCTGGAGTACTCGGAGTAGCCTAGCCAGCAGATCAAAAACCAGACCAGGGCGATGAGTTCCAGATAGTTGCTCATGAAGTCGTTCCGGATGCGGTATGAAACGGGAATTGGAGTCTTTGATCATACCGCAAAGCCGACAAAGCCTCCACACAACAGGCCCTTACGGGTAGCATCACAGCCGCTCACAGGGATATGGTATAAACATCCCAATGCCCAGCAACGGCGACCGCGGATATTCACCAGGGTCTGCCCAGGTATTCAAACAAGGAGTTTATCGTGAACGTTCACACAGGCTTTCGACATCTTACCGTTTTTGTGGTGGTGGCCTTCCTTGCCGGGTGCTCAGTCAACCCGGTCACTGGCGAAAAGCAGCTGTCACTGATTCCCGAAAGCCAGGAGCTTTCCATCGGCAGCGAGCAGTACAAGCCAACTCAGCAAACCCAGGGCGGCCAGTTCTACCTTGACCCGGAATTGAACCTGTACGTCAGTCAGGTAGGCCAGAAGCTGGCAAAGGTCAGTGACCGTCGCGACCTGCCCTACGAGTTTGTGGTTCTCAACAGCAGTGTTCCCAATGCCTGGGCGCTTCCTGGGGGAAAGATTGCCATCAACAGGGGTCTGTTGATGGAGTTGGAGGATGAGGCCCAGTTGGCGTCGGTTCTTGGCCATGAAATAGTTCACGCCGCCGCTCGCCACAGTGTCCAGCGCATGCAGCAAGGCATGTTGATCAGCGCAGGCGTGGCGGGGTTGGGTTTTGCCCTGTCTGATAACGAATGGGCCGGCCTGATCATGGGCGGCGCGGCCATGGGGGCGCAGCTCGCACTCGCCCAATACAGCCAGGGAGATGAGTTGGAGTCTGACCACTACGGCATTCGTTACATGAAAGCAGCCGGATACAACCCACAGGCAGCGGTGGAGTTGCAGGAAGTGTTTGTACGGCTCTCCGAGGACCGTGACACAAGCTTCATTGAAGGCATGTTCGCCACTCACCCGCCGTCACAGAAACGCGTTCGTGAAAACCAGGAACTGGTCGATAAAATTGGCGCGGGCGGCTATCGGGGCGAAGATACCTACGAGAAAAAACTGTCTTTCCTGCGCAGCCGCCAGCCTGCTTACGATGCCTATGACGAAGCCATGAAACTGGCCGGTAACGACAAGCTGGACGAAGCGCTTGCCAAAGTGAATGAGGCCATCAAGGTAGAACCGGAAGAAGCCGCTTTCTACTCGCTCCGCGGTCGCATCTACCGGGCCAAAGAGAACCTTGATAAAGCCGCCGCGGACTTCGACAAGGCCACGTCGTTGTATCCGGAGATGTTCACTTACCAGCTTCACAGCGGCCTGAATGCTCTGGAGTTGAACAATTATGACAAAGCCCGCGAACACCTGAGCCAGGCCAATCAGGTTGTGCCGACATCGATCGCCTACCTGCGGCTGGGGGACGTTGCTGTAAAGCAGGGTAAACGCCAGGAAGCCATCCAATATTACAGCACCGCAGCAGAAGCCGGCGGCGAGGTGGCCGAGGAGGCAAAACGCAAGCTGGCCCAACTGACGCAGAACTGACGTCATCGTCCGCATTGACTTTTAGAGCAATAACTCTAAAAATCGATGTACTTAAACAACAATCGGACGATTGCCATGCTTGCGAAACGTATCCAGCCGATGGTGTTCCAGGCCCGGCGGCTTTATGTGGAGCTGATGTTCCAGGTGATGGGGCGTGCGCTCCAGGCTGTCAGTGAAATTGATTCTGCGGTGCAAAAGGAAGCCCGGGCCCTGCCCGATGGCTTCCTGTTTGAAATGATGGTGATGCCAGACGGGTCACGACTCATTGTTGAACACACGGGGAATGGCCGTTTTCATTACCACGGGGACTCGGCACCACGCCCAGTGGATCTGTCCATTCAGTTCAAGCACATCGCTCACGCTTTCCTGGTGCTCTCGTTCCAGGAGAAAACCTCGGTGGCGTTCGCCAACGACCGCATGCTGGTTGATGGCGATATCAGTTACGCCATCCGCATGACTCGCGTCCTCAATCGGCTTGAGACCTTCATCCTGCCCAAGCTGGTGGCGAAACGTGCGGTAAAGGAATATCCCTCAAACCTTCACCTGCCTGAGAAGCTCCTCAGCGCAGCCCGTATTTATCTCAAGGTTGCAACCCAATTTGTCGAGACGGTGAGAGCATAATGACGAACCAATATTACGAGTTTTTCTGCCCGGTCAAAGTCATCGCCGGCAAAGCGGCCCTTGAGCATATTCCCTACGAGCTTACCGGTCTTGCCGCCAAGCGCCCAATGATCGTGACCGACAAGGGTGTCAGGGCCGCGGGCCTTCTGGACCCGGTGGTCGCGGCCTGCGAGGAAAGCGGGTTGGAAATCATCAGCATCTACGATGATGTGCCGCCAGATTCGTCCACCGACGTGGTCAGGGACATCGCCGGAATCTATCGCAGCGAGAAATGTGATTCCATCATTGCGGTGGGTGGCGGCTCTGCCATCGATACCGCCAAGGCCGTGAACATTCTGGTGTCAGAGGGTGGCGACGACATTGCAGCCTACAGTGGTGCGGGGGTGATCAAGCATCCCCTGAAACCATTCCTGGTGGTTCCAACCACCGCCGGCACGGGCTCGGAAGTAACATCGGTAGCCGTGATCACCGATACAACCAAGTCAGTGAAACTCCCCTTTACTTCGTCATTCCTGCTACCCAATGCGGCCGTAATAGACCCCAGGATGACACTGACACTGCCTCCACACATCACGGCTGCCACCGCGATGGACGCCATGACCCATGCCACGGAAGCCTTCACCTGCATGGCCAAGAACCCGCTTAGCGATGCCTATGCCACTGCGGCGATCAAAAAGATCAGCACCTCGCTGCTGCAGGTTATGGATAACCCGAAGGACAGCGATGGCCGGCTGGAGCTGGCGCAGGCCTCCACCATGGCGGGAATTGCGTTCTCAAACTCCATGGTGGGACTGGTTCACGCCCTCGGACACGCCACCGGTGCCATTTGCCACCTGCCCCATGGCTTGTGCATGAGCCTGTACCTGCCCTATGTACTGGAGTACAACCTCGAGTCTATCCGGGCGCCGCTGGGCGAGCTTCTGCTCTACCTCGAAGGGCCTGATGTCTATTCCGCCACACCGGCCAGCCGCCGCGCGGAAGCCAGCATTTCCGCGCTGCGCAAACTGCGTGATGAGCTCCATAAGCGCTGCAAGCTGCCCCGCACCCTCAAGGAAGCCGGCAGCGTTGAGGAGCACCAGCTTGATATCATCGCCGAAATGGCCATGGACGACGGCGCCATAATGTTCAACCCAAAAGAGGTCAGCCTCGAAGATGCTCGCTCAGTTCTGAAGCGCGCCTGGGCCTGATCAGGTAACGCCGTGCACCCGGCTCCAGCCGGGTGTTTCAGGCTCTTCAGGAAATAAAGGCTGACACTCGGCACTGCAAAAACATTCCAATCGTGTCATTGAAATTGACCGTGGAAACAGTGACAATTCTGCTGGAGCTGGCAGGGATGTAGCCGGGCTAGAATGTCTTCTTGAAACAGAGCCTCGCATCTATGCGCAACGACTCATCCGGCCGGCCTATCCCGATCGCCATCACGTCACTGACACTCCTGCTTTCGTCCCTGTTTGGTGCAACTGCACTCGCTACCGAGGATGCGTCTTCGCAGGACGCAGAGCGCGTATTCCGATTCAACGTCTCGCCGAATGGCTATCCTCCTTACCTGATTACAGAGGGTGATAAGCAGTCCGGCATCATGTGGGATGTGGTCGCCCTGATTGCGGAGCGGTTGGACTATCGCGTTGTCGCCGAACAGGTTCCCCGCAAACGTGTCGACCAGATGCTAATGGACGGCTACCTAGACGGCACTACCCGAGCGAGGGAGTGGACTGACAACCCGGAGGATTTTGTCTTCACAGACCCCGTGGTTAACGTTGAGGAAGTCCTGTTTGTCCCGAAACATTCAGCGTTTCAGTTTGAAGTGCCTGAAGACCTGCTTTCAAAAACCCTGGTTACCCACCTCGGTTACCATTACCCCACATTGGAGCCTTTCTTTGAATCTGGAGACATCAAACGTTTTGATGTCTCCAAGGACCGGGACATGTTCCGATACGTCCTTCATGGCGAGGACCTCGACGCCGCGATCGCAGATCGCCTGGTTGGCAAGTGGATATTGCGGAACGAGGGGCTCCAGAAGGAATTCACAACAACGTCCACCAAACTCAGCGAATACGGTTTCCGGTTGATGCTTCGGAAGGACTGGGCACCTTTCGCCAACGCCTTTAACCGAGAACTTCAAGCGCTCCAGGAGAACGGCAGACTGGATGAAATTCTCTCCAACTACCGTTAACTCCGGAATCGCCTCTGCTATTCAAGTCGCCTGAGCAGGAGCATCGGCGATACGCTCAGTACGGGCTTCAATTGCCAGCGACCGAACAGCGCCAACACCAGGGCACTGAATAGTGGGATAGGCAGTATGGTCTGCCAGTGCCAACGGAACTCGCCTTCAAACATGCGGAACTGCAGTGCCCAGACAGCGGCTTCTGCTGCCGCAACGCCGAGAATACCGGCAAAGAATCCCAGCAGCGCGAACTCCAGCATGGTACTCCTTACCAGCAGTGTCTGTCGGCCGCCCAGAGTCCGCAGCAGCGCACCTTCCCGTTGCCGATCCTGCATGGTGGCACTGACTACCGCAGCCATCACCACCAGGGCGGCGGCCAGGATCAACGCCAATATCGCTTCGATGGCCTGGGTAACCTGCCGTACGATTTCCTGGATACGCTCAATCACGTGGTCGATTTCGAGCACGGAAACCGTGGGAAACCGGCGTGAGAAATCGTTAAGTTGGGACTTCAGGTCCGCCGGCAGATAGAATGCTGTAATCCACGTGGCGGGCATGTCTTCCAGACCACCTCCCGGGGGAAACGCCATGTAGAAATTGGGTTTCATGCTGTCCCACTGGACGGTGCGAATACTGGTAACGGTTTCCGTGATCTTCTCCGAGCCAATGGTGAACCCAAGCTCGTCCCCCACCTCTACACCGAGCTTTCCAGCCAGTTCCGCTTCAATGGAGACACCGTCGGTCTGCCCGTTCGTAAACCATTGGCCAGCAACAATGCCGTTGTCGTCTGGCAGCTCTTCCATCCAGGTCAGGTTTAACTCGCGGTTAAGGGCCCCGACTCGTTCGTCCTTGGTCACGGCTTCTTTCACCGGCTGCCCGTTCAGCTCAGTAAGCCGGCCACGGACCATGGGATACAGCTTCTCCAGAGGGTGCCCACGTTCCGCCCAGAACTCATCCACCTCATCCACCGCCTCCGGGGCGATGTTGATCAGGAAGTGGTTGGGCGTGTCTTCAGGCAATTGCGACTGCCAGTCGTCCAGCAGGGACGTTCTGACAAGGATCAGCGTGGCCGCCAGCATCAACGTCATGGCGAAGACCGCAATCTGGGACAGGCTGGCCCTGCGATGCCGGTACAGACCGACAAGTGCCAGCCGCCAGGCGTTCCCACCACCACTGATGCGACGCAGTGTGGTGACCATCAACCACCCAAGCAGGCCCAGAGTGCCGAGCAACAAGGCAAGCCCGCCAAGAAGGGACAGCACCAGGGACACTTCCCTGGCGTACATCCATACCAAGCCAAAGATTGCGACGACTGCAATCACCAGGTCGGGAATCGCTTCGCGGCCGGATTCGCCAGGCTGGCTTCGCAGCACCCGCATCGCCGGCACGTTCCGCAGCCTTCGAATGGGTGGATACGCAAAGGCAAACAGCGACACCAACGCCGTCAAAAGTGCCGGCGCCAACGCATTGGGATCAATCTGGTAGTCTATCTGCCGCTCCAGCACATCCCCCAACACGCTGGACAGCAGCCAATACAGGGGTAAGGCCACCAACAGGCCGCCAACGGCACCAACGACACCCCACAGAGCCAATCGACGCAAATACAGGCGACCTATCCCCTGGCTGCGAACCCCCAGTGTTTTCAGCAGCGCCACGGTATCCCGTTGCGACAACGCGTACTGACGGCTGGCGACCGCCACGGCGACCGCCGCCAACATCACCGCCAGGCTGCCACCCAGCAACAGAAAACGCTCAGCCCGTTCCAGGGAGCGGGAGAAGGTCTCGCCATCACGCACACCCTCCCACTCGTGGCTGGGCTCCAGTTGTGGCTGCAGCCAACCGTAGTAATCGTTGAGCAACGCTTCTTCACCGGCAAACAGGTACACGTATTCAACCCGGCTGCCCTCCTGAATCACACCGGTTGCGCCAACGTCATCCGCGTGCATCATTACCCTTGGCGCCAGAGCGGACATATTGAAGCCGCCGTCCGGCTCACGCACCAGCAGGCCGGCAATGGTCAGCCCCTGATTACCAACCTCCAGGGTGTCTCCCAGTTCAAGCTCCAGGAGCCGTAGCAAACGCGGGTTGATCCAGACCTCGCCCGGCGCAGGGCCATGAGCAACCGTTTGCCTCGGTGCCTCCGCACCCTCCTGGTATTCCACTTCGCCCCGCAGCGGGTATTCGTTGTTCACCGCCTTGACCGACACCAGCTGGAAATTCCCGGCACCAAAGACCATCGTG
The DNA here is from genome assembly GCF_032922745.1 of Marinobacter salarius. Classification (NCBI taxonomy): domain Bacteria; kingdom Pseudomonadati; phylum Pseudomonadota; class Gammaproteobacteria; order Pseudomonadales; family Marinobacteraceae; genus Marinobacter; species Marinobacter salarius. Next base: position 3,469,883 of record NZ_CP136693.1, read on the forward strand.
GAGAATTCGACCATACGGGCCGTTTCCAGCCCTCTTTGCTCGGCTTCCTGCATCCACCTCTCAGGAATCGGCCGGCCGTTTTCCGCTTCCAATTGGCGATCCGCAGCAAGAAAAGAGCTGGCTGACGACACCAGGGTGCGCTGCAACTGGCTGGCGAACAGGGCAATGGTTGCTACCGTGGCAACCGCGATGATCAGCGCCGAGAGCACGACACGAACATCCCGTTCGCGCCAGTCACGTTTGACCGACATGAGTTTCTTAGAAGCCGCCATCAGTTCACCGCTTCTGGCTGAGGGGCCGTCGAAGGTTCGGTCAATACACCGGCCTCGATATTGAATTGTCGGCCACAGCGGGCGGCAAGCCGTTCGTCGTGGGTCACCATGACCAGTGTTGTGCCCTGCTCCCGATTCAGGGTCATCAACAGGTCGGATACGTCAGCGCCAGTGCGGTTGTCGAGATTACCGGTGGGTTCGTCGGCAAACAGGATGGCCGGCTCGGAGGCAAAGGCGCGAGCAATGGCTACCCGCTGCTGTTCGCCACCGGAAAGCTGCCTCGGGGTGTGAGAGAGCCGTTCGCCAAGCCCGACCCGTTCCAGTAACTCCTTTGCTTTGGCTTTCGGAGAATCGAAACCGCCCAGCTCCAGCGGCAGCATAACGTTCTCCAGCGCGGTCAGGGCCGGCAATAACTGGAATGACTGGAACACGAAGCCAACACGGCGGGACCGGAGTTTCGCGCGTTCATCCTCACTGAGCTTGCTGATCACCGAACCATCAAGTTCAACGGTGCCATCGGACGGGGTATCCAATCCGGCCAACAGCCCCAACAACGTAGTTTTTCCGGAGCCGGAGCGCCCGACAATGGCGACTGATTCACCCCGGTTGATTTCCAGACTGACCCCCTGCAAGATCGTCAACGTATCTGTCTCCAGGCTGACCTTGTGCGTCAGGTTACTGACTTTCAGCATGGGGCTGACATTATCCGGTTTGTGATCACTTAAGTCGCTCACGAGCTCTCCACAACGGTTGTATTGAACACAGGACCTCTATGCATACGGTATTTTTACGCCTGAGATCAATAGTTTTTCTCGCTTTAATGTGTATTGGTGCGCAGGCTCAGGCCAGCCAGAGCACACTGATGATCGTTGGAGACAGCCTCAGCGCAGCCTACGGCGTGCAAACCGGGGAATCCTGGGTGGCTCTGCTTCAGGAACGGCTCGAGGGCGAGGGCCTGGACCACTGGCAGGTGGTGAACGCCAGCATCAGCGGCGAAACCACCGATGGCGGTCTGCGCCGCCTGCCGGATCTTCTGGACAAGAACGAACCGGCCATTGTTGTCATCGAGCTCGGTGGTAACGATGGCTTGCGAGGATTTCCGCCCAACGTTATCCGCCAAAACCTGGCCCGGATGATTGAGCAGGTAAAAGAGACAGGCGCCGAAACCCTGCTGGTGGGCATGCAGATTCCGCCCAATTACGGTCAGCGATATACCCGCGCCTTCGCGGACATTTACCCCGAACTTGCCGACGAATACGAGACCGAACTGCTCCCCTTCTTCCTGGAAGGTATCTATGACCAGGAGGGCATGATGCAAGGCGATAGCATTCATCCGACGGCGGAAGCGCAGGGTCAGTTGCTCGATAACATCTGGCCGGTGCTGGAACCCATGCTCAGGGAATAGCCCTGCCTTAAGCCACCAGCGTGCGGGCATGCGCCACAGCCCGCCGTTCCGACCAGTAATAACCATCCTGAACGTGCTCAACAAAGCCGACATGGCCGCCCCAACGGGGCGCCTCCAGCCGCACGTAAGCGCCCAGTTGCGCACGGGACTCCGGAAAACATTGCCGGGACAGGAACGGGTCGTCGGCAGCGTTAACCATCAGCGCCGGCACACGGATGTCTTTGAGGGCCCACAAGGCAGAACAGTTGGCCCAATAGTCCCTGGCATCTCGGAAACCGTGTAACGGGGCGGTGTAGCGGTCATCAAACTCATGGAAACTGCGAATTTTCTCGAACCCGGCAATATCGATCAGCCCCGGGAATCGTTTCGACTTCTCTTCCATCTTCACGTGAAGGTCGCGCAGAAAACGTTGCATGTAGATACGCCGACTGGGCCGGGCCAGCGTATCCGCACTGCCGGCCAGGTCACAGGGTACGGAATAGGTGACAGCGCCGCAGATACGGCTATCCACCTGCTCTGATTTCTGCCCGAGGTATAGCAGTGTGAGGTTACCGCCCATGCTGAAGCCCGAAAGCATCACTTTTCCATATCCCTGAGCAAGTCCATGCTGCACGACCCTGTCCAGGTCGCCAGTTGCGCCGCTGTGGTAAAAGCGGGGCTGGTGGTTCATCACACCGCCGCACGAACGAAAGTTCCAGGCCAATACATCCCAACCGTCGTTCAACAGCGCCCGCGCCAATCCTTGCATGTAAGGGCGCTGACTGTGCCCTTCCAGGCCGTGGGATAACACCGCCAACCGGTCGTTCCCCTGGCGATACCAATCCAGATGTAACTCGTCATCGTCCTCCGTTGGCAGCGATTCCCTGACCGGCTCTGTCAGTGACACCTTGCGAAACAGAGTCGGCCAGACAGACTGAACGTGGCCATTGCGCAACCACAGGGGTGGCTTGTAATACAGATTGTGGTCGTACAAAATTTAACCTTTCAATTCATGGGGTTGACGCCGCCGGGCAAAGCCCCTATTATGCGCGCCATTCCGACTTTGTTCCCCGATAGCTCAGTTGGTAGAGCAACGGACTGTTAATCCGTTTGTCGCTGGTTCGAGCCCAGCTCGGGGAGCCACTTACAGCACCTCCTCTCGCTGCATGAACTCCCGCAGCACCCGGAACAACGTAACCCCATCTCTGGTTCCTGCCATTTCCCGGATTGAGTGCATACCAAACTGCGGCACACCGATATCCAGCGTTGTCACCCCAAGATTGCCGGCGGTCAGCGGGCCGATCGTGCTTCCACACCCCATGTCACTGCGCACCACAAAAGTTTGGTATGGCAGGTCCAGTTCATCGCTGATGTGGCGGTAGAGCGCAGCGGAGCGGCTGTTGGTCGCGTAGCGCTGATTGTGGTTGACCTTGATGACCGGCCCCCGATTGAGGATCGGACCATGGTTCTCATCGTGCCTGTCCATGTAGTTGGGGTGAACGCCATGCGCGTTGTCCGCGGAGATCATCATCGAGCGGGCGATCGCCCGTGCCCGCCCCTTGCCGCACCAGCGATCGAGAACTGCGGACAGGAATGGCCCCTGCGCACCTTCCGCCGACACGCTGCCCACTTCCTCATGGTCGTTACAGACCAATAGCGCCGGCTCGTCGCCGGATGACTCAATAAGCGCCTGCAACCCGATGTAGCAACTCAGCAGATTGTCCAGCCTGGCCGAGGCAATAAAGTCATCGCGCAGGCCCACGATCGATGCCGGATGGGCGTCGTAAAAACCCAGTTCGTAACCAAGGATTTTACGAATTCCGATACGCGGCTGCTCATTGGCCAACTGTTCCGTGAGAAGATCTGCGAAGCTTGTGGTGTCATCTTCCGGCACCTGCATCAGTACCGGCGGCAGATCCGTTTGCGGATTCACGGTGCGGTTGCTGTTGGCTTCCCGGTCCAGGTGAATGGCCAGACTGGGGATGTAGGCCACAGCCTTGCGAAAATCGACCAGCGTATCCTTCACCGATCCGGACTCATCCACATACGTCACCCGGCCCGCCAGCGACAGGTCGCGGTCAAACCAGGGATTCAGCAACACGCCGCCGTAGACTTCCACACCCAACTGGAAAAACCCCTTGCGGCGCAGTTCCGGGTTAGGTTTCACCTTCAGGCAGGGGCTGTCGGTGTGGGCACCCACCATACGAATACCGGCTTCCGCGGGGTCGCGGCGACCAGTGCGAAACGCCACGATGGATGAGCCGTTACGGATGGCGTAATAGCCCTGCCCCGCTTCCAGTTCCCAGTCTTCTCTCTCATCCAGAGCCTTGAAACCAGCCTCATCCAGGCGATGCTTCATGCTGGCCACTGCGTGCCAGGGTGTCGGCGAAGCGTTCAGAAATTCGAGCAAATCGGTGTTAAATTCAGCGTGTTCCATGATGTCCCTGATAAACTGATAATTGCGGCGCCAGTATGGCATGATGGCGCCCGACGTCATATCCGTACAAAACGGCTGCCCGCGCAGCCCGGCTACCCGGAGAGTGTACCTTGCCCGCACCGCGTTTTCTTGATATCGAATACTGCCAGACCGACGACGTTCTGTTCCCCGTGGCCATGGCCTGGTCACTGGAAGACGGGCAGATGAAAACCGTCGTCATCGCCCCGGCCGACGAATGGATACCGGAAGACGCCGACCTGGGCGATATCGACCTGCTCTACCTGGAAGAACAGGGAGTGCCGCTGATCGAACTGGCCCAGGAGCTTCATCAGGACCTGCCCGACCAGACGGTTTACGTGGACGGCATGGACCCGGACGAAATCCTGGTGGACCTGATCTTCACCGCCGTCGCCATGGACGCGCCCTTCGAAATCGCGGGCATGGAAGAACTGGTCACGTCCCTGCCCCGGGAAGCGCTGGACGACCGCCGCAGGCAACTGCTGTCCGACGAAGGCCTGGAACCTCAACTGCCCGAAAACGGGGTCTATGCACTGTTATTGATTGCACGTGAGGAAGGCTTCTTCGACTGAGCCCTATCCTACAACGTCGCTGGCAATGCGAACTGTGACTTGGGTCGACGTAACAAACAGTTACAGAAGGCAGAATCTGTCGGAATCCGACAACGCCAGGAAGCCCAATAACAATGAACACGCTGTTGCGACACCTCTTCACGGCCGCCACGCTTTCCGCAGCTTTGCTCACACCGGTCATGGCCAGCGCACAGGATAAAGCGCCCCGCGAAGGCATGACCTATGTCGGCGTTCTGGCCACCGGCCTCAACCACCGGTCTGTAGGCCAGAACACCCTCGAAACAGCCTGGTCGACCACGGGCTCCATCGTGCTTGGAACGCATATTTCCGAGTATTTTCACGTGGAGATCCGCGCAGGTGCGGGTACCACCACCGCCGAAATCGACAACGAACTGGAACTGGACATCGAATACTTCGCCAGTTGGTACATTGGCGGCCATTATCCGATCACCGACTACGCCAACGCCTACGCCCAGTTCGGCTTCTCCCACGTGCAAGGGGTTGCCACCCTCACCCCGCTTGGCAAGGCCCGGGAAGCCGATCCCGACGATGGCTCGCCCTACGCCTCAATCGCGGACGAGTATCCGGACAGTTCCTTCAGCGTGAGCTGGCTGCTTGGCCTGGATTTCGAGGTTATCGATAATGGTTTCATCGTCCTGGAAGGCGGCCGGTTGTTTGAAGACACCGAAACCGGCGCGAACACCTTCCAGTTCTCAACCGGGTTTAAATACGAGTTCTGACCTGCCAGCATCGGTGAATTCGCGCATTGCGCTGAAAATCCCGGTCCAGGGTGTCGCGGGTCACTTCTTCAATGGCGAACTCCTCTTCCAGGCTCTCATCCAGCTTGAAGCGCCGGAAGTTGGTCGAGAAAATCAGCAGGCCTTCCGAGGTCAGCCGCTGCATCGCCTGGCGTATCAACCTGCCATGGTCTTTCTGGATATCCAGTACCCCAGCCATGCGGGCGGAGTTCGAGAAGGTAGGCGGGTCCATAAAAATTAGGTCAAAACGCTGATCGCTGGTCGGCTTGCCCGCCAGCCACGCCAGGCAATCTGCCTGCTCCACCCGGTGATGGGACGCATCCGCACCGTTAAGCGCAAGATTCTCCTGAGCCCAGTTCACGTAAGTTTTCGACATATCCAGGCTCAGTGAACGGGTCGCGCCGCCGACTGCTGCGTGCACGGTGGCCGCTCCGGTATAACAGAACAGGTTCAGAAACCGCTTACCCGCAGCGTTCTGCTGAATCCAGTTGCGTACCGGGCGATGGTCCAGGAACAGGCCGGTATCCAGGTAGTCCTTGAGATTCACCTTCAGAACACAACCATGTTCGTGAACGTTGAAAAACTCTCCGCTGGCCGCCTGCTTTTCGTACTGGCTGGTACCTGTCTGCCGCTGTCGTTGCTTGCAGACCATGTCTTCCCGCTCGACACCGATGGCGTCAGGAATCACCGCCAGAGCCTCGGCCAACCGTTCCCGCGCGGAACGCTCGTCGACTGACTTGGGAGCAGCGTACTCCTGAACGTGGACACGGCCCTCGTAGACATCAATAGCGAGTGCAAACTCGGGCATATCAGCGTCATACAGCCGGTAACAGCCGATACCCTGCTTGCGGGCCCACTGGCCGACGGTCTTCGTATTTTTCTTCAGGCGATTGCGCAGCATCGCCGCGCGCTCTTCATTGGCGATGCGGGGCGTCACCTCGCCCGGCACATCGGGCTCCCGTGGTGTCATGGCGCTGGCGTCATCCACATTGAACAACAGCAACTGCGCCGGCAACTTGCCGTTGTAGAGACGGTACTGCTTGTAGCTGCGAAGGCCTATGGATTTGCCGTACTCGGGCGCACCGGTGAATACGCCAAACCGCCAGCCCGGCAACGCTTCCTTAACGGCTTCACCCAGGCTGCGATAAAGACCACCCAGCTCCTTGCGTTCGCTCAGGCGCTCGCCGTAGGGGGGGTTAACCAGCACCAGGCCAGTCTCGGCCCAGGCCTCTTCGCGGCTGAACTGGTCAACTCCTTGCTGCTTGATGGTTACGATGCCTTCCAGGCCAGCCCGTTGCAGGTTGTTCCCTGCGGTTTGTATCACCCCTCGATCCTGGTCAAAGCCCAGGAAGGCAGGAACGCGCCCCTCAATGCCCTGCTTACCGACGTAGGCGCGCTTCTCGGCTTCCTGACGCAGTGAGAGCCAGAGTTCCGGCTGGTGGCCCAACCAACGCTCAAAACCGAAACGTTCACGCTTGCGGCCAGGTGCGAGATCCAGAGCCATCATGGCAGCCTCAATCACCAGCGTACCGGAACCACACATAGGGTCGATGAAATCACCACCGGATTTTGCCAGTTCCGGCCAACCGCATCTCATCAGCAGCGCCGCCGCCAGGTTTTCCTTCAGTGGTGCTGCCCCCTTTTCCGTGCGATAGCCACGCTTATGGAGGCTGTCGCCGCTCAGATCGATGCCAACCGACAGTTTGCCGCGGTTCAGGCGTGCGGACACCGTTACATCCGGGTTTTTGGCGTCCACGGAAGGCCGCTGACCACTGGCACTGCGCAGACGGTCCACAATGCCATCCTTCACTCGCTGGGCACCGTATTGCGTGTTGCGAATGGCTTCGTTCTGCCCCACAAAGTTGACGCGGAAACTGCCATTCATCGGAATATGCTGCTGCCACTCCAGGTCCGTTACACCACCCAGCATCTGGTCACCGGAGGTGGCGTCCACATCCGCCAGATGAAGGATGACCCGGTTTGCGAGCCTCGACCACAGGCAGGCACGATAGCCACTTTCAAGGGTGCCGTTGGCCCAGACACCTGCCGGTGCGTTCCGGACCGGGTCCATGCCGAAGGTACGCAGTTCATCCTCCAGCAAATACTCCAGGCCCTTGGGGCAGGTTACGAAAAAGTTAAGGTCTGACACGTTCGACTCCTGAGTCGTTTCTACGATGGCTAAGGTCGTGGGATTAGCGCATTTTCCGAGGCTTTCACGGGCTTGTTATGTCACACAACTATAAGAGAAGCTTCATATAGATGAAATAAATAGTGTACAAGGGCGCTGGCTTAGTCTTACCTTGTAGGTGACGCGTCGTTCCGGAGAGCCAACAAAGGGCTCTCTGTTAACAGGATCCTGACTGCTCTGGCCATACCTGACAATAGTGGGTTACCCCGGAAGGGTTGCCCCAAGTCCCGGCCACGGCAGATGTGTACACGCTTGTTCTGTTAATCCATCAGTGAGGAACGGCATGAAAAGACAGAAAAGAGATATGTACGCTCGTGCATTCAAACGGGGTTACCTGGCCGGTGTGTCCGGTAAAGCAAAAGACAGTTGCCCGTTGGAACAGCCGGAAGTTCGCCAGGAATGGCTCAACGGGTGGCGAGAAGGCCGCACAGATCAATGGGAGGGCATGACCGGCGTATCCGGCATCCACAGACTGGCAAACGTAACGGCATAGCGCCGTTTGTCAGCACCCCGAATCTTTAATCTGATCTTTCAACACTACACAATTTGACGCAGTACCCAGAGCAACCCAAACGGGTCCTCCCGACCCGTACCATGCGATGACACGCCACGGGGTTTATTCCCCGCACGGGCCCGCTAAGCGGGCCCACTTTATTTCTGGCCTCACTTCCTGGCACACCTCATGGCACACCGTTCTCACCACCGCATCAAGTCAAGCGTCGAATCGCGTTGACCGACTCCCGGATCAATGCCGGCCCACGATAGATAAAACCGGTGTAAATCTGCACCAACTTTGCGCCGGCACGAATTTTCTCAGCCGCGCTGTCACCGTCAGTAATGCCGCCTACCCCGATAATCGGTAACGACTCTCCCAGTTCTGCATACAGTGCCTGAATCACCCGCGTGGAAGACGCCCTCACCGGTGCCCCGCTGAGCCCCCCAGTCTCTTCCGCGTACCGATGCCCGGCGACGGCCTCACGGCTGATGGTGGTATTGGTGGCTATGACGCCGTCCAACCCCGACGCTTTCAGGGCGTTGGCCACAAAACGCACTCCGTCGTCGTCCATATCCGGAGCGATTTTCACCGCCATCGGCACATACCGTCCATGCTCCTTCTCACAACGTGCCTGCTCCTCCTTAATGGCGTGCATCAGGCCCTTGAGAGAATCACCGAACTGAAGGTCCCGCAGACCGGGTGTGTTGGGGGATGAGACGTTCACCGTGATGTAGTCAGCACGGGAGTACACCGCTGCAATACCTTTGCGGTAATCTGATTCGGATTCCTCGTTGGGTGTCGCCTTATTCTTGCCAACATTGATACCCAATACGCCGGCGTAACGGCGCTTGTCCACGCGATCCAGCAGGTATTCAAGGCCCTGGTTATTGAAGCCCATCCGGTTGATAATGGCGCTGTGCTCAGGGAACCGGAACATTCTCGGCTTCGGATTACCAGGCTGGGCCAGAGGCGTAACAGTGCCCACCTCGATAAACCCAAACCCCAATGCGCCCAAAGAATCCAGATGATCAGCATTCTTGTCGAGGCCCGCAGCCAGTCCAACGGGATTGGGAAACTCCAGGCCCATCACCCTGGTTGGCAGCGGCTCCGGCTTGCTGACGAGCGCCTGGAGCAACCCGAGCTTTCCTGCCATATCAAGCCCTGACAATGTCAGGTTATGAGCAGTCTCCGGTGGCAGCCGGAACAGTAGTTCGCGCATAATGCCATACATACAGAATCTCCCTGATCGAGAACGATGCGGAGTATACCGGAAGTTTTCCACAGCATCGCCCTACACCTTAAATATGACGGCTAAATGTCTGTAGCGTTAAGCTCTTGTGACCTTTTCCACGGAATCTGTGGATAACCCTGTTGAAAATCGCGGGGCAACGCGGCTGAACCCTTGATATTCGCGCCAGTCTACAGATTGATCATTTTTTGATCAGTTTATTTGTCTATATTTATCAACACGTTATGACGCATTTTTTGTAGTGAAAGACGAATCGATCAGAGGGTGTCACGTTATTCAGCGATTCCGCCCATGTGCATAAAACATACAGCGATGCTGTTCGTTATACTGACTAACTGCCCCTTTGGAGACTCTCGAATGGCAGACCAACAGTCCTTTTCCTCCCAAGAACACAAGGGACTTTCCCAGGAGCGCAAGGCAGCGTCGCGCGTGACGTTTGTCGGAATGGTGCTGGATGGCGTACTGGGCCTCATTAAGGTTATCGCAGGAACGCTGTTTCATTCCCAAGCGCTGGTGGTGGACGGTATTCATTCGTTTACCGATGTTGCATCGGATCTGGTAGTGCTAGGCGTCATGCGCGTTTCCCGTCAGGCACCGGACCAGGATCATCCTTATGGCCATCAACGCATAGAAACCATGGGTACCATGGTGCTCGGCAGCATTCTTATTGCGGTGGGCGCAGCCCTGGCCTGGGACAACACCCTGCGCCTCCTTGACGGTGGCACCGTGAACATTCCCGAATGGCCGGTATTGGCAGCGGCCTTCATATCCGTTGCCAGCAAGGAATGGATCTATCGCTACACCCGCCAGGTTGGCATCGCGATCCGCTCGGACCTCATCATCGCCAATGCCTGGCACAGTCGCACCGATGCCCTCTCATCCGTGGTGGTGCTCTTCTCAACCATGGGCGCCATGCTGGGCTATCTGTGGCTGGACATTCTCGCGGCAGTGATTATCTCCGGAATCATCATTCACATCGGATGGCGCTTCACCTGGGACAGCGTAAAAGAGCTCGTCGATACAGGCCTGTCCCCGGAAGATACCGAAGCACTGATAAACATCGCCAGTAAGACTGACGGCGTGCGTAACGTGCACGAACTTCGCAGCCGCCGCATGGGACACGACATCCTGTTGGATGTGCACCTCGTTGTGTCGCCGGAGATCAGCGTTTCGGAGGGCCATCAAATAGGAATGCAGGTGGTAAAAGCCATGCGTGATTCGCTGGACAACATTCTCGACATCAATTTCCACATTGATGCCGAGAACGACGAAATCCATCCCCAGACCTCCGAGCAGCTTCCTGCCCGGGCAGAAATCCGCGAGGCACTCCAGCAACACATCGACAATCTTCCATCCAACAACCGGCTACGGCTTCACTATCTCCGCAACCGGGTTCATATGGAACTGTTTATGGAGATCCCTGAATCCGAGGCGCTTCCTGACGCCCATAGAATCAGCGAGGAACTGGCCCGCTACGCCTGGTTCGGCAGCCTCAGAATCTGGCACGCTCATACTGAGAACTGACAGGGCGTTTAGCGACGCCGCTTTTCCTCCATGCGGGACAGGAACTCCTGCATGATCAGCGTGTAAAGTTCCCCACCCAGAAACCGGTCTTCAACGCCTGCGTCAATGCTGGGGTTGTCGTTTACCTCAATGACTGCCACACGGTTACCGGACTGCTTGATATCCACACCGTAAAGGCCATTGCCGATCAGACGTGTGGCGTTGAGCGCTGCCTGGATTACGTTCCGGGGCACCTCGTACGTCGGCATGGTATCGAAACCACCGCTGTCCACTTCCGCGCCACCGTGCTGGTAGATTTGCCAGTGCCCCTCCACCATGTAGTATTTACAGGCATAGATGGCCCGGCCGCCAAGCACCCCAATACGCCAGTCATAGTCGGTGTAAAGGTACTCCTGGGCCAATACCAGCGCGGACTGTTTGAACAGCTCTTTCAGGCCCGCCCGCAGCGATTTTTCATCCTCCGCCTTGGTGACTCCCCGCGAAAAGGCGCCGTCAGGAATCTTGATAACGGCAGGAAAGCCCAGCTCGCGAATCACCTGTTCAGCACTGTCTTTCTGGTCTTTGGAAAGGATCAGGGTTTTCGGCGTCGGGATTTTGTTGTTGTTCAGCAGGTCGGCCAGATAGACCTTGTTGGTGCATCGCAGGATCGACACTGGATCGTCAATCACCACCATGCCTTCTGCCTCGGCCTTGCGGGCGAAACGATAGGTGTGATGATCGATGGCTGTGGTCTCGCGAATAAACAGCCCATCGTATTCCGGCAGCCGCATATAGTCACGGCGGCCGATCTGCTCCACGTTGATGCCCAGCTTACGTCCAGCCTTCTCGAATTTTTCCAGAGCCTCTTTGTCGCTGGGAGGCATTTCCTCGTCCTCATTGACCAGCATCGCCAGATCAAACCGATAACGACGGCGGGTGCGGGGCTTGCGCCAGACCATGCTACTGAAACGGTCAAACGCCGCCGCGAAGGCATCCTGTTCTTTCCCTTTCAGGTCCGCTGGACAACCCGGCTTCATGGACGCTATCTGCCAGGTTTTGCCACGGCGGAACACCACGTCCAGAACCGGGCACGGAAAACGCTCAAACAACGCGCGGGCAACCGGCTTCAAATCCCCATGTTCCGCCTGCCCGAAATACGTGCGGACACGCACTTCGCGAGTGGCGTGGTTGTTTTCACCGGCGGGCTCGATCTCCGCCCCGGCCGCCTCAAGCCAGTTGATGACGCTGGCATCCAGTTCATCCAACTGCAGCGAAAACAGCCCCTTGCGGCTGAGGTCGTTGAGCGTCATCACAGACGGCACCACATGATGGCCACGAGCCTCGGCCAGCAACGAACAGTAATAGCCACGACTGAGGTACCGGGCGCTCTGGCACAGGTTGATCACCCGCACCCGGCTGGAGGTGGGCGCGGAAAACTGCAGATACTGATCAAAGGTCAGCACGTCTTCACTGGGGTAATACGGCGCCCAGTCCTTGGCGCGGTCAACAACAATCAACAATCGTGACATCAGTGGCATTCCTCCATGAAGGCAGTGCCGGAAGCGTGAGGAACACAGGCCCACCATGCATCGACGGTGCCTGTACAATCTCGCAACAATACGCCGGAACGCTTTAGCCTACAATTAGCACGAAATGCGTGCTTTTACGCATGATTGCACGCTATCGGCAACGTCAGCACTCACTCATAATAGCCGTCAAAGCTAAGTCCGGCGAAGCCGCCACATTTGAGGTATCCAGAGTTCTTTCACTATGACATCCCTCGTTTTTCGTCACGCCACAAGCGATGATCTGGACGCACTGGTAAAGCTGGAAGATCGCTGCTTCACCGAAGACCGGATCTCACGGCGTAGCTTCCGGCGCTTCCTGGATATGCCCCGGGATCGCCTGATTGTTGCCGTGGCCGGCGACGAGCTTGTGGGCTATTGCCTTGTATTGATGAGCGCTGCAACCCGGCTGGCTCGAATCTATTCCATTGCGGTATTACCGGCCGAACGCGGTCGCAACATCGGCGAGCAACTGGTTCGGGAAGCGGAAGAGGCTGCCGTCGACGCCGGCCGCATCGTGATGAGACTCGAAGTGCGGGAAGGCAATTCCCCGGCGATACGGCTCTACCAACGCCTGGGCTATCGCCAGTTCGGCACCTATCGGGACTACTACGAAGACCACGGCACCGCACTGCGCTTCGAGCGTCGTATCCTGTTCTACGAACCTTCGCGGGAATTTCCGGCGGTACCCTATTACCCCCAGACCACAGAATTCTCCTGCGGCCCGGCAGCCCTGATCATGGCCATGGCGGCCCTGGATGAACAGCAGCCAATGACCACCCTGGAAGAACTGAAACTCTGGCGTGAGGCCACCACCATCTTTATGCTCGCCGGCCACGGCGGCTGCGGCCCCCACGGCCTGGCACTGGCTGCCTGGCACCGCGGTTTCCACGCCAGCGCCTACATCAGCAAAGAGGGTGCTCTATTCAAGGATACGGTTCGCAACGACGACAAAAAGCGGGTTCTGGAACTGGTACACGAAGGCTTTCTCTACGACATCGGCCAGACTGGCATCGAACTCCATCACGACCCGCTCACCCTGGATGGTATGGAGGCTGCCCTCCACGATGGCCGTGTGCCGGTGATCCTGATCAGCACCTGGCAACTGAATCGCAGCCGCGTGCCACACTGGGTGACGGTATGTGCGATGGATGATCAGTTTGTATACCTGCACGACCCGGAAATTGATACGGAGGTTGGTGAGACCGTCGCAGACAAGCAATACCTGCCGGTAGACCGCCGGGTGTTCGACCGCATGTCCCGATACGGCAAGAACCAACCGTTGCAGGCAGCGGTCATAGTAGGACCAAGGCGTTAGCCGGTCCGCAAGGCGGCCTCTTTAAGCTCGGAAATATCATCCCGTAACCGCGCAGCCGTCTCGAAGTCCAGATCCGCGGCGGCCTTGTACATATCGTCTTCCAGGCGGGTGATCTCCTTGAGAACCTCTTCCGGAGAGCGGTTACCCGCCTTGGCACGGTACTTCTCTGCCTCCTCGGCGGCCTTCTCGCCCGGACGCTCGGCCTTACGGCGACCGCGACCACCGCCGCCACCGCCACCACCGGCACCTTCCATGATATCCGCAATCTTCTTGTTCAGACCCTGCGGCGTGATGCCATGCTCCTCGTTATGGGCCGCCTGCTTCGCTCGGCGGCGTTCGGTTTCGTCGATCGCCCGCTGCATGGAACCGGTGATCCGATCGCCATAGAGAATCGCCTTGCCGTGGAGGTTACGGGCGGCGCGGCCAATGGTCTGGATCAGCGAACGTTCCGAACGCAGGAAACCCTCCTTGTCGGAATCCAGGATAGCCACCAGGGATACCTCGGGCATATCCAGACCTTCCCGCAGCAGGTTGATGCCCACCAGTACGTCAAACTCACCCCGGCGCAGGTCGCGGATAATCTCAACACGCTCTACGGTATCGATGTCCGAATGCAGGTAACGCACACGGATATCATGCTCCATCAGGAAGTCGGTCAGATCTTCGGCCATACGTTTGGTGAGCGTGGTTACCAGAACCCGCTCGTTGACGTCAGTGCGCAAGCCGATTTCCGAGAGCAGATCGTCCACCTGAGTAGAGGCCGGGCGAACTTCGATTTCCGGATCCAGCAGTCCGGTTGGCCGCACCACCTGTTCGACCACCTGCCCTGCGTGCTCGGCTTCGTAGTTGCCGGGGGTGGCGGAGACAAACAGCATCTGCGGCGCAATTCGTTCCCACTCGTCAAAGCGCATGGGCCGGTTATCCAGCGCAGAAGGCAGTCGGAAGCCATACTCCACGAGGGTTTCCTTGCGGGACCGGTCGCCCTTGTACATGGCGCCGATCTGGGGAATGGTGACGTGGGATTCGTCCACCACCAGCATCGCATTGGCTGGCAGGTAATCGAACAACGTCGGAGGCGCTTCGCCCGGCTGGCGACCGGACAAGTACCGCGAGTAGTTTTCGATGCCGTTGCAGTAGCCCAACTCCAACATCATCTCGATGTCATACCGGGTGCGCTCTTCCAGACGCTGCGCTTCCACCAGGCGGTTGTTGTCCCTTAGTTGCTGCAGGCGCTCATCCAGCTCGACTTTAATGCGCTCAACGGCATCCAGCACTTTCTGCCTTGGCGTGACATAGTGCGATTTCGGATAAATGGTGACACGGGGCACACGCCGGAGAACCTCACCGGTCAAGGGATCAAAGTAACTGAGGTTTTCCACCTCGTCATCGAACAACTCAATGCGGATGGCTTCTTTCTCGGATTCCGCCGGAAACACATCGATCACATCCCCCCGCACCCGATAGTTTGCCCGGTGAAACTCAACGTCGTTGCGGGTGTACTGCAGTTCAGCGAGGCGCCGGAGAATGTGACGCTGGTCGATCTGGTCGCCCCGGTCCAGGTGCAACATCATTTTCAGATAGGACTGGGGATCACCCAGGCCGTAAATGGAGGAGACGGTGGCAACGATGATGGCATCCGGCCGTTCCAGCAGGGCCTTGGTCGCCGACAGACGCATCTGCTCTATATGTTCGTTGATGGAGGCGTCTTTCTCGATGAACGTATCGGACGATGGTACATAGGCTTCAGGCTGGTAGTAGTCGTAGTAGGAAACGAAATACTCCACCGCGTTGTCCGGGAAAAACTCACGAAACTCGCCGTACAACTGGGCCGCCAGGGTTTTATTGTGGGCCATGATGATGGTCGGCCGCTGAACCTGCTGAATGACGTTGGCAATGGTAAAGGTCTTGCCCGAGCCGGTCACACCCAACAGCGTCTGGTGTGCCAGGCCGGAGTGGATACCGTCCACCAGCCCATCAATGGCTTTGGGCTGATCCCCAGCTGGCTGAAACGGGGAATCCACCTTGAAGGCGCCGTCTTTCATGAGCGCGCCGGTTTCTGAAGTGGCCATAGTCTGGAGACATCCTTCGTTCATTCAAAAGTGATCTAGGCAACACACTGCACCGCGAATATCAAAAGGTGCAATCTGCAGAGAAACTTATCGTCACGCGGGCTTCATGATACCATCTGAATCGTCAAAGGCGGCCTGAACATGGTGGAAACCACTACCCCGAAGCCGCCGGAGCCCTATCAGACGCAGCTTTAAGGAGCGCAAGTTTGGACCTTCAACTTTCCAGCCGAGTACAGGCGATCAAGCCCTCTCCCACCCTCGCAGTCACCAACAAGGCAGCGGAACTTCGCGCTGCTGGCCAGGACATTATTGGCCTGGGTGCCGGCGAGCCGGACTTCGATACCCCGGATCACATCAAACAGGCGGCCATCGAAGCCATCAACAACGGCCAGACCAAGTACACCGCCGTGGATGGTACGCCCGCACTGAAAAAGGCGATCATTGCGAAGTTCAAACGGGACAACGGCCTGGAATACGAAGCCAACCAGATTCTGGTAAGTGGTGGTGGCAAGCAGAGCTTTTTCAACCTCGCGCTGGCCACACTGAACAAAGGCGACGAAGCCATTATTCCGGCGCCGTACTGGGTATCGTATCCGGACATGGTGCTGGTGGCTGAAGGCAAACCGGTTATCATCGAAACCAGCGCCGACACCCGCTTCAAGATCACCCCGGAGCAGCTGGAAAGCGCCATCACCGAGCGCACCCGCCTGTTCGTGATCAACAGCCCGTCCAACCCCAGCGGCATGGCTTACAGCCTGGACGAGCTGAAGGCAATTGGCGAAGTGCTGAAGAAGCATCCGCAGATCATGATCGCCACGGACGACATGTACGAGCCGATCCTGTGGACCGGTCAGCCGTTCTGCAACATCCTGAACGCCACGCCGGAGCTGTACGATCGCACTTTCGTTCTCAATGGCGTGTCCAAGGCTTACTCGATGACAGGCTGGCGCATCGGCTACGCCGCTGGCCCGGCAAAAATCATCGGCGCAATGAAGAAAATCCAGTCCCAAAGCACATCCAACCCGGCCTCGATTTCCCAGGCGGCCGCAACGGCAGCGCTGGATGGTCCTCAGGCCTGCGTGCAGGAAATGGTCACGGCGTTCAAGGAACGTCACGACTACCTGGTAGAAGCCCTGAATGCCCTGCCCGGCGTTGAATGCCTGCACGGTGACGGGACCTTCTATGTATTCCCAAGCTTCCAGGCGGCCATTGACGCAGACTCGGGTGTCAGTAACGACGTAGAGTTTGCCGAGAAGCTGTTGAAGGAAGCCGGCGTGGCTCTGGTACCGGGCTCCGCTTTCGGTGCACCGGGCCATATGCGCCTGAGCTTCGCCACCAGCCTGGATACGCTGAAGCAGGCCATTGAGCGTTTGCAGAAAGCGCTGGGCTAAAAATCCTGGCAAGGGGTTGACGAGGCGTTGGGGTAACCTTAATATACGCGCCTCGTCACACGACGACGTTCCCCGATAGCTCAGTTGGTAGAGCAACGGACTGTTAATCCGTTTGTCGCTGGTTCGAGCCCAGCTCGGGGAGCCACTATTCCGAAAAGCCGCTAGTCCTCTGGATTAGCGGCTTTTTTTGTTTCTGATCTTAGTCCCAACCCAGCCTTCTAATGAGGTGCCCCACGGCGGGGTAGGACTTCTTTCCCAAAAAACGCTACAAGCACGTCCGTGTGCGCTTGGGCTCCGCCATCCATGGCTCCGCACATTTTTGGAAAAGAAGTCCTACCCCGCCTGATTGATCCACACAGTTATTGAAAAGCCGAATCGAGCTTTCGCGGCGATATCTGAAAACTTTGAAACGGTGCGGTGGGGCCTCCCTCTCGAAAATGTGCGGAGCCATGGATGGCGGAGCCCAAGCGCACATGGATGTGCTCGTAGCGGTTTTCGAGAGGGAGGACCCACCGTACCGAAGCACCACACCATCAGGCTAAAACAGAATCAGACCAAGAACCACGGCTAGAGGCCAACTACCTCAGAGTGAATAGCCTCCAACGCAGCCAGAGGATCAGCAGCCTGCGTAATCGGGCGGCCGATGACCAAGTAGTCGGAACCGGCTTTGAGGGCATCTGTAGGCGTCATGATGCGTTGCTGGTCGCCCTTGTCGGCAGACAGCGGACGGATGCCCGGGGTGACCAGTTTGAAATCCTTGCCCTGCTCTGCTTTCAGCGCCGGCGCTTCCTGTGCGGAGCAGACGACGCCGTCCAGGCCGCAGTTGCGGGTCAGAGTTGCCAGGCGGGAAACCTGGGCTTCCGGGGAATCTGTGATACCGATACCGGCAAGATCCTCCGGCCCCATGCTGGTCAGCACAGTAACGGCAATCAGCATTGGCCGATCCTTGCCGAAGCTTTCCAGGCGGTCGCGGCAGGCGGTCATCATTTTCTCACCGCCGGAAGCATGCACGTTCACCATCCAGACACCCAGGTCCGCCGCGGCCGCTACGGCTGCGGACGTTGTGTTCGGGATGTCGTGAAACTTCAAATCCAGGAAGACGTCGAAGCCGCGGCTCTGCAGGTCACGAACCAGAACCGGCCCTGAACGGGTAAACAACTCTTTGCCGACTTTAAGGCGACATTTCGCGGGGTCCAATTGATCAATCAGAGCCAATGCGGGCTGATCGGAGGGGAAATCCAGGGCAACGATGATTTTGGAATTATCGGGGGTTTGCACAGTCAGTTTCCTGCAGAATATCGTGTTTTCGGGTTATTCAGCTTCCACGCCCTGGATTGGGCGAACGGTTTCCCACTGCTTGCAGCTGGGGCACAGCCAATGCAATTGCTGTCCGGAAAAACCACAGTTTACACATCGGTATACCGGGCGGTTGGCGAGTATCAAGTGGCCGATGCGGCTGACCAGGCGGCCTTCGTCCGTCGTCATGCCTTTTTCATAGCCCGCCAGTTCCACCAGGCGCAGCAGACCGCGGACGCTGGGGCGAACTTCCAGTTCCCGCCGCAGTAACTCGATTGCAGCCATGCGGCCGGATGTGCGCTCTACGGCTTCAACCAGCGCCAGCAGCAAGCTTGTGCTCGGCCAGGCTTCGTAGAACTTGCCTAGCTTCTTGACCAGACGACCAACATCGCCGTGTTCGCGTTCAAGCTTCATCAGCCGGTCTACCGCTTCTGAGCCGAACTCTGGGTTCTGATCGAAGACTTTCAAGCTTTGGCTGGCTGCGTCCCGGTAGCTGCCCTGGCGAATGAGCAACTTCATCATGATAAACGTGGCCCGGACACAGGAACGATCGTACTCCAGCGCTTCCTTGGACAGCTTCTGAGCCATCCAGCGGTCGTCGTGCTTGAGGGCATCCTCAGCCTGCTCGCAGGTAATATAGGCCAGCATTTTGTACATGCGGGCATCGTGGTCGCCGGTCGTCAAGGTACGGGCGACCTGCCCCGCCTTACCCCATTCCTTTTCCTGCTGATACAGCTCAATCAGTTGTAATGAAGACTTACGCCCGTACTCCCTGTCGCCCATCAGTTGATGAAGCAACGCTTCTGCTCTGTCCAGAAGGCCTGCATTCAGGTAGTCAATGGCCAACTCGTAGGTAACCTGCTGGGAGTATCGTGGCGGCAGTTCCGGACGGGCAAGGAGGTTCTGGTGAATCAGAATGGCCCGATCGGTCTCGCCCTTGTGGCGGAAATGGGCGCCGATAGAGAGGTGCAGGCCCACCGTTTCCTTGTTCACAGCCAGGGACTGAACGAAGTTCTCAACCGCCTGATCGGAATAGTTGGTGAACAGAAATTGCAGACGATCCTTGACGGATTCCTCGTCGGAGATGGGTGTTTTGGAGCGTTCCCTGGTGCTGCCCATTCGCCCCACAAACCAGCCAGCGGCCACCGCAACCGTTAACAGCAGCCATTGAAGCACTATATCCATTAAAGCGTCCGGTCGTTCTGGGCCCTGGATTTCTCCAATGCCTGCTCAGTACGAGCAAGTCGTTTTTCAAGGTTACGGCGGGAAACCGATGTGCGAACGGTTGCAAGCATGGTAATCAGAACTCCGATCAAAGCGCCGATCACAAAAGACAGGATAATCCAGACGGCGACACCGTGAGGCTGAGTCTCAAAGAGCAGGAAATTGAGGGAGACCGCCATCTGATTATTCAGGGAGAAAACAAGTGCTACCAGAACCAGAACCAATACCAGCAGAATGAGAAGGACCTTCTGAAATCCGGCCATAGTCGCAATGCTCCACACGGACCTGGTTGTTTATCTCAGGACCTGGTTAACGTCTTTCCCCAAGAGGGTAATCAGAAGCCCTTTTTAAGGCTATCGTTTACCTGCTCGCGCAACTCCTTGCCTGGCTTGAAGTGCGGAACAAATTTGGCCGGTAATTGCACGGCTTCCCCGGTTTTCGGGTTACGCCCGGTTCTGGCTGCGCGATGGTGCAACGAGAAACTACCAAAACCCCGGATCTCGATTCGCTGGCCATCCGCCAGTGATTGGGACATGTGCTCGATAATCGTTTTCACAGCCAGTTCCACATCCTTCACTGAAAGCTGCGTCTGCTTGGACGCAATCAGCTCTACCAGTTCAGATTTCGTCATTGGGCTCATCCCTCTTTACATTATTATCGGATAGCCGGTTACCAGCTCCTTGCCACTAGTTTAGCCAAACCAGAAAAAAACACAAAAAAAACGGGCTCTTAGAGCCCGTTTTTTTCATACCAACCGGAGATGTTATTCCTTGTTGGCGTTTTGCTGCTGCATCTGCTCTTTGATGAGATCACCGATGGTGGTCGCACCAGAGGAAGATTCAGCCGCTTTGGCGCGAACACCTTCCAGCGCCTGCTTGTCGTCTTCAACGTCCTTGGACTTCACAGACAGGTTGATGACGCGGTTCTTGCGGTCGATGCTGATGATCTTCGCTTCAACTTCGTCGCCTTCGTTCAGCGCGTTGCGTGCGTCTTCAACACGGTCACGGCTGATTTCAGAGGCTTTCAGAACAGCTTCAACTTCGTCGTTCAGGGTGATGGTAGCGGCTTTTGCATCAACCGCAGATACCGTGCCCTTCACGATGGAGCCCTTGTCGTTCAGCTGTACAAACTCGGCGAACGGATCGCTTTCCAGCTGCTTGATGCCCAGGGAGATGCGCTCACGCTCGGGATCAACAGACAGGATAACGGTTTCAACTTCGTCGCCCTTCTTGTATTCACGGACGGCTTCTTCGCCAGTCTCGTTCCAGCTGATGTCTGACAGGTGAACCAGACCATCGATGCCGCCGTCCAGGCCGATGAAGATACCAAAGTCAGTGATTGACTTGATCTTGCCGGAGATACGGTCGCCTTTGTTGAACTTGCTGGAGAAATCTTCCCACGGGTTAGCAACACACTGCTTGATACCCAGGGAGATACGACGACGCTCTTCGTCGATGTCCAGAATCATCACGCCCACTTCGTCGCCAACCTGAACGACTTTGGACGGATGAATGTTCTTGTTGGTCCAGTCCATTTCGGACACGTGAACCAGGCCTTCAACGCCTTCTTCCAGCTCAGCGAAGCAGCCGTAGTCGGTCAGGTTGGTTACACGTGCAGTAACCTTGGTACCTTCCGGATAACGACCCTTGATATCGACCCAGGGATCTTCGCCCAGCTGCTTCAGACCCAGTGATACGCGGTTGCGCTCACGGTCAAACTTCAGAACCTTGACGTTGATCTCGTCGCCGACATTGACGATTTCGCTCGGATGCTTGATGCGCTTCCAGGCCATATCGGTGATGTGCAGCAGGCCGTCAACACCGCCCAGATCTACGAACGCGCCGTAGTCGGTCAGGTTCTTGACGATACCCTTGATTTCCAGACCTTCGGTCAGGGTTTCGAGCAGAGCTTCACGCTCAGCACTGTTTTCAGCTTCCAGAACGGCGCGGCGGGAAACAACCACGTTGTTACGCTTCTGGTCGAGCTTGATAACCTTGAATTCGAGTTCCTTGTTCTCCAGGTGCGCGGTATCGCGAACCGGGCGAACATCTACCAGCGAACCAGGCAGGAAGGCACGGATGCCGGCCAGATCGACGGTGAAACCACCCTTGACCTTGCCATTGATAACACCCTTAACCACTTCTTCAGCTTCGAAGGACTTCTCAAGTACCTTCCAGGCTTCTGCGCGCTTGGCTTTCTCACGGGACAGACGGGTTTCACCGAAGCCGTCTTCCACAGCGTCGAGAGCTACGTCAACAACCTCGCCGATAGCAACTTCCAACTCGCCTTTTTCATTGAGGAACTGGGAGGCGGGGATAACACCTTCGGACTTCAGTCCGGCGTTAACGGTGACCCAGTCGTTATCGACGTCTACAACGGTTCCCTGGACGATGGAACCTGGTTGCATGTCAATTTCTTTTAGGCTTTCTTCAAAAAGATCCGCAAAGCTCTCGCTCATTATGTGTCCTATGTGATCAACGCAAGTTTACTCCGTGCTACCAGCAACACGGTCTGTTAGTTTCAATCCGGATCCAGCCAGTGGCTGGCCGATAACGCCGAACCCGGAATTTCAACAACAAAAAGGTGTAGTCAGGCCTGACCTGCTGCGGCCATAACCCTGACTAGCACCTCTTCTATACTCAACCCCGTCGAATCAATGACTTGCGCATCGTCTGCAGGCTTGAGCGGGGCGGCGGCGCGGTTCATATCCCGCTCATCGCGCACCCGTATCTCCTTTAAAAGGGCGTCAATATTAACATCGACCCCGGCGTCCTTCAACTGGCTGTAGCGTCTTTGCGCACGCTCTTCGGCACTGGCTGTCAGGAAGATCTTCACCGGCGCATCCGGAAACACCACCGTTCCCATGTCACGGCCGTCCGCGACCAGCCCGGGAGGCTTCTGGAAATCGCGCTGGCGCTGCAACAGGGCGTCGCGCACCGGCTGCATGACAGCCACCTTCGAAGCATTATCGCCACAGGTCTCTGTACGTATATCTGCGGTGACGTCAACACCAGCCATCAGTACCTTTGCCGGCTCACCTGGCGGAGTCGGTTCAAACGCCACATCGAGGCTGGCGGCGACGTTTACCAGGGACGGCTCATCATCCAGGGACACGCCCTGTCGCTCTGCTGCCAGCGCGGTGAGGCGATAAAGCGCACCGCTATCCAGCAGGTGCCATCCAAGCCGGCGGGCGAGCATCTGGGTAATGGTGCCCTTACCGGAACCGCCAGGGCCATCCACGGTAATAACCGGAGCCTTGCTTTCAGCCATTATTCAGCCCCTTCGGCGGCAATATTGATACCTGTCTGCTTCGCCAGCTCCACAAAGCCCGGGAATGAGGTGGACACGTTGGCGCAATCAGTCACCTCGATCTCCCCTTCAGCCCGCAGGGAGGCAACGGAGAACGCCATGGCAATGCGGTGGTCCCCGTGGCTGTTCACGGTTCCGGCGGTCATCGCCTGCCCACCATCAATGATAATACCGTCTGGAGTGACAGTGGTTTCCACTCCGAGCGCGGTCAGGCCGTCAGCCATCACCTGGATGCGATCACTCTCCTTGACGCGGAGCTCCTCGGCGCCGCGCAGAACCGTTCTACCCTCGGCGCAGACTGCGGCAATGAACAGCACGGGGAATTCGTCGATTGCCAGCGGCACCTGATCCTCGGGGATGTCGATACCCTTGAGTTCGGCGGAACGGACGCGAAGATCAGCGACCGGCTCCCCACCAATCACACGCTCTTCGAGAACTTCTATATTGGCCCCCATCATGCGCAGAATATTAATCACCCCAACCCTCGTCGGGTTCATGCCTACGTGGCGGATGGTCAAGTCGGAATCCGGGGCGATACTCGCCGCAACGAGGAAAAACGCTGACGAAGAGATATCCGCAGGTACGTCTATGGCGGTGGCGGTCAACGAACCGCCACCGGTCACACTGGCCGTCGCGGTATCGCGATGCACGTGATAACCAAAGCCTTCCAACATACGCTCAGTGTGATCCCGGGTAGGGGCTGGCTCGGTAACGGAGGTTACGCCCTCGGCATAGAGACCGGCGAGTAGCAGGCAGGATTTAACCTGGGCGCTGGCCACCGGCATTTCATAATGGATACCGGTTAGCGCATGCCCACCCCTGATTTTCAAAGGCGGCCGCCCGCCCTCCGCAGTGTCAATCACCGCCCCCATTGCTCGCAGCGGATCTGCCACACGTCCCATGGGACGCTTGGACAGGCTTTCGTCGCCGGTGAGTTCGGAATCAAACGGCTGCGCCGCCAGCAAGCCAGAGAACAGGCGCATGGCAGTACCGGAATTGCCCAGATACAAGGGGCCGCGCGGCGCCTGGAGGCCGTTAATACCGACGCCGTGAATGCGGACAAACCCCGCGTCCGGCCCTTCAATGGTCACGCCCATGTCGCGGAACGCCTGCAGGGTCGCCAGGCTATCCTCGCCTTCAAGGAAGCCTTTCACTTCTGTGATACCGTCGGCGAGCGCGCCCAGCATGATGGATCGGTGGGAAATGGATTTGTCGCCCGGTACGCGTATCTCGCCGGAAATCCGACCGCCGGGCTGAAGACGGAACGTTACCTGTTTCTGACTGTTGTTTGTCACGTAAGCCTGTCCTGAAATCATCTTTGAAAAATGTTCCCGCGCCGCCTTGGCGCGACTGAAAACCCGCAACAGAGTTGCACTGTCCTGATCGGCGATGGCGGTACGGAGCTGATCCAGATCGTGGGTAAAATGATCAATGACGCGTAACACCGCCTCCCGGTTAGAGAGAAAAATATCGTGCCACATCACCGGGTCACTGGCTGCAATTCGGGTGAAGTCCCGGAAGCCGCCCGCTGCGTAGCGGAAAATATCCAGATTTTCGTCCTCGCCCGCCAGGGTATCCACCAGCGAGAAGGCGATAAGATGGGGAAGATGACTGGTGGCAGCCAGCACCTCGTCGTGATAGGCCACCGACATGGTCAACACCGTCGCACCACAGCCTTCCCACAATGCCCTGAGCTTCTCCAGGTCGGGCTGACCAACGCTCTCTGCCGGCGTGAGTATGACCTTGTGATTGGCAAACAACTCGGGATTCGCCGCGCGGATGCCGCTTTTTTCGGAACCGGCGATGGGATGCCCGGGTATCACTTTCACGGGCAGCTCGCCAAACACCTCTCGCACATCGTTGACGAAACTGGTCTTGGTGCTTCCGACGTCCGTCAACACGGCGTTTTCACCAAGATGGGGTCTGATTTCCGCCAGCACTGCCCGCGTTGCCTTAACCGGCACCGCCAGCACCACAAGGTCACTGCCAGCCACTGCCTCAGCAACCGACCCGGCAGCTTCATCAATAATGCCCAATTCTTTGCCAAGCGCCAATTCGTCCGCGCGCTTGTCAGCGCCCACAACAGTCACCGCGAGGCCATTGTCGCGGATCGCTTTGGCCAGAGAACCACCAATCAGCCCAAGACCAATAACAGCAACACGCTGGAACAGTGGCTGAATCTCGGACACGTTACTCTCCCCGTCCGCTGGACGTATCCAGTGCACGGGCCAAAGCTTCGATAAACCGTGCATTTTCTTCGGGCAAGCCAATCGACACCCGCAGATGCCTGGGTAGGCCGTAGCCGCCAATCGGCCTGACAATCACACCCTGCTCCAGTAGCGACTGATTGATGTCAGCCGCCCGTTCGCCCACATCCACAGCAATAAAGTTGCCGGCGGACGGAATGTATTCCAGACCCATTTCGTTAAAGGCAGATTCAAGCTGCTTCATCCCCCCTGCATTCACTTCGCAGGAGCGCCGCAGGTAATCTTCATCGTCCAGTACAGCCGTCGCAGCCACCAAAGCCAGAGAATCTACATTAAAAGGCTGCCGTACTCGGTTGAGAAAATTGGCAATCTCCGGAGAACTTACACTGTAGCCAGCACGCAGCGATGCCAGCCCCCAAGCCTTGGAGAATGTCCTAGTAACGATCAGGTTCGGGTAGCGCTCGAGCAACGACAGACCATCCACATAGCCCTCACCCTGCAGATATTCGCAGTAGGCTTCGTCGAGAACCACCAGAACCCTGGGGGGAATACGGGCCAAAAACGACTCGATCGCCTCGGCACCATGAACCGTGCCCGTGGGGTTGTTGGGGTTGGCCACAAACACCAGCGCGGTGCGATCCGTTATCGCTTCCACCATGGCATCGAGGTCATGGCCATAGTGCCTTGCGGGTACCGACACGCCTTTGGCGCCAATCGCCTGGGTAACCAGAGGGTATACCGCAAAGGCGTACTGGGAGAATACGACTTCCGAGGCGGCATCTGCAAAGCACCGCGTGATCACTTCCAGCACATCGTTGGAACCGTTGCCAAGGGTAATCTGCGAGGGCGTCACGCCGTACCGTGCAGACAACGCCTGCTTAAGATCAAACCCATTGCCATCGGGATAGCGACAAAGCTCGTCCAGAGCGCCCTTCACCGCCGCCAGCGCCTTTGGGCTGGGCCCAAGAGGATTCTCGTTGCTGGCCAGCTTGATGATGTTTTCGGGCTTCAGGCCCAGCTCCCTGGCCAGCTCATCAATGGGCTTGCCCGGCTGGTAGGGGGATAACGCCTGCACACCTTTGACCGCCAGACTTTGGTAATCAATCGACATTTCGACCTTCCTCAGCCATTTGCGTTTCTGTCACAGGACCCCAATAGGATAGGACCCCAGGCGCTTCAGCTCGACCGCCTCTTCATCGATCTCTGACAGCACCTTGCTGACCTGTGTATCTTCGACATGGCCTTCGAAATCGATATAGAACACATAGGCCCAGGTACCGCTGGGCGATGGGCGGGTTTCGATACGGGTAAGGCTCAGACCGTGTTTGTGGAACGGCTCCAGCAACTGATACAAGGCGCCGGGCTTGTTGCGCATTGATACCAGAATGGACGATTTATCGTTGCCACTGGCTGGCACCTCCTCGCGACCGATAATCAGGAACCGGGTGGTGTTGTCCGGTCGGTCTTCGATGCTGGCCGCCAGCATCTCCAGACCATAGAGTTCCGCCGCCATGTCCCCTGCGATCGCGGCCGTGCCCGGTTCTTCCGCTGCCCGCCTTGCGGCTTCGGCATTACTACTGACCGTGACCCGCTCGATACCGTAACGATGGGTATCCAGCCACTGCCGGCATTGGGCGAACGACTGCTGATGGGAATAGATACGGACAATGTCCTGCCCCTGGTGTTTTGGCGATACCATCAGGTGGTGATGTATCCGCAACTGTACTTCGCCGCAGATCTTCAGTGGCGAGGACATAAACATATCAAGGGTATGGTTGATCATGCCTTCCGTGGAGTTTTCCACCGGGACCACGCCATAGTGGGCCGCGCCGGATTCCACTTCACGGAACACCGCATCGATGGCGGGCAAAGGCACGCTGACCACAGAGTGTCCGAAGTGCTTGAGCGCCGCCGCCTGGGTAAAGGTGCCAATCGGCCCGAGGAAAGCGATGTGCATCGGTTTTTCCAGCGCCAGGCAAGCAGACATGATCTCCCGGAACAATCGGGCCATCTCCTCGCCGGACAGCGGCCCAGGGTTGCTATCCTTTATACGGCGCAATACCTGGGCTTCGCGTTCCGGACGGTAGAAGAACACATCCTCATCCGGGTTGGCTTCCATTTTCACGCGAGCCACTTCCTGGGCACATTCCGCACGTTTGCTGATCAGGTCCATGATCTCCTGATCCAAACGATCGATATCGTTCCTCAACTGCCCGAGACGGGCCTGCTCATCACTCATGATCAGCCCCACTCCTTCGCAAACACGGTCATGTAGTCAATCAACGCATCAACACCGGCTTCTGGCATGGCGTTGTAGACGCTGGCCCGCATGCCACCGACGGAACGATGGCCCTTGAGATTCAACAACCCCCTCTCGTTCGCGCCTTTCAGGAAGGCACTATTGAGCGCGTCGTCCGCCAGGGTGAATGGTATATTCATCCACGAGCGGAAGCGCGGTGTGATCGGGTTGGCGTAGAATTCATTCTCATCAATAAAACCATACAGTTTGCTGGCCTTACGACGATTGACCTCACCCATGGCCGTAACACCGCCCTGCTCTTTCAGCCATTTGAAAACCAGACCTGCAAGGTACCAGGAGTATGTGGCCGGCGTGTTGTACATGGAGTCATTATCCGCAATCACCCGATAATTCATCATCGTCGGCGTGATTTTTAACGCTTTTCCCAGCAGATCCTTGCGAATGATCACGACCACCAGGCCGGACGGACCGATGTTCTTCTGGGCCCCGGCGTAGATCAGGCCGAACTTCGAGACGTCCAACGGGCGTGACAGCATGGTGGACGACATGTCCGCCACCAACGGCACGGAACCGCTCTCCGGCACGAAGTCGAACTCCAATCCGCCGATGGTTTCATTGGGCGTGTAATGCAGGTAAGCCGCATCGGTGCTCGTAGCCCAGCTATCCTGATCGGGAATGCTGGCAAAGCCACTCGATTCGCTACTTGCCACGACATTAACCTGGCCATATCGGCTGGCCTCGGCGATGGCTTTCTTCGACCAGATACCCGTGTTCACGTAGTCCGCAGACGTTTTGTCGCCCAACAGGTTCAGTGGAATGGTCGAGAACTGGCTGGACGCACCACCCTGCATGAAGAGTACGGCGTAATCATCTGAAACGCCGGCCAATTCCCGAAGGTCTTTCTCGGCTGTTTCGGCGATTTCCACGAACTCGTCACTGCGATGGCTCATTTCCATCACGGACATGCCGGTGCCGCGCCAATCCAGCATCTCTTCCCGTGCCTGCTGCAAAACGGGCTCCGGCAAGGTGGCCGGACCTGCACAAAAATTATACGCCCTGCTCATCACTTCCTTCCTCACCGTCGACCTCTTCGGCATCGGTTTCGGCGATACGCTCAACGCCTACAAGGCGCTCGTCTTCCTGGCTCAGCTTGATCAGGCGAACACCCTGGGTGTTCCGGCTCAGAACCGACACTTCGTCGGTGCGGGTACGCACAAGCGTGCCCTTGTCCGAGATCAGCATCATCTCGTCGCCTTCAAACAGCTGCAACGCCGTGACCAGATTGCCGTTACGCTCGGAACACTGCATGGCAATAACGCCCTGGCTGCCCCGGCTGTAGGTCGGAAACTCGTCGAAGGTAGTGCGTTTACCGTAGCCGTTTTCACTGGCCGTCAGCAGAACCGCGTCTTCCTGCGGAATGATCAGCGATACAACATGATGCCCTTCCGGCATTCTGATGCCACGCACACCTCGGGCCGTACGGCTCATCGGACGTACCGCTTCCTCGTTGAAGCGAACGGCCTTGCCCGCCGAGGAGAACAGCATGACTTCCGCATCACCCTTGGTGATGGCCGTACCAATCAGGGTGTCACCCTCGTCAAGCGACAGAGCAATCAGACCATTGCTGCGCGGACGGGAGAAATTCGGCAACGGCGTTTTCTTGACCACACCCGCCGAGGTGGCCATCAGCACGTACTGGTCTTCCGGATAGTCACGAACCGGCAGGAAGGTGGTAATACGCTCCCCTTCTTCCAACGGCAGGATGTTGACCATCGGACGACCGCGGGACGCGCGGCTGGCCCGGGGAATCTCGAACACCCGCAACCAGTACACCTTGCCCCGGTTGGAGAAGCACAGAATGGTGTCGTGGGAGTTCGCTACCAGCAGTTTCTCAACGAAATCTTCGTCTTTCATGGATGTGGCGGCCTTGCCACGACCACCACGGCGCTGGGCCTGATAGTCTTCGACCGCCTGGGTCTTGGCGTAACCACCGTGGGAGATGGTCACCACCAGATCTTCCTCGTCGATCAGGTCGGCGATAGTCAGGTCACGCTTGGAACTGGTAATTTCGGTCAGACGGGTATCGCCAAACTCGCTCACCACGGCTTCCAATTCCTCTCGGATCACCTGCATCAGGCGGCCCGGGTCGCCCAGGATGTCCAACAGGTCGGCGATCTTCTCGAGAATGTCCTTGTACTCGTTCTGTAGCTTTTCGGTCTCAAGACCAGTCAGGCGGTGCAGGCGCAGGTCCAGGATTGCCTGGGCCTGCTCTGGCGACAGATGGTAAAGGCCGTTGCGTAGACCAAAGATCTCCGGCAGGTCGTCGGGGCGGCAGGCATCTTCACCCGCGCGCTCAAGCATCGCCAGAACGTCACCCGGAGCCCAGCCCTGGGCCATCAGCTTTTCTTTCGCCTCGGCCGCAGCCGGAGACGCCTTGATCAGCGCGATGATCTCATCGATGTTTGCCAGTGCGACCGTGAGGCCTTCCAGGATATGGCCACGCTCGCGGGCTTTACGCAGTTCGTAAATGGTACGGCGGGTAACCACTTCACGGCGATGCCGGACAAACGCGTCCAGCATTTCCTTGAGGTTCAGGATTTTCGGCTCGCCGTTGATCAGGGCGACCATGTTGATGCCGAAAACCGTCTGCAACTGAGTCTGGGCAAAGAGGTTATTAATGACCACATCGGGGTTTTCACCACGACGCAGCTCAATCACTACCCGGATACCTTCCTTGTTGGACTCGTCCCTCAGCTCGGAGATGCCCTCCAGTCGCTTCTCTTTTACCAGCTCCGCAATTTTCTCGATCAACCGGGCTTTGTTCAGCTGGTATGGCAGCTCGGTAATAATGATGGCGTCGCGGTTGGTTTTCTTGTCGTGCTCGATTTCATGGCGGGCACGGATATAGATACGCCCACGACCGGTGCGGTAGGCCTCAACAATGCCAGCGCGACCATTAATGATGCCCTGGGTGGGGAAGTCCGGCCCCGGAATATGCTCCATCAGGTCGTCGATGGTCATATCCGGATTATCAATCAATGCCAGACAGCCGTTCACAATTTCCGTCAGGTTATGGGGCGGAATATTGGTGGCCATACCCACGGCAATGCCTGAGGAACCGTTTACCAGCAGGTTGGGAATCCGCGTGGGCAGTACGTCCGGAATCTGTTCGGTGCCATCGTAGTTGGCCACGAAATCCACGGTTTCCTTGTCCAGATCCGCCAGCAGGGAGTGGGCAATCTTCTCCATGCGGATCTCGGTATAACGCATGGCAGCCGCGTTGTCGCCGTCGATGGAACCAAAGTTACCCTGACCATCCACCAGCGGGTACCGCAGGGAAAACGGCTGGGCCATACGAACAATGGTGTCGTAAACGGCCGAGTCACCGTGAGGGTGGTACTTACCGATGACGTCACCCACCACACGGGCGGATTTCTTGTAGGCCTTGTTCCAGTCGTTGTTGAGTTCGGACATGGCGAACAGCACGCGGCGATGCACCGGCTTAAGGCCGTCGCGCACGTCTGGAAGTGCCCGCCCGACGATGACGCTCATGGCGTAATCGAGATAGGACTGTTTGAGCTCGTCTTCAATATTTACCGGCAGGATCTCTTTGGCTAACTCACCCATCGAGAAAGGTTCCTTTGCATTTGCTGGAAGTCGTTTCAGGGCCCTTCAAAGCGCCCCATAGTTATTCTTTAACAAGCGGCCAATACTACCACATTCAACCCCTTAGCGGGGGATATGGCGGTGGCCGTCAGTCAAAAACCACAGTCTTGTTTTCATAGGTAATCACACGATCTTCGATGTGTGCCCTCAAGCCTCGTGACAGCACGTTCTTTTCCACATCCTTGCCAAGCCGAACCATGTCTTCAATGGAATCACTGTGGCTGATGCGGACCACGTCCTGCTCGATAATGGGGCCTTCGTCCAGATCCTGAGTTACGTAGTGGCAGGTGGCGCCAATCAGCTTCACACCCCGGCTATAGGCCTGATGGTATGGGCGCGCGCCTGCGAACGACGGCAGGAAACTGTGATGAATATTGATCACCTTGCCTGGGTACTTCTCGCACAGGCTGCCCGGCAGGATTTGCATATACCGGGCCAGAACAACCACATCGGCTTCGTAGCCTTCTATCAGACCATCCACTTCACCGAAGGCCTCGTCGCGGTTGTTCTGGTTGATCGGTATATGGTGGTAGGGTATCTCGTGCCACTCCACCATACGCCGGAGGTCTTCATGATTGGAAATAACCGCCACAATTTCGGCATTGATCTCACGGCTGTGCCAGCGATGGAGCAGATCCGCCACGCAATGGGATTCCTTGCTGCACATCAGGATGACTTTCTTGGGCTGGGCCGAATCAGCAATGTGCCAGTTCATATTGAACTCGCGGGCAATCGGCTCAAAGGCCGTGCGGAACTGGTCCAGGCCAAAGGGGATCGAATTGGCCTTGATTTCATGCCGCATGAAGAACCACCCGGTCTGGGTGTCGGAGTGGTGGCTCGCCTCTGTAATCCAGCCATTGTAGGTCGACAGAAAGTTACTGACCTTGGCAACGATCCCCACCCGGTCCGGGCAGGAAATCACAAGACGATAGGTATGCTCCATGGAAGCCTTTCCTTAATCTGATCCGGGATCACGGGTGCGCAGGTTCACACCCTTAAAAATGACCGGCTATGATAGCTTATCTGAGCACCAGAAACGAGGCACAGAAACATGGATAGACACCCCCTACAGGTAGGTACCCGAAAAGCCGTCGCAGGCCGCTCACTGGCCGCGAGAATGATGATCGCCCTGGCGCTGCTCTTACCTCTACAGCCGGTAACTGCAGAGGCCATTCTAGAGGGAGAGCGCCACCACCCGGTTCAGGCCAGGAACGGCATGGTGGCCACCAGCCACACCCTGGCCACCGAAGTTGCGTTAAACGTGCTGAAGAACGGCGGCAATGCGATGGATGCCGCCGTTACGGCGGGATTCGCCCTGGCGGTCACCCAGCCGCGCTCCGGCAACATCGGTGGTGGCGGGTTTATGCTCTACGCTCCGGGCAACGGCGAAGCAGTTGAGGCCATCGACTACCGGGAGAAAGCACCGGCCGCTGCCACCGAAACCATGTTCCAGGACGACGATGGTAACGTGGTCGAGAATCGCAGCCGCTTCACCCACAAGGCGTCCGGCGTGCCCGGCACCGTCGCCGGCCTGACGATGGCGCTTGAACGCCACGGTACGCTATCGCTGGAACAGGCCCTGGCCCCGGCGATCAAACTGGCGCGGGAAGGCTTTATTGTACCCGCACGCTTCACCGAGGGCCTGGAACAGGCGCAGGAACGACTGCAGCGCTGGCCGGCGACTCTCGCAACCTTCTATAAAGAGGACGGCTCTCCGTGGCAGCCAGGTGAACGATTTCGGCAACCAGAACTCGCCGATACCCTTCAACGCATTGCCGATCAAGGCATCGATGGCTTCTATCAGGGCAAAACCGCGCAACTCATCGTAGAGGAAATGGAACGAAACGACGGCCTGATCACACTTCAGGACCTGAAGAACTACCAGCCCCGGGTCCGCCAGCCGGTTCATGGCACCTACCGCGGCCACGACATTTATTCCATGTCACCACCCTCTTCCGGCGGCACCCACATCGTGCAGATCCTTAACCTTCTTGAGGGATACCCGCTCGGCGACTTTGGCCACAATTCCGCCGCCAGCATTCACCACATGGCCGAAGCCATGAAGCTCGCCTATGCCGACCGCGCGGAATACCTCGGAGATACTGACTTTGTGGAGGTGCCGCTAAAGGGCCTGACCAGCAAGGCCTATGCCGAAGCGTTGCGTAAAACCATTGATCCGGCCAAAGCCAGGCCGTCGACCGAGATCAGTGCCGGTAACCCTGGGGCCTATGAAAGCCCGGAAACCACCCACTTCTCCGTTGTCGACCGCTGGGGCAACGCGGTTTCCAATACTTACACCATTAATTTCAGCTACGGGTCCGGCATCACCGTTGACGGGGCGGGGTTCCTTTTGAACAACGAAATGGACGACTTCAGTGCCAAACCCGGCGAACCCAACGCCTATGGACTGATCGGTGGCGAAGCCAATAAGGTGGAACCCGGCAAGCGCATGCTGAGCTCCATGTCGCCGACCATTGTCAGGCGCGATGGTCGTAACTATCTGGTTACGGGAAGCCCCGGCGGGTCCCGAATTATCACGACAACCTTGCAGGTGCTGCTGAATGTGATTGATCATGGCATGAACATTCAGTCTGCGGTGAGTGCCCCGAGGATTCACCACCAATGGTTGCCAGACGAGATCCGCATTGAACAGGGCATCAGCCCGGATACCGTGCGACTGCTGGAAGAAAAGGGGCACAAGGTGGTGACAAAAAGTGCCATGGGCGCCATCCAGAGCATACTGATCGATACTGAAGGAACCCTCTACGGCGGTGCAGACCCGCGCCGCAGCACATCCTCAGCCATGGGCTATTGAGGGGCATACAGCCCCGGGAGGCATTATGTTTTTATCCGTTCAACTGAGTTGTTACCCACTCACCGATGACTATAAGCCGCCCATTCGCGCCGTTATCGAGCGTCTTGAAAAAACAGGTCTGGAGATCCATTCGGGCCGTATGAGCACCGAAATGTTCGGTGAGTACGATGAAGTGATGCGCGTACTGTCGGACACGATGAAATGGTCGTTCGAGGAATACGGTAAAGCGGTGTTTGTGGCCAAGATCATGGAAGGTGATCGCCGGCCACGCTAATAACCAAGACTTCAAGGAAGGAGCCACGGATAGCTACCCTGCTATCCGTGGCTGACATCTAGTCCGGTGTTACTCTCAGAACACAGCCGTCAGCACTGTCGGTGAGCAGGTAAACCGCCCCTTCCGGGCCGGTTACCACATCCCGGATACGCTCATCTAGCTCACCGAACAGAGTTTCCAATTCCGTTGCCTCGCCGTCCGCCAACCGGACACGATGCACCTGCCGCGTCACCAGCCCGCCAACCAGCAGATCGCCCTGCCACTGAGGAAACAGATCGCCGGTATAAACGGTCATGCCCGATGGAGCGATGGATGGCGTCCAGTGCAGCAGCGGCGCCTCAACGCCCTCACGCTCCTCGAACGGGGTTACCCGCGCGCCGGTATAATCCAGCCCATGAGTGGTGACCGGCCAACCGTAATTGGCGCCCGGGCGAATGACGTTGATCTCATCACCACCCCGGGGCCCGTGTTCATGAGCAATCAGCCGGCCCTGATCGCTGTCGTAGGCCAGCCCCTGCACATTGCGGTGACCATAGCTGTAGATTTCACCCTGGTAGGAGTCGCGCCCTGCAAAAGGGTTGTCATCCGGCACACTGCCATCCGGGTTAAGACGCACGATACTGCCAATGTGGTTTTGACGGCGCTGGGCCTGCTCGCGGTAGTCGAAACCGTCTCCGAGAGTTAACGCCAGCGTATCATCCGGCAGCCACACCATCCGCCCGCCATAGTGGGCATTGCCTTTTTTGGCCGGTTGCACCCGGAATATTTCGCTCACATTCTCCAGGCCCTGCTCACCTAGTTGGCCCCTGGCCAGGCAGGTGTGATTGGCATTCATGGTGCCACAGGCATAGCTCAGGTAGATCTGGTGGCTGTCCTCGAAGTCTTGGGCGGGAAGCACCTCAAAAAGCCCTGCCTGGCCGGATGCGAAAACCTCCGGTACACCATCCAGCGGTTCCGGCATCAGGTCACCGTTGGCCGTCAGCATTCGCAACCGTCCCGGCCTTTCGGTAACCAGCATTCGCCCGTCAGGCAGGAACGCCAGTGACCAGGGGTGTTCGAGGCCGCTGGCCACGGTTTCAATCGTATAATTTGGCGCATCATCCGCTACGGCATCAGATTCAGGCAGCGCCAGCCCGGCAACCATCAGCAACATCGCAACAGGCACTGCCGAGGCTTTGCCATTTTTACGGGGCAAACGGGAAACCAGAACGGCAAACAACAAACCAGAGAGAGCAGCCGTTACCAGCATGGCCAACAGTCCACCCATATCTCGTGTGGCAGCGATCAACGTAGGCATGGGCGCCAATGCATCCACAATCCGAAAAGTCGCCCACAGACCGACCGCCGCGGCAAGCGGGCACAACCACAAACGGCCTGAAGGACCAGCCAGCCGGGCCACAAGAGACGCGGCAACCTGGGAGAATAGAAAACTGAGCCCGAAGAGGATGGCGTACAGAGGTGCAAAGTTCAGCAGATCCTGAACTGTGGTTTCCAGGCGGGCTCCCATACTGACTTCAACCCCCAGGCCTTCCAGTGCCTGGAGATTGAACTGGGTTTGCACAAGGCTGCCCAGCACCGAGCCCACAATCAACGCGACGATGAACGCCAGCACCACTCTCCCCCAGCCAACCGATGCTGCCATTACTTCTCTCCGGAAGGCTCCAGCTTGTCCTGAGTGCGCAACTCGAAGTCACTGGCGTCGTGCCGCTCATGCAACTGCCTGCTCTCCTCGCCCCAGGTGCGGTTTACCATCAACCCCCGCTTCACCGCCGGGCGTTCTGCGATGTCATCGGCCCAACGCACCACGTTCTTGTAGGTATGCGCTTCCAGGAATTCCGCCGCTTCGTACACCTTGTTTTTCACCAGTGCGCCATACCAGGGCCAGATCGCCATATCTGCGATGGTGTATTCGTCACCCGCGATGTAGCGATTATCGGCCAGTTGCCGATTCAGCACATCCAGCTGGCGCTTCACTTCCATGGTGTAGCGGTTGATCGGGTACTCGTATTTTTCCGGTGCATAGGCGTAGAAATGGCCAAACCCACCGCCCAGGAACGGCGCACTGCCCATTTGCCAGAACAACCAGTTCATGGTTTCCGTGCGCGCCACAATGTCCGTCGGCAGGAACTCGCCAAACTTCTCAGCGAGGTAAAGCAGGATGGAGCCGGATTCAAACACGCGGACGGCCGGCTTGTGGGTGTGGTCCATCATTGCCGGGATCTTGGAGTTCGGGTTTGCGTTCACGAAACCACTGCCAAACTGCTCACCCTCGGTGATGCGGATCAGCCAGGCATCGTATTCCGCTTCCTTGATGCCTTTGGCCAACAGTTCCTCGAACATGATGGTGGCCTTCACGCCATTCGGGGTCGCCAGTGAATAGACCTGAAACGGGTGCTCCCCTACCGGTAACTCTTTCTCATGAGTGGGGCCGGCAATCGGGCGATTGATCTGCGAGAAGGCTCCGCCGCTCTCGGCATCCCATTTCCAGACTCTCGGGGGCGTGTAGGTATCATCGGTCATTCATTCTTCCTCAATTTGGTGGATCTATTGGCAACAAGGCCTCACGCGGCCAGTTCCTGGCGCATCATGTTCAGCAGTCCGCCTTCTATTACCATACGGACCTGACGCTCGCTGAGTTCATGCGTCAGTTCATAACGTTCGCCGTTACGGGTGTTTTTCGCAACAATGCTGTCCCCGGCTTTTAATGCTTCAACCAGCCCCTCAATCGATAATTCATCGCCCTGCTCGATACTATCGAAGTTCTCCGGAGTGACAAAGCTCAAAGGCAACACACCAAAGCTCGACAGGTTCTGCCAGTGTATGCGCGAGTAACTCTTGGCAATCACTGCTCGCACGCCCAGATAACGGGGCGCCAGCGCCGCATGTTCACGGCTTGACCCCTGGCCGTAGTTGTCACCGCCAACGATCAGAGAGCCCGTGTCCTGATGCTGTTTTGCCCGTTCCGGATAGGTTGGGTCCAGCCGGGTATAAGTAAACTCACTGATGGCAGGAATGTTACTGCGAAACGGCAGTATCCGGGAGCCGGCAGGCAGGATGTCGTCGGTGGAAACATCGTCACCAACCTTGAGCAGAACCGGCGCCTTCAACGAGTCAGGCAGCGCCTCAAATGTCGGCAGGGTGCTGATGTTCGGCCCCTTCTCCACCACGGTCAGTTCCGGGTGTTTCGCCGGCGGGCGGATATTGCGATCATCGACATAAAAGGTGCTGCGCTCGTCGAACACAGGATAGTTCATGTCGAGATCACGTGGGTCAGTAATCACGCCGGTCAAGGCAGAGGCCGTGGCCGTTTCGGGGCTACACAGACAGACCTTGTCTTCAGAGGTACCCGAACGGCCGGCAAAATTCCGCGGAACAGTGCGCAGGCTGATCTGATCCGTTGCCGGTGCCTGCCCCATGCCAATGCAGCCATTGCAGCCGGTCTGGTGCAGGCGCGCCCCAGCGCTGAGCAGATCGGTAAGATGACCCAGTTCAACCAGGTTTTCCAGAACCTGACGCGATGTGGGGTTGATATCGAAAGATACTCCCTCGTGAACCTGGCGGCCTCTCACCATCATCGCAGGAACTGCAAAATCCCTCAGGCCAGGATTCGCGGAGGACCCAATGTAGGCCTGATAGATGGGCTCGCCAGCCACTTCCCTCACCGGAAACACCTTCCCTGGACTGCTGGGGAGTGCAATCAACGGCTCCAGTTTTCCCAGATCAATCTCGTCATGCAGGTCGTAAGTGGCGCCGCGGTCGGCTTCCAGCCTCTGGAAATCGTCTGCCCGCTGTTGCTGCCTGAGAAAATCCCGCACCGCATCGTCCGCCGGGAACACCGTAGCGGTGTGTCCCATCTCCTGCCCCATGTTCGCGATCACATGGCGGTCCATCGCGGACAGCCCTTTCAGGCCCGGCCCGTAATACTCGATAATGTTCCCGGCGCCGCCCTTCACCCCATGGCGGCGAAGCATTTCCAGGATGACATCCTTGGCGCTCACCCAATCCGGCAATTTCCCGGTCAGCTTCACACCCATGACCTTGGGCATGTTGAGGTAGAACGGCTCTCCACACATGGCCATGGCCACAGCCAGACCGCCAGCCCCCATTGCCAGCATTCCCAGGGAACCGGCAGCGCAGGTATGGCTGTCGGAGCCAAGAAGGGTCTTGCCAGGTTTCCCAAAGCGTTCCATGTGCACCGGATGGCTGACGCCGGACCCGGCCGGGCTGAACCACAGGCCGAACCGCTCGCAGGCACTGCGCAGAAACAGGTGATCGTCAGGGTTGCGGTTGTCGGTCTGCAGCAGGTTGTGGTCAACGTACTGCGCGGACAATTCAGTTTTGACCTGGCCGAGCCCCATGGCCTCCAGCTCGAGCATAACCAGGGTACCGGTTGCATCCTGGGTCAGCGTTTGATCGATCTTCAGCCCGATTTCCTCGCCGGCCTTCATCGTTCCCGACACCAGGTGTGACTCGATCAGCTTCGTGGCAACATTGCGCGGTTGATTCTTCGTCTGTTTCGTCATCGGATGACCTCCATGCGAGCCAGATTTCAGACATTCATGCCCTTCACTATAGATCCCGTTGGCCAACCCTGTCGTCAGGACTGGGGAAAACACAGCTCCTTACTTCGGGATGTCAGGCTACTCCACTTCGGTTTGCTGGTGTTGCGTACTTTTTTCAGATAGGTGTTCACGTCGCTGAAGTGCTTTTCCGTGGCACCCATCCCGGTTGCCTCGTCCCGGTGAACACCGGACATAAACATCAGTGCCTTATATTCATCGCCTCCTTCATCAAGTGTGCCGCTGAGCATCTTCAGATGTGAGGCGCAAAAGATGTGCAGGTTGCGCTTATCGTAATCGACCTCTTGGGACCAGCTATTTAGGCTGAATACAGTCAGAACGACGAAAACGCATAGGGTTGGCTTCATGAGGCTTTTCTCCTGGGACCAACAATGGATGTAAGTGCGCTGCCACTGTAGCAGACAGATTAAGGCCCGTATGGGGAGATCAACTCCCCAGTGCTTGGGAACGTTAGCTACGCCTACAGCGGTTTGCGCTAATATAGTGATTACCTGTCGCGTTTACTGGACCAGGCCAAGCCTGAATTGGAATCAGGGTCATAATAACAAGGGGAACGGCCATGAAACGAATTGCTCTCGCATCTGCCATCGGTATCGTTGCCCTCACGGCCAGTGTTTCTTTTTGGCTGAGCCAGAAGGCCCCCTCTGTCGATACCGCAAAATCCATCAGCAACCCGCAAGCTACCCAGGCACTGACTCAAGAGCCGCAATCGACCAGCCAGAATCAGAGCAGCGGGCTCACAGCCGAGCAACAGGCTTTACTGGAAAACCCGGAAACGCTGAAACTGGCCAATCGGCTCGACTTTGAGGAAGAACTGCACACCTTCTTTGCGAAAGCCGATGGCCTGTCTTCGGAAGAGCGCGCGGCGGAGGCAGCGATGCTGGAACAGCGCCTGGCCGACTACCAACGCAAGGGACAGGTCAGCGCAGCAGAGAGCCTGATGGTCCGCATTGCCATGACGAAACTCACCATCGAAGACGAAGCCGCTCAAAAACAGGCCCTGCAAGGCCTGATTGACCGGCAGAATGCCGCTGCGCAGGCACGCAAAGAGGAATGGCTGGCCAAACCCAGGCCGGAGTTTGAAGCCTATAAGCAGCAGGAAAAACAGATCGTGAAAGAGGTAATGGCAATGGACAAAGTGCCTGCAGGAATGACCCGCAACGAATACTTGCGCCAGCGATTACTGGAAGCCCGTGTGGCCGCCAACAAAAATGGCGATGCGCCTCAATAGCGCATCACCATCCCTATCGGCAAGTTCCCCGATTCCGAAGAGCCTGATACCCAATGTTCTACAGAAGCTGATCAAGTGCCCAA
Organism: Marinobacter salarius; assembly: GCF_032922745.1. NCBI lineage: Bacteria > Pseudomonadati > Pseudomonadota > Gammaproteobacteria > Pseudomonadales > Marinobacteraceae > Marinobacter > Marinobacter salarius. Next base: position 3,510,048 of record NZ_CP136693.1, read on the forward strand.
TAGAGCGGATTGAACGGCTTGTTGTAGTCAGCCTGCTGATCGGTTTCAGAGGCCTGCATGACTGCACCGCTTCCGTTCAACACATTGGCCACAAAGTCGTCGAGCTCCAGTCCCGCTTCCTGAATGTCTGAGTTGGCAAACTCAATGATGGTGGTGCAGTGGCTCTCGTTCACATCGCGAAACCATGGCAGGTAGTACCCAAAATTATTCAGGTTGGACAGGGTGCCCTTCAGGCGTTCTGTATCCGTATACCAGCGCTCGTGGATCAACGCCTCCTTGGTAGCCTGATCCGGCGCATTTTCGATTTCCGGATAGAAACGCTCATAGGAATATGAGGAGTAATTCAGATCCTGCCAGAAGTGTGTATGCCCCATCCGATCATTCGGCAGCTCTGCAGAAAGGGCCGTATACAATGAGCCGAGATCATTCAGGTTCATCAGTGGAAGCCCGTCGCTGAGGTATTCCAACGGACCGTCGGGCTGGTCCAGCCCCCAGGCGTTACGGATAAACGACTGCAGCAACACCGACGGATAAATGTCCGGGTCCGAACCTGTTGGCGCACTGAAGGCCGGCCCGGAATCGTTGATCATGTACCCCCGGTTCGGCTCCATATCACGGCGGGTCGGATGGTAGTTGGTCAAACTGCCCAGGCCGCCGGCACTGCATCCGGTCGTCAGCAACTGCTTCGGCCGCTGCAGATTATCCTTCACCCACGAAATGGCTGCGCGGGTGTTGCGAAGACCATTGTGATGCCAGATCAATGGCTCAGCTTCACCCTCCGGGTCCTCGTACACGGCCACCCTGTCTCCTGAGTAGACATCGCCCGTGCAGTATGGGATATAAACCATGTTCCAGTTCTGGGTCTTGACCGAGGTCAGTGGATTCAAGCGCACCACAAACGGGCTGACCAGGCTGGCGCTCGGGTTCGTCAGGCTCATATAGTCATCCGGGATGCCATCCGGATTGCGAGCTCCCCGGATACCCGTCTGGCCCGAGCAACTTTCATAGTCCCAGCAGGCACCGCCCCCCTCCAGATAGATAATGGTATTACTGGTATTCGGCACGCGGTTCACAAAGAATTTGTACTCAGAGCCGTTACCACAGACAGCGCCGGTTTCAGGCGCCAGGGGAATGGTTTGCCAGGCGTAATAGTTGCCCGGCGAAAAGCCATCGTTGAAACCCGGCGGGTTAGCCAGTAGCGGATAGTCACCCTGACGCTGGGCCGCCGTAACGGGGTTGTCAGCTGCTGGTGGACTGACAAGGTTCCCCAGCGTTCTCCAGAAACCGTAATCCCCCAGTTCGGCCATTGCCGGCCCTGTTACACCCAATAGAATAAGAACAGCTAGCAGTTGGTTCTTGATGCTGGTTATCACAGGCATTCCTCCTTGATTGTTGTTATCGGGACGCAGGCGATAATCAAGCTCAGCCCCTGAATCGAAACTAGACGTGACACACTGTCATTTCAATAAATGCCCGTAGAACCATTTGTCCTAAAAAATGGTCGGTAATAGCGTTATTGAAAAATGTAAAGGAAATGACTGAATTGGAGAGAACTACCCACTCTACTGCCTACTTAATATTAGCCCAATGGGACTAAGAGCACTTTCATCACGACATAAAACATAACAATTTGGCACTATTTAGAAACTAACTTTCTAAAATAAAATAGATATTTAGATCAACACTTGGCAGGCAGGGTTTAACACCAGTCGACTGTGGTTCGCTTTATTCAGCGATTACATTAAGGGAATATTTGATGCTGGAAAGCAGTTACAACGAGGTTTTGGTCGCCTGCTCTATTATCATTGCCGTCCTTGCGTCCTATACGGCCCTGAATATGGCCAGCCGTGTAACCAGCGCATCCGGTCGCCCGGCCGTCCTGTGGCTGATTGGCGGCTCCATCGCGATGGGCTTTGGCATCTGGTCCATGCACTTTATCGGCATGCTCGCCTTCCGCCTTCCCATCGAATTAGGCTACGACGTCCCCCTCACCCTGCTGTCATTAGTCATCGCCATTGCTTGTTCTGCGTTCGCCCTTTACCTGGTCTGTCAGGACACGCTGCCCTGGGGCCGATTGGTGTCGGGCGGTTTACTGATGGGCCTGGGCGTAGCCAGCATGCACTACATCGGTATGGAAGCATTGCTCATGCATCCGTACATTTTTTATGTACCCTGGCTGGTTGGGCTATCCATTGTTATCGCCATTGTCGCGTCCACAGCCGCCCTTTGGCTGGCGTTTCGACTGCGAGAGGAAAGCAAGCGCGCCACCTTCGGCCGCATTGGCGCGTCTCTGGTTATGGGGTGCGCCATTATCGGCATGCACTATACGGGAATGGCTGCCTCCAAATTTCCGATCGACAGCTTCTGTGGCGCGGCCAACAGCGGGATTGATACAAAGTGGCTGGCTGTGCTGGTCATCATTGTCAGCCTGGCGGTGTTCGCCATCGCACTCATTGTGTCAATGCTGGACGTACGCACAAGCCGCCTATCCAACTCACTCGATGACGCCAATAACGAACTTATCAAGCTCGCCCTGCAAGACAACCTGACCCGCATACCAAATCGTGTTCTGTTGGGTGATCGGCTGGAACAGGCGATACACCGGGCCGAGAGAAACAACAGTGAATTCGCCGTGCTGTTTCTGGACCTGGATGGTTTTAAAGCGATCAACGACATGCACGGGCACCATGTCGGAGATCTGTTGCTAAAGGACGTGGCGAACCGCCTGCTCGTCAACAAACGTGAAGGAGATACAGCCGCGAGGCTTGGGGGGGATGAGTTTGTCCTTCTACTGGAGCCAAGCTCACCGGAAAGTTCCGCCGTATTTGCGCAACGATTAATTGATTCCATCGAGCAACCCTACGAAGCCTCGAATACACCTCTTCACATTTCCACCAGCGTCGGCATCGCAATCTACCCCCAGGATGGTAAAACCGAACATGAGCTGATGGTGAATGCCGACGCAGCCATGTACCACGCCAAAAAGCAGGGTCGCAACGGCTACTGTTTTTTTGAGCACGGCATGAACGCCGATGTGCACCTACAGATGCAGATGCAGCAAAATCTGCGGCATGCCGTCACCCGCAACGAACTGGTTCTGCATTATCAGCCCAAATTTATTGCACCAAACGGCCCCATGACTGGATTCGAAGCGCTGCTGCGGTGGCAAAGCCCGGATCATGGCTTCCTGCCACCGGATCGTTTCTTGCCGTTGGCGGAAAGCTCGGGGCTGATCGTGCCCATTGGTAACTGGGTCATCGATGAGGCCTGCCGGCAAATGAAAGCCTGGCAAGACCAGGGCCATCATGACTGGAGCATGGCGATCAACCTCTCCGCAGTTCAACTGGAACACAGCAGCCTGGTGGACGTGGTTCGCGATACACTGAAGAAACACTCCCTGGCCCCGTCGAACCTGGTGTTAGAAATCACCGAAACGACGGCCATGCGTAATGCTGAGGCAAGCCTCAAAGTGCTGAACAAGCTGTCTGCGCTTGGCGTGTCCATTTCCATTGATGACTTTGGTACGGGCTATTCAAGCCTGCTCTATCTGAAACGTTTGCCTGCCAATGAGCTGAAGATCGACCGCGGCTTTATTACCGAACTGGCCCAGGACAACGATGATGAAGCAATCATTCAGGCAATCATTGCTCTGGGCAAAACACTGGGTATGAGGATTGTCGCAGAAGGTGTTGAAACAGCAGAACAACAAGAGCTATTGACCCAGCTTGGCTGCAATACCCTGCAAGGATACCTGTTAGCGCGGCCTGCCTCGCCGGAAGCATTGCTTGAGAAGATTGCTCACATGACCAAACATACTGATTCAGCTCTCGCTACTTAGATGAGCGGAGCGGCATGAGAATGCCAATGCTGACTACGATGTCCTGTGGAAACGACGATGCAGCTCATGCACCTGTTCCGCAAGGGGACCTATATCGACGCAGAAATGCAGGTGCCGTCCATCGGCCGCGTACCGATGCGGTTGATTATATTTTGCTGGCTTCGGCTTCAGGCCCGCGCCCACCGCGCAGCACCAAATATAGCAGCGGGCCGGCAGACACAAACACTGCTGTCAGAATAAAAAATGGGATGAGATAGCCCAGCCCTTTGCCACGACTTTTGCCATCCCGGTACATCCAGACACAGGCCAAAGCAGCGAGAATGTAGAGATCAATAACAACCTGGGCTGTGTCCGGGTTGGACATGAGCCGAACGCCAAAAGCTAAAAGCGACTGCTCTGCTCCGGCCATTACCCAAAAGGTAAAACCCATGAACAGACAGAGAATGATTAAGGGTAAAGTCGATACTCTCATGATCTTCCTTGATTGAGGTTTAAGAAATATAACGCCCTGGCTTCGCGGCGTGCCGGATCGCCAGCGTAGGCGCGTCCCACAACAGCCATTGGTTAAGCTGCTTCGAAGTCCAGAGGATGGATTCCATCTAGGTTGACCGTGTTTCGGGCTACCCAAAGGTCATACATGTCCTGCATCGCCAACCAGCTCTCAGGAGTGCGCCCGAGAACCTTGGATAGCCGAAGCGACATTTCCGGGCTAATACCACTATCCCCTTTTAGCAGTCGAGACAATGTGGAGGGCGAGACCCCCAGGCTGGACGCAAGCTGACGGGAACTGATACCGAAAGGCTCCAGATACACCTCCCGTATGAATTCACCAGGATGCGGCGGATTATGCATAGTCATCAGTGATAATCCTCATAATCAAGAATGTAGGCGTTGCCGTCCTGAAATTCGAACGTCATGCGCCAATTTCCATTAACCCGAATCGACCACCGCCCTTTGTCTCCACCCTTCAATGGATGAAGCCGAAAACCAGGGATATCCATGTCTTCCACCGAAGTGGCGGTATCCAGAGCAGCCAGCTGCATGCGCAGTTTCTTGGCGTGATCTGGCTGTATGCCAGACGTGCTACCGGTCGAGTAGAACCGCTTCAGTCCCTTGTGACGGAATGATTTAATCATGAGGGAATGCTAGCATGTTGCGCACCATGCAACAACCAAGCTTAACGACTGTATAAACGGCGGCTTTTACGCAGCGAAGCGGAGAAAAAGCCGCCCGGTGGAGGCCCATTTGGGCCGGAATGAATTTGATGCATTTGTTAAGGCTAGACTCACACCGAGGCAGTTTCCCTAGATGCCATCACCGCCGCCAAATCCATCTCCAGCATCGACGCCTGATGAAACTCCGCTCTCTGCTGAAACACCACCGACAGCGGTGGCAATCGCTGCATTGAAGCTCACAGCCCTAGCCGTTGCATAATCCATAATCATTGGTTGAGGGTGAGTTGTGCTCCGCTCGTATTCCTCTTTGGTGCAGTAAAGCGCGATGGCATAACAAAGATACTTATCCGGCAGGTTCAACGAAGTTGCTGTGTCTGTAACTTGCGTCGCCGTGTAAGTCCTCTTATAGCCAAATCTTTCTCTCAGCGCGGGACCAAGTACTCTGACATGTTTTTTGATCGCTCGTTTTCTAAAGAACCAGTTGAAAATGTTCACGTGGTACCTTTTGCCTTAACGCCGCATTCAGCGGCTTGTCCACCCAGTAATCCCATTAGCCAGCCAAATAGGCCTGCGCCTATCTCTTCCATGTTCGACTTCGCTTACTCATAACGCCGCTAAGCACGCGCGGCTGCGGAATGGAGGCGAAGCCGCAATGCAGTAGCCGTCACCGTGACTTGCATGGTTAGAAATTCTTGGCTCAAAGCTCTAGTTTTGACTTTGGTACGAACTTCCCGGACATCGCTTCGGATGCTTCTTCTGCACGATTGGCAGAAGGCTCAACGGCAATTACCAAAAGGTGATCCTCGGGCGTCTTTTTGGCTTGCTCTGAAAAACTATCTCGTATTCTCGCCGGCGCCGTCTTGAGGTAATTCTCTGCTTGATTTGAAATCTGGAAATAGCTGCAATTCGGGCACTTGAAGTATTTAACATTCCCTGCATCTACACCGTAGAATCTGGCAACAGACGAACAGAGTGGGCAATCTTGATTCGCGGTATCACGCATTTGCTTCCAAGCTCCTGTGATTTTCTAACGCCAGCCATAAGCGACACCCTGACAAGGGCGTCCGGTGGAGGGCCATCGGCCCGGAACAACCGTAATGGCCTTGTTAGGACTTTTTGTATAGATCATGCTTCGGCTCTAAAGGAGAAAACATCATCATCTTGGCGTTCTCGTTGAACCCATACTTTGCGATCCTTGCCTCGCTGGTGTGGCTGTGTGCCGAGGCGTCCACCCAACTGATCTCGACATCAAACTCGAACTCATAAACCGGCGGGCTTGTACCCTCTCTCGCTTTGCCCTTGTCCACGAAATTAGGGGTTGGCATTTCCTGAAAAACTAATTTGCACTCCATGGCTTTGCCCGCTGATAACAACATAGAGGAGCCATCAGTAGTCTCTAGCCTTTGAGATAAATATGTCCCACCGTTCTCGTCAGCATGCTCAAAACGTCCTTGAACGGATGTGATCAAGATATCGCGAGTACCATTGTTCACAAGAGCAAACATCGGATTCATGAACTCACCTAGCTTGTCTATTCGGACAAGATGCAATCTGTCCCTAACCCTTATCTGAACCCAGTAGAAGGTGAAGGCACTGAGCATCAGCGCTATTGCAGATAAGGATATTGATAGGTATTCCATTCGATGTCCTAACACCCGGCTCACGCGCCGGTTTGGAGCCGCGAAGCGGCGGAAAAACGGTCGCTGTGTAGCCGATTGTTAAAGCCTGCCAAGCCAGTACTGCGGACGTCGCCGGTCATGGGCAACCGCCAGAACTTGAAAACCATCAAGTTTCTCTCGGTAAACGATGGATAGCGGAAATCTGTGAAGGGGCGCTCTACGAATATCTGGCTGCAACTCAACTTGCCAGGCTTTTGGTGACTCGCCAACTAAATTGGCCAGGGCCTCAAATTCCTCTATGAAGGCTCCACCCAATCCCGGAACTTTTGATTCGTAATAACCAACTGATTCCAGGAATTCGGCTTCCGCTGCCGGGTGAAACGAATAGTTCATTTGATCAATGCTCTAGCCTTCCTCATGACATCTTCACCGGACACGGCCTGAACTGAGCCATTATCGAGCTCTTCGCCTCTACGACGGGCCTCAAGCAACCAATCTGACCTGAGTTCTTCTTCTGACGGTGACTCCAGACTCAGTACCAGTCGTTGGATCAATTGAGCTCGCTCCTCTTTAGGGAGGTGTAGCGCCTCGTCTTCAATTTTCTGAAGATTCATGGAAGAAACCTCTCGTTCGTGTATCACTCAATTTTGACACGGATGATTACCGCGTGCCACGACGCAGTTTTTTCGCTTTAACGCTCCGCTAATGTGCGCCGCCTGCGGCATCACCATTGAGCGGCTTGTTAGCAGATTCTGCCTGAAGACGCTCCACCAGCCACACCTTGATGATCGATTGGCGGGTAACGCCAATGCGCGCAGCCTCACGATCCAACGACTCGACAACCCAAGCCGGGAAATCGACGTTGATTCGCTTTTGTTCCTGATTAACGCGGCGAGCGGAGGACAGGTCCAGGTCATCAACAATGTCTTCCTGACCTTCCTCAAATTTTTTGTCGAAATCTTTAGCTTTCATAGAGCTCAACCTCCTTCTTGCGGGAACGCCTGACTGAAATCAGACGAATACGAGCATCCCTGTACGTGACGACAACCGACCAGTGCTTTTCACCAATCTTGCCTATCAGCAAAAACCTCTGCTCATCCTCTGATTTTGCGCGGATCTCCAGCAGGTACGGATCTTTCCACAGCCCTTGGGCAGCAACGAAATCGATACCGTGTTTGTCCAGATTGGCCTAGCTTTTGGCTTCGTCGAATTCAAATTCATCCATGAGTACAAATTATTCCTTTTTTACTCATTCTGCAAGATGTGGGAGGAGTAGTGAAACTGCTAACGCCAGCCAGCATGCGCGGCTACGAAATGAAGGCGAAGCCGCAATGTAGTAGACGTCGCCGTGCCTGGCCTTGTATGGATAATTTCTGCCGTGTTTGGGTAAATTGAGGCCCACCCCCAGTGGCCGCTGGGGGCCTTCATGCAGCAGCTCGATGATGGCAGGCTCCTCATTCGAGAGACCGGTAACCAGTGCGTAGCGCTGCATGACTCTCAAGCGATAACTCGAACAGTCATCGGGGCCTCGAGCCCGTATAGCAAGGCAGAGTCAGCTTATTATGTACAGCAGCCAAATCCAAACCTCAGTTAATATCGGTGTCGACGTCGGTAAAGCCAACCTTGATATCGCCCTCCATCCTTCCGGACAGTTTTATTCAATCCCCAACAGCGGAGCCCACATTCGCCGGTTCGTAAAAATCCTCAAGAACTACGACATTGAGCGCATCGTAGTGGAGGCCACAGGGCGACATGAGCATGCCCTGGTTCAGGCCTGCGATCAGGCCGGCTTGCCTATCATCGTCGTCAACCCAATCAGTGTCAGGCGCTACGCCCAGGCCATCGGCGTGCTCGCCAAAACCGACCGGATTGATGCCCAGGTGATTGCCAAATATGCCGCCACACTCAAGCCTGAATTCAGACCCATTCCGGACAAAACATCACAAAAGATCAGAGACTTATTAGCCAGGCGGGCTCAACTTATGGAGATGTCCACCATGGAGAAAAACCGTCTCCAGATCATGCCGAAACCTCTCCACCGATCCATTAAAAGCCTGCTCAGGATGCTCCAGAGTCAGATTGAAACCGTCACCCGACAGATCGAGCAGGAAGTGGCTAAAGTGGACCATTGGCGTACCAAAATGGAGATCATGACCAGCATGCCCGGTGTTGGGAAGGTGCTCGCCTACACCCTCCTCAGTGAGCTTCCGGAACTCGGATCGCTGAACCGAAAGGAGGTCGCGGCACTGGTCGGTGTCGCCCCCATAAATCGGGACAGCGGCAAGCTCAATGGCAAACGGAGAATACGAGGTGGCCGCCACAGAGTTCGCACTGTCATGTTCATGGCCATGCTCTCATCCATCCAATGCAATCCGGTTTTTAAACGCTTTTACGAACGCCTGAAGGCACAGGGAAAGATCCCAAAAGTAGCCCTCATTGCCTGCATGAGGAAGATGATTGTGGTGCTCAATACCATGATCAAAAGCCAGGAATCCTGGCAGGGCGAAATGGCTTAATTAATGGAATTGACACCACAGTCACTGGTTATGTTTTTGAATACGGTTTGCCACCATTGACCGTAGGCCAGCCATACACCTTGACGTGATTTATAAGCCTGCATTTTTCAGACTGCGGTTCAGATGACAACTCGTTGCCGCCCCATTCCTCGGTGAAGTAATGATCATGGGGGAACTCGCCAGCTTTCGCTTTTGCAGCGATTTCGAGGAGCTGCTTTGCAAAATACTCTAGCCCCGCCGGATCGCCATGAACGAATATCTGTTCACCTTCCTCGTCAGTTTCGAATGTTAGGAGATAATCTTCCATACTTCCTCAGAAAACATAACGCCAGCAATAAACGGCGCCCTGACAAGGGCGTCCGGTGGAGGCCCGTCGGGCCGGAACGAATTTGATTGCCTTGTTAAAAGACATCAGGTCCGCCCCCTGAGTTTTTGGAAGAACCTGAGCCAGAACGACGAGTTGCTGACTAGCCACAACCCAATGGCAAGCTGAAACACCAGCCCCACCGCCCAAAGCAAACTAGAAACAGAGATGTCTGTTGTACTTGGGATAAACCCTAGGGAGCGCGGTAGGTAAACGATTGCATCAACAACAAAGTACAACCCAGCCAGTTGAAAAAGCGACTTTTGAGAATCATTACTCAACGAACTTTCTTCGTCCGTCTTAGCTCGTGAAAGAACAGATTTCGCCGCTTTGTTGATTAAAAATACGGCAACAAAACCGATGAAGAGGAATGATCCAATAAGGCCGACGTACGCGACTAGCGGCATTTCTTGCTGCTGATATTGCTCGATACTAGAGAAAGCCATGACAAGGCTCGGCAAATTTAAGACAAGCTCAATCAGCAACCAGATCGAGATTAACCTTAGCGCGATTGCTGTGACTTGCTGTGAGTTCATGCTTTACCTTTTAACGCTGAACGAAGCGGCGCGTCTCACGCGTCCGCCTTCCGTGACTTGTTATCTGAGGTTTCCATTGAAGCTCGGTGAATGGCATCAATGTGGACCAAAGCACTGTCAACGTATTTGAACCCGCATTCATGCCCATCGAAGGCCACGAAGAGATCTGTGCCAGCAAGAACAACAGCTTGAGCACCTTGCTCGTCACACATCTTCCTGCCAGCCTGGAATATAGTCTCTCTTTGGTCTTCGTTCGCAGCACCAGAAACAGCAATGCTCATGTAGGCTTCATGAACTTTGTTTAGGCTATTGCCGGGCGGAACAACAATTTCGGTCTCTCGAAAACTATCGAACAGCCGTGTCTCCATGACCACCTTGTTGCCCAAAACACCCACCCTTGTGTAGCCGTTTCGAATTAACGCGCTTTCGAGTCCAGACAACGCATCGATGATGGGAATGGGTGACACTTTCTTCAGTTCGGAAATGCAAAAATGTCCAGCTATTGACGTCACTGCCAATGCTTCGGCACCAGCCGCACTCAAACGATTAGCCATTACTTCAAAAATTCTGACCTGCGCATCTACATTGCCAGCCTGAATGTTGCGTATCAAATCGCTCGCTTGGGCATGGCAAATCGTCAGCTCCATACGGCTATCACCATCTGATGCCTGATCGGCTTTCACTAAGTTACGATAATAGAACTCGGTTGCGGCTGGTCCGATACCACCGATTAGTCCAATGTGCATAGATACCTCCATGTGGTGAGTTCTTGGTACAGATAACGCCGAAAATAAGCGGCGGCCCGACAGGGGCGTCCGGTGAAGGCTGAAGGCCGAAACGTACTTAATTGACTTGTTAAAACCCACTATCAGGAGCCACCGAATTTAACCAGTGCAACCGCCACATTGCTGTATTGCATACCTATATCTTGAGGCCGTTCAGCATATCCTGCACCATTCCGTCCAAGTCTTGATAGGTCTGATGAACGTCCGACAGGCTATGCAGGTTCATGGCAGCATTGACTAGTAGGCCATACATCATATTAACCACCAGCTCTCGCGAGTATAGCTTCATACGCCCGCTGTCCTGTAGTCGAGCGACGACCTGCTCCATGTTTCCCATGGTGTAGTGAGAGTCGATCGCACGCCAAGCATCCCATCCCAGTACGGTAATCACTTCCTGCAGGGAAATCGTGTCCTTGCCATGTCTCAGGACAAAATCCAGAAAGGCTCGACACTGGGCAAATGCATAAGCCCAGTCGTCATCCTGCTTTGGGATAGAAGCCATTACCTCAGACACTTGCTTTGCCTGACGCTCAAAACACGCGCTGAAAACAGCGCGCTTGTCTTTGAAATGGTGGTACACAGCGCCCTTAGTTACTCTCGCCTCCTTTGCAATTGCCTCAAGGGAAGTACCACTGAACCTCTGTCGGCTAAAAAGCCGATGACTTGTTTCCAGAATAGCTTCGCGGGTTTCTTCTGCATGCGCTTGGCGTCTGCTCTGATTTTCCATGGTTGACCCTCTGCAAATTGTAGGTATAGCATACCCTGACATACCATCGGTACGTTAAATACCAATGATATTTAACGGGTAAAATGTAGTTCGAAGAGCCAAAGCTCCTTTTCAGTTAGGCCGTAAAAATCGAGCACATCTTTTAGATCCGGAAAAGTGGAGGCACTTATGGACAAGGAAATCGCTGCTAAACCCGTTGCGCAACGCCTGCTGTGCGAGGATGGCTATCCGATCACGGCAACCCTATATAAAACGAACTCTCCACGAGGAACGATCATTATCGCTCCTGCCTTGGCAGCTACCCAGTCTTTCTACGCAGATTTCGCAGGCTTCCTGTCATCCCAGGGTTTCGACTGCATCACATTTGACTATCGAGGGTCAGGCGATTCTCTCTCAAAAATAAAACCGTACGACATTTCCCTGGAAGACTGGGGCATACAAGATATTGAAGCTGTTATTCGTTTCGCAAAACAGCGTTGTCGATCCTTCCCAGAAAACCACCCCATTCACTTGATAGGACACAGCATAGGCGGCCAATTGGTCGGCCTGGCCCAATCTTCGCGCTACCTTGATCGAATAGTCCATGTGGCGGTGTCCGCACCATACTGGCTCCGCTGGTCTTTTCCTATGAACGCTAAAATGCTCGCTGTCTCTCGCGTCCTGATACCTTTCTTTTCGGCGTTCCGAGATCAATTTCCTTCGCGACGGCTGGGATTAGGCGGCATGGATGTCCCCGTCTCTGCTGTTAAACAATGGGCGCGATGGATGCGGAGTCCCGATTACATGTTTGATCCCCGCTTTGGGCTCGACCTGAGCGGCTATCAAGCGCTTGAGCAACCCTTGCTTTCCTTGAGCTTTAGCGACGATGACATGGCACCGGACGCCAACATCGCACATTCATTGACCAATTTCCCGAATACTCGGTAAGCGTCCGGGCATCACACCTTGTCAGGTATAGCCGGCGTCCAGTTGTGTGGCAATAGTTCATCGATGGCGCTGTTCTTCTGCGTCGGCAGTCGCGTCAGTACATCCTTCAGATAGGCATAGGGATCGTGCCCATTGAGCTTGGCCGACTGGACCAGGCTCATGATAGCCGCCGCCCGTTGCCCACTGCGCAGTGATCCGGCGAACAGCCAATTGGATCGACCGAGCGCCCAGGGACGGATCTGGTTTTCCACCCGGTTGTTGTCGATGGGCACAGCACCATCGTCCAGGTAGCGCGTCAGCGCTTCCCAGCGTTTGAAGCTGTAGTCGAGAGCTTTGGCCGTGCCGGAGCCATCCGGCACTTTCTGGCGCTGCGCCAGCATCCACTGATGCAGGGCATCGGCGATGGGTCTGGCTTTCTCTTGGCGGATCCTCTGTCGCTTGTCCGGCGGCAGGTCTTTGGTTTCTCGCTCGATCTCGTAGAGTCCACCGATGTACTCCAGGGCCTTGGCAGCCAGCTCGCTCTTGTTGGCGTCGTGCAGGTCGTAGAACTTGCGCCGGGCGTGGGCCATGCAACCGATTTCGGTGATGCCGTTGCCGAACCCGGCCTTGTAGCCAGCGTAGTCATCACAGACCAGTTTGCCCTGCCAGTCGGCCAGGAAGGTGCGGGCGTGCTTGCCCGCGCGACCGGAAGCGAAGTCGTAAACGGTGGCTTTCAGCTCCGAGAACGGGGTGGTGCAGTAGGCCCAGACGTAAGCCTTATGGGTTTTCTTCTTGCCCGGGGCCAGCATGCTGACCGGGGTTTCGTCAGCGTGCAGAACCGGGTGCTCCAGCAGAACATCTCGAAGTGCATTTACCAGAGGCTGCAACTGCACGCCACAAGCACCGACCCATTCAGCCAGAGTGGAACGCGGGATTTCGAGGCCGGCACGGCCGAAGATGCGTTCCTGACGGTACAACGGTAGATGGTCGGCGTACTTGGCCACCAGGATCTGAGCCAGTAGTCCGGCGGTCGGAATGCCTTTGTCGATCACCTGCGGTGGTACGGGTGCCTGGATCAATGTCTCGCACTTGGCGCAGGCCCACTTGCCCCGGATGTGCCGCTCGACGGTGAACTCGCCCGGCACATAATCCAGTTTCTCGCTGACGTCCTCGCCAATGCGCTTGAGCTGACAGCCGCAGCAGCACTGGGTGTTCTCAGGTTCGTGGTGGATCAGGGTGCGGGGCAGTTCTGGCGGCAGCGGTGTGCGTTTGGGCGGCTGCTTGGACCGAGCGGCTTTTTGCTCTTCGGTCATTACCTGATCCAACTCGGCTTCGATCGCCGCCAGGTCACTGTCGATCAGTTCGTCTAACAGCTTTCCCTGAACCGCATCCAGCTGTTCACTGCGCCGGGCATACTTATGGCGCTTGAGGATGGCCACTTCGTGGGTCAGCTTCTCGATGACCGCATCACGATGCACCAGGGCCCGCTCCTTATTCTCGACACGATCGAACAGTTCCGTGGCCAGAGCACGGAGCTGATCGGCAGAGAGTTGGTCAAGATCGGGGCGTTCAGTCATGCCGGGCAGTATGCCAAGCCCATGAGCCGCAAGCGATTCGCGGTTCTGGCTATAGCGATACCGCCGGCCTTGTGGTTACAGGATGGAGATGACGCCCTCGGCCCCAAGGCGTTGCCAGGGCAGGCCTTGAACCAGGGCGGACAACTGTTCCTCGGTCAGCCGCAGTTGGTCACCGCGCCAGGCTTCTCCCCAGTGGAACTTGCCCCGGTTCAGCCGGCGGGCACACAACCATATGCCCAAACCATCATGGATCAGCACTTTCATCCGGTTACCCCGTTTGTTGGCAAACAGGTAGGCACAATGGGGCTTGGCAGAACCGAACACCTGAATGACCCGGGCCAGGGCCTTGTCGGGTCCCGCCCGCATATCCAGTGGCTCAGTGGCCAGCCAGATCTCATCGATACGGATCATTTCAGCAAGTCCCGCAACAAAGCGGCACACTGATGCGCCTGCTCCGCCGGCCACTCCACCACGACCGCGCCACCGGCGCGGGGAATCTCGATGCGGATAGTATTACGATTGTCGGAGACCGGTTGGTTGCCCGGTGCAGAGGTTGCCGCCGGCAGATTAATTGGCACAAACCCCGGTGTTGCTGGTGTTTTATTCGTTCGCTGCGCTTCCCTTACCCAGCGCCGGACCATGTTGGCGTTGAGGCCGTTATCCAGCGAAATCCGGGAAACGGAAGCACCAGGCTCCTGGCATTGGGCAACAATCTGGGCTTTGAATTCCCGGGAAAACCGGCGGCGGTGCTGGTAGGGCTTGGTTACGCTTAAGTCGTTCATGTTAAGTGTCCACTAAAAAATAAGTGGACACTATCCTGACGGCGGCAGCGCCTGGCTCAAGATGGGATTACCGGCCGCTTACAATACTCGAGTCTCCCGCCGACATGTGGATGTCTCTACGCTTGAAAAAGGTGCAGTAAGACACGCAGGTTTCTTCAAACCTCGTTTCGAAAATCCACTTTGGCAGGAGACGCTTGAATGGCTGATGGACTCGGAAGCCGAGCTCCAGCGTCAGCCTCAAACTGCAAGGGAGCGGGTAGCTGAATGAAATCCATCTATCCCAAACAATAGGACAACATTGCGGTGCACGAAAACGACCCAGACTGTCTTGGCTGTTTATATTGATGCAGTAATCCCATGAGTTCGGTGACACATCCTTAACACACTTTAGGCCCTTCCAGGTTGAGGGGCACTTTTAACGCTGAGGTAACCGGCGCCGGAGCGCAGCGGAGGGAACCAAAAGCGGTACGCTTTTGGCGTCCGGTTGACCGCCTGGTTAATGGCCGTTCACCACCATGGTTAAGCCTGGAAACCCAGGCCGCATGCACTCTCCCGGAAAGCTTGCACCAACTCGACGGATGGCGAAAGGAACTAGAACGCAAAAGCCGCCAACCCGATTACCGTTTGAGACGGACGGCCCCAAAACTGGGGCACGCCATGAATACCAACACCGCTGACTATTGTGGCAACCAAACCAGACAGCGAATTTTCCGGCCTTGGCGGTCACTAGAGTGAGCGGGCTTACAACCAATCCCGGTGCCAAGGCCTTTGCACTGCACCAGCAAAAAACTCACGAATGCCGGGCCAATAACGCCAAGCTAAGCGGCGCGCGTAAGCGCGTCCGGTGGAGGGCCGAAGGCCCGGAACGTACTTGAGCGATTTGTTATGCATTGTTGGATGCTATGACCGACCAACACAAACCAATGCAGTGGGCTCAGAATCGGGGGGTAGCTTGAGAATCTTTTTCGCCCGATCATCGTCGAAACCTGCCACCAAAACAGCGCCAAGACCCAGATCTGTGGCTCGAAGATGGACGTTCTGCGCCAGCGCGCCGGACTCCATGTAAACATATCGAGCTCCTCGCTCCCCTGCAGGTGCCTGAGACGCAAAATGTTCAACGGACTTTCCAAATTGCGCTGCTACGCAAATAATAAAGGCGGCATCTTTCAGCCAAGGCTGCTCACCAATTCCTGTATTTGTGACTTCAGCCTCTGGAATCTCATTGCTTAGCAATTTCAATGAATGGCTATCACGCTGATGCGAGTAAATTCCGGGCTCTAAACCAGAGACACGGCGTGCCAGAATATGAAGGCTCAGCGGATATACGCTGCCTGCTGACGGAATTGCCCGTTTTCCATCTGATCCGGTAGTGCCTTGCGCCGCAAACAGTAACTGCGAAAGGTTAAGTATAGAAATGAAGTCACCCGTATACTCGCGAATGCTGCGGCGATTTTCGATGCATTCCACCAAAGGGCGAGAATCATCTGCATCCGGTGCAGGCAGCTCGAAAATCATGCGATCACTCCCTTATGCATAACGCCGCTCAGCACGCGCGGCTATGGAATGTAGGCGAAGCCGCAATGTAGTAGCCGTCGCCGTGACTGGCCTTGTTAGGGCCATTGCGATATAGTTGTACGGAGTTCCCGTACGTAATGGTGGAGTTATGGATATCATCAGTGTAAACAAATTCAGAGACAACCTAAAAAGCCTTGTAGAACAGGTAATTAATAGACATGAACCTCTCAAAGTGACACGCCGAGCTGGAGAGGCTTTCGTGATTATGAGTGCTGAAGACTGGGAAAGGGAACAAGAAACCCTGCATGTTCTTCAGAGCAGAGACCTGATGCAGCAAATTGCGGCCTCCCTCGATACTCACAGCCGTGGCCAAGGATATACACCTAATGATGAGCAGATGAATGAGATCACTGGTATTTGAGGGCAACACTTGGGAAGCCTATGAAAAGATGCGAGAGAAGGACAAGAAGCTGCACAAAGCTCTCTGCAAGCTACTGAAAGAGATGCTTCGTTCTGACGACCCATCAACTGGCATTGGAAAACCTGAGCCGCTTAAACACAACTTATCAGGCTTGTGGTCACGACGCATCTCACAGAAAGACAGACTTATCTACCGGTTCGACGACAAATCCATTTATGTTTTCGCCATCGGTGGACACTACGACCAGCCCTAACGCTTGCAGCATGCGCGCCCACGCAATGGAGCCGAAGGCGCAATGTAGTGGGCGTCGCCGTGCCTGCACTTGTTATGTGGGTTTAGTCGACAACGAATAACTTTGCCCCTTGCTCCGTCGATGAACGGTGAAGCTCTGCATTGTCTGCGACCTGATAGCTCGAACCGGGGCTAAGAACAAAACACCGGCCGTCTTCCAGTTCAGTATGAAGTTCGCCTTCTAGACACAGAAGTATGTGCCCCTTAGCACACCAATGATCTGCCAAATAACCGGGGCTGTACTCAACCATTCGCACGCGGATATTGCCGAAATTTCGAGTCCTCCAGTAAGCAACACCCTTTTCCCCAGAGTGCTCGGTCTTCTCAACTTGGGCCCAGTCAGTAACCCCAAACGGCAAATCTGTGATGTTCAAGATTGCTCCTCCTTAAGCAAATAACGCTAAACGAAGCGGCGTGCGTCAGCACGTCCGCCTTGCGTGATTGGTTAAATTGCTATCGCTTACCCTCCAGGCCATGCCATACCCGGAGGATGATTATGGCACTGGCATGTACTGAATAACGCACAACGTACTTGCCAAAAATGATGTCGCGCACTGACTCGGGATCAGGTGCCAATTCAACCGGCACTCCCAACTTGGGGAAATCTGGCAGCAACTCGATTTTGCCAACTAACTCTGCGGCGATCCTGGCTGCAGCAACGGGATTGTGGACTGCGATGAACTCCCTGAGGCGCTTTAAATCTTCAATGGCTTCCTCCGTGTAAACCAGTTTCACTTACCTGACCTCGGCGCATCCTGCTCGTTATCGGTTCCCCAGCTACTGAGCCAACCATGGACCTTGTTGGCGTCAACCACTTTCCCTTGGGCAGCGGACTCCATTGCCTCCAAGGTTTGCTGCCAACGCTCCTGCTCACGCTGTTGCTTTTCGATATATTCCAACAGGGCCTGATTGATCACCCAGCCTTTGCTCCGCTGGAGCCTGCCAGCGATTGCTTCAAGGTGCTGCTCAACTTCTGCCTGTAGACGGACTGTAGTGACGCTCATTGCTATACCCTCAAGGCCATTGACTACAAGGTATTACAGCATAGTCAACGAGGGTGCGCCAAAAAATTTAACGCCGCGTTCACCGGCTCGTCCGGTGCAACGCTTGGTTAAGTGCTTTTGATATATGCAGGTGCTTGTTCGTGGTTTTCAAAACTACCGTATTTGATAGAAGAGGGATAATACTCTGCAGCAAATTGCACTGTCCCAGCAGCGGCTTCACCGTCAACGCTAGCAATAAATGCGAGCATAAGGTCAGTGCCAGCAGAGACACCAGCAGATGACCAGATATTCCCGTCTTGGACATACCGTTGCTCAACAACTGTTACGTCACCAAGTGCACGCAAACGCTCTAAAGAACCCCAATGAGTCGTTGCTTTCTTTCCCGATAAAAGCCCCGCGGCATGTAGCACAAATGAACCGGTGCAGACCGATAGAATGGCCTTACAGTTCCTTGCTTGATTGGCAACGAAATCAATTAACACAGGATTGCTTACCTCAATACGCGTGCCTTGGCCTCCTGGGATGAGCAAATAGTCAAGTGGGGGGCAGGTAGCAAACGAAGCATGTGGGTTAATAGACAAGCCCTTTGCACAAGTGATTGGCTCCATCAATTGTCCCACAATGATGCAGTTTGCTGGGCCGTTGGCATTTTTCCGCCACATCGTGAGCATCTCCCACGGCCCGACAAAGTCGAGTTCCTCGACCTGATCAAATACGAGAATTCCAAAATTCATAGAAACCTCCGAGGCACTTAACGCTTGCAGCATGCGCGCCCACGGAATGAAGCCGAAGGCGCAATGTAGTGGGCGTCGCCGTGCCTGCACTGGTTATGTGACTTTGAGGCTTTCAATCTCACCCCTAACTGCTTTAACGAATTTTTTCCTTAACTCTGGATAACTGCTAGTAGCTTGAGAATTAGCCGCATGAGAAGTTAGTGCATGATCTGCCAGTTTTCCTGCCGCACTTAGCGTTTCCTCGGTTCCAAATAGCTCAATTTGAGCAATAAAGTTAGCGACTTTATCGAATTCAGAAATATCTCCCGTTTTCTCCTTATGGGACTTCATCTCAAGACGGCTGATTTCTTCAAGGAAACTAGAGTATAAATGCCGTCTATCCTGAATCTCTTCACGGGCAATAGATCTCACCCATTCCTTCGTATTTATGGATTTAGTCGAAAAGTACGACAGGGCACCCCCAATCAATGCACCGAGAAGTGCTGACACAGCGCCAATCATTGTAATCGATAACTCCTCGTTCATTTTTACACATAACGCTTGAGCTCAGCCGCGGCGAAACCGCGCAGCGGTTTTGACGTCGGCTGGAGCGCATTGTTAGCACTCACTCGACTTGCAACCCTGGGATGTGCGCAAGTTCGAACTTCATTCCGTCCGGCCCCTCGAAGAACACGGCATAGTATCCCGGTGCGTAATCGTATTCTGCAGGAGCATCCAACACTTTGACACCGCGTTCCCGGAGCAAAGCATAGAGGTCATCTACCTGACCACGCGAGGCTGCATTAAATGCGAGATGGTGTAATCCGGGTGCATAACGCTTGTGTTCATGAGCCTGCAACTCGTCGCTCGCTTGCCAGAGATTTAAAGCAGTTCCAGTGGCTCCAGACACCCACACGGATAATCCTTCCAATTGCTCTGCCTTCTCGTACCCTAAAAAGCGCAGTACCGGAGTGAGTAGCGATTCGGCTTCATGCAAATTGCTGACCGTGAGTGCAACGTGATTGATAGCGCCAAGTGTCATTGAAACCTCTCAATTGAGTGCTAACGCCGTTGTTCAGCGGTGCCCTTGTAGCGCAGCGAAAAGGGCATCCGGTGGAGGGCCGTCAGGCCCGGAACGAACTGGAACACTTGGTTAGATTTATTGGATCCTACCGCCTGAAACATGGGCCGCGAAACCTTCCCTCGCTTCCTGTGTTATGCCGGATAGATCTTTGGCCGGGACTCGCTCAACTTCAATCCCCATGGCCTCAGCGACTTTGACCAGATCATCCGCGTGGTACTCATTCGCTATGAACAATTTTTGGGGTCTTGAGCCAGATTGGCCTTCAGCGTCGGCCAACAATTTCCGTGACAGGAATTCCGGCAAACCAGACATGCTTACCTGAACAAGCTCCATGCCAAAGATCATCCCCGTTGCCACCTCCATGATGGCCATAGCGTTGAAATCTCCATCGGCCTCCGTCATCACCGGTGCTTCGTTCAATTGGAAAAGCAGCCAGGCTTCATTGTGGGCATAATCAGACGGCTCAATTGGCAACGTACTCTCCTGATTCTTTTAAATCTAACGCTGAGGTAACCGGCGCCGGAGCGACAGCGGAGGGAACCAAAAGCGGTACGCTTTTGACGTCCGGTTGACCGACTGGTTAGTGGCGTATAGCGACATTGCCTAAATTTGGCTCATCATTCGAACTCGATCAATGCACCAATGCTAATCGACCTCTGAGTTATAACTGAATCTGGTGTTTGAAGATTTGAAAGAAAGCGGCGTATCTGGTTGATTTGTTGTCGCCAAACAGTCAACCAACCAAGAGTACACCGCCATGGGAAAGAGTAACGTTGTCGGGATATCAGGTCGAGAGGAATCGGTTGATCCTTTGACCGAGTTGCTGCGTCGAGGCGCACGGGAGTTGATTCATCAGGCAGTCGAAGCTGAGTTGTCTGAGTTCATGGACACCGTTGGAGGGCGTAAGCTGGAGGATGGTCGAGCGGCCGTGGTTCGCAATGGGTATCAACCTGAGCGAGCCATTCAAACGGGGGTTGGCCCGATCACCGTCAAAGTACCGAAGGTGCGAGCAAAAGATGGTCACCCGGTGACCTTCCGGTCGGCCTTGGTTCCGCCGTATGTCCGCAAGACCCGCTCGCTGGAAGCGGCGTTGCCCTGGCTGTACCTCAAAGGGGTGTCGACTGGTGAGATGGAGAGTGCGCTGGAGATTCTGGTGGGCCCGGAGGCCAAGGGCTTGTCGGCCAGCACCGTCGCCCGACTGAAACGTCAGTGGGCCCAGGAGTATGACGCCTGGCGCCAATGTCGATTAGACCGGGACCGTTGGGTGTACCTGTGGGCGGACGGCATCTACAGCGGTTTGCGGGCCGAGGATGCCAAGCTGTGCGCCCTGGTCGTGATCGGTGTGAATGACCGCGGCGAGAAGCGCTTCTTGGCGATTGAGGACGGTGTCCGCGAGTCCACACAGAGCTGGCGTGAAGTGTTGCTGGATCTCAAGGCGCGAGGCTTGAATGCGCCCAGCCTGGCCATTGGCGATGGCGCCATGGGCTTCTGGGCGGCACTCGAGGAAGTATACGGCGAAACACGTCAGCAACGGTGTTGGATGCATAAGACCGGCAATGTGCTGAACTGCGTGCCCAAGTCGGTCCAGTCCAAGATGAAGACGGCCCTGCACGACATCTGGCAGGCGGAGACCAAGGAGGACGCCGAAACCGCCTTCGATCGGTTCGAGAAGCGATTTGAAGCCAAATACCCAAAGGCCGTCCAGTGCCTGCAAAAGGATCGCGAAGAACTGTTGGCCTTTTATGATTTCCCGGCCCAGCACTGGCAGAGCTTGAGGACGACCAATCCGATTGAGTCGACCTTCGGCACCATCCGCCACCGGACCAAGAGAACAAAGGGCTGCCTGAGTCGGGACGGCATGTTGCAGATGATGTTCAAGCTCGGGGAGTGTGCGCAGAAAAACTGGCGCCGTCAGCGCGGCTTCCACTATCTGGGCAAGGTCATCACTGGGGTTAAATTCAGAGACGGAATCGAGGTGGATACAGACAATCAGGATGTTGCTTGATCAAGTCTCTGAACACCAGATTTGACGATAGCTCTCGACCTCTGGATTTCTCCTCTAAAAGCTTACCAAGCTCCTCAAGCTTCTCTTCACTAAAACTTCCAAAGCCATGAAAGCCCATCATGAAGCGTAAGCCATCCAAGGTTTTTACCTCTAGTACATAGTTCATAGCACTGTTGCCGTCTGACGCAGTGACCCTCACGATTGTCATTGCGCCATCAGACGAGAATTTGCTGTTTCGTAAGCGCCAATAAATCCGCACCTGTAGCTGACGCCCGAGTTTCGCCACACTGATTCCTGCTTTCACATTAAAGAGGAATCCGATGACTACCCCTGATTTACACCAGTTCTGGCAAGAGACGCTGTCGGACTGGCAGGCCTCGGGCCTGTCCGGTGCAGCCTACTGCAAACAAGAGTCGCTTGTTTATCATCGGTTTGTCTACTGGCGGCAGAAGCTGACCGGCCGTGTCGAATCCAGCGAACCGGTTCAAGCTCGATCCGGATTCGCTCGTGTGGCTCCGATTCCGGATACAGGAGTCGGTTTGACCGTGTCACTGCCCGGCGGCGTATCGATCACCGGTCTGCATGCCGGTAATATCGATTTGCTGGGTGCCGTCTTGAGACAGCTGTGATGCGTCACCGCTATCTGCGCCCTTCCTGGGATCTGCCGGAGATCTATCTGTACCGAAAGCCCATCGACTTCCGCAAGCAGGCCAACGGCCTGGCCCTGCTGGTGGAACAGGAACTGGGGCACAGCCCATTCTCCGGTGCACTTTACGCCTTCACCAACCGGCAGCGGAACAAGATCAAATGCCTGATGTGGGAAGACAACGGCTTTGTGCTCTATTACAAAGCCCTGGCCGAGGAGAAATTCAAGTGGCCAGGGCCTGCGGATGAACTGATGCCGCTGACCGGTGAACAGATCAACTGGTTGTTGGACGGCTACGACATCAGTCTGTTGCGGGGCCATAAAACCCTGCACTATGAGAGTGTCGGATAGCCCTTTTTGCATTACGTTTTAGGTGTGCCAGGGCATTGTTTTTGCTATAATTCCGCCATGAAATCAACGCCTGATAACGCCCTCAAAACCCCGGATCTCAACGGTTTATCGACCGCTGAGATGGTGGCGGTTATCAGCGGCCTTCAGCAGCAACTCGCCTCCAAAGAAGACGCCATCCAGCGACGAGACGCTCGCATCGAGATCCTCGAAGAACTGCTGCGCCATAAGAAGATCCAGCAGTTCGCCGCCAGCAGTGAAAAGCTGCCCAATCAGATCCTGCTGTTCGATGAGGTCGAGCTGGAAGTCGAGATTGATGAACTGCGCGATGAGCTGCCGGACGATGTCGAAGAGGAAGAGACGCCCCGCCGTTCCCGCAAGCGCCGCCAACGTGGCTTCTCCGATACGCTGCTGCGTGAGCGTATTGAATTAACCCTCAGCGACGAAGAGAAAGCCGGTGCCAGCAAGACCTTCTTCACCAAGGTGAAGGAAGAGCTGGAGTACATTCCCGCTCAACTGAAAGTGCTGGAGTACTGGCAGGAAAAGGCGGTGTTCGAGCAGGACGGCGAAGAGCGCATTGTTGCGGCTGCCCGTCCGGCGCGCCCGCTGGGCAAGTGCATCGCCACCCCGTCACTGCTGGCTTACCTCATTACCTCCAAGTATGCCGACGGTCTGCCGTTGTACCGTCAGGAACAAATGTTCCAGCGCCTGGGGCATGAAGTGAGTCGCACCAGCATGGCTCACTGGATCATCCGGCTGAATGACGTCTTCCAGCCGCTGATCAACCTGATGCGGGAAACCCAGAATAGCGGTGATTACCTGCAAGCCGATGAAACCCGGATCCAGGTGCTCAAGGAAGACGGTAAGACCGCCCAATCCGACAAATGGATGTGGGTCACCCGGGGTGGTCCACCGGGAAAACCTTCGGTTCTGTTCGAGTATGATCCATCACGAGGTGGCAAGGTACCGGTGCGTCTGCTGGATGACTTCCAGGGCATTCTGCAAGCCGATGGCTATTCCGGCTATGGGCAGGTCTGTGCCACGAACAAGCTGACGCGGATCGGATGTTGGGATCACGCGAGACGTAAGTACGTGGAGGCGTCCCGGGCGGCACCGGCCAAAGGCAAAAAAGGCCAACCCTCAAAGGCGGATGTAGCCCTGAGCCACATCCGCAAACTGTACGCCATTGAAAAGGCCGCCCGGGATCTGAGCGACGCGGAGCGATATCGGGTTCGCCAGGAAAAGAGTCTGCCGTTGTTGAACGCCTTTAAAGCCTGGCTGGAGAAAAATGCCCCCAAGGTGATGAAAGGCCTGCTTACCCGTCAGGCCATGGATTACACCCTGAACCAATGGGACTACCTGGTCGGCTACTGTGAGCGCGGTGACCTGAAGATCAGCAATGCCGGAGCCGAGAACGCCATCCGCCCGTTTGCCCTCGGCAGAAAAGCCTGGCTCTTCGCCGATACCTCACAAGGGGCGAAAGCCAGCGCCACCTGCTATTCGCTCATCGAAACCGCCAAGGCCAATGGCCTGGAGCCTTCAGCTTATATCCACCATGTGTTGGAACGCATTGCTGAGTCCGACACGCTGGAGAAGCTCGAAGCGTTGCTGCCCTGGAATGCCGAGTTGCCGGCTTCGAAAAAAGTGGCTCAATACGATTAGGGCAAGCGGGTCGATTTAACGGCGCTTACGCTGTTTCGCTTTCCGAACCAGTGCTTACCCTTCAGTACAAATACCGACCCATCCCCTTCCAAGGTTATTCGCTTATCTGGAATTAAGAGATATAAAAGGCCGAATACCATAAGCCCCAAACCGATGCTTGCGAACCAGAACCAAGCCTCTAAGGTTGGATCATCCCAAACGAAAAAAATCAAACACGCGGCAAGCAAGCCAATCACACCAAAAATAATTGCGTTGGGTAAAATAGGACGGTCGAAGCACACGCTTTCACCGCTCGATTTGACCATTTTGTACATATCGGTCGAAAACACGTGTCTAGACCTTCTCTAAAATTCTCAGGGACAGAGGCTCTCCGCCACTAACGCTTGCAGCATGCGCGCCCATGAAATGGAGCCGAAGGCGCAATGTAGTGGGCGTCGCCGTGCCTGCACTGGTTAGGCATTCGACACCGTGGCAGATGCGACATACGCAAGCCCAACCATGCCGAAAATAAAACAACCAAAGCCGATAGCTGCAAGAATCCAAATTAACGATTCACACCAGCCAGGGCCATTTGGAGCATCGTGCCGATTGCCATCTATTTTTTGCCGCCACCTTTCTCCAAAGGCGTAATCCCTACCAATGACCGCAACGAGGGATGAGGCAAGACTCAGGATGGAAATAAAGAGGCCCCACCAGGATGCTTGCAGAATAGGAATGAGATCCTCAGATAGCAGTGCACGCGAAGAGCCACTGAAGAAGCCGATAGAGACGGTCAGCGAACCGCCGGCCAGTACGAAAATTGCTCGCACCAATGAATCTGCACGGCCCCGAAGGTCGGCCTGATGTGCGTTAAACTGCTCATTCTCGTCTGTCATAGTTTTACTGCCTAACGCTGAGCGCACCGGCGGCCTGACAAGGCCGTCCGAGTGACGCGGCTTGTTATCACTGTCTCAGTCGTACTCCGCATTCTGAGGCAGATCATCCGTAATCTCGAACCAGGGCGCCTTGCTGCCCACGAACACGTGGCGCTCTGCTTTTAAGCCCGGATCGGTATCAAGTGTTCCGAGTGGGAAACCATAGATACCGGGGTGTGCATCGAATTTTGTGTAGAGGCTGGAACCGCAGTTTGAGCAAAAGCCCTTATGCTCGCCCGGAGAAGATTCGTAAAACTTCATCAACTCCTGACCCTTAATAGTATGCCAGTCAGAAGAGTTTACCTTCGCTCGGGTTCTGAACGCTGAAGCGTGTAGCTTCCGGCACATTGAGCAGTGACAGTTCAGGACGTCGGTCAGTGGACCGTTAATTTCGTATTGGATGCCTCCGCAGAGACAACTACCCGTTTGCTTCATTGATGCACTTCCTTGTGTGATAACGCCTTGGGTAAGCCGCCGGGACGGAGCGCAGCGTAGTACCGGTCGGCTTCACCCACTGGTTAAGTTTTGTCTGCGGCTGCCACAAACAGATCATAATACTTCTCAGCCTCTTCCTCTGGTCCCAACGCAACATCTACAAGCATTTGGAGACTCCAGACTGGCCCAAGAATCACCTGATCCAGATCTAAATCGTCTGGATGGGATTCCGGATCTATTGCCATTTCAAAATACTCGAACCACCACATTTCGATCTTTCGTAACAGCGCCACCATTTCGTCGAATGCTTCCGCAACGTTGAAATCTACCCCACTGGACGCGAAACAAAGCATTTCGTGTGTCAGCGTGTTGCGGCACTTTTTAACGTGTTCAAACTTCCCCATGTCCTCATCATTGATGGCGTCCATGTCCTGCAGCCACCTCAATGACGCGTAGACGGGACTTCTATTCAGGGAAAGGACCTTTTCTTTGTACTCTGGGCTGATAAACGGTCCATCCTGATCAAACCCGTTCGTAAAGAAACCTTCGATCTTTTCTACAATGCTGCTCTTCAGCATTTCGAAAGCCATCGAGAATATTGATGCTGTGATGATGTTGGTTTTGAGGGTTTCTGGGTGAAGAGTCCGTTCCCAGGATGCTCGTATTTTTTCATCCATGACCGATCCCGATGTAAACTTAACGCCTGCAGCATGCGCGCCCATGGAATGGAGCCGAAGGCGCAATGTAATGGGCGTCGCCGTGCCTGCAATGGTTAGGCATTGCTGACCCAGTATAGGTATCTCAGCCACTTCGCTACGAACATGCCGAGTATCCATGAGGCAGCCAAAGCGTATCTATCGGCTTGAGAGAGCGGGTACGCATCGCCTGCAATCAATATTCCCATTCCCACAAATGTGAAGACAGCACTCAAAAGCAGAAGCCAGAGAATGCTGTTCAGCATGACGCCTAAAGCACTATTGTTAAGAAACAGCGATTTACTGGCTCTATAGCGCCGTTCTTTCTCCGTATTTGTGGCTAGAGTGCTACCGAGAATGCCACCCGATACTAGACCAGAAAGAACTACTACGATGGAAATAGATTCACTCACTATTTTGCCTAACGCTGAGCACAGCGGCGCCACGACAGTGGCGTCCGGCGGCCGCAGGCCGCGTACTGATGCGCCTTGTTAATGGCCGGTTACCCGGCGTTTGATCTCTGGCACCAAATTCCGAATGCCCTCTGCCATACAGCTTGCACTCACCCTAGCCCATGGCGCGAGGAACCAGAACACAAAGCTTCCAGATTTTGCAGTGTTTTGCGGGGAGAAGAGCTGACTGATGGTAAACATTTGAAAGCAACTCCCTGCTTCACTGCCTAAACCCTTCCGTGGCCTTGGCCATTAACGCCTGCATAAACGGCGCCCTGACAAGGGCGTCCGGTGGAGGCCCATCGGGCCGGAACGTATTTAATGCATTGGTTAGGTGCATTCCTCAACCAAGCTCCCTAAAGCGTTCCAAGACGGACACAATTACCGCACCATACATTGGAAGAAAAAGAACCAAAAACAGCATTCCCGGGTTACTGGAAATAAAGCCACTAAGATCAAGACCTCCTCGGAGGCTCTGAACGGCAAGCACCATTTGTACGACCAAAGAAACCACAAGCCAGCACCTTGCAAACTTTGACGTTTCAAGCGCCTTATCTGGTCTGATCCAATTTTCTTTGGAAAGTGAAAGTAGGCTAACCAAAATTATGAAACCCCAAACAGAGACCCTTGTAGCAAATATGTTGTCACTGGCGATTGTTGTGAGAAGCAGAGCAAAGACAAGCCCAAATGCCACCAAAAAGCGCTGCTGACGATTTGTCATTCATTGCCCTCAATAACTGCCTGGCGAAATGATCAGCCCCGAATGTGAACACCTAACGCTTGCAGCATGCGCGCCCATGGAATGGAGCCAAAGGCGCAATGTAATGGGCGTCGCCGTGCCTGCACTGGTTAGGAAACACCGCTCGACCACTCGGTTAACTTCATGACTCTCTGAGCGATATCATCTCTCTCAGCATCGGCTTCAGCTCGTCAATTCTATCTTCGATGACCTCGAAATACCGTGAGGTATTTGTGTTCCTATCTAACCAATCGACCTCATAAATTATGTTATCGACCCTTTTGTCGACGGAACTGACCAAAGAATCGGTTCTGAAGTCATATGCGCCATCAATACTACAATCTGTCATTTTTCGGGATAAATCTGAGATTCCCCTCGATTTTTTGACCTTCTCTTTTATACACTCAAAGCAAACATCATCTGTGGCAAGCTCCTGTTCGATCTGATGCAACTTCTCGATCATCTCCGAAAAGTGACTACCGCATTGCGTAACAACTGGACTCTGTTCTGAACAGGCAATCAAGAAGAAAGATGCCAAAAAAACGATCGAATTCATTTTAGTCATGACGCGGCATCCTAACGCCGTTGTTCAGCGGCAGCCTTGGCAGAGCGAAGCGGCGACAAGGCTGTCCGGTGGAGGGCCGATAGGCCCGGAACGAACTGCAACTATTGGTTAGTTGTGTATTGGCCATCTCGCCAGTAATAAATATCCAAGTCCACCCTCGCGATGCCGACTTTTTGAGCTTCTTCAGCCGCCTTCTCTTGGTAAATTGAGCTGATGTCTGGGGTAAGACGCCGGATATTTGGCCACTTGGGCAGAGAGGACTTGTGTAAGGCATAAAGGTTCCGGGCCACATCCCCATCAAGAGGGATCTCGAGCCAGCCCCTCAGTCGTTCGATTGAATATTCTTTGCTCAAATAAGCGTTGTAGAGACAGTCTCTGAAGAAGATATTCAAAACCTTGCGCGCAGCGCCCCAGTTTCCCTTTGCTCCCAATGGAAACGACTCAGACAATTCTAAGGTTCTATCCTCAAGAAATTGGAGATACTGGTCATTGGTGCTGACTGACCTTAATTCAGATAGCTCGATACCCTGCAGGAATGATCGCGCTCTACCGATCACTTCCGGTGCGCCCTGGTTACGCAGGGTAGAGCGACCGATAGCCAACTGCCCCGTTCTTTGTTGAAGAATACTAATAAATTCCTGATTCATAGAAACAACTAACGCTGAGCTTAGCGGCGCCCTTGTAATGGAGGCGAAGCCGCAATGAAAAGGGCGTCCGGCGGCCATCGGCCGCGTACTACAGCGACTGGTTAAGTGGCTGACAGCTCGCAGATTTATGATGGCACCCAGCGATCGTTATCATATTCGTACGCCCACCAATCACCGCCAAGCTCACCATCTACTTCCTCTATACGAAGGTACTTTTCCGCAGGCATATATTTCTTCGCTGCCATTTTTGCTGCGTCTAGGGACGAGTGAATTGTAATCTCTTCCCCTGCGTACAATTTGAACACTTCATTGCTCATTCTCGAAGCCATTTAACGCTGAGCACAGCGGCGCCCCGACTGGGGCGTCCGGCGGCCATCGGCCGCGTACTGATGCGCCTTGTTAATAGCCAGTTACCCGGCGATTGATCCCTGGCACCCAAACCCGAATGCCCTCTGCCATACAGCTTGCACTCACACTAGCCCATGGCGCGAGGAACCAGAACACGAAGCTTCCAGATTTTGCAGTGTTTTGCGGGGAGATGAATTGGACGGTGGTAAACATTTGAAAGCAACTCCCTGCTTTACTGACTGAATCCTTCCGAGGCCTTGGCCATTAACGCGAAGCTAAGCGGCGCCCTGACAAGGGCGTCCGGTGGACGGCCGTCAGGCCGGGAACAACCTTAAGCGACTGGTTAGCTGGAGGTAACTTTGAAGACCATTCCCTGGCAACCAACATCACGGCCTGCTCCATTGCCCTTGCACCGACGCTTGCCAATGCAACGTGATTAAAACCACCGCCTTTGATGCGGTGAATGAACCTGAACTTCAGAGTAGCAGATCAAGATTCAGTTTTCGGCGGATTGCCCCGCACGGCGACTACTGAATTTTATACCGGCCTAATACCTGTTTGAGCTGCCAGCAAGACTGCGAGTTTTGACGGCCTTGGCGATGCTCTAAAAGTACCGGGTTTGTAGTGGCATAGTGACTTTGGCCACCTGATTTTGAGTGTATGATCACTCACATAATGAATCAGGTGAAGACGATGGCGAAAACTAGAAACTTCAGTCCGGAATTCCGTTTGGAGGCAGCCCAACTGGTGGTCGACCAAGGATACACAGTGAAAGCTGCCTGCGATGCCATGGGTGTCGGTAAATCCACCATGGAGTACTGGGTCCGTAAACTTCGTTCCGAACGGGCTGGCAAAGCGCCCAGAGGCGAGGCCCTGACCACAGAGCAGCGTGAGATTCAGGAACTGAAGCGCCGCCTTCGTCGGTCGGAGGAAGAAAAGGAAATCTTAAAAAAGGCTACCGCTCTCTTGATGTCGGACTCCCTGAGCAATTCTCGATAATCGAGCGACTTGAAGAGAGCTATACGGTGCAGCGCCTGTGTCGGGTGTTTGGGGTGCATCGCAGCAGCTACCGGGCATGGCGTGACCGGGATAGAACGCCCTGTGACGCTGAGCAAGCACTCCAAGAGCAGGTTATTGAGGCCCACGAGACCAGCAATGGTTCAGCCGGGGCACGGACGATTGCCAGCATGGTGACACAGGCCGGAATACCGCTGAGCCGTTACCGAGCCAGCCGACGGATGAAGCAGCTGGGACTGGTCAGTACGCAGCCGCCAAGCCACGTTTACAAGAAGGCCGATCAGCCGCACCTGGATATTCCGAATCTTCTTGACAGGGAGTTCGACGTAGAGGAACCCAATCAAGTATGGACCGGAGACATCACCTATCTTTGGACCGGTGCGCGCTGGGCTTATCTAGCTGTTGTGATCGATTTGTTTTCCCGTAAACCGGTGGGCTGGGCCATATCCCTATCACCGAATACGGATCTGGTGAAGAAGGCGCTGACGATTGCGTATGAATCCCGTGGGAAGCCATCAGGAGTCATGTTCCACTCGGATCAGGGATGTCAGTACACAAGCCTGAGGTTCCGGCAGTTGTTATGGAGCTACCAGATGAAACAGAGCCTCAGCCGACGGGGGAATTGCTGGGATAATGCCCCGACAGAGCGCTTCTTCCGGAGTCTGAAAACAGAATGGGTGCCGGAAATCGGGTATCCATGCTTTGCCGCGGCGAAGCAATCGGTCACGGATTACATGATCGGCTATTACAGTGCGCTGCGACCGCACAAACACAACAGTGGATTGCCGCCGAATGCGGCAGAGAAGGCCTACTGGAAAACTCAAAAGACGGTGGTCTATAACACTTGACCACTACAGGTTTGCTGCCCATTTGAGGCCAAGGCCCCGTGGCACCGAAGCACCCAAAAACATCCAAAGCACTACCAGCTAACGCTGAGCACAGCGGCGCCCCGACTGGGGCGTCCGGCGGCCATCGGCCGCGTACTGATGCGCCTTGTTAATAGCCAGTTACCCGGCGATTGATCCCTGGCACCCAAACCCGAATGCCCTCTGCCATACAGCTTGCACTCACACTAGCCCATGGCGCGAGGAACCAGAACACGAAGCTTCCAGATTTTGCAGTGTTTTGCGGGGAGATGAATTGGACGGTGGTAAACATTTGAAAGCAACTCCCTGCTTTACTGACTGAATCCTTCCGAGGCCTTGGCCATTAACGCTGAGCGCACCGGCGGCCTGACAAGGCCGTCCGAGTGACGCGGCTTGTTATCACTGTCTCAGTCGTACTCCGCATTCTGAGGCAGATCATCCGTAATCTCGAACCAGGGCGCCTTGCTGCCCACGAACACGTGGCGCTCTGCTTTTAAGCCCGGATCGGTATCAAGTGTTCCGAGTGGGAAACCATAGATACCGGGGTGTGCATCGAATTTTGTGTAGAGGCTGGAACCGCAGTTTGAGCAAAAGCCCTTATGCTCGCCCGGAGAAGATTCGTAAAACTTCATCAACTCCTGACCCTTAATAGTATGCCAGTCAGAAGAGTTTACCTTCGCTCGGGTTCTGAACGCTGAAGCGTGTAGCTTCCGGCACATTGAGCAGTGACAGTTCAGGACGTCGGTCAGTGGACCGTTAATTTCGTATTGGATGCCTCCGCAGAGACAACTACCCGTTTGCTTCATTGATGCACTTCCTTGTGTGATAACGCTGAGGTAACCGGCGCCGAAGCGCAGCGGAGGGAACCAAAAGCGGTACGCTTTTGGCGTCCGGTTGACCGCCTGGTTAATGGCCGTTCACCACCATGGTTAAGCCTGGAAACCCAGGCCGCATGCCCTCTCCCGGAAAGCTTGCACCAACTCGACGGATGGAGAAAGGAACCAGAACGCAAACGCTACCCAACCGATTACCATTTGAGACGGACGGCCCCACGACTGGGGCACGTCATGAATACCAACACTGCTGGCCATTGTGGCAACCAAACCAAACAGCGCATTTTCCGGCCTTGGCGATCACCAGAGTGAGCGGGCTTACAACCAATCCCGGTGCCAAGGCCTTTGCACCCCACTTGCTAAAAACTCACGAATGCCGGGCCAATAACGCTGCGCACAACGGCGCCCTTGGAATGGAGGCGAAGCCGCAATGCAAAGGGCGTCCGGCGGCCCCCGGGCCGCGAATTGATGCGCCTGGTTAGATGCCGTTTACCCCGGCAATTTATTGCGGCACCCAATGCGGAATGCCCACTCCCGATACTTTGCACCAGCGCAACCCATGGCGCTAGGAAACGGAACACTGTATGGGCAAATGATGCACGAAATTTACGCCGGATTGCCCCACAACCTGAACACCGAGTTACCCGCCAAAACCGATGACTGACTGGCGGCTGTGTTTTGCCTGAAAACTACTGCCAAGCCGCGCCCGAACACCAAGCCCAAAAGCGACGAAGCCTGGGCCTTTAACGCCTGCATAAACGGCGGCTTTTACGCAGCGAAGCGGAGTAAAAGCCGTCCGGTGGAGGGCCGTCGGCCCGGAACGCATTTGATGCACTGGTTAGCTGGGGGTAACGATGAAGACCAATCCCTGGCTAACAACTCGACGGCATGCTCCGCTGCCCTGGCACCAACATATGCCGATGCACTTTGATTGAAAATACCGCCACCGAAGCGGCGAATGAACCTGAACTTCAGAGTAGCAGGTAAGCAAGGAACCGGGTTTCGGCGGACAGCCCCGCAACGCAAACGCCCCCCTTCATACCAACACCAAACTCTGATGAGCTACCAGCAAGACGACGGACTTTGACGGCCTTGGCAGAACGCCATTGATTCAGGCTTTGTTACCCGGTTTCGGCCAAGGCCAACAGCACCCAACCACCAAAAAAGACCAGGGCACTACCAGCTAACGCCCGCAGCACGCGCAAAGTTGGAGCGCAGCGGAAACTTTGTCGCTGTGCCTGCGATTGTTATAGCGCGTATGCCTCGCCAATGACTTTCTCATAATTATCAGCACTGAATTCAAACGGACCAAGCCCCTCAATAAGGTCGGGCTCTTCATAACCATTTTCGTATGCAAAATCGCTCCACACGTAGGTATCGCCGGATCTGGTGATCTTACAGCCGTATGCCCCGCAACCAATATCGGCACATTCTGGACAAATATAGATCAAGCTTCTGCCTGATTCTGTTTCTGGGCTTTCTCTAAGTAAGAGCTGCTTCAAACTGTGCTCGTTTAGGTTGGCCCAACCGCGAGCGAAACACCCCAGAAAATCTTTGTGACCACCAGCCGCACGAATGATGGTCTCTAGCAGGGAGTTACCATCTATCGTGAAATCACAGGAAAAGCTTTCATGAACTTTACATCCACCACTTTCACTTCCTGGCCTATAGAGAATCTTGAAATCTAGCACTGCACACCTATTGCGCTATAACGCAGAGCGCACCGGTGGCCTTTACAGAGCGGAGCGGCGTAAAGGGCATCCGAGTGACGCGTTTGGTTAAATGCAATTCGCGACATGCACATAACTTCCAACCCCCAGCCGCAAACAGTCTGAATAATCTTCGGGCTCAGACCCCGTAAATATGGATTGCACCAACAGAGTATGGTCCACGATCCCATCGAAGCTCAGCTCAAAACCGTGTCCGTTCCAGGCTTCACCCATTTGCCGAACAGCGGTTACCTGAGCTCCCATAAACCGATCGAACATAACAAAACTCACAATGCCACTGCCGTCGGAAGTTTGTCTTTCTTTGGGTGATGCTCCCAGTTCGTGAAATCCCAGAATCTCACCACCAATCTCAGGCTGAGCAGCGAACCAGCGGCCACCAGCTTTCAAATAGAGCACATTGAACTCATCTGCAACGTAGTTAACCAACGCTTTCTCCAGCGACAAACCTACGATCTTGGGAAGATCAGCGGTCTTTTGAAGTATGAGTTCAGGATAGTTATACGAGGTCATCTTCCCCACATTTAACGCCTGCATAAACGGCGGCTTTTATGCAGCGAAGCGGAGAAAAAGCCGTCCGGTGGAGGCCCATCGGGCCGGAACGAATTTGATGCATTTGTTAACTATTTTAATACATCATCCTCATTTATTTTCATGGCAATATTTTCATAGATTCTCGTTAACGTTTCTTCTTCTGCGGAGAACGGATATGCCACGGGGAAAGCTAGAATCATAGGCAGCCACTGGACAAGCACAATCCTATCCTTTGCTTCGTAAAAGTACTCATCCTCTCTAGCATTTAAAATTTGTGCCGTAACCTTGTAGTCCGATGTTTCCCATGATGGAACTACATATAGTGTTGCTCCGGTTATTATTGCCGGTATTAAAGCAGCAGGGTCTTTGCTCAGGTTTATGTTCACGTACATATGCGGAACACCGTCTTTTGGAACTTCGCTTTGCCTCAAGCGCCAACCATATTGTCTCATCGCAGAAATCAAAGACTCTTCGTACACTCCTAACGGGCCGTATGTAGCGCTTTTATCTATTGAATAAGTCATCAATTCTGGGTCACTACTTACGGTTGGCGAGTAGTCAGCTGTTGCCCTTGGAACTTGATAAGACTGAAACCTAGCGCAACCTGTTACAATCACCCCTATAATCGCCAGAATAGTTAGTCTCTTGATAATTGATGCCATTCTCGTACTCCCAATAGTTAACGCTGAGGTAACCGGCGCCGGAGCGATAGCGGAGGGAACCAAAAGCGGTACGCTTTTGGCGTCCGGTTGACCGCCTTGTTAATGGCCGTTCACCACCGTGGTTGAGCCTGACACCCAGGCCGCATGCCCTCTCCCGGACAGCTTGCACCAACTCGACGGATGGCGACAGGAACCAGAACGCAAAAGCCGCCGACCCGATTACCATTTAAGACGGACGACCCCACAACTGGGGCACGCCATGAATACCAACACCGCTGGCCATTGTGGCAACCAAACCAGACAGCGAATTTTCCGGCCTTGGCGATCACCAGAGTGAGCGGGCTTACAACCAATCCCGGTGCCAAGGCCTTTGCACCGCACCAGCAAAAAACTCATGAATGCCGGGCCAATAACGCTGAGGTAACCGGCGCCGGAGCGCAGCGGAGGGAACCAAAAGCGGTACGCTTTTGGCGTCCGGTTGACCGCCTGGTTAATGGCCGTTCACCACCATGGTTAAGCCTGGAAACCCAGGCAGCATGCCCTCTCCCGGAAAGTTTGCACCAACTTGACCGATGGCGAAAGGAACCAGAACGCAAAAGCCGCCGACCCGATTACCGTTTAAGACGGACGGCCCCACGACTGGGGCACGTCATGAATACCAACACTGCTGGCCATTGTGGCAACCAAACCAGACAGCGCATTTTCCGGCCTTGGCGATCACCAGAGTGAGCGGGCTTACAACCAATCCCGGTGCCAAGGCCTTTGCACCCCACCTGCCAAAAACTCACGAATGCCGGGCCAATAACGCTGAGGTAACCGGCGCCGGAGCGATAGCGGAGGGAACCAAAAGCGGTACGCTTTTGGCGTCCGGTTGACCGCCTGGTTAATGGCCGTTCACCACCGTGGTTGAGCCTGGAAACCCAGACCGCATGCCCTCTCCCGGACAGCTTGCACCAACTCGACGGATGGCGAAAGGAACCAGAACGCAAAGGCTACCCGCCCGATTACCGTTTGAGACGGACGGCCCCAAAACTGGGGCACGCCATGAATACCAACACCGCTGGCCATTGTGGCAACCAAACCAGACAGCGAATTTTCCGGCCTTGGCGATCACCAGAGTGAACGAGCGTTGCAACCAAACCCGGTGCCAAGGCCTTTGCACCGCACCCGCGCCCGCCAAAAACTCACAAATGCCGGGCCAATAACGCGAAGGTAACCGGCGCCGGAGCGCAGCGGAGGGAACCAAAAGCGGTACGCTTTTGGTGTCCGGTTGACCGCCTGGTTAATGGCCGTTCACCACCGTGGTTGAGCCTGTAAACCCAGACCGCATGCCCTCCCCCGGACAGCTTGCACCAACTCGACGGATGGCGACAGGAACCAGAACGCAAAAGCCGCCGACCCGATTACCATTTAAGACGGACGGCCCCGCGACTGGGGCACGTCATAAATACCGACACCGCTGGCCATTGTGGCAACCAAACCAAACAGCGCTTTTTCCGGCCTTGGCGATCACCAGAGTGAGCGGGCTTACAACCAATCCCGGTGCCAAGGCCTTTGCACCCCACCTGCTAAAGACTCACGAATGCCGGGCCAATAACGCCAGCCAGCATGCGCGCCTTTGTAGTGGAGGCGAAGCCGCAACGAAAAAGGCGTCGCCGTGCCTGGCATGGTTATACAGACTTCGCCACCAACATTTCGGTGGCACCTTTTTGAAACCGGTAGCTAACAGGCTGCAATGAGACATCAATCCCATTGGCGGATAATGTCGTCATAACCTGATCCAAATGCTTCGAGGCCTCTCCGTCCAGAGATACAACAGGAAAGACGCGGACTTCGGAGGCAACTCTGCATAGCTCCCGCATTGAATCCAAGTGAGCCGCGCCATCTACATGGTCACTGTAGAGAAAAAGGTAGTGTGAGCAGACTGCTAAATCGAATTCGGAGTCAGAAAACGGAAGCGAAGGCAACGATGCTGATACATACCGCCCTTGCCGGCAACCCGCATCAAAGTCGGACAGGAACCTCGACATGGCCTTCATACGGACCTCGCCAAGCTGCTCGACGCTACTCAGTGAATCCCAGATATAGTTGCCTACCCCCTGCCGCATCTTAGTCATGATTTCCGGATACACGTCGTCAATCCGGCGACGTATTTCGTCAGCCCGAAACTGGTAAACCGGATCACAAGAAGTGACTTGGAACCCACGGTCTGTTGCCTCGACATTGAAGCTCGCGGGGCCATCACCACAACCAAGGATTCGCTTGCTCAGGTCACCCTCGGTTAATCCGAACATTGCCTGATATTCTTCAAAAGACCGACCCCATGGGACTACGTTGGTTAACTCCAAACCTGACTCTCCTTAGTCTGTATAACGCCTGCGGTAACCGGCGCCGGAGCGCAGCGGAGGGAACCAAAAGCGCCCCGCTTTTGGCGTCCGGTTGACCGCCTGGTTATACGTTTTCACCCAAGGCCTCTTTCATCAGGACAAATGCTTGGTCCAAGCACTCGCCAGCTTTTGAGTCATAGTAAGTATTTGACTCGAGCATCATGCGAAGAATGGAGTAAAGGCCATTCTTGTGTGATGGGATGATGCTGCCCATACCTTGAATGCGACTAATCAGTTTCTCAGTATCTTTAACCGAGCCATCTAAACCCTCAGATTTCAAGATAGGCACAGCTTTACTTAGCTGATCAACTATTGTAGTGGTCAAGTGTTATAGACCACCGTCTTTTGAGTTTTCCAGTAGGCCTTCTCTGCCGCATTCGGCGGCAATCCACTGTTGTGTTTGTGCGGTCGCAGCGCACTGTAATAGCCGATCATGTAATCCGTGACCGATTGCTTCGCCGCGGCAAAGCATGGATACCCGATTTCCGGCACCCATTCTGTTTTCAGACTCCGGAAGAAGCGCTCTGTCGGGGCATTATCCCAGCAATTCCCCCGTCGGCTGAGGCTCTGTTTCATCTGGTAGCTCCATAACAACTGCCGGAACCTCAGGCTTGTGTACTGACATCCCTGATCCGAGTGGAACATGACTCCTGATGGCTTCCCACGGGATTCATACGCAATCGTCAGCGCCTTCTTCACCAGATCCGTATTCGGTGATAGGGATATGGCCCAGCCCACCGGTTTACGGGAAAACAAATCGATCACAACAGCTAGATAAGCCCAGCGCGCACCGGTCCAAAGATAGGTGATGTCTCCGGTCCATACTTGATTGGGTTCCTCTACGTCGAACTCCCTGTCAAGAAGATTCGGAATATCCAGGTGCGGCTGATCGGCCTTCTTGTAAACGTGGCTTGGCGGCTGCGTACTGACCAGTCCCAGCTGCTTCATCCGTCGGCTGGCTCGGTAACGGCTCAGCGGTATTCCGGCCTGTGTCACCATGCTGGCAATCGTCCGTGCCCCGGCTGAACCATTGCTGGTCTCGTGGGCCTCAATAACCTGCTCTTGGAGTGCTTGCTCAGCGTCACAGGGCGTTCTATCCCGGTCACGCCATGCCCGGTAGCTGCTGCGATGCACCCCAAACACCCGACACAGGCGCTGCACCGTATAGCTCTCTTCAAGTCGCTCGATTATCGAGAATTGCTCAGGGAGTCCGACATCAAGAGAGCGGTAGCCTTTTTTAAGATTTCCTTTTCTTCCTCCGACCGACGAAGGCGGCGCTTCAGTTCCTGAATCTCACGCTGCTCTGTGGTCAGGGCCTCGCCTCTGGGCGCTTTGCCAGCCCGTTCGGAACGAAGTTTACGGACCCAGTACTCCATGGTGGATTTACCGACACCCATGGCATCGCAGGCAGCTTTCACTGTGTATCCTTGGTCGACCACCAGTTGGGCTGCCTCCAAACGGAATTCCGGACTGAAGTTTCTAGTTTTCGCCATCGTCTTCACCTGATTCATTATGTGAGTGATCATACACTCAAAATCAGGTGGCCAAAGTCACTATGCCACTACACTATCTCTTCAAATTGTGGTTGTCTGGTAGACATGCTCGATTCTTCTTTTACGTATAACGCTGAGGTAACCGGCGCCGGAGCGATAGCGGAGGGAACCAAAAGCGGTACGCTTTTGGCGTCCGGTTGACCGCCTGGTTAATGGCCGTTCACCACCGTGGTTGAGCCTGACACCTAGGCCGCATGCCCTCTCCCGGACAGCTTGCACCAACTCGACGGATGGCGAAAGGAACCAGAACGCAAAATCTGCCGGCCCAACTACCGTTTATGACGGACGGCCCCACAACTGGGGCACACCATGAATACCAACACCGCTGACCACTGTGGCAACCAAACCAGACAGCGAATTTTCCGGCCTTGGCGATCACCAGAGTGAGCGGGCTTTACAACCAAGTCCAGTGCCAAGGCCTTTGCACCGCACCTGCTAAAAACTCACGAATGCCGGGCCAATAACGCTTGGCACAGCGGACGTTTTGGAGCGACGCAGGAGCGGAAAAACGTTCCGACTGCTGCCACTGGTTATATTAATGTTCGATCCGAAGGAACTTTGAGAACAGCCTATCAATTTCTTTTAGCTGGGAATTTAGCCAGATCTTGATATCCCTCTGCTTATGGATATTTTCTGTTCTCTCCGTTCCTTGGGGCAGTCCCTCCAGCTCAGAGTTGAGGGTTTGAAGGTCCACAACTTTCTCCCAGATTTTCTCGTCCAAGTAGGATGCAATCTGATCGTCAAAAAGCCATTTTGCTTCTTTGGTGGCTGCCAAGAATTTAAACATATTTTCGTCGGTAGCTTTTCCGGTCTGCATGATTGAAACAATGAGACCTTTTGTTGCGTCGTATACTGAAAATCTTCGCTCAAAAAGATCTAGCTTCAATCTATTCTGTGCTGTTTTCCACTGCCGCCATGCTATGTACGCAGCCAAGAATGCGATAACTGGCGTGAGTAACGCGTTGGATATCTCAGCCAGAGGGAGGCTTGAAAATGTGAATTCCAAACTATTTTCGTTGCTATCCTCGATAAAAAATAGATCCCCATACCCCCAAATAATGGTGCCAAGAAGAGCGAAAACTACCGCAGCGCCTGACAAGGCTTTAAACCACTTTCGATACACCGGCGGCACCTCAAACGGTACCGCGTAAGCGGACTCGGAAGGATTTATAAAGGGGTTAATCTTGAACAAGATGAATTCCACCCAAATCGCCCCGATAACCATTACCGAACCGCTGCGTTGAAACCAAGCACCAAATGTGTCCCGAGCTGGAGAAATATCCGGCCAAACCAAGGCAACGAATGATAGAGCAGCAGCGAAAACTAAAAAGACACTACATCCGATCAGTTTCTGCTTAATTGTGGACAGATCCTCTGACAAACCTTACTCCCCAAAAATATAACGCAAAGCACACGGGTGACGACCGCGCAGCGGTTGGCATCCCAGCGGCCGCAGGCCGCGAGTGATGCGTATTGTTAGGCATACTGCGCACCAACCATGAATAGAGGCAGCCAAACTGCAACCGATACAAACATAACACCCGTAATTGCAAAAAATGCTGCACTACCAGCAGCATGAGAAAAATATACCGTTGGGCGGCTGGCAAGGTGCTTATGAAAATTGTTTGCTATGGCCTTAAATGTGGCCCTAATTATGTCCATTTGAAACTGCGCCCAGGTAAGAAAAGGCTTGAGCATGATGAGCAAACAAGCAAATGCCACCTCTAAGCCTGCCACCTCAACGAACAGCAGCAGGTAACCGGCAAATGGTGTTGCTACTAAAATTGCCAAAAGCATCAATGCTCTTTTTAACCAAACGTGACGATTGAGAAAATCCATCTACTATCCTTATTGCCTAACGCCCACATAAAAGGCGAGCGTCAGCGAGTCCAGCCCACGTTTTTTGTGGGCGATTTTTAATGTGCTTGTTATATGCGATTTATTGCACATTTTTCTCAACAAAGCTATTTAACTCAGAAATCGACCGAATGACATACAGTGTCTTGTTTGCCGATAGTTTTTCCAGCTTTTGCAAGAACTCCTTGTTCCAAAATTTAGGGCAAAGCTTTAATACCTTGTAGCTATTAAGTGTCCCCTTTAATACAGAACTCCCATCAGGCCAACCTTCTGGTTTTTTAACTAACCCTTTAATGAGCCGCTTGGTCACTAACCAATAGGTGACCAAGTAGGGCAACTCTATGTAGATAAGAGTGTCGGCTTCTTCCAAGCGCCTATGGAAAGAATTCAATGAATTTATTGGGCCAAAGCCTTCAATAATCCACTCTTCGGAGGAGAGAATGTTCTCGTGAGCCTCTTCATAGCTTTCCCTATCTATCTCTTGGCCATTCTGTTCATATAAAATTGAATCCAAAGCATACAATTTTATTCCGGTAGCTGATGCAAGTCTTTTGCTTAAAGTGGATTTCCCATTAGCTGGCTTACCGAAGACTGCTACTTTTTTCATTCTAGTTCCTCCAAGGACTATTACCCAGAGGCAGAAATAGAAAACCCGCCTCTTGGGCGGGTTTGATAAATTAGTGACGCATCAACAATCCCACCATTCCTATGGAATGATGATAATTCGAACTGCCTGTTTCGTAGAATTTGTATGCATTCGCTCATTTTGATTAAGGAGTAATTCAATGTCAACTGAATATTTGATAAGAGTATCTTTGTTCAAGCATATAACGCCGATAATAAGCGGCGCGCTTTAGCGCGTCCGGTGGAAGCCCGCCAGGGCTGGAATGGTATTCCCCCAAACAAATAGACACGCCTCCATCAGTTAGCTCCCTCGAACTCCAGCGGAGTCCGGTAACCAAGGCTGCTGTGCAGCCGTCGGGTGTTATAGAAGCGCTCAATATAGTGTTTTATATGATGTCTTAATTGGCGAAGCGTGACAAAGCTGGTTGCGTGCAGCAGTTCTCCTTTCAAGCTTTTGAAGAACGATTCCACCTCGGCATTATCAGTACAATATCCTGGACGGCTCATGCTATGAACCACCTGATGGCGGGTGAGCATATTACGCATTTTGAGGGCTCTGAATTCGGTTCCTCGGTCAGTGTGCAGCAGGAGCCCTGGCGACGGTGATCGGTCGGCCATGGCCTGCTTGAGGGCCCCACAAGACAGGTCACCGCTCAGGCTCGCTTCGAGCTTCCACCCAACAATGCGACGGGAAAACAAGTCCAGCACCACCGCCAGAAACACGTTCTTCCGGCCCATTTTGATGTAGGTGACATCGCTGCTCCATTGCTGGTTGATGGCCACGGGTTTCGCCATTGCCAGACGGTAGTTCGGCCAAGCCTTGAGGACCGCCCTTCGGGTGAGTAAGCGTCGATAGATTCTGTGGGTGCGGGCCTTCATGCCCCAAACCCGCATCAGTCGAGCAACGCGATTCTCGCCCACCCGAATGCCTTGGCTCTTAAGGGTTCGATACACCTTTGGGCTGCCATAGCGACCTTCACTTTCATTGAAAATCCGTCGTATACGGAGCAACAGGTCAGCGTTTTCAGCAGCCCGTTTGCCGGGCTTGCGGTTCGCCCAGGCGTAGTAACCGGAGCGCGAGATGTTCAGATGGCGACACAGGGCCTTTACGCCGTGTTGTCGTCGGTGTTTCCAGACGAACCGGAACGCTTCTGTCGTTCCTCGGCCTGAAAACGTTGAAACTTTTTTAGAACGTCGTTCTCCTCTTGAAGCTCGGCGATTTGTCGCTTCAATCGGTTGATCTCGTCCTGTTCACTGATTTTCTTTTTGGCTTCAGCTGGCGCTCGCTTAACCCGTTTCATGGCGAATCTCCCCTCACGGTGCTCCTTACGCCAGCGTGACAGCATAAAGGGATGAATATCCAGCGCTTCGGCAACGCTTTTGACACTGCGGTGGGCCTGGTGGCTCCACTCAACGGCTTTAACTTTGAACTCGGTGGTGTACTTCTCGGTTTTCTTGCCGGTCTTGATAGCAGGCATCGTTTTTCTCCTCAGTCGGAGTTATCGATGCGTGTCTATTGAAGTGGGGGAAGTGCAGAACGAACTTGATTGACTGGTTATGTGGATTAGCGATGGAACCTCGCTAGTACAGCGCTGCCCGTGTACTCACTGTTGCACTTTGCACACCGATAAAGCGGCCTAGGGCGACGCCAAAGCCATGCTCCTACCCCGCCAAATGTGCAGATAATTACAAGACCAAGAGCCTGGCTTTGTTCGAAAAATTCCATTCCAATTATTAGCCCCAAAATC
The DNA here is from genome assembly GCF_032922745.1 of Marinobacter salarius. Classification (NCBI taxonomy): domain Bacteria; kingdom Pseudomonadati; phylum Pseudomonadota; class Gammaproteobacteria; order Pseudomonadales; family Marinobacteraceae; genus Marinobacter; species Marinobacter salarius. Next base: position 3,553,165 of record NZ_CP136693.1, read on the forward strand.
ATGAGGATAAAGAAGCTAGGCATTCCGTCGTAAGGTGAAAGCGCTGGCGCCCTAGACGAGACATACAGCGTATCTGGCTCAACAGTACCAATTTTCCGCAAAAACCCGCCGCATACTCTGCACTTCTTCATAATTCACGCATAACGCCCGCCATCACCGGTGACAAAACCGGCGCGAAGCAGAGGTTTTGGCATCCGGTGCATGGCTTGGTTATGCGCTCTCACGGATGGCACGAATATCCTCGATATCCACCGGCCGTGAGAGCGCAGATTTATACCGGATCAGATCTTCCTTCAGCATAAGGGGAAGCTCAAGACCCAGCAAATGCACCGTCGCATAGCGAGAAAAATCTATGTTGAGTGGAACCCACGTCTCGTTGCCTGCATCGAAGATTCGCGGACAGTCAGCGTTACCTACCTCCACTTTGATGCCTTCATACTTAAACTGGACGTAGGTTAGATCCCAGCCTTCCTCTTGGCGGTGAGCGGCGGCCTTGGATACAAATTCCTGGCCGGCCTGAACCACTGACGAAAAGTGCTCACAAGGGACGAAAAGGTCGATGTCATTCAGATCACGCTCAGAGCCATATCCCTTTGCAGCGAGTCCCCCACAGATCAGAAAAGGGATATTCCTATCTCTTAGTAACCCTACAATCCATTGGGCTGCCAAATGATGCACGCCTCCTCCTTTTGCGCATAACGCTTGCAGCATGCGCGCCCATGTAATGGAGCCGAAGGCGCAATGTAGTGGGCGTCGCCGTGCCTGCACTGGTTATGTGCTGATGGATAAAGCACAGGTTCCTCCCGCTATCTCGACGGAGCCAAAATCTCCAATGATTTGAACGCTCTCAGGCTGAATCAATAATGTATCAATGTTGCCGTAATCGCACTCACCGGAGGCATCCGTGGACCTATTCGCTTCTGCCATCGAGAGTAGTCCCTGTACCGATTTAACCCCCTCGAATATTAAATTACCTTTCCGGTAGCAGGTGTACTCACCGTCCTTGGGCGCATAGTAATACTTCGATTCTGGCCAAACACTGACTTCCAGATTGAAAACCAAGCGATCACCCTCGTAATGCCACCCGAGCACGAACGAGTCATTCAGATCAATTCCCCGGAATAGGTCAATTTCTCGCCAGTCCATGGTCACCTACACATAACGCCCGGCTTTGGGGCGGACTTGTAGCTGCGAAGCAGCGGAAAGGCCGTCCCAGCCCCGAAGGGGCGGCAACAGCCGCTTGTTATGTGCGGCTAACTTGATCATTCTTTGAGCCTTAGTTTTCGCCATGTAAGCCAAGAGCAGATGACTCCGGCCAAAAAGCTTCCGGGTAAAACAACGAACAGGCCGAGAATACCTAATCCAAAATCGTCGGCCAGCTCCGCACGAGTCGCGGCACCAGTGGAATACATTTCATAGTGGACAGCTGCTTCCCCCAATAGCTGGTAGGCGGTAATTACAACCAATACGAAAACACAGAGACTAATTAGGCATCGCTTCATCGTTTTTTCACATAACGCCAAAGCGCACCGGCGCACTTTAGTGCGTCCGAGTGCCGCGAATTGTTAACCAAAATTCGACGACACTCCTTCCGCTTCTAATACGTTGTTTATTAGGTTGAAATTAAACTGGCGAACACTGTCATTTTGCCTCAGCTGATCAATCATTTGCTGCAATGTACGTCCCTGCTTGTCGTAAGAAAGAACAGTGTTTATGGCTTTAATTTTCGGAGGAAAAGGTTCGTTTGATCGGTATCGGAGAAGGTTCGACTGGATATCTGCTAGTGGCCCTTTGGGCACAATATCCCAACAAACCACTATCATGTTTATTGCGTCATTCAACTGTTTTGCTAAAGGGTTCCATTGTCCTGTACCGCTGGCTCCGCCTCCACCTGCACTAGAACCGGTCGATACAAGAGGGTTGAATAATGGCAAAGGTCGTATTCCAGCTTTCCGCAAAAAGTCATCGGCAGCATGAGATCCACAGAAAAATGTACCCTTGTCACCATGATAAATTCGAGAAACGTATTCGAAACAGTAATAGGAGTCAGAAAGTGTTTGGTTAGTGCAGCTTACCTTTTTTTGCCCACTTATAAGTTTTACGTGAGCTACCGGCTTTATCTCATAGTTTTTTACGATATAAGCACGCCTTTCGCCACCATAACAGTCCACAAAAACCTCGATAAACAAATGCTTTAAACGAAATACTACAAAGCCCGCAGCGATATGGCCAGCGCATCGTTTTGTAGCCGGAAAATCAGGCACTGAGGAGGCGATTGTTGGCCCAACTAGTCAAAGTTTGAGCCTCTCGGAAGCTAGGATATTGATTGCCCCGTTGATTTTATCGGAATACTCCTTGGCTTCCTTCGCTGAAAATTTCTTCCTCGAGTACCACCATCCACCCGTGGGTTGCTGGATTTCGATTTCGGTGGGTTCAAGTAACGATCCCGAATACCCAACTGCGTGGACCTCAAGGGGAGTCTTGGTGCCTTCTATATCGTCGACAGCCCATATATATCCATCTTTAACCTCTAGTGAATCGTAGTACTGCTTGCTGGATGGCATGACGTAACTCCCTTCGTATTTGGCTAACGCTGAAATAAGCGGCGGCCCGACAGGGACGTCCGGTGGAGGCCGCAGGCCGGAACGAACTTAATTGATTTGTTAAGTGGCTGGACATTCACCACCCCAAGTATCGGTTGGCACACTGGCTAGTTCGCTGGGAGCAGGGAATGCTTTCTTGAATGTGAAAGCCTCCGCGGTTGGGCCATGCTCTCGCAGAATGTTCAGCTTTTGCGCTGCTTCTTCGACTGACGGAATGTGACCGGCAGGCACCCACCAAAGCACCATATATGCCTCACCCATTTTGTTGAACCACTCTTTCTTGCGGCGCATGATCTCGACGTGGGCAGACCGATAAACGTAATTGTGCAAAGCCTCGACCGAATCCCAGAGGGAAAGATTCACGATTTTATCGGAGCCGAAATAATCAATGCCGGTGGCATCACCTTCTTCGGTTTGCAGCCTCCAAACAAACCCCGGAGACTCCTCTGCCAACGCATTGATCCTGTCGAGATTCGCAACAAAATCCGAAAGCTGCGGGGAATCAATCGGAGCCAAAAGAGTGGCAATGTTGAGTTGCGCAATATGATACTTACTCACAGTTTCCTCCCTGAAAACACTTAACGCCTGCAGCACGCGCGCCCTTGGAATGCAGCCGAAGGCGCAATGTAAAGGGCGTCGCCGTGCCTGCATTGGTTAGCACTTGTTGACGCCTGCGTATATGCTGATAATATACTTTTATGATCAATTGGGCACAAGTTACTGGCTTTGACTGGGACGAAGGCAACTCCCGCAAAAACGCGGAGAAGCATGGCGTCAGCCAGTCCGAAGCGGAAGAAATTTTCTTTAACGAGCCGCTTCTGTTGCTGGAAGACTCCAAGCACAGCCAGGCTGAGGCCCGTTTTCACGCTCTTGGTGAAACAGATGATGAGAGGCTGCTCCACATAACGTTTACATTAAGGCAGGGCGGTACGCTGGTTCGGGTGATTTCCGCTCGAGACATGCACCGCAAAGAGAGGGCTGTTTATGAGCAAGCTAAAAAAGATGCCTGAGTTCAAAACTGAAGCAGAAGAGCGAGAGTTCTGGGAAACTCACGATTCCACAGACTACCTGGATTGGGGTCAGGCCAAGCAGGCATCGTTCCCGAAGCTGAAACCCTCAACCAAGACCATCTCACTCCGGTTGCCGGAAACCCTGCTTGATCGGATCAAAATCGAAGCCAACAAACGGGACATGCCCTATCAATCGCTGATCAAGGCTTGGCTTGCGGATGACGTGAACGACAGTCGTCGGACCTGAGGTGCTAACGCCCGCCATCACCGGTGACAAAACCAGAGCGAAGCGGAGGTTTTGGCATCCGGTGCATGGCCTGGTTACACCTCACTCAGGTCAGTGAAGCTGATTGAAAACTTCCGGGTGTTGCTCAGCAATGCGCAGAAGCGCAACCGCAGGCCCCTGCGGCTCGCGCCGACCCTGTTCCCAATCCTGAAGGGTTCGCACACTCACACCCATAAGACCGGCAAACGCAGATTGCGACATGTTCAACTTCAGCCTGATCACTTTAGGCGGTGAGGGCTCTGATAGCTCATGGGTTCGTAGAGCCAATTTGCCCTTCTTGAACTGCTTGATTTCATTGATGCCATCAAGAATTTCTGCCCCAAGGTTCCTGTCACCCATTTTTGATTGCCTCCGCTATCTGCTTGAGCGTATGGCCAGGAATGCTGGCGCGCTCTGATTTACTGTACAGCGTGAGCATCCATATCTCGTGGTCAGACTTCTTCCAGTAGTAAATGGCTCTGATACCACCGCTCTTTCCCGAACCCGCTGGTGCCCATCGAACTTTACGAACGCCACCTGAGCCTCTGATTAGATCCCCGGCATCCGGCTTCTGCAAAAGGTAGGTTTGAAGCCCACGATATTCCTCGTCCGTGAGGTAGTTCGGCAATAGCTTGGTGAACGTTGAGGTTTCGATGAATAGCATTACCAAAATATACGGCATTGCCGTACAAGCATCAAGACAAGATCTGTGAGGTGTAACGCTGAGCTTAGCGGCGACCTTGGAGTGGCGACGAAGGAGCCACGTAAAGGGCGTCCGGCGGCCATCGGCCGCGAACTACAGCGACTTGTTAATTGGATACTTCAATGTACCACTTCGGTTTGATACGCCCGAAATCTCTACGAGTGTTGGATTTCAGTGCTTTCTTGGAATCCAACACCTTTGCCTCGCCATACTCCCGGGTAAAAACAACCCAATGCCAAAACGGCTTGCCTCGCTCAATACGCCATTTAATAGCCATCAGCGCTTTATCTGGCAGGCTCTCCCATGATTTAAAAGGAGTTTCTTCGGAGGATGCGGAGATGCCGAATTCACGCAACAGTGCTCGAACATGCTCTGTTTCTGACCAGAGCGCTGTGTCTGCCGCATATATGCCCAGCGCGTTTGCCTTTTGCTTGGCCTCCGCATAACTGACACCGGCAAGAGCAGCACTTGCCGCAATACCGCAACCAGTTGGCTCTTCCTGGATGACAGGTTCCATAGCTTTACCAATTAACGCTGAGCTAAGCGGCGCCCTGACAAGGGCGTCCGGTGGACGGCCGCTAGGCCGGGAACAGACTTAAGCGACTGGTTATGTGGCATGCATTCACGACGCACCAAAGTTCTCCCACGGAGCGAGGAGCACCGCAATGGTGAACGGTACTGCTAAACCAACCAGGCAAACCAAAATTGCTTCCGTCAGTGAGGCATTGTCACCATTGCCAATCTCCGTTTTCGGAAAATGCCCAATGCTCAGTGCCCGACAAATGGGCCAACCAAAATACCAGGCCAAGTTCACTATAAGGTATTCCCAAGCCGCGACGACGAGCCAAACCATTGATCTTGCAGCTAAACCGAGTAATTTCAGTAGCCAGCCAATTATGCCTACGCCTATCTCTTCCATGTTCGGCTTTCCTTACACATAACGCATAGGTAACCGGCGCCGGAGCGCCAGCGGAGGGAACCAAAAGCGGTACGCTTTTGGCGTCCGGTTGACCGACTGGTTATGGCTGCTCATTCCGCCTCACGATACCGATGACCAACTTGCCGCAACCTAGCGCCAACAAAAGCATCGATAGAATCTGCACTACGCTGATGGCTATAAAGTACCACTGGTATTTGTCTTGGGCTTCTTTTTTGGCTGAAGAGAACTTTTTCAGGAAGTCATCATTTTTCATAAGACTCGAAAGCTGCTCTTTCGACATAAATTCCCAGGTTTCGAGATTCCAAGGCTCCTGACTAAGCACGCTCACGCGAATCTCTTTCTCCAACCTTTCCTGAAGAACGCTTCGACCTGTTTCCAATACAGATTCGACCAAGTTCACGAGAAAGAAAAAGACGAAAATGGTAAAACAAACTTTAAGCTTCACTCGACTTCCCTGTGGGCATAACGTCGCCAACACGCGCAGCTTTGCAGTGGAGGCAAAGCCGAAACGAAAAAGCTGTCGCGGTGCTTGGCCTTGTTATGCAACTGACACATTCTCAAGAATCCCCTATAGGTTTAGATATGTGTTGGTGCTTAATTATCCAAGAGCCATTTTCCTTTCTCAGGCAAAAAGTCGCACGGACCAAATCCTGAAACGTCCTTCCGTCTGGTAGCGTACCACCACAACGAATGAAACTGTATGCGAACGCAACGTCTTGGCTGGCAGTAATGGATAGGTTTTCAAGGTTGAAAGTAGCTTCACCCTGAGACTCCGGCTGCCACTCTTCCCAGCTACGGCGATACGATTCGGCACTCACATATTTCATGGGAGGCAGAACATCGAATATCACAAGATCGATGGCATGATTTTTCAGGATGTCATCCTGCCGGCCCTCGCGTGTCGCAGCAGCCCAGGATTCCAGCACGGTGCGAATTTCGGACTCTGTCGCGGAATTGTTACTCATCATTCATGCTCCTGGTTATGAAATATACACTCATTAGTCGAATGACCAATCGAGAATTCGACAGGTGCTGAAAAAATTTGTAGTTCTCCAATCTAATATTCGAGCGGATGCATAACGCCAATATTCAGCGGCGACCTTTACGCAGCGAAGCGGAGAAAAGGGCGTCCGGTGGAGGCCCATCAGGGCCGGAACGAACTGGAATGACTGGTTATACCTAATCCTCGGTTTTAGCCATAAATACCGCATCTTGCCCGTATGCGGATAAACCTCTCTTAATCGACTCACCTGCATGCACAACTTTGAAGCCATGACGCATCCAATACGATGACGCTCCTTGGATAGCAACCAAGAATATCCGTTTGTACCCCCTGTGCTTTGCGGAAGCTAGCACAGTGTTAAGCATGTGTTTCGCAGCGCCGACCTTACGGACGGTAGGAGTAACCGCCATATCATGGATGCACAAGCTATCCGCACTTGGAGGCACGGGATACTCAGCGCCATCCAGGTCGGGTATTTCACCGAACACCCATGGAAAAGATACAACATAGCCTACTACCAGCTCCCCCTGTACTGCCGTGAAACAAAAATCAGGGGAGGCAGAGAGCTTTGCGGAGAACGAATCTACAGATTCAAGAATGCTCTCGCTGTAGCACTCCCGCTGTATGCGAGAAACCTCCGGGAGGTCAGACTGTGACATTTTTCGGATTTTCACGTTGGCACACATCCCGACCCATTTAGGTATAAACGCCTGCGTCACGGGTGGCGAAAAGCGCAGCTTTTTGACATCCTGTGCACGCACTTGTTAGAAGTTTTTTCGCTCATTATTTACCTACTGGAATATGGTAAGTTGTAAAATACCGACCTAATTGTTCTGTTTTATGAACTTTAGTGGCCATTTTATTTAGTGCCTTGTACTCAGGCCTACTTTCGAGTAAATGAAATAGTATTTCTTTATGCCCTAACTCATTAGCCCAACACATGAGCACTTTAAAAATTGGAATGCCAAAACCCCAGAATTTTTGTGAGATAACAACAGCTAACTCAAAACCATTATCATCTGGCTGAATTCCACACCAACCAGCTAAAACCCCACCTATATAAACTGCCCGAATACGACAACCCTCTATCGCATCCACTTTAATTTTATCTCCCATCCACTCTTGAAGGCTGGCTGCATCAAAATATGGATGATCGATTAAATGTGTTCTCAGAGAATCCTCATTGACGACTGCCATGAAGTCTTCTGGATTCACTTGATTAAAACACAAAAATTCAATTTCACTCATATCTCAATACTTCTAACGCTTGCAGCATGCGCGCCTACGAAATGAAGCCGAAGGCGCAATGTAGTAGGCGTCGCCGTGCCTGCACTTGTTATGTTGCAGTTGCATATGACGACACCTCGATCAAATTATGATCTGGATCTCGGAAATAAAACGACTGAATTGGTCCTACCGCCCCCGTACGTGAAACGATACCCTCAATGATACAGACGCTCTTTTCCGAAACTCGATCGTAGGCTTCGCTGATAGGCAAATCTGTAATAAAGCATACGTCGGCTGAACCTGGCGTAGGCGAGTTAGCTTTTGGCTCAAATTCTTTACCTGATTCATGCAAATTGATCTTTTGAGCACCAAACTTCAACGCAACTCGTCCCGTACCGAAAATTTCTTGCTCCATACCTAGCACTTCCGTATAGAAGCGAACTGTATCCTCTATGCTGCGAACAGTTAGGACTATGTGGTCAAGGCGCGATATCACTGCTTAACTCTCCTCGCAACATAACGCTCTTGTTTAGCGGCGCCCTGACAAGGGCGTCCGGTGTAGGGCCGCCAGGCCCGGAACGTACTACAACTATTTGTTAAACAGCGCCACACTTTGAAGCCGCAAGATCCACCAATTTCTCGTAATAGTGAGGCTCTACCTCGTATTCGTGCGCATCTTGAATTCTCGGATCACCGTCCAGCTCTGCTATGGCCAGAAGAACCCTCAGCTCATGCCCGGCTACACGAAATGACTCAGCAGGGGCTGTTCGGCCAAAAGCTTGGTGCAACCAGACAGAGAAGCGCGCAAACAAGCTATTTTTCTCTGCCGCATGGAATCGAACTCGATTCTGCGCCACGCGGATGATTTGATCGTCAGAATATTTGAGCTGATTGGCATATCTTCGCGCATCGTCTGCCCATTTGCCCCGTGGGGGGATAGACAACCGATCCTCGCGAATAAGGTTGCGCCTGATCTCACTATCAATATTTCTATAGCTTTCCTTTGCCACCACGAACTCAATATTCCTTATTGTTTAACGCTGAGCTTAGCGGCGCCCTGACAAGGGCGTCCGGTGGACGGCCGTCAGGCCGGGAGCGTACTACAGCGACTGGTTAGCTGGGGGCATCACTGAAGCCCGGTCCGTGGCAACCAACATCGCAGCCCACACCGCTGCCCTTGCACCCAGATTCGCCGGCGCATCATTATTGGAACCACCACCAATGATGCGGTGAATGAACCTGAACATCAGAATAGCAGGTAAGCAAGGAACCCACTCTCGGCGGACAGCCCCACACGGCTAACTCCAATTTCGAAACCAGCGCCGGTGACCAATTGCGCTGCCAGCAACACGCCAATTTCTCGGGCCTTGGCAGAGCAACAAGCCTGCCGGTTTTGCTGCCAGTTTTCGGCCAAGGCCATGAGCATCCAACCACCCGAAAAGTGCAAAGCCACACCAGCTAACGCCATGCGAAGCGGCCGATTTGGAGGCGCACCCGCGCCGGAAAACCGGTCCGCTTGCGCTACTGGTTATATCAGACCTCACTCTCGTAAGGCACTACGCTACCAGCCGGTCAATAAATCCAGAGCATGCGGGAACGTAAACACCGCAAGAATCAGTGCAATAACTCCTATGTACACAACCCTATAAAATTCAAAAAGTTTCGGGTCAACATCTTTATAGATGACCTTGTACTGAACCAATACCTTATGCTTTGACATCAAGTAGACCTCTCCTCCCAATAAGGGAGGAACAACCACAGCAGCAAAATACTCTTTCTCCAGATCCACTCCCAAGAACAAGACGCTCGTAAAACATACCGCTAGGAGAAGAAACCCCGCTATGAGAAGGCCTACACGGCTTTTTACGTATGGTTTAAGAGTCTCAACATTGGTTTCAAAGTATCCAATCGAAATGCTTACGATCTCATGGCATTGCGCGCACACATACCCTCTATTCGTGGGAGAAGGCATTGTCGACCCGCACTTGGGGCACACAGAGTAGTATCCACTCATAAGATTTAACGCCGATGTTAAGCGGCGACCTTTTTGGAGCGAAGCGGAGAAAAGGGCGTCCGGTGGACGGCCGTCAGGCCGGGAACGAACTTGAACGACTGGTTACAAAGCAAGTACACCCGTTTACCCCCGCTGCTCTGCCGAAAACTGATGTTCGATGACTTCATAGTGCTGCACCGAAAGGTCGGGCTCAAGCTGATAAACCTCATCTTCCGGGTAAAGGCGCGCCTGCGAAATATCGTTGCCAGCGAACGCCTTGATCGATTCCAGGTTGTCCCAGTACGTGATGAGGGTGAGTTCAATTTCGGCCGCCAAGGAACGGCGTAAAATCTGAGCGCCGAGAAAGCCTGGTGTTGCGGACGAATCCTTGATGCCGGTTTGGTAAAGATAGCCTGTGAACCCTTCATTGTGGGCTTCAGGCACTCGGCATTTCCATTCCCTGGCGATCATCGCTATGCACTTTCCCTTGCTTTGTAACGCTGAGGTAACCGGCGCCGGAGCGCAGCGAAGGGAACCAAAAGCGGTACGCTTTTGGCGTCCGGTTGACCGCCTGGTTAATGGCCGTTCACCACCGTGGTTGAGTCTGAAATTAAAGGCCGCATGCCCTCTCCCGGACAGATTGCACCAACTCAACGAATGGCGAAAGGAACCAGAACGCAAACGCTGCCGGCCCGATTACCGTTTAAGACGGACGGCCCCACGACTGGGGCACACCATGAATACCAACACCGCTGACCATTGTGGCAACCAAACCAGACAGCGTATTTTCCGGCCTTGGCGATCATCAGAGTAAGCGGACTTTGCAACGAAAGCTGGTGCCAAGGCCTTTGCACCGGACCAGCCAAAAACTCACAAATGCCGGGCCAATAACGCCTGCATTTGCGCGCAGGAACGGAGTGTGGCCTTTTGTGCGACAGTGGCGAAGCCACGCACAAAAGGCCACACGTAGTGACTGTCCGCAAGATGCACTGGTTATACGTTTTTGTTGATGCCATAGTATTTTTTACACGTTGCCCAAAACTGCTCTTTTTTACCTTTTACATTATCGAAATAATCTTCGAAAAAGTAGTTGCGAAACCATGGAGGTGGATACGCATAAAGTTCGCCGTCCTCGCCCTTTTCACTGAGCCAAAACTTGGGCATTTCAGAGTCAATGATTTCAAATTGCTCTGGCTCATATAGGTAAGGCTCATTTTCATCACATATTACCCTAAAGGAATCACCTTCAATACCAAGGACAATATACTGTTTACCTATTGTCATATTTTGAGCTTGGTCTTCTAGGTATTTGATGAATCTTGCTTTCATTTTTTACGTATAACGCCGGCCATAAGCGGCGCCCTGACAAGGGCGTCCGGTGGAGGGCCATCGGCCCGGAACAGACTTAATGGCATTGTTAACTGGCATGAGGCACGTAACCCTCGAACTCCCATCCAAGGGTTCGGGATAATTTATTGGAAACCTCGCCCCAGTCCGAACCCGTACATTGGGTAACCAGCTTATTAACAGCTTCCTCTATACCTGACCAAGAAAACTCTGGAAGAAGTAAGTAGCCTCTCAACCACGACGGAGCGGGCAAAGATTTGACGGCAGCTGGCGTAACCACCTCGAAAGAGAAAACCTCAGCCCCTTCACTTTCAGAAGGTCCGATTTCCACCTCTATCAAGACACAACAATTTTCGGGATCGTCCGGAAGTGAACCGTAGTCCAAATCCGGGCTCATGATACTCTTGACCCGAGCGTACATTGCTGATCCTTTGCTAGTTAACGCCAGCGCACAACGGCGCCCTTGTAATGGAGGCGCAGCCGCAATGAAAAGGGCGTCCGGCGGCCATCGGCCGCGTATTGATGCGCCTTGTTAAATTTAGTTGCGACCGACGACATGGATTACCCCTGCAGCAATGAGCGCGATTATGGCGACAATGTCTGCGATGACGACCTTGCGAACGGACTCATTGCAACCGCCAACTGACCACGCAATCGCGATGAAGGACACAACGCTGACGAGGCCCGCAACAATAGCCAATGTTTGCAACGATGGCCGAAACGCCGCATACACCAAGAACAGACCGAGAAGCCCGAACAGGATAGCCCGGTGGCGCATCAGGATTTCGATATTGGGCTCTCCCAGGGAAATGCCGTATAAAGCGGCCAATCGCTCCGCGCCCAAAACTCCAGAAACGGGCAAGAGATGAATAATGCCTACGAGCACCAGTAAGCCTGTGACAACTTTCTCCATTAGTGCGTTTCCTCCCTGAATTTAACGCTGAGCTTAGCGGCGCCCTGACAAGGGCGTCCGGTGGACGGCCGTCAGGCCGGGAGCGTACTACAGCGACTGGTTAGCTGGGGGCATCACTGAAGCCCGGTCCGTGGCAACCAACATCGCAGCCCACACCGCTGCCCTTGCACCCAGATTCGCCGGCGCATCATTATTGGAACCACCACCAATGATGCGGTGAATGAACCTGAACATCAGAATAGCAGGTAAGCAAGGAACCCACTCTCGGCGGACAGCCCCACACGGCTAACTCCAATTTCGAAACCAGCGCCGGTGACCAATTGCGCTGCCAGCAACACGCCAATTTCTCGGGCCTTGGCAGAGCAACAAGCCTGCCGGTTTTGCTGCCAGTTTTCGGCCAAGGCCATGAGCATCCAACCACCCGAAAAGTGCAAAGCCACACCAGCTAACGCCCGCATTTGCGGCTTGGTTTGTAGCGCAGTGGAAAACCAGTCCGACAACATGCGATTGTTATAGGGCAACACTCGGATCTGGTTAATGTTTTTTGTGATCATTGTTTCCTAGTACTTTCCAAGCATGAAGCCCAGCGCCGCACCGGCGGCCAGCCAGCCCCATGAAAATGTGCTTTTCTGATAGAGCTTACCTAAATGCTCGCCAATCTGCTGAAGCTCTAGCCGTAAATCATTGAGTATACTGTTTTCGCCGAATTCATTAGACTCTTGATATTCACCTTTGTCGCCAAGTAGCGCTTTATGTAACTCGGCAACTTGAGTGTTTAAATACTCTAAACGTTTTTCTCGCCGCTCGTCCGCATCTTCAATTTCTTCAAATGGCAGCTCTCCTGACCAGCTATCTTTGAACCATTCAGGATGTTTAGCAGAAAGGTATTCTGCTCTAGAGTTGAAATAATTGGGGTAATCCATTGTGCTATGTTCATCTGGGGCATCCCAGCAAGCCTGTTTTAAAGCACTTCTTGTTTCTTCGCTTGTGAAAAATGAGTCATTGTAAATGGCGGAATCCAGAAATTCCTTCCCGTCTTTATCAAAACCATCAGATACATCCTCAGGTTTCGCCCACCTTAAATTGGCGTAATATCCCTTTCTGAGGGCCACATCATCGTGGCTTTTTAAATCTTTAAATTCATCGCTATAGTTCCCAATAATCTTTACAAGAGCAGTGCGCACATATGAGAAAGTCTCATCTTCTTTCTTATCGTTAGACCGCCAGCGGTCGACTACATTTAGGGAGACTCTGAATAAGTCTCAAAATCAGCGATAATATGGCCATCGCCAACCGCATAGGATTCGTTGCCACCATGGATCAGATCACTTTCTCCGAAGCTGAGTACCAGACCAAGAAGCGCAAGACGCGTCGCGAGATCTTTCTGGAACGGATGGACAAGCTGATTCCGTGGAAGCAGTTGGAGAAGAAGGTAGCCCGTTATTACCCCAAGGGTCAGAACGGTCGGCCTCCGTATCCGCTGCCTGCCATGCTTCGAGTTCACTGCATGCAGTTGTTCTATAACCTGAGCGACCCGGCGATGGAAGACGCTCTTTACGAGATCGAATCCATGCGCCACTTCGCTGGCCTGAAGCTGGACCGCTTGCCGGACGAGACCACCATTCTCAACTTCCGGCATTTCCTGGAGCAGCACGGTCTTGGCAAGGCGCTGTTTAAAGAGGTGAATAAACACTTGGAGAAGAACGGCCTGATGCTGCGTGAAGGCAGCATCGTAGATGCCACCATTATTTCTGCTCCAAGCTCCACCAAGAACAGCACTGGCAAGCGCGATCCTGAAATGCACCAGACCAGAAAGGGCAACGAATGGCACTTCGGCATGAAGATGCACATTGGTGTCGACGATACGCTTGGCCTGATTCATAGCATCGATACCACCGCTGCCAACGTGCACGACATCGTGCCCACCGACAAGCTGCTGCACGGTGAAGAGCAACGGGTCTTCGGCGATGCCGGGTACCTTGGCATTCAGAAGCGGGATGAGCATAAGCACCGTGAAAACGTCTCCTGGTTCATTGCCAAACGGCCTGGCACCCGGAAGAAGCTGGATGCTGACAAGCTGAAAGCCGAGAAAATCAAAGCCAGTGTTCGTGCCAAAGTGGAGCATCCCTTCCGGTACATTAAACAGGTCTTCGGTTATAGCAAGGTCCGCTATCGCGGTCTAGCCAAGAACAACAACCGGCTGCATTTGCTGGCCGCGTTCAGCAACCTGCTGATTGGTGAAAAATACATGCTGGCGTAGGGCCAGTGCGCCTGTTTTTCGCCAAAATGGCGGGAATCGGGCAAGAAACACACAACTAACGGGAAAATAGTGTCTGAATCTTCGATTTTTTGCCGGTTAAACCCAAGATCGGCAAATATCAGCAGTTATTCAGACCTTCCCTAGTGCCTTCATATCGTGTGGGCCATCAGGTACCAATCGATCTGAAAGATAGCTAAGGACATGTGCAGCTCTTTTATTTACAGGAAACTCCTTAAAAAGACGCCAAGCCGCTGAAAAAACCGCGTTGTATCTATACTCATCATAACCATCCATCCAAGTGCTACTATAAGGGGTGGACAACCGTTCATTTCTGGTGCTCATCGCCACCATACTTATCCATAAATTGTCATCTACATCGGAAAAGTGGCCGGATTTCTCGTAAACAGCCTCTAATATTCCAGAGGGTAAGAATTTATTACTAAGGAGTTCGTTTAGTAGCGTAACTCCATCATCGTCCGTTTCAGAGTTTTCGTTTTGCCTTTCTTCTTCTAGCAGCGCTGGAATAACGTCATCATTCAAGACCCAGCTTTCATCCAGAAATATTGGCCTAACCGACCTTCCAGATAAAGCTGCTCTTTTAATGGTTGGGTCATCTGATTTGAAGAGTGAGTAGCCAACAGAAGGAACCTCGCCATAAAGCGCAAGGCCTAAATTGATCAATTTCTCATTGCGTGACAATAGAGAATTTTCAAGTTGATCTCGCTTCTCGTCACCCAATGTGTGCTTTTCTACTACATTATCCTTAAGCCACTCAAACACATATTCCGGTGCTGCATTAACCAACTGATATTCAATTGCCCACAATTCCATTCGCATACCTTAAATTTTTACCTAAATTAGCTCTATCGCCCTGGCTTGAGCAGCCCTATAACGCCTGCATAAACGGCGCCCGACTAGGGCGTCCGGTGGAGGGCCATCGGCCCGGAACGTATTTAATGCGTTGGTTAGAAGCCGGTCACCCGTTGGTCTCCGGTCCGCACCAAAACGTCCATGCGTACTCCAGAGAAGCCCCGCACCTGCTCGCGGTCCGGCACCGATACACACCATCAACCTACCCCGCTTACTCAAAACTTTCGGCGAACAGCCCCACAACCTGGGAACGTTGCCGATAACCCGTAAAAAACCAATGCCGGCTACCAAATTGGATGCGGAGTTCGATGGCCTTGGCCGTTACCGAAAGCTTAAATCTTTACTCCAGATTTTCCGCCAAGGCCCATGCACCCAACCACCATAAAAATGACCGAGGCCTTGGCTTATAACGCCAATATTCAGCGGCGACCTTTTTGCAGCGCAGCGGAGAAAAGGGCGTCCGGTGGAGGCCCTTCAGGGCCGGAACGAACTGGAATGACTGGTTAGAAACTTTTTGCACGGTCTCTACCTTTCCGATTTGTACACGATCCAGTTCCGATAGGACTCTGGCTTGATTTCCTCAGTTTCCACTGGCTTAACGGGAACCCGGGATAACCACTGCTCTGAGTCAATTTGCTCGAACGTTTCGGACCTAACCTTGTACACATATCCCACCTGATCCCAATCCACCTCGGTATCCTTTAGCACGATACGAGGTGGACGCTCCGAGGTTTCAACAGAGAAAACTGCCCCGTCACCGAGAGGGCGATATGAAATTGCAAAAGGGATTGCCAACTCGCGCTCTGAAACAGCATAAACGCCGTGCTCATTATCCGCCATGCCATATCCAACGCCCTGCGTCGGATTGAGCAGATCTAGCTTTTTTCGAGTACCGTGATACAGATATTCGGGCTTACTCATCGCTCGACTCGTTTCTAACGCCGATGTTAAGCGGCGACCTTTTTGGAGCGAAGCGGAGAAAAGGGCGTCCGGTGGACGGCCGTCAGGCCGGGAACGAACTTGAACGACTGGTTACAAAGCAAGTACACCCGTTTACCCCCGCTGCTCTGCCGAAAACTGATGTTCGATGACTTCATAGTGCTGCACCGAAAGGTCGGGCTCAAGCTGATAAACCTCATCTTCCGGGTAAAGGCGCGCCTGCGAAATATCGTTGCCAGCGAACGCCTTGATCGATTCCAGGTTGTCCCAGTACGTGATGAGGGTGAGTTCAATTTCGGCCGCCAAGGAACGGCGTAAAATCTGAGCGCCGAGAAAGCCTGGTGTTGCGGACGAATCCTTGATGCCGGTTTGGTAAAGATAGCCTGTGAACCCTTCATTGTGGGCTTCAGGCACTCGGCATTTCCATTCCCTGGCGATCATCGCTATGCACTTTCCCTTGCTTTGTAACAGCTAATTCAACGACAAATGACATCTACCAAAAACGCGCCTATTTCCATGCGCCCAGATGTCACTGACCATAATTTCCTTTATTTTCAATGAATTAAAATGCTCAACAACTGCCCAGTCTGAAAATAAGCGTCAATTGTCAAGTTTCACCCAGTACACCTGTTCGCTTATCTGAAATAGATCCTCAACGACTATTCCATATCTTTCATAGAGTTGTCAGCTCATTGGCACAAAATTTACGAAGTTTTGCGACAATTGTCGTATATCTCCGTTTTTCACCGTGAAATAACCCAAAAGTAGGCCTAAAATGCTGTATAAATAAACAGCATGGAGGCTGAGCCGATGATTTTGGATGTACCACCAAAGTTGCCAGACAACCCTACCCGCTTTATGGATCAGCTGCGCACACTGATTCGTAGCCGAAATATGGCCTACAAGACTGAACAGACGTACTGCCACTGGATCAAGCGCTTCATCCGTTTTCATGGTATGCAGCATCCTTCCGCGTGTTCGGCAAAAGAGGTGGAACAATTTCTATCGCACCTTGCGGTGCAGCGTAACAACAGTGTCAGTACCCAGCGGACTGCGCTGAATGCCCTCGTGTTTCTGTTCCGCGAGTTTCTGGAGCAGCCCCTGGATGAACTATCGTTTGAAATGGCACGAAAACCCAGACGCTTACCCACCGTTTTTACCCATGATGAAGCCAAAGCCGTTATCAACGGCCTGGAAGGCGCTCCTCAGTTGGTTGCGCGCCTGATGTATGGCTCCGGCCTGCGAATCAACGAAGCCTTGAGACTTAGAGTGAAAGATGTGGATTTCGGGATGCAGCAAATCATCGTGCGCAGTGGAAAAGGCAATAAGGACAGAACAACCTTGCTCCCGGACTCATTGGCAGAGCCATTAACCCTGCAAATTGACGCTTGCTTGGTTCAGCACAAGAAAGACCTGGCCGGCGGTCATGGCGAAGTCTATATGCCCTTTTCTCTGAATCAAAAATACCCCAGCGGAGGCAAAGAACCTGCCTGGCAATATCTGTTTCCAGCCGCCAAGTTATCCATGGATCCGCGTAGCGGCGTCTTACGCCGGCACCATCTTCTGGATCGCGGTGTTCAACGGGCCATCGGGTTAGCTATTCGTGAGGCGGGAGTATACAAGCAGGCAAACAGCCACGCGTTTCGCCATAGCTTTGCCACTCGCCTACTGGAAAACGGATACGATATTCGCACTATTCAGAAGCTGCTGGGCCACGCCGACGTGCGCACCACTGAAATCTACACACATGTGGTTCGTAAAGGAGGCTTTGGAGTTCGCAGCCCGATAGACGACACCTTCTAACTTTCCCAGCGGCTTTCCGGAATGCGCTGTACGTGGATATGCCCGATCAGGCGAATGGTGGGGCGAATCAGGAATTGGAAACTGCCAATAATGAACAGCCAGATGGCCGCCTTCTCGTGTTCGGGAAACAGAAACAGGACGCTGCCCACCAGAAACCAGATGGCGATCAGGAAATCATTGATGATGCTGAGCACTTCGTAACGGCGCCGTATAACCAGTTCTTCATGGCCTAACCGAAAGGTTAGTGGGTTATCTGTACGGTCTTCAGCCATTACACATCCTGTTTCCGGTGGGTTTGGTGAATTATTGCATGTCTTTGTAGGCTGCGTCGGTGCGCGCCGCCATGATGTAATCGTTTTTGTGCAGGCCGCCTATCTTGTGGGTCCACCAGCGTACGGTGACCTTGCCATATTCCAGAAGGATGGCGGGGTGGTGCCCTTCCTCTTCGGCCAGGTCACCCACCTTGTTGGTAAATGCCTGGGCCTGGGCGAAATTCTTGAGCTTGAACACTCGCTGTAACTGTTCCTCCCCGTCCAGCTCAATCTCCTGCCAGTCGGGTACATCTTTACCCAGGGCTTGCTTCTGATCGGCAGTGACTGTGGGAGCATCTGCGCTGCAGGCTTCACAGCTTTGTTTCGTCAGTTCACTCATTTCAACCTCCATGGTTGATGGCTGTACTACTAAGCGTGGGTTCGTTCCGCCACATTATCAACCCACTGCTTGAAATCCTGTCTTTTTCAGAATACTGTATATTTAAACAGTATATAGAGAACTTTCCATGAGCGAGATTCTGAATACGCTGATGCAGGACGACCGTGTGTGGCAGGGTCAGCACCATACCCGCACTGGTCGGCCAACGGAGCCAACCGGTTACCAGGTGCTGGACAACCAGCTCGGCGGTGTTGGCTGGCCCCGTGGGGCGTTGAGTGAGTGCCTGCTGGATGAGCCCGGCATTGGTGAGCTGCACCTGCTGCTCCCCCTGATGCAACGGCTTTCTCAGGCAGGTAAGACCGTCTTCTGGCTGAACCCTCCCCATACACCCTACGCCCCTGCCCTGGCCCGCGAAGGGGTCAATCTGGATCAGGTCATACTGATCAACACCGAAGACGATGGCGACTTCCTGTGGACACTGGAAAACTGCCTGCGTTCACCGGTCACCGGCCTGGTGATGGCCTGGCCCGGAAAACTGGCTGCCCGTGACATACGGCGCTTGCAACTGGCTGCGGAGGCCGGCAGCAATGTGTGCGTGCTGTTCCGCGAACGGCGTCATGCCGAACAGAACTCCCCGGCGGCGCTACGCCTGGATCTGACGGCAGGAAGTCAACAGGCGCTCAAGGTCAATGTTCTGAAACGTCGCGGCAGTTGGCCCGGCCAATGTTGCTCCGTAGCCATGTCTCACCGGGCGGATCTGGCCTTCCGGGAAGCCCCCCGGGTGGTCCAGGGCCCCTGGGCCGGCAAGACCGGGTAAGGCGTATCATGCTCTGGCTGTACCTGCATTTTCCTCACCTGTTGCTGGATCATATTCGCCGCTCCCGCGAAAACCAGGGGGCGCTGGCTGTTGTGGAAGGCTCCGGCCAGAAGATTATCCAGGCCTGCCCGGAAGCTTATGCCCAGGGAGTACGCGCTGGCATGCGCCTGAAAACCGCTATCAGCCTGGTTCCGGAGCTGCGTATGCTCAGGGCGGACCACCAACAGGAAGCCCGGATACTGGAAGACCAGGCGCGCTGGCTATACCGGTACGCGGCTCATATCGTATTGGTACCCCCGAATGGCCTGTTGGCGGAAGTGGGCAGCCTGCAGCGGCTTTACGGTGGGCTGGCAGCCGTCTGGCAAACGGTGGAACAGGGGCTGGAGGAACGCCAGCTTAACGCCTGGACAGCCATCGGCCACACACCACTGGCCGCCCGACTGATTGCCCGGGCCGGCAAGGGCGAGTGCACGGCGGACAAAGGCCATATCCTGCGTACACTGGGGCAGATGCCCCTGCTGACGGCAGAGTTCGATGACAAAACCTGTACCCGTCTGCAACGGCTCGGCCTGAACACCCTGGATGAGGTCTTCGCACTGCCTGCCAGTGAACTGGCCCGCCGTCTGTCGCCGGAAACCCTCGCGTATGTGCAGAAAATCCAAGGTAACCGCGCGGACCCACAAACACCCTGGCAACCGCCCCACACCTTTCGCCAGCAGGCGGATTTTGTGCAGGAGATTGAGCAGTCCCAGGGCCTGCTGTTCCCCCTGCAGCGCATTCTGTCAGAACTCGAGGAAGACCTGTGCTGGCGACAGCAGGATACCGACAGCCTGCTGCTGGTCCTGCAGCACCGGCATGAGGAGCCTACCCGCATTCGGGTTCGCACCTCCGGCCCCGAGCATCGGGCCGAAGCATTTCTGAATCTTATCCGCCTACGGTTTGAGCAGCACCCGTTAAGGGCTCCGGTGGTCTCATTAGTGCTGTCCGTTAAACGCTTCCTGGGGCGGGAAGCGGCCTCTGGCCAGGATCTTCTGGGTGAAACGCAGGATCTGAACGAAGCCTGGCACACCCTGATCAGCCGTCTGCAGGCACGGCTTGGCGGACATTCATTACGGCAGTTATCGCCGCAGGCGGATCACCGGCCCGAACGGGCCTGGTCGGCCTCCGAAGTGCAGCGGAAAAATCATAGCCGCCTTCCTTCTCCCGACCAGTTACCCCGTCGTCCTTTATGGTTACTCAAAGGGCCACAACCGCTGGCCGAAGCTCCGACCATGTGGTTTTCGGGCCCGGAACGGATCAGTGGAGGTTGGTGGGATGGCCAGCGGGTTCACCGGGATTATTACATTGCCGAGCTGTCCACCGGCCAGCTTGCCTGGGTGTTCCGGGATGTGCGGGATGGCTGGTTTGTGCATGGCTGGTTTGGCTGATGGACAACTTCAGCTATGCCGAACTCTTCTGCTTCAGCAATTTCACCTTCCTGACCGGGGCCTCACATCCCCATGAACTGGCCGAGCAAGCACTGGAGCTGGGCTACTCTGCACTGGCCATCACAGATGCCTGCTCAGTGGCTGGCATTCCTCGGGCCTGGGCCGCACTGAAAGACAGCCCGGTAAAGCTGATCACCGGCAGCTGGTTTGAACTTGACGATGCCCCACCCGGAGCGGTTACTCCCCGCTTCATCCTGCTGGCCCGCACCCGTAAGGGTTATGGTCAGCTTTGCCAGTTGATCACCACTGGCCGACGGCAAGCGGAGAAAGGCCAGTACCGGTTATTCTTCCGGGATATCGAGACCCATTCCCTGGACGATTGTGTGTGCCTGTGGCTGCCACCCTCACCCACTGTTGCAGATGCAGACCAGGCCCTGGCCTGTGGTGAGTGGCTTCAGCGCCTGTTTGAGCCGAATCTCTGGATAGCCGCAGCCCGCACTCTTGAATCCGGAGAGGAGCAGCAACTGGCCCGGGCACGCTGGCTGGCAGACCACCTGCGTTGTCCGATAGCCGCCACCGGAGAGGTGCACATGCACAGCCGCGAGCGGCAACCGTTGCAGGATGTGCTCACGGCCCTGCGCAACCACACCAACCTGGAGAACGCCGGCCATTGCCTGTTCCAGAACGGGGAGCGCTACCTTCGACCATTACCGGTTCTTGATCGCCTGTTTCCGGAAGCCTGGCTCAGGGAAACCCTGGTGATTGCAGAGCAATGTACTTTCGAACCGGGTAGCTTGCAGTACGAATACCCACCGGACCTGGTGCCGGGCGGAACATCACCGGCGGCCTACCTGAAACAACTGACCCAAGACGGTGAACGCCGGCGATACCCAAACGGCACGCCACAAAGCGTTCAGAGGCTGATACGCAAGGAACTAAGCCTGATATCAGAGATGAAGTACGAGCACTACTTCCTCACTATCCAGGATATTGTCGCCTTCGCACGCAGCAAAGGCATCCTGTGCCAGGGCCGCGGGTCGGCTGCCAACTCTGCCGTGTGCTACTGCCTTGGCATCACCGAGGTCAACCCGGCTCGCGTGGAGTTGCTGTTCGAGCGCTTCATCTCCAAGGATCGTGGAGAGCCACCCGATATTGATGTGGATTTCGAGCATGAACGGCGGGAAGAGGTTATCCAGTACATCTACCGGCGTTACAGCCGGGAACGCGCAGCCCTGGCCGCCACGGTGATCCGCTACCGGCCGCGCAGCGCCATCCGGGATGTGGGCAAAGCCCTGGGTTTTGATCCCGCCATGGTGGAACAGCTTTTGGAAGGCATCGATTGGCGGGACAAGGCCAGCAACTGGCGCCAGCAGATTCTCGACAAACACCTCACCCGCAACCCGAAAGTGGCCGACCAGTTCTTTACTCTGGTGAATACCCTGTTGGGCTTCCCTCGCCACCTGTCCCAGCATGTCGGTGGTTTTGTCATCAGTGCCGGACCATTGGCCGAATTGGTACCAGTGGAGAACGCGGCCATGGCGGACCGTACCGTCATACAGTGGGACAAGGACGATCTGGAAAGCCTGGGCCTGATGAAAGTGGACGTGCTTGCCCTGGGCATGCTCACGGCCATCCGCAAGGCCTTGGACCTGATCAGTGAGGAAAAGGGTGCTCCTTTTTCCATGCAGGATATTCCCCTGGAAGATCCCGCCACCTATGCCATGTTGCAAAAAGGCGACAGCATCGGTGTTTTCCAGGTGGAATCCCGTGCCCAGATCAACATGTTGCCGCGTCTGAAACCGGAAAAGTACTACGATCTGGTGATCGAGGTGGCCATCGTCCGCCCCGGCCCTATCCAGGGTGACATGGTTCACCCCTATCTGCGTCGCAAGCATGGCCTGGAGCCGGTGGACTATCCCAACGACGCTGTACGGAACGTTCTGGAGCGCACCCTGGGTGTGCCTATCTTCCAGGAGCAGGTGATCAAGCTGGCCATGGTGGCCGCTGGCTTCTCTGCCGGTGAAGCCGACCAGCTCCGCCGTGCGATGGCTGCCTGGAAGTCCCACGGCGACCTGACGCCATTTCGGGACAAGTTGATCAACGGCATGCTGGAACGGGGCCACGATGCCGATTTCGCCGAACGGTTATACCTGCAAATCTGCGGGTTCGGCGGTTACGGCTTTCCCGAATCCCACGCCGCCAGTTTTGCGCTGCTGGTGTATGTGTCCTCCTGGATTAAACGCCACTACCCAGCCGCTTTCTACTGCGCCCTGCTCAACAGCCAACCCATGGGATTCTATTCACCGTCCCAACTGGTCCAGGACGCCCGTCGTCATGACGTCACCGTGCTACCACCGGATGTAAACCACAGCCAATGGAATCACACCCTGGAGTCGCCTAATCGTCATTTGCGTCTGGGGCTCAGGCTCATACAGGGCCTCTCTGCCAGCGGCGCCGAGCGCCTTTACAACAATCGCCCGGCTGAAGGTTACCGGTCCACCGCCGAACTACGTCACCTGGCCGGCCTGAACCAACGCGACATGGAACTGCTCGCAGGCGCTAACGCCATGCCAGCGTTTACCACTAATCGCCATCAGGCTTACTGGCAACTGCTTGAGCACGAACAGCCCGCGGAGCTCTTTGCCAAAGAGACAGCGGCTCATTACCAGCCAGAACACTGTTACCAGTTGCCCGAACCCACGGAAGGCCAGAATGTACTGGCCGACTACGCCAGCCAGGGCCTGACCTTGCAGCGCCATCCCCTGGCCCTGCTCCGGGAACAGGGGCACCTGAAGTTCTGTCTCAACGCTGAACAACTCAAGAATATCCAGCCTGGCCGACCGGTTCAGGTTGCTGGCCTTGTCACAGGCCGCCAACGCCCCGGCTCCGCCTCCGGCGTCACCTTCGTTACCCTGGAAGACGAAACTGGAAACGTAAACGTGGTGGTCTGGCTGGAAACCGCACGGCGGCAGCGCAAGCCGTTGATAACGGCCCGGTTGTTACATGTGAAAGGGATCCTGGAAAGAGAAGGCGATATTGTTCACGTGATGGCAGGAAGGCTGTCGGATTTGAGCCATCTGATTCAGACGTTACCGGTTAATTCCCGGGATTTTCATTGATGAAGCACCATTGCGGAGGCGACTAAATCGAGTAGGAGGGGGAGTTACCTCCCCCGTCCTCTCACACCACCGGGCATACGGTTCCGTACCACGGCGGTTCATGGTCGGCTCTGAAGCCGAGTCATCGTATCCAGCAAGCTTACCAGAGACAGACGGTCGAATACCCTCTTAGGCAGGGCCGCGTTCATATGAGTCGCGCCACTGTTCCACCAGGGTCCACGACCATTGGTCGCGCTCCTCCAAGCCCTTATCTCAGTCAAGCCTAGCCGTACCAGGTTGCGGGCCCGCGTGCGGGTCCGCTTCCACTGCTGCCACAGGATCAGGCGAAGCCGCCGTCTTATCCAGCCATCCAGGGCTTCGACCGAACGCTTCGAGGCGGTCAGGCGATAGTAATTTGCCCAGCCTCTCAGCACCGGGTTCAGGTTCCGGATGGTGGTCGTCAACGACTGTCCCCGTGACCGTTTCAGCAGGGGGCGAAGCTTGGCCATGAAGGCCTTCAGGCTTTTGGGCGCGACTCTCAACCGGACCTGACGTTTATGCCAGCTCACGCTGTAACCCAGAAAGCTCCGACGCCAGGGGCGGTCCACGGCGCTTTTCACCGTATTCACCTTCAGGCGCAAGCGCGTTTCCAGGAAGTGGGTAATACTGGCCATCACCCGTTCGCCGGATCTTTTGCTGCTGACGTAAATGTTGCAGTCGTCCGCATAGCGGCAGAACCGGTGTCCCCGCCGCTCCAGCTCCCGATCCAGTTCGGTCAGGAGCACGTTAGAGAGCAAGGGCGACAGGGGGCCGCCTTGCGGCGTGCCTTCCCGTCTCGGGCTGACCAGTCCTCCTTCGAGCATGCCGGCTTGCAGGTAACGCCGGATCAGGGTGAGTATCCGCCGGTCGGCTATGCGACAAGCCAGCAGGCTCATCAGCACATCGTGGTTGACCCGGTCAAAGAACTGGGCCAGATCCAGATCGACCACCCAGCGGTGGCCGTCGTTGATGTGTTGCTGCATCGCCTTGACCGCCTGGTGGGCACTTCGACCGGGGCGGAACCCATAGCTGTGATCCGAGAAGGTCGGTTCCAGCGTCGGGCTCAGCACCTGGTGAAGGGCTTGTTGGATCAGGCGGTCCTGCACCGTTGGGATACCCAGTGTCCGCTCCCCGCCTTGCGGCTTGGGGATACTGACCCGGCGGACCGGTTGAGGATGGTAGTCTCCGGCCAACAGCCGCTCGCGCAGCGTTGGCCAATGCTGTTGCAGGTGGCCCTTCAGGGCCATCACCGGCATCTGATCGACACCGGCGGCACCCTTATTGGATACCACCCGCTGATACGCACGCATCAGGTTCGGGCGCTCAAGCACCTGTTCCATCAGCGTGTTCGGCTCCGCGTTCGTCCACGAGTGAGCCCCCGCGTCTGCCTCGACACGGACTTCAGTCTCTGCCGGATACCGTCCAGCGCCTTCCTGAATGCCCTGCCCCATCCGGGTCGCTTCTGTCTTCATAAGCACACTACGAGAACTCATCGCCTACTAACGGCCAACCATGTTCGGCCCTTCCGTACGCGGTGACGCACCTACTATGGCCTCGGCTGAGTTCTGGCTCCCCATCCCCACCTCTCGCGAAGTGAGTAGCACAGCGGCAGAGAACCAGACTTCCCAGGGTAAGACGCGTGACCTTCACACTTATGCCCGCCGCATTTACGTCCACACCTTCCGTGCAAGTACAGGGCTTTGACGATAGTTGACGCCTTACCCGGTGTGACCGCCTCATATGCGATTTCTGTTCGTCAGGCCAGTGCTTTGCCTGCGGCTTCCTTCAGATTCCATCTCACGATGGACACCCTTGCCGTCCGGCTAGTGGTTCCCCTTGCCGGGTCCACAGGGGACTTGCACCCCCAAGTCATCCGGCCAGCACCACCTGTACCGGAACAGCGCCCGTCAAGGCGCTACGCGCCATGCCTGGCGCACAACAAGAAAGCCCCGCAAAAGCGGGGCCTTCTCTCAGGTGCTGAAGTGAAACAATCAGCTAAGCAGCTTGATCATCACACCTGCAGCCACCGCAGAGCCGATAACACCGGCCACATTTGGCCCCATGGCGTGCATCAGCAGGAAGTTCTGCGGGTTGGCCTCAAGGCCGACCTTGTTGGATACCCTTGCAGCCATCGGCACCGCAGACACACCAGCGGAACCAATCAGCGGGTTGATAGCTTCCTTGGTGAAGCGGTTCATCAGCTTCGCCATCAGAACACCACACGCAGTACCCACAGCAAAGGCCACAATACCCAGGCCCAGGATACCCAGCGTCTGCGCATCCAGGAACTTGTCAGCCATCAGCTTGGAGCCAACCGACAGGCCCAGGAAAATCGTTGTGATATTGATCAGTGCGTTCTGGGCAGTATCGCTCAGGCGCTCGACCACGCCACACTCGCGCATCAGGTTACCAAAGCAGAACATACCCAGAAGCGGCGCAGCGTCCGGCAGGAACAGAACCACCGCAATCAGTACCACCAGCGGGAACACGATTTTCTCTTTTTTGCTCACCGGGCGGAGCTGGGACATCTTGATGGCCCGCTCTTTCTGGCTGGTCAGCGCCTTCATGATCGGCGGCTGAATCATCGGCACCATCGCCATATAAGCGTAAGCCGAAACTGCAATCGCCCCGAGCAGGTGCGGCGCCAGAACACTGGACACATAAATGGAGGTAGGACCGTCCGCACCACCGATAATACCGACTGCGGCGGCTTCAAGGATGGTGAAGTCCAGGATACCCAGCCAATCGAGCAATGCAGCACCCAAAACGGTTCCGAAGATACCGAACTGGGCTGCAGCGCCAAGCAGCATTGTCTTGGGGTTCGCCAATAGCGGGCCAAAGTCCGTCATTGCGCCGACACCCATGAAAATCACCAGCGGACCAATGGTGCTACCGATAACCACAGAATAGAAGTTATACAGCATGCCATTGCCATAGCCGAAGTCCTGGGCAATGGCATTTGCCATCGCCATGTCGGAGTAGCTGGCCTCTTTGACCGCCACCTTGAAGGCTTCTTTCAGCTCAGGGGTAATAGCCTGGCCGGCCTGATAAGCAACATCCAGCGGCGCAGCCAGTGCGGCCAGCACCTGCGTAGTGTCGCTCTTCAGGGCGAAATGAATCGCGTTCTCCGCCGCAGTCAGGGCAAGCCCTGCCTCCGGAATATTCGCCAGAATACCGCCGAACCCGATGGGTACCAGCAGCAGCGGCTCGAACCCCTTGCGAATCGCAAGGAACAGAAGAAGAAGGCCGATGGCGATCATGATCACCTGGCCAAGTTCCATATTGAACAGGCCACTACCTGTCCAGAGTGTCATTAATTTATCCATGGAATGCTGGCCCTTATGCGATTGTCAGCATTTCATCATCAGGGGAGACGGCATCACCGACCTTGATGAAGACTTCGCCGATGGTACCGGCTTTCGGTGCCCGAACCTCGGTTTCCATTTTCATGGCTTCGAGAATGATCAGCACATCGCCCTCTTCCACGGCGTCGCCGGGAGATACCAGAACCTTGAAGATATTGCCGCCCAGAGGCGCGACCAGAGGCTCGCCTTCACCCGCAGCCGGTGCAGGCGCGGAAGAGGAAGCAGCAGGTGCGGATGCAGCAC
This sequence comes from Marinobacter salarius, assembly GCF_032922745.1. Lineage (NCBI taxonomy): Bacteria > Pseudomonadati > Pseudomonadota > Gammaproteobacteria > Pseudomonadales > Marinobacteraceae > Marinobacter > Marinobacter salarius. Next base: position 3,580,681 of record NZ_CP136693.1, read on the forward strand.
CGCCTTCACCCTGAATCTGGCTGATTTCGCCGCCTTCGGACACCGCAACAACATACTTCTTGCCATTAACATCGACAGTGTAGGTTTCCGGGCCTTCAGCTTTCTTGGCAGGTGCTGCGTCTTCAGCGGTCGGAACCGGCTCAAATGCATCCGGGTTGTTACGGTTTTCCAGGAACTTCAGGCCGATCTGCGGGAACAGTGCGTAGGTCAGCACGTCGTCCTCAACGTTGTCGGCCAGCTTGATGCCCTTCTCTTCCGCCAGCTTCTTCAGCTCGTCGGTCAGCTTGTCCATTTCCGGCTCAAGCACATCGGCCGGACGACAGGTCATCACTTCCTTGCCATCCAGAACGCGCTCCTGCAGCTCCTTATTCATGGCCGCCGGCGCAGCGCCGTACTCGCCCTTGAGGATGGCGGAGGTTTCCTTGGAGATGGACTTGTAACGCTCACCGGTCAGAACGTTCAGTACCGCCTGGGTACCCACGATCTGGGAAGTCGGAGTGACCAGCGGAATGAAGCCCAGGTCTTCGCGAACCTTGGGAATTTCATCCAGAACTTCGTCGAACTTGTCGCTCGCGTTCTGCTCTCGCAGCTGGTTTTCCATGTTGGTCAGCATGCCGCCCGGCACCTGAGCAATCAGGATGCGGGAATCGGTGCCACGCAGGCTGCCTTCAAATTTCGCGTACTTCTTACGCACCTGGCGGAAATAGCTGGCGATTTCCTCAAGCAGGGTCAAGTCCAGGCCGGTGTCACGATCTGTGCCTTCCAGAATGGCAACAACCGCCTCGGTGGGCGAGTGGCCGTAGGTCATGCTCATGGAGGAAATGGCGGTGTCCACGTTATCGATGCCGGCTTCCGCGGCCTTGATGGCGGTGGCGGTAGACATGCCGGTGGTGGCGTGGCACTGCATATGGATGGGAATATCCAGCTCTTTCTTCAGACGGCTGACCAGATCAAAAGCTACGTAAGGCTTAAGGATACCGGCCATGTCCTTGATGGCGATGGAGTCCGCGCCCATGTCGGCCACTTCTTTCGCCATTTCAACCCACATTTCGATGGTGTGCACGGGGCTGGTGGTGTAGGCGATGGTGCCCTGGGCATGCTTGCCAGTCTTACGAACGGCCTTGATGGCACGGTCCAGGTTACGCGGATCGTTCATGGCGTCGAAAATCCGGAACACGTCTACGCCGTTCTCGGCGGCACGCTCACAGAAACGGTCGACCACATCATCGGCGTAATGACGGTAACCCAGCAGGTTCTGGCCACGCAGCAGCATTTGCTGTTGGGTGTTAGGCATAGCCTTTTTCAGTTCACGGATGCGCTCCCAGGGATCTTCGCCCAGGTAACGGATGCAGGAGTCGAAGGTAGCTCCGCCCCAGGATTCCAAAGACCAGAAACCAACCTTGTCGAGTTTCTCGGCAATGGGCAGCATGTCGTCAAGTCGCATGCGGGTGGCAAGCAGGGACTGGTGGGCGTCACGCAGGATAACGTCCGTAATCCCCAGCGGTTTCTTTGTGTCAGTCATCGTGTCAGCCTTCTGTTTAAAGGTTCTAATCTATCTGCCAGGTCACTTCTTGTGGCGTGACCGGTATTGTGCAATCGCTTTTTTAATCGCTTCAGCGGTGTCAGGATCGACCGACGATGGCGCCGAAGGCCTTGCACGTGGAGTACGGGCCGGAGCAACGGGTTCAGGCGGGCCGAACCGATGGACCAGTTTTGACATGAGCAGGGTTGCAAACACCAATATGATCAGGAATACGAAGACAAACCCCATGCCTGCGACCATCAGATCGATGGCTTGTGACATTAGCTCACTCATAACAAATAGCTACCTGTATTGAGTTGTTGATTTTCCCGAGCCCTTGGCCAAGCCTCGCCAGGAGCGTGGTTTTACCAGCCATTCGGACAGTTCGGGGGGCAAAATCCCGCGTAATTTACCGTTTTCCGACTCACTGAGCAACCTAATTGGCGGTTTCAATAGGTGGTTTCCGAGCTCTCTGGCCCGTACTGACGGGCCTGAAGTGGGCAAAAATCATTCTCATTCATGCATACCGCACACGCATTTTCCGGCCCTTTATACGCCCCTGCTCCAACCTTTTCAGAGCCGTGGCGGCTGATGCCTTCTCCACTGCCACAAAACACTGAAAATCGAATAGATCGATCTTGCCTACAACGGCCCCGGGCAGCCCAGCCTCACCGGTCAGCGCACCAAGCACATCTCCTGGCCTGACCTTGTCTTTGCGCCCACCCGCTATACACAGGGTTCTCATCGCCGGCTCCAGCGGCTGCAACGCAGTTTTCAGCAGCTTGTCTGTATCCCCCCAGGTCACGGCTTGCTTACGCCCGGATTCCAGCCGATTAATCTTATGGGCCTGCGACGGGGTGCAGAAGGTGACCGCAAGCCCCTGCTCCCCGGCCCGGCCAGTTCGACCGACTCGGTGAGTATGTACTTCCGGGTCCCTGGCCGGCTCCACATTAACCACTAACGGCAAAGATTTTATATCCAGACCGCGGGCCGCCACATCGGTCGCCACGAGCACGGAACAGCTCTGGTTGCCGAAACGAACCAGAACACTGTCACGATCCCTCTGCTCCAGATCACCGTGAAGCGGGAGCGCCGCAAACCCGAGGCCGTTCAGCTCATTGGCGACATCATCACATTGCTGTTTCGTGGTGCAGAAGGCAATGCAGGACGCTGGTTGGTGTAACGACAATAGCGCCGCGACGGCCTGGACTTGCTGCCCGGGTGCGATCTCGTAGAATCGCTCGGTAATATCGGATTCAACAGCCTGACTCTCAATCCGGACGTCAGCCGGCGTATGCTGATATTGCTCGCTCAACTTGCGGATGTTCTCGGGCCACGTCGCCGAGAACATCAGGGTCTGCCGTTTTGCGGGCGCCTGGCTGATGATGTCTTCCACCGCGTCCTGGAATCCCATATCCAGCATCCGGTCCGCCTCATCCAGGATGAGGGTTGTGAGCTGGTCCAGCTTCAGAGTGCCCTTTCGTAAATGATCCTGAATGCGCCCTGGAGTACCCACCACAATATGAGCGCCGTGGCTGAGGGAGCCAATCTGGGGGCCGATAGCCACGCCACCACACAGTGACAGAATCTTTACGTTGTCACGGGCCCTTGCCAGCTCACGCAGCGACTTCGACACCTGGTCCGCCAGTTCACGTGTGGGACAAAGTACCAGCCCCTGCACCGAAAAGCGTCGCGGATTCAGCCTTTCCACCAGGCCAATGCCAAACGCCGCCGTCTTGCCGCTTCCGGTCTGCGCCATGGCGATCAAGTCCTTACCTGCCATAGCATGAGGCAAGGCGCCGGACTGAATCGGTGTCGGATTTTCAAAGCCAAGCCTCGACAGGTTCGCGAGCATTGGCTCGGAAAGGCCCAACTGACTGAATGACGGCATAAAAGAAATTCCCGGGGGCAAATGGATAAATAAAGGATGGGTTCGACCAGCAGCGCTGCGGGCGTATACTTGGGGACAAGTTTACCAGAAATTGCAGACACTCACGGAGCCGTTCATGCCATCACTACAGGATCAGTTGTTGAAAGCCGGCCTGGCCGACGAGAAAAAGGCCAAAGCCATTCGCAACGAGAAACATAAAAAACGCAAACAACAGCCCAAGGGAGCGGTTGAGGTCAATGAAGCGGAAATTCGTGCCCGTCAGGCACGGGAAGAGAAAGCAGAACGGGATCGGCAATTAAACCTTGAGCGCCAGAAGCAGGCTGAGAAAAAGGCCATCCAGGCCCAGATCAGGCAACTAGTGGAAACCAATCGTCTTGATCGCTCGCGGGGTGAGACCTCCTATCAGTTTGTCCACGACAAGAAAATCAAGAAGCTCTTTGTGGACGACACCATGGTGGATCAACTGTCACGGGGAAGGCTGGCTATTGTCTTCGTGAACGACGCCTACGAAGTGGTAGCCGAGGGCGTAGCCCGCAAGATCATGGAGCGGGACGAAAGTGCCGTGGTGGTGTTGCATGACCGCAAGAGTGACGATCAGGGGGATGATGACCCTTATGCCGGATATGAGATCCCCGACGATCTAATGTGGTAAGGCAACAAAAAGCCCCGCTCTCGGCGGGGCTTTTTGTTTAATATGGCGCGGCTGGGAGGATTCGAACCTCCGACCGCCTGGTTCGTAGCCAGGTACTCTATCCAGCTGAGCTACAGCCGCTAAAAACAGTGCCTACTGAAAATGGCGAACTTGGTATAAGTGGCGCGGCTGGGAGGATTCGAACCTCCGACCGCCTGGTTCGTAGCCAGGTACTCTATCCAGCTGAGCTACAGCCGCGCATTCATACTTCCAGATTCAGCAATGTTCTCTTTCTTCTCCGAAAAGAAATGGCGGAGAGGGAGGGATTCGAACCCTCGATACGCGCAATGCGTATGGCTCCTTAGCAGGGAGCTGGTTTCAGCCACTCACCCACCTCTCCTTGAGAACGGGGCGTATACTACCATAATTTTTCTGATTTCATAGGGTTGACACGAGTTTTTTCGAACCGCGCTCCCATAGGTTCAGAAAAGCCGTTCGAGAGACACAAAAAAGCCGCTCGGGTTTCCCTCGAACGGCTTTTTGTCACTCTCAGCTGTTGCCGGGCTCCGGCTCTTCAGAGCCTTTCTCGCTCTGAATTCGCTGATAGATTTCTTCGCGGTGAACCGCCACTTCTTTGGGGGCGTTTACACCAATGCGAACCTGGTTCCCCTTCACCCCAAGGACGGTTACGGTGATTTCATCACCGACCATCAGGGTTTCGCCAACACGGCGGGTCAATATCAACATGTCCTTTACTCCCTTATCCAGAGCTACCTGTTCCGACAAATGTATACTGCTTACTTTTATAGTGGGATCACTTGCCAATCAAAAGCCGCACAATCACTTATACGTACTTATAAAAGCAAAAGCCTGCAAATGATGCCCTTTTTTCGGAAAACCAATGCGAACCGGCTTTTTATGTCCGCGTATTTTCAGGCTTCCTCTACCCCGGGCTTGTCCAGTTCGAACGCACTATGCAGTGCCCGAACGGCCAGCTCAAGATATTTTTCGTCAATCACCACGGAGATTTTAATCTCAGACGTGGAGATCATCAGGATATTGATTCCTTCATTAGACAGTGCTGCAAACATTTTAGTTGCAACGCCGGCATGAGACCGCATACCCACACCCACAATACTGACCTTCGCAATCTTGCTGTCGCCGCTAACTTCACGGGCACCCAGTTCGTCGGACACCCGCTGCAGAATGGCCTGGCCACGCTTGAAGTCGTTGCGATGCACGGTGAAGGTGAAATCCGTGCGGTTATCCGCACCCACGTTCTGTACGATCATGTCGACTTCAATGTTGGCATCGCTGATCGGCTGAAGTATACGCAGGGCGCTGCCCGGGGTATCCGGCACACCGGCGATCGTCAGTTTGGCTTCATCACGGTTAAAGGCTATGCCGGAGACAACCGGTTGTTCCATGGCGTTTTCATCCTCAAGTGTAATCAGGGTACCTTCGCCTTCCTCAAAGCTGGAGAGCACCCTTAAAGGAACATTGTATTTGCCTGCAAATTCCACCGAGCGAATCTGAAGAATCTTGGAGCCCAGGCTGGCCATCTCAATCATTTCTTCAAACGTAATTCGCTCCAGCCGGCGCGCGCTGTCCACTACCCGTGGGTCAGTGGTATAGACACCGTCTACATCAGTGTAGATCTGACACTCGTCAGCCTTCAATGCCGCAGCGAGAGCAACAGCAGTAGTATCGGACCCGCCACGACCAAGGGTGGTAATGCTGCCGTTCTCGTCAATGCCCTGGAAACCGGCAACCACAACCACACGACCGGCGTTGAGGTCTTCCCGCATGCGCTGCTCGTCAATCTGCTTGATGCGCGCCTTGGTATGGCTGCTGTCGGTCAGAATTCGAACCTGGGCACCGGTATAAGAGCGCGCATCACAGCCGCGCTTTTGCAACGCCATGGACAACAGAGCAATGGTCACCTGCTCCCCGGTCGAGACCAGCACGTCCATTTCCCGGGGCGTGGGCTCTTCCATGATGTCGTTGGCCAGACCAATAAGACGGTTGGTTTCCCCACTCATGGCAGATACCACAACCACCACGTCATGACCTTCCTTGCGGAAGCGGCATACCTTTTCTGCAACCGCTTCAATCCGTTCTGTGGTGCCCACCGAAGTGCCACCGAATTTTTGAACCAAGAGCGCCATTTCTTTCCCGATACCAAACGTGGACAGACAGCGGGGCAGCGCCCCACCTCAGACGACCAAATGGGCGAGATTATATACACCTGCCCATTTTGGATACAGTTATCTATGCAATATTTTTCTCAACCCAGGCAGGAACACCTGCCAGGGCATCCGCCAGTTTTGATGGGTCGTTTCCGCCACCCTGGGCCATATCTGGACGACCGCCACCTTTACCGTCAACCTGAGCCGCCAGATGCTTCATCAAATCTCCGGCCTTGATCCTGCCAGTCGCCGATTTGGTGACACCGGCCACCAGTGTCACTTTGCCGTCTTCAACACTGGCCAGCACCACAACACCCTCGCCCAGCTTGTTCTTGAGTTGGTCGGCGGTTTCCATCAGCGCTTTGCGATCCGCGCCTTCCATTTCAGAGGCCACCACTTTAAGGCCAGCCACATCCACGGCAGAACTGGCCAGATCGCTACCAGCAGAGCTTGCCAGCTTCGCCTGGAGAGCATTGATGTCTTTCTCCAGCTGTCGATTACGATCCAGCGTCTGCTGAACTTTCTCGACCAGGGACTCACGCGAACCTTTGACCAGCTTTGCAGCTTCCCGCAGGGTTTGCTCGGTCTCCTCAACCCATTCCAGAGCGCCAAACCCAGTGACGGCTTCGATACGGCGAACGCCCGATGAAATACCGCTCTCCGATGTAATACGGAACAGCCCGATGTCGCCGGTACGCGCCACATGGGTGCCACCGCACAGTTCCACGGAGTATGCGTCCGAGCCCATGCTCAGGACTCGGACGGTATCGCCATACTTTTCACCGAACAGCGCCATGGCACCTTTGGCCTGGGCCTGTTCCATATCGGTGATTTCGGTCTCAACCGGGGTGTTACCCAATATTTGCTCATTAACCTGACGCTCGATTTCCCGCAACTGTTCCGGTGTTACCGCCTCAAAGTGGGAGAAGTCGAACCGCAGTTTGTCAGGATCTACCAGCGAGCCTTTTTGTGTAACGTGCTCGCCCAGCACATTACGGAGCGCGGCATGCATCAGGTGGGTTGCGGAGTGGTTCTTCTTGGTCCGCTCACGACGAGCGTGGTCGATGCGGGCATCCACTTCCAGACCCGGGAACAACTCGCCTTCAATCACGGTACCGATATGCAGGTGATTGCTGCCTTCTTTCTGGGTGTCGGTCACCTTGAAGCGGCCACCGCTCCAGGTCAGCAGGCCGGTATCGCCCACCTGACCGCCTGACTCCGCGTAAAACGGCGTGCGCTCCAACACCAGAACCGCTTCATCGCCGGCTTGGGCCGCTTTCTCTTCACCACCCACTATCACGGTGCGAATGGTTTCGTGGCCGTCGATATGTTCGTAACCGGTAAACTCGGTAGACCCTTCAATGTTCAAACCGGCTGCATTGTAATCCATGCCGAATTTGCTCGCCGCGCGGGCGCGCTCGCGCTGGCGCTCCATGGCTTTCTCGTAGCCATCGTAGTCCAGGGTCAGGCCACGCTCACGGGCAATGTCGTTGGTCAGGTCAACCGGGAAACCGTAGGTGTCGTACAGGGTAAAGATGGTTTCGCCCGGAATTTCGGAACTCTTGAGCGCCGCAATGTCCTGTTCAAGCAGGCGCAGGCCTTTGTCCAGAGTCTTGGCAAACTGTTCCTCTTCCTGCAGCAGCACCTTTTCAATCTGCTTGCGGCTGCTGACCAGTTGCGGGAAGGCACCGCCCATCAGCTCAACCAAAGCGCCAGTCAGCTTGTGGAAGAAAGGCTGTGTGGCACCCAGTTTGTTGCCGTGGCGCGCAGCCCGGCGGATGATGCGGCGCAGTACAAAGCCACGCCCTTCGTTGGACGGCATGACACCGTCAGAGATCAGGAAGGCACAGGAGCGGATGTGATCCGCCACTACGCGTAGCGACGCTTCTGTGGTTTCAACGCCGCCAAGGATGTCGGAGGCTGCATTGAGCAGGTCCTGCATCAGGTCAATTTCGTAGTTGCTGTGAACGCCCTGCAGCACCGCGGTGATGCGTTCCAGACCCATACCGGTATCCACCGAGGGCTTGGGCAGAGGCAGCATCTCACCGTCCGCCTGGCGGTTGTACTGCATGAACACCACGTTCCAGATTTCGATGTAGCGGTCACCGTCTTCTTCCGGGCTACCGGGAGGACCACCATCCACATCGGGACCGTGGTCGTAAAAGATTTCGGTACAGGGACCACAGGGACCGGTATCGCCCATCTGCCAGAAGTTGTCAGATGCGTATGGGGCGCCCTTGTTGTCGCCAATCCGCACGATTCGATCTGCCGGAACACCAACTTCCTGATTCCAGATATCAAAGGCTTCGTCGTCGGACGCGTAAACGGTGACCCACAGCTTTTCCTTTGGCAGCTTCAGCCAGTCGTCGCCAGTCAGGAAGGTCCAGGCAAAATTGATGGCTTCACGCTTGAAGTAGTCGCCAAAGCTGAAGTTACCCAACATTTCGAAAAAGGTATGGTGGCGCGCTGTATAGCCTACGTTCTCAAGGTCATTGTGTTTACCACCTGCACGCACGCACTTCTGCGTGGTTGTCGCCCGGCTGTAATCGCGGGCTTCGCGACCCAGGAACACGTCTTTGAACTGGTTCATTCCCGCGTTGGTAAACAACAGGGTCGGGTCGTCCGCCGGCACCAGTGAACTGCTCGGCACAATAGTGTGGCCCTGCTGTTTGAAGTAATCGAGAAACGCCTGTCGCAACTCTGCGGTTTTCATAGCCCTTTGATACCCTTCTATAAACCCGTGCGGGTCCGCGTTTAAAGACACATACTTACATGCGCTTGCAAATCCGCTACTCTAGCACACGCCGAGAACAGGAAAAACGTGAAACATCACAGGAGAAGCCATGCCCCGCCGCTTTCATACCGCTGAGGAACTCCTTCCTCCCGCTGCATTCATCAAGCGACTGATGGCGGTGATTTACGATTCGTTGATCAGCATAGCGGTGCTACTGGTAACTACCTGGATGTACACCCTTGTAGCGGGTTGGGTCACCGGGTGGGACCAATATGAAGCCATGGCGGAAGCGGGGACTCTGAAGGCAGACCCACTGCTCACATTTGTGCTGTTCCTGGCGCTGTATCTGTTCTTTGGATACTTCTGGACCAAAAACGGCCAGACACTCGGCATGCAGGTGTGGCGTATTCGCATTGAAAACCTGGACGGCACGTCCGTGTCCTGGACACAGGCCCTGAAGCGATACGTGGCCGCGGCGGCTATCCTGTTCGTCGCGCTGCTGGGTGCCTATTACCTGAACGCAGCGACTCTCTTCGTGACTATCCCGGCGATCCTGGCGCTGTTCTACCCGATCAATGGGTTGTCGCTGACTGACCGCGCTTCTGGCAGTATCGTTGCCACTGTCCCCAAAGAGACTAAAAAGAAGTAGCTATCCGGCCCTTTTCATCAGTACCGCACCAACCACCGCATTAATCGCGATTGGCAGGACGATTGCCAGCACCGGGTTAAAGCCAAACACCAGGCTCATGGGGCCCAGCAGGTCCTGCATGTACTTGAATAATAGCCCCACAATCAGGCCCGTAAAAACCCGGAACCCCATGGTAACGGACCGGAGCGGGCCGAAAACGAAAGAAATCGCGACCAGCACCATGACTGCGGTGCCCAGTGGCATAAGCACTTTTTTCCAGAATGCCAGCCAGTAGTTGGCGGCATTCAGGCCCTGCTCTCCCAGATAGCTCGCGTAGGTATAGAGACCGGAGATCGCAAGGTCCTCCGGCTTTACAATCAGCACACTAAGAACGCTGGGCGACAGACCAGTTTCCCATCGCAGGGCCCGATGGGTTTCCTGGGTGGTTTTTTCATCGCTTAGCCTGGTAGTGGCCACGTTTTCCAACAGCCAGTGATCGCCCTGATAGATCCCTCTTTCAGCGAAACTGGCGGACACCAGCCAACGTTCCTCATCAAATCTGAACAGCGACACCCCGTGCAAGACGCCGTTGGGCTGAACCGCATTCAGATGCATGAACACATCACCCTCCCGGTGCCAGATGCCCGAGGCAGAAGCAATATTCTCACCCGCGCCCTGGGCCACGGTCTTCTGGCTCTGGGCCATCCGCTCAGCCGGTGGCGCGATGTACTCGCCAATCAGCACACCAAGGACGACCACCACCAGGGTCGGCTTCATGGCAGACCAGACAATACGTTTGAGAGAAACGCCCGCGGCCCGGATAACCGTGAGCTCCGACGAACTCGCCATGGTGCCGAGGCCGACCAGGCATCCCATAAAGGCGCCAAGCGGGAGGTAGTCATAGATGCGCCGCGGCAATGTCATCAGCACATAGAGCAACGCCTGGAGGGTCTGGTAATCGTTTTCCGCGTCGTCCAACTCGGCGATAAATGCGAAGATCAGGTCCAGGGACAGCACCACCAGCATCACCAGGAACATGGCACCACCCACCGTGCTCATCACATAGCGATCAATCTTACGCATGTTGCCGCGCCTCCTTCAGCAGGCGCCGGCGGTAGAGCCAGGCAGGCCCGAACTGCAGCCATAACCCGAGGGCCAGAAACAGGGCATGCACCCATAGCAACCCGATCCATTCGGGCACCTTGCCGCCTTCAAGGGCATCACGGGCCACGATGAGCAAACCAAGGTAAGTGATATAGACCAGCATGGCCGGCAACAAGTGGAAGAATCGCCCCTGCCGGGGATTCACCCGGCTAAGGCGCACAGCCAGCAGGGTGACAATCGGCACGATGAGCGGCAGTGTGAACCGCCAGTGCAGCATGGCTCGGTGCTCCGGATCATCCGACGCCATCAAGGCGGAGGTCGCAAGCCCTTCCTCCAGCTCTTTCTCACCCGCACTGCCACTGCGGATCTTGAGCCCGTAGGCTTCGAACCCGGTGACGTCGTACGCCAGTTGCCCCGGCAAGCCTTCAAAACGGGCACCATCTTCGAGCACCAGGAAGCGGCTGCCGGTTTGCTCGTCAATAAACTGGGACCCTTCCCGGGCGGTAATGATGGTAAGCCCCTTGCCGTCTTCACTGTGCTCGGCAATGAACACACCCTCAAGCCGACGCTTGTCTTCACTCAACGCTTCCGTGTAAGTCACACGTTCGCCAGACGACAACGACTGGAAGCGTCCCGGCGCCAACATCTCAAATTCCGTCGCCTGGCGTTGCTCGTTGAATATCCCCTCGACTTTCTTCATGCCCCAGGGAGACACATAGAGGCTCATGGCCCCCACCACCAACATCACCGGAATACTGCCAAGAAGTGTTTTCATCAACAGCTGCTTGTCGCTCACACCACAGGCAAACAGCACCGTCATTTCACTTTCCAGGTACATGCGCCCGTACGCCAGCAGGATGCCAATGAAAAAGCCCAGGGGCAGGATCAGCTCCAGGAAACCGGGAAAACGGTAAGCCATAATCTGGAACAACACATCGCCCGCCAGCTCACCGGCAGCGGCTTCCGCCAGATACTTGATAAACCGGCCGCTCATGAACACCAGCAACAGAATGCCGGATACGGCAAGCATGCTGATGATCACCTGGCGGGTTAGGTATCGGAAAACGATGCTCAAATCGGTCTCTCAGAGCCGGATGCGACCGGAGTCGATGGAAAACAGGATTCGCCGTATTCTAAGTAACCTTGGTGCCGAATGACAGAGCACAGGCGTTAACAACCTGTCAGCGCTTGATAATTTACCCCCAAACCCCAATGCTATAGGCATTCGGACATTCAAGCCCGAGGCCGGGCCTGTCCTCCATCAGAATAACCAACGGGAGTTGCTATGAATTTTACTCTGAGCAGTAAGCCCATTTCGGATACCAAAGCGGATTGCCTGGTTGTCGCCCTGCCCGAAAAAGGCGACTGGCCCGCCTCAACCACGCAAGCAAACGAAGCCCTGGGCGGACTGATCAAGACCCTGCAGAAGAACGGGGATGCTACCGGTAAGAACGCAACGACCCAACTGATTCCTCTCGAAGGCCAGCCGTGGTCCCGTCTTCTGCTGGTTGGCACCGGAATTGACAAGGACCGCACACCAGCCAACTATCGTAAAGCCCTGATTGCCATGGCTGGGCAAATCAAGGACGGTCCCTCCAAGCACGTGCTGATTGGCTTGAGCGACACCCTCGTCACTGGCGAAGACGCCACCAGTTCGGAAACGGCACGCCTGAACCTGATCGGCCGCACCCTGGAAGAGCAGCTCTACCGTTTCAACGAGTTCAAGAGCGAAAAACCGTCAGACCGCAAGCTTGGGAAAGTCACCGTTGCCGCTTCATCCGCCGGCAAGGCTTTGAAGGACGCCTTCAATCTTGGCCTGGCTACAGGGCGCGGCATGAACTTCACCCGCGACCTGGGCAACACTCCGCCGAACATCTGCCACCCTACCTGGCTGGCTGAGCAGGCTGAGAAACTGGCCAAAGACAACGACGTCATCAAGACCGACGTGCTGGACGAAAAGCAGATGCAAAAGCTGGGCATGCACAGCCTGCTGTCCGTGTCTGCCGGCAGCGCCCAACCCGCCAAACTGATCGTGATGGAATACCGTGGCGGCAAGGCGAAAGACAAGCCTTACGTCCTCGTGGGCAAAGGCATTACCTTTGACACCGGCGGCATCAGCCTCAAGCCCGGCGAAGGCATGGATGAAATGAAGTACGACATGGGTGGCGCCGCCGCCGTGTTCGGCGCCATGAAAACCATTGCCGAGACCAAACCGAAGATCAACGTGGTTGCCGTAATCGCCGCCGCCGAGAACATGCCCAGCGGCACTGCGACACGCCCGGGTGACATAGTCACCTCCATGTCTGGCCAGACCATCGAAATCCTGAACACCGACGCCGAAGGCCGTCTCGTATTGTGCGACGCCCTCACCTACGTCAAGAAATTCGACCCGGAAGTGGTCGTCGACATGGCCACACTGACTGGCGCCTGCATCATCGCCCTGGGCAGCCATGCCACCGGCCTGCTGAGCAACAACGACACCCTCGCCAACGAACTGCTGGCCGCTGGTGAACGCGCGGGTGACCGCGCCTGGCGCCTGCCTCTGTGGGACGAATACCAGAGCCAGCTCGACAGCAACTTTGCTGACATGCAGAACATTGGTGGTCGCCCGGCCGGCACCATCACCGCTGCCTGCTTCCTGTCCCGGTTCACCAAGGACTACCCCTGGGCTCACCTGGACATTGCCGGCACTGCCTGGCTCTCCGGCAAAGCCAAAGGCTCGACTGGCCGCCCGGTACCCATGCTGGTCGACTACCTGATGTCTCATGCAGGAAAGTAATCCGGGCTCACAGGATGAACGGAACCAGTCCTACTGGTTCCACATCCTCGCCCAGAATACCCCTGCGGCTCGCAATCTCCATACCGCCAAGTTAGTGGACAAGGCACGCCAGCAGGGAGACCGTGTAGGCGTCGTCTGTGACACCATGCAACAGGCTCAGGAACTGGACGACCTGCTCTGGAACTTCAGCCCCGAGGCTTTTATACCCCACAGCATCGTGCCGGACTCCGCCACGACCTGCACTGATCCCGTTGGGATATTGCTTTGCCAACCGGTAGCGGAAGACTGGGACACGGTGATCATCCTCTCATCCACCCTGCCTGCGGACGCAGACCGGTTTAAACGATTGGCGCTGGTTGCCCATAACGACGAAACGGTGTTGAGTCAGGCACGATCGCATTTCAAGCAGTTACGGGCATTGGGAATTGAGCCTCGTGTGCATGACCAAAGGAAGCGGTGAGACGTAAAACAGGCTCACCATCAAACCCGGGTAAAACCATCGAACACAGTCGAGACAACTCGGACTCCATAAGGGTATGGGGGTAGTTTGAATTTCGGACAGCAAAAGGTGTCTGAGCGCAGCGAGTTCTTTTTCTTTCCGAAATTCAAACTACCCCCATGCCCCTGCACCCCAAGGTTCGCCGCAACCCAAGTGAGCATGTATAATCTTCCATCTTAAATTTCCCTTGTGAATCAACCAAACGGTCACCAGCAGAAACCCATGGAAAAAACCTACCAGCCAGAAAACATCGAGCGCCAGTGGTACGAAAACTGGGAATCCAAAGGGTACTTCCGCCCCCGTTCAGAAAAGGCGGAGGGGGGCGAAGGCGAATCCTTCAGCATCGCCATCCCACCGCCCAACGTCACCGGCAGCCTCCACATGGGCCATGCGTTCCAGCACACCATTATGGACACGCTCACCCGCTTCAAACGTATGCAGGGCCGCAACGCCCTTTGGCAGGTAGGCACCGACCACGCCGGTATCGCCACCCAGATGGTGGTTGAACGCAAGCTCGCGGCGGAAGAAGACAAAACCCGTCATGACTTGGGTCGGGAAGAGTTCATCAAGCGCATCTGGGACTGGAAGACACATTCCGGTGGCACCATCACTGGCCAAATCCGCCGCCTGGGTAACTCAGTGGACTGGGACCACGAACGTTTCACAATGGACGACGGTTTCTACAAAGCCGTGCAGGAAGTGTTTGTCCGCCTGTACGACGAAGGCCTGGTCTACCGTGGCAAGCGCCTGGTCAACTGGGACCCGAAGCTGCACACCGCCATTTCCGACCTCGAGGTCGAGAACAAGGAAGAGAAAGGCTTTTTCTGGCACCTTCGCTATCCGCTGGCCGACGGCGAAAAGACGCAGGATGGCAAGAGCTATCTCGTGGTCGCCACCACCCGTCCGGAAACGATGCTGGGCGATACCGCCGTGGCCGTGCACCCGGACGATGAGCGCTACCAGCACCTGATTGGCAAGTTCGTCGACTTGCCCCTGGTAGGCCGACGCATCCCCATCCTCGCCGACACCCACGCCGACCCTGAAAAAGGCAGCGGCTGCGTCAAGATCACCCCCGCCCACGACTTCAACGACTACGCCGTGGGCAAGCGCAACAACCTGGTGATGATTAACGTCATGACCCAGGACGCCTGCATCCGCGATGTGGCCGAAGTGGTCAACGCCGATGGCACCGAGAATACCGATGTCGACGGCAGCCTGCCGGCTGCGTACGCCGGCCTTACCCGCGAACAGGCCCGTAAGCAGATCGTGGCGGATATGGACGCCGAAGGCCTGGTACAGGAAGTCGAAGACCACGTGCTGAGCGTGCCACGGGGCGACCGCTCTGGCCTGATCATCGAGCCCATGCTCACCGACCAATGGTTCGCCGACGCCAAAACCCTGGCCAAGCCAGCCATCGAAGCGGTGGAAGACGGCCGTATCCAGTTCGTGCCCAAGCAGTACGAAAACATGTACTTCGCCTGGATGCGTGACATCCAGGACTGGTGCATCTCCCGCCAGCTTTGGTGGGGCCACCGTATTCCTGCCTGGTACGACGCCGAGGGCAATATCTATGTCGGCCGTAGTGAAGAGGAAGTCCGCCAGAAACACAACCTTGCCGCCGACCTGCAGCTGAATCAGGACGACGACGTGCTCGACACCTGGTTCAGCTCCGCCCTGTGGACCTTTGGCACCCTGGGCTGGCCTGAAATCACCGAGCGGTTGAAAACGTTCCACCCCACCAACGTGCTGGTGACCGGTTTTGACATCATTTTCTTCTGGGTGGCCCGGATGATCATGATGACCATGCACTTCATGAAGAATGAGGATGGCACGCCTCAGGTACCGTTCAAGACGGTGTATGTGACCGGCCTGATCCGCGACGAGCACGGCGACAAGATGTCCAAGTCCAAGGGCAACGTGATTGACCCACTGGACATGATCGACGGCATCGAACTCGATGACCTGCTGGAGAAACGCACTGGCAACCTGATGCAGCCCAAACTGGCCGAGAAGATCGGGAAGCGCACCCGGAAGGAATTCCCGGAAGGCATTACCGCTCATGGCACAGATGCCCTGCGTTTCACCCTCTCCGCCATGGCGACCACCGGCCGCGACATCAACTGGGACATGAAACGCCTGGAAGGCTATCGCAACTTCTGCAACAAGCTGTGGAACGCTGCCCGTTACGTGCTGATGAACACCGAGGGCGAGGATTGCGGCGTCAACGGTGAGGCCGTGGATTTGTCGCTGGCAGACCGCTGGATCATCAGCGAGCTACAAACCTGCGAACAGGACGTAATTCGCCATCTTGACCAATACCGGTTCGACCTGGCCGCCTACGCCCTGTATGAGTTCATCTGGAACGAATACTGCGACTGGTACCTGGAACTCTCCAAGCCGGCGTTGAACGACGACAACGCCAGTGCCGAAGCCAAACGTGGCACCCGCCGCACCCTGGTACGGGTGCTGGAAGCGGTCCTTCGCCTGGCGCACCCGATGATGCCGTTCATTACCGAAGAAATCTGGCAGCGCATCGCACCCCTGGCCGGTAAGAGTGGTGACAGCATTATGCTGCAACCCTTCCCCCAGCCAGATGCCAACAAGCAGGACTCTGCGGTTGCTGCCGATATTGAATGGCTGAAAGGCGTGATTGTCGCTGTTCGGAATATCCGCGGCGAGATGAACATCTCCCCGGCAAAAGCCATCCCGGTGCTTCTGCGTGGTAAAAACCCAGACGACAAACGCCGTTTGGATGAGAACCGGCAATTCCTGTCATCGCTGGCGCGCCTGGACAGCCTGGAGTGGTTCACCGAAGGCGAAGCCCCCATGTCGGCCACCCAATTGGTTGGCGAGATGGAAGTACTGGTACCCATGGCCGGCCTGATCGACAAGGATGCCGAGCTCAAGCGACTGGACAAGGAACTGGAGCGACTGCAAAAAGAAGTTGGCCGACTGGAAGGAAAACTTGGCAATGAAAAATTCACTGCCAAGGCGCCCGCCGAGGTGGTAGAAAAAGAGAAGGAAAAGCTCAGCGATGCCCAGGGCAGCATGAGCCGGCTCAGCGAGCAGCGGACCGCCATCGAGGCCATGTAACCCGTGGCCGAGGCAGGGAAGAATCAGGGTCTGTCCGGGAATGGCCGCATTGCCATTCTCGGAGCAGGCTCCATGGGCCAACTCTGGGCGGGCTACCTGGCCACCGGGACGGTAACGTTTATCCCTCGTCACGAGGTTTCCCCGGAAACAGATCAACCCGCGCTGACTTACACATTTCAGCCGTTCGAAGGCCCAGAGGAAGTCGTCACAGTCCCCTACCTGCTCGCCACAGCAGCACGCCCTTCACTGTTGATGGTCACCACGAAAGCGGGCGATACGCTCGATGCCGTTGAATCCAACCTCCATAGTATTTCTCCGGACACCCCCATTGTTCTGTTCCAGAACGGCATGGGCTGCCAGCAAGCGGTCGCCGAACGTTGGCCACAACGACCGATCCTTGCCGCCAGCACCACCGAAGGGGCAAACCGCCCAGCACCAGGCTGCACAGTCCACGCCGGCATAGGCGAAACCTGGGTTGGCCCATTAACCATCAGTGCGACAACGCATCTGGCGCAGGTAGTAACGGCGCTTGGCACCAGCGGGTTAACGGTTCACGCAGAGCAAGACATTCAGAGGCGGCTGTGGGATAAACTGATCATCAATGCAGGTATCAACGCCTTTACGGCAATCCTCGACTGCCCGAACGGTGATATCCTCACGGACCCGTTCTACCTGGAACATATCGATGAGTTGTGCGACGAAATTGCAAAGGTGATGAAGGGTGATATCGAGAAAGGCCTACCCTCAGTCACGATTCGCGAACGCATTGAAATGATTGCCCGCAAAACGGCGCGGAATACCTCATCCATGCGTAGCGACAGACGGCTGGGCCGCCGCACCGAGATTGACTTTATCAATGGGTATATCGCCAGGCGCGGGCATGAGTTGGGTGTTGATGTTCCGACAAACCAGATGCTGACAGACCGTATTAAACAGCTATCGCCGTAGGTGTCAGGCAGCACACACCCTTCAGACCCTGAATGCCTCCACGAGACGCTGCAGTGACGCAGTCAGTTGTGACATTTCCCGTGACGACGCCAGGGTTTCCTCGGCGTTATCTGCCGTTTTCTCACCCAGAACGCTGATCTGTTCAACGTTGGTATTGACGTTCTTCGCCACGGCAGACTGCTCCTCAGCCGCCTGTGCGATCTGGTGGCTCATATCAACAATGGTCGAAATACCCTGGGCAATCCGGTCCAGCGCTTCCGTCACTTCCGCCGACTTCTTGACCGTGGTTTCAGTCACGTCATGGCTGTTGGTCATGGCCGCAACGGCTTCCTTAACGCCACTTTGCAACCGGGTGATCATACCCTCGATTTCTTCGGTCGATTTGTGGGTACGCTGTGACAGCGAACGTACTTCGTCTGCCACCACGGCGAAGCCACGTCCCTGCTCGCCCGCGCGGGCAGCTTCGATGGCCGCATTCAATGCCAGGAGATTGGTCTGCTCCGCAATCGCCTTGATTTCGACCAGAACCTGACTGATGTTATCGCTATCGGCGTTTACCCGGTTGATAACCTCGACCGCACCGGAAATTTCGGTGGCAAGACGGTTGATGGTGGCAACAGTATCCGCAACCACACCGCGGCCTCTCTCGGTATCCTCTTCAGCCGCGCCGGCGCTGTCAGACACGCGATGGGCACTCTCGGTGACCTCATTGACCGCTTCCACCATCTGGTTCATGGCTTCGTTGATCTGGCCCGACTCTTCCATCTGCCGCGCAACGGCCTCGCTGTTCGCAGCGGCGGTGTCGTTGACACGCGTGGCCTGCTGGTCCACATCCGAAGTGGTGCTACTCACCGAGCGGATCAATTCCGCAATCCGGTCCGTCATATTGTTGAACTCGGTGGTCAGTTCACCCAGTTCATCACGATTGTCCAATTGGATGTGAGTCGTCATATCGCCCTCAGCCACGGATCTTGCTGCCGTGCTGAAACGGTTAATAGCCGTGCGTACCGACATGAAGAAGCCGACATAGAGGTAAACCACCACCAACAGAACAATCACCAGTGCGGCAATAATCAACTGCCGTTGCTGCAGCTCGCCCTCCAGTCGTGAGTTCAGGTTTGCGCCGACGACGTCAAAAATTCCGGCCTTGAGCGCATCGTAATGGGCAAGCTGATTCTCGATGGTACGGTTGAAATCCCGCCAGGGTAACTCCAGGCGCATAGGCGTAATGATATTGGTATCCAGCTCGTCACGCACAACCACCAGACTCTCGAGAATACCGTCGACCGCGTCACCTGTCGTTTCCTCGAGGGTCGGCGATGCATCCATCGATACCGTTAATGCAGGCCCGAGCAACGAGGCGCGGTTGGTCAACTCATCATAAATTTCATTGAGGCCGTCACTGAGGTTGTACCCCACCTGCCCATCGAGGAGCGCAAATATCCCGAAAGTCCTGGCCCGACCAATGATGCTGCGGGCATCCGGCAACGACTCACGCAACAGGCCCAGGAGCAGTAGGTTTTCACGTGAGGCGTCCTGCCCCAGACCGGAAATTTCAATGGTCGCGGACAACAGCGCCCGCACTTTCTGGACGAATTCCTGATAGTACTTGAACTGGGGGTCGATATTGCCCTGATAACTGTCCGTCGATTTGAGCGTTTGCCACTCCTCCACCAGCATCGCTACCTGCTGGGACCAGTTACCGGATTCATCAAAACGAGCCTCTGCGCTAACCAGTTCCTCAAGAAGCCTATCAATGGTTTCTGACGATTCTGCGGATTTCGAAAGCAGTTCATTGTCATCCTTGATCTTGCCAGGAGCTCGGAAGTCCCGGTATGCCATGGATTCTGCCAGCAGCGTATCCACCTTTTCGAGTTGCTCCAATCCCTCAACACCCCGGGTCATGGTATCAACCGACCGGTTCAGTTCACTGATGACCAACCAGGAAAGGGCGATAATGGGAAGCAGGAACAACACACTGATCAGGCTGAACTTGTAAAACATCGGCAGCCGATTCATCAGCGCTACTGCAGGCTTGATAAGGTGGTTCACGTGTACCCCCACAGAGAGCGTCGAAAGGATGGAACTTTATTCTATTTGTTTATATTGTCGACTAAAGTACTACAAACTTGAGCACTATTCGGCGTAAAAATGTAACTTTTGTGAAATGTCGGGGTTAGAGAACGCCGGCAATGACCAGCAGCGCAAGGATGCAGATCCAGACCAGCATGCTTCGGTTCAGCAAATCCCGGATGGCCTCCAGGCTGCGACCGCCAAAACTGGCCCACTCTTCTGGATGAATCTTTGAGAACCGTTCCGGCTCCAACGCATAGCCCGTCAGTGCCGCGCCGGCGGCGCCCATCAATAGCTGGCTGGTTTTGAGGGTAAAATCGAACAGCATCCGTTTTCCTTCTTTCATCCAGCCAGCGAGGTCACCGGCGACTCCGAACGTGAAGGACAGCAGTCGTGAGGGAAGCCAATTGAGTATTTCCGCCAGTCGGGAAAACCCTGGCCTTGCTGCTGCATGCGGCCAGTGGTCCCTCAACGCGATAATACCTCTCGCAAAGAAGGCTACCGCAATACCGCCTACGGCATACCAGAAAGCGACCAGAAAAAAACGCTCAAAGACGTTGACCAGCAGCGTACGTGACAATGCCAGATGCATCTCATCAGGCGACGTTGCCGCGCCCCGCTCCTCGGCCGGCAAACTATCCATAACGTGATGCCACGCGGACTGCATGTCACCCCTCGCCCAGGATTGACTGTAAACCTCCAGGCGAGCACGCCAACCCGGCACTCCCATCAACAACACCATCAACAGGAATTCCAGTGGATACGCGGCCATGCGCCAGCCAATGGTGTGCAGATAGTATTCCCCGGCCGCCAGCATCAGCGAGGGTACAAGAACAATAGACAGCCCCTTCCATCGGCCCGCCTCGTTACCAGAGCTCCCGGTACTTCCCCGCTTAAAGGCGGAACGCCACAACGCCTCCGAAGACCAGGCGCTGACCGCATCCAGCTTGCGTCTGACCAGGTAGGCCAACAGGAAAACCACCAATACCATCAGTTATCCGCTCCGTTGCCATGCCCTGCACCAAGCAGTTGCCGGTATCGGTGCCAGTCAAAAGCCGGGCCTGGATCGGTTTTGCGACCGGGTGCAATATCGCTGTGCCCGGTGATCCGCTCTCGCGTGATGGTCGGCCATGACTTCATGATCAATAGCGACAAATCAGCAAGCACTTCATATTGAGCCGTGGTGTAGGGAATGTCGTCTTCGCCTTCCAGCTCAATGCCGATTGAATAATCATTGCACTCCTCACGGCCCTGAAAGCAGGACCGCCCGGCATGCCACGCGCGCTCCAACAAGCTGACGAACTGAAGGCATGCGCCATCCCGGCGGATCAGCAGGTGTGACGAAACCTTCATATCGGCTATGGTCTCGAAATAGGGGTGCTCTGAGGGAGACAGTTGGTTGCAGAAAAACCGTTCAATGGCATCGCCTCCAAACTGCCCCGGAGGCAGGCTGATATTATGCACAACCAACAGGGATATCGCCGCACCTTCGGGGCGTTTGCCAAAATTTGGAGACGGACACCAGCGGGCGCCAGCTACCCGACCGGTCATCCGTAATCCGGCGACAGCCGGTGGCGACAGGTCAATGGAATTGTGGGAAGGGATGGTTTCAGACAATGTGGTTCCAACAGGCCGGTGGCGAACGAACGGACAACCGCTGTGTTCGCCGTTGTTGCTTTGATGCTCCTGATTGAAGCACAAAGTCTCCGGTCTTGCTATACGGTCAGTCCTTGCGGCTGCTGCGAAGGTTGTCGATGATGGATTCCAGTGCCCGGTCGAATATCAGGCCGTCATCCAACATGGAGATCTCGTCCGCTGCGAGAGCCCGTGCCAGGTTTTCACGTTGATATTCAGCCACTTTGGCACCACTGCGATTAACGAAGATGTATTTGCCCGTCGCCTTGATAAACGCCGCCAGCTTGCAGCGGGTTTTGTTGCCATCACGGGTCAGCTCGATCCAGGAACCAACACGAAGGCCGTCAGCCCGCTCCAGCCACTGAAGCTCGACGTTTTCGACGGAGCTCTCCACCGATGCCTCTACGGCCGGTTTTTCAGGGCTTGCAGGCCCAACGGCTGCAGACATGGCGACGTCCGAGGCCCCTGAGGCGTCTGATACGACACCCTCAAAAGACGGCTCCGCTTTTTCCGGGGCTTTGGGCGCTGCATCCGGCAGGCTCTTGGAGACCACAGACGGTTCCGCCTCCACCTTTTTGGGCGCAGCCTGGGGTTCAGGTTCGGGCGCGACGATAGGACGTGTCGTGGTGGCAAGGCGTTGGAATACATCCACGTGTGCCAGCTCAAGGTCTCTTATGGCGGCGTCGGTCGCAAACGGGTCCCACGAAATTTCCTGCAGGGCGTTTCTCAGACCGTCGACGATTCCCGGAATCGACCGTAGCAACGCGCTGCGGGTGTTGTTGTCGACGGGCCTGGGATCAACACTCCAGATGAGTTGCCGGGTCAGGTCACATGCCTCATCCCAGCGCTCACTGTCTTCACCCTCACGCAACACGATCCACTGCAGATACTTGGCCCACGCCTCATTCAATAGCGTGACAACCGGCGGAGACAAATCCCGACCGGTAATCTGTTCGTTCAGCAGGTTCTCAGACGCCTTGGATGCCCTCTCCTGCTTGGCCCTGCCTTCCTCTGCATCACGCAGACGCTGCTCCACAAGCTCCCTGCGACGACGGTCCAGATCCATGAAATGGCCGAAGTCGCTGAGCAGCTCACTGAAAATATCGACGTTGTCGGTGAATTCATTAAGCACGCGATCGACCACCGACTCGATCTTGTCTCGTAGCGGATCACGTTGGCCGGGCTTTTTCTCAGTCCAACCGATAGCGGACATGGCCAGCTCATTCAGCAGCTTCCGTACCGGATGCCCACCCCGGTTAAAGAAATTGTTGTCGCTCAGAGCGACCTTGAGCACGGGAATCTGAAGGCGCCCGATCACGGCCTTCATTACCGGGTGTAGCTGACGGTCCTCCAGGATAAAATCGAACAACATGGACACCAGATTGATGACGTCGCTGTCCACCTGGCCGACGTCATGTTTTCTCCCGGCGTCCGACCGGAATACCTGCTGTAGTTGCTCTGACAGAGGCACAACCTCACCCTGCCCCCAATGGACAGACTGGGACTGAATTTCGTGAAGCCGCGCCATCAGTGTGCGGGTATCGAGCGCGCCTGCGCTGGGTGGCCCACTGCTCTCTGTGCCGTACTCCGTCGAATTCTGCCCCTGGTGCAACAGGGCACTCAGTTCCGAAAACGTTGCCCGCACATCGTCAGACGGCGCAGTGAGCGGCCCCGACGCATCTGATTCCGAGCGTGCTGACAGCGTCCCGGTGGTCCGTCCCCCAGCCGGGGCATAGTTTCCAGACGCGCTCTGACCACCGACCGGCGGGCGACGCATGTCGGGCAGCACCCCTTCGGCGATCAGTGTTTTGTTGGCATCCTTGTAAAAATCGCCCAGAACACCCACGAGCAGGCGGTCGAACAGTTTAAGCACCACCAGCTTGGCACGGATATCGATATCCAGGTCAGAGCAGGCTTCCGCAACCCCTCCGCAGATCACCTCCGGGCTCAGGGGCATCTGACTGTCCTCCAGACGCACCGAGGGCAGCAGATGAGCAACCCGCACATTCAGCAGGCGTATTACCTCCGCGTGTTGGTTGCGGAGTTTGTTGATCAGGTTGTCGATGGCGACCTGCTGCTCCAGATCGGAATGGTCCAGCAACGCCAGCGAGTCCTGATCCACCTCATCCAGGGTGCCACTGCCACCACCCGGCTTGAACGAACCAATGTCATTGAAAGCACGGCTGACATACTGCAGCACGGACACGGTCATATTCTTGCGCCGCAGCCTCAACTCACGCATGGCGTCGAAGTAAGCAGTCTGGTCCTGGTTGCTTCCAGCCTTGTCCGCCAGCTCAAAGAGCGCGTCATCCGCCTTGTCGAAAAAACCAGACAGCACAGACTTCAGTGACTGACCCGATACGTCACGCAGGCGTACCAGAGAGCCCGGCAGGGAAAACCTGTCAGGAAGCTTCTGGCTCTTGAGACTTACAACCTTGTTATCCTGCGCCATTCGGCTGCTCCGGGTGGTGTCTGGAGAAATGTGTTATTGCACATCTTAGGCCTTACCCACGTCACCTTGTGTCAGAATTTGTCACCTTTTGTGTTTAAGTGATGGTTGTCACAGTTTAGCACCCCACCCTTCCAGGTTTGGCGAATCTGGCGAAGGCCTATAGAATCACATCCGCACACCCAATGTGCCTCAAAACCGCCACTGAACGACCGGAAACTCTGCCATGATCCCAGCCGAACTGCTTCGTCAGTCCCGCATCGAAACCGTTGCACAAAGCCTGCGTGAAGACATTGGAGATGGCGACATTACTGCCATGCTGATTCCGCAGGCGCGCATCAGTCGCGGACATGTCATTACCCGGGATGCCGCAACCATTGCCGGACGCGCATGGGTTGAGGAGGTGTTCCGGCAGGTGGACCCGGGGGTCACCCTGAGCTGGGAGGTGCAAGACGGAGACGAGGCAAGCCCCGGCCAATCGCTGTTTTCCATGGAAGGCCCAGCCCGCAGCCTGCTCACCGCCGAGCGCTCAGCCCTGAACTGGCTGCAGCTGCTGTCCGGCGTTGCCACCACGTGTGCCGGCCATGCCCGCCGTGTCGCCCATACCGGTGTCCAGCTATTGGATACCCGCAAGACCCTGCCGGGCCTGCGGCTGGCGCAGAAATACGCGGTTACCTGTGGTGGCTGCCATAACCATCGCATTGGTCTGTGGGATGCCTTTCTGATCAAGGAAAACCACATTGCCGCCTGTGGCTCTATTGCCAATGCAGTCAGCGAGGCCCGCCGCATTGCCCCTGGCCGACCGGTAGAAGTGGAAACCGAAAACCTGGACGAACTGGATCAGGCCCTGGCCGCAGGCGCGGATATCATTATGCTGGATGAATTCTCACTGGCGGACATGCGTCAGGCGGTTGTCCGCACGGCGGGCGCCGCAAAGCTGGAAGCATCGGGCGGCATCAGCAGCGAGACGCTGGTACCGATTGCCGAGACAGGGGTTGACTACATTTCTATCGGAGCGCTGACCAAGGATGTCCGGGCGGTGGACCTGTCCATGCGCCTGGACATACACGACTGAATCGGTCGGAGACCCCATTTCTACACTCAGGGCTGACCGGACAGCAGGCGGTCCATTTCTGCCAACTCGCTAATCAGGACGGTCCCTGACTCTTCCCGGCCCCGGAAGTGCTCTTCCGCCATCGGTGCCATACCGGACACCTGAGGCAGGGGGTGGCCGCCTTCAATCAACGCTTTCATGCGGCTGACAAAGACGAACTGCAGCCACTGGGTAAACTCCAGCGTGTCCACGGCAAATGGCTGGGCGCTCTGCAGCGCCTCTGGCGATGGCGGCTCGCTCTCCCACGCATCGAGTCGCCGCAATTCAATCTCTATCTGAAGCAGACTATCCGCGACACGGGCGGTATGGTCGGACGAATTCGCCATAGATATGCTCACTCTTAATCTGCCAGGGGTTCCAGTTCAACGGTTTCGCCATGAAGCACTCGATACAGGTCTTCATACTGCCGTGTCAGCGGATGTTTCGGTGCCATATGAATCAACGGTTGCCGGCTCTGGTGCGACTCCTTCATCTTCACCGAACTGGACAACCTCACCGGCAATACGGGCAGGCCCTCGTCCATCAGCTCGCGCACCAGCTTCTTTGGCAGGCTGGCGCGGGGCTGGAACTGGTTCGCGACAATACCTTCGACCACGAGGTCTTCGTTGTGGTCTTCCTGCAGCTCCTGGATCTCGTGAAGGATGCTGTAGAGGGCCTGACGGGAAAAATCATCGCAATCGAAAGGGATCAGGCAGCGCTGCGCCGCAATCAATGCCGATCGAGTGTAGAAATTGAGCGCCGGCGCCGTATCAATGTAGATTTCGTCAAACGACTCACCAAGCTTCTTCAGCGCTTCCCTCAGCTTGTAGATCTTGTGCTTGGCTTCCAGCTTGCGCTCCAGAAAATCCAGTTCCGGGCTGGAGGGCATAACAAACAGGTTGTCGAAGGGAGAGGCGTGGACAAATTCGTCCGCGCGCCGATTGAACACGGTAAACGCCACCGTCTGCTCAAGATAGTCGGCAACGGTATCCTTGAGCTCGCCCGCAGGCCTACCTAGCAGGTAGTGGGTGGAGTTACCCTGGGGATCAAGATCGACAACCAGTGTTCGTTTGCCCCGGGCAGCGCTGATCGCGGCCAGGTTACAGGTGATACTGGACTTGCCGACGCCACCTTTCTGGTTAAACACTACTCGTCTCATGCTGCTTCCTCTGACAGTTTCCCTGCGAATATAACGCCCTACCAGCCCAACACCGACTTAACGAACGGGATCGTCAGCCGCCGCTGGGCGCGTAATGAATTTTCATCCAGGCGATCCAGAATCGCCAGTAGATCAGCCAGCTTCCGGGGTGCTCGTCTGAGTATGAATACAGCCACATCGTCACTGAGGACAAGGCCGCGCTGTTCCGCCCTCGCCATCAGTATTCTCAGGCGATCATCGTCGCGATGGATCCCCAGCTGAATGGTCAGACCATGACTCAACCGGGACACCAGATCCTGCAACCCGAATGGCAGTGACGCCGGGAGCTCCGACAGGCTGACGACCATCAGGTGGCCATGGTCACTGACCCGATTGTACAGATGGAAGATGGCCTCTTCCCAGTTTTCCTGGCCCGCTATGAGATCCAGGTCATCCAGGCAGATGACCGACTGGCCTTCAAGCCCTGAGAGCGCGTCAGGCCCCAGTGGCAACAACTCTTCCATGCTGACACAAACCGCACTCTGTTGGTTTTGCTCTGCCAGATGACAGGCCGCCTGTAACAGATGGCTTTTACCGGTATCAGCGTCGCCGCAGACGGCGATGACGGGCACAGCACCGGCTTGTTCGCAGGCGGATTTAAGCCTCGCCGCGGCGTCGGCATTCCGGCTGCCATGAAAATTGTCAAAACGGGCATCGTCTCGAAGTTTGACCCCCAACACCAACTGCGACGCACTCACTGTCTTTTTGCCCTCCATGCCCTCAGACCCCAAACGCCGATGTAGTGAGCGCCACTGAAAATGGCTGAAGCCGCCACCAGCAAAATGCCAACGTCCATAACCCACGGTTGCATCGGCAAATCCGCCAGCAGAATGATGATCGCGAGGGCGACCAGAATCTGGATCAGGGTGTTGAGTTTGCCGGGCAGGCTCGGCTGCATCTCAAAGCGACCGACACCATAATGAAACGCCAACCCACCACAGACGATCAGGAGATCCCGGCCCAACACCAACCAGAACAGCCAGGCTGGAAGTACGTCAGTCAGAACCAGCATCAGATAAGCGGTGATCAGCAGTGCTTTGTCGGCCAGTGGGTCGGCAATGGCGCCAAGCCGGGTTCGCCAGTTGTAATGACGCGCAAGGAACCCGTCAAAGGCATCCGTTGCAGATGCCAGAAAAAATATCATCAGGGCGAAACGGTATTCTTTGGCCATCAGCGCTGCGGCAAAAGGAGCGATCAGTAAAATGCGCAAAAACGTCAGCGCATTTGGAATCCAGCGCCAGCGGTGCGTCATGTCATGACTCCCCAAATACCGAACACCGCTATATTATTCCCCGTCTTCCGACTCGACGATGGAAGCAGGCTGCCAGCGGTAATGAAGCACCTGGTAGAGTGACTCGAATGCCTGTTCTGATTCTTCCTCATTTGCCAACAGCGGTTGGTAGACGAACAACGGGTTCGCGGAGGCCGCAGCGCTTTCTGTACTCTGTTCTGCGAGCGCAATGCCGCCTTGCGGAGCCTGCTGCACCGGTTGTACCTGCTCCTGCCCACCGGGTTGACTCTCATCACCGGAGGGCATGCGGGAGATCTCGGCCTCTGAAAGCGGAACCAACCGCGGGTCCAGGGCAATGTACTGCTTCAACTGCTCCATCTCCCCTGAAAACGCAACCCTGAGCGTCAGTTGGTCCTTCCTCGCTCTGGTGGCACCCGCATCGACCACGGGCGACAGGTTCTTGAGAACCCCGTTCACACGGGCGTAATCCTTCAGATTACTGACTCCATGCACAACGATGTCCACCTGTGGAGACTCGCCGACATCACTGCCCGCAACCGCATAACGATCGGCAAACATTTCCGCCCAGCGCCCGACAACGGCAGCGGCCAGAGCTTGAGGAGTGTCAGCGGTCACCGACTGCTCTGTACTATCCAGCCCCATACCGTCGAACACCCATCCGGCGCGCCACTGTGATCCTGAACGGCTGACCCGTACCAATGACATCAGGTCATGCTCCATATCTTCAGACGATCTGCGGACACTGGACGTAAACTGGCCCCATATGTCCGACAACAGTTCACGGTCGTCCCGGTACCCTGCTGGGGGAAGACCCACCGGCAAACCCCGGTCAACCGCCGCGTCTTGAAAAACGCGACGCCACTGTTCATCGGCGCCCGTCCCGGTACTGTCGTTTCCCTGATGGACCAGGGTACGGCGCCCGCCTTCTTCGACCGCGATCCAGGCCAGCGTCAGCGGCCTATTCGCGCCCCACACCGGTGCATCCGCGGACGCCAGCGCACGATTGACGCCGACCGCGCCGAAGCTCATCCGTAGCCTATGATTTCCCGTGTCGGAGCGTAAAAACTGGTAGGACTGAAGCAGCGACTCGGCGTTCGCCAGAAGCTCTTCAACGCCTTCGTTGCGCAGCACGTCGCGGGTACCGGAAACGCGCACAAACACCCGGCTCAGGCCGTCCGCATAGCCCTGTTCAAGTTCCTGCGGCTGGGAGCCAGCGACGGGCACTTCCACCGAGTAAAGGCCGGTGACGGTAACAGCTGCCGCTGGCGCGGCCATCAGCGCCAGTACGCCAAACAACCGGAGTGACTGACGGACTATCCGCGCTGCCTGCATCGAGATTTTTCCTGAGTCTGGCATGAAACACCCTGCGATTCGTCTTAATGGCGCATAGGATACACCAAGCCCCCTGGTGTGAGTAGCTAACCGGGATTGCAGAAAGTCAATCCGGTGTCACACTGCCTTAAGGGTGACAAACGGGGCAATTGCATTTGGAGCGCCGTTCCGCACCTGTTAAAATCCGCCGCCTGTCCCACTGTCCAAACGGTTAAGCACACCATGAGCGAACAGAAGCCCTCCCTCACCTATCGTGATGCCGGCGTTGATATCGATGCCGGTAACGAACTCGTCGACCGCATCAAGAATACCGCGGCGCGCACACGTCGCCCGGAAGTCCTTGGCGGCCTCGGTGGCTTTGGCGCCATGGTGGCTATTCCTCCCGGCTATAATGAGCCCGTGCTGGTGTCGGGTACTGACGGTGTCGGCACCAAACTCCGACTTGCCATGCAACTTCAGAAGCACGACACCATTGGCATTGACCTTGTGGCCATGTGCGTCAACGACCTGGTGGTAGGCGGGGCCGAACCCCTGTTCTTCCTGGACTATTACGCTACCGGCAAGCTGAATGTGGACGTGGCCGCCCAGGTTGTCGACGGCATTGGCGCTGGCTGTGAACAGGCCGGCTGCTCCCTGGTGGGCGGCGAGACCGCGGAAATGCCGGGCATGTACGAAGGGGACGACTACGATCTGGCCGGTTTCTGTGTCGGTGTGGCGGAGCGCAGCGAGATCATTGATGGCAGCCACGTGCAGGCTGGCGACGTTCTGCTCGCCCTGGGTTCTTCCGGCCCGCATTCCAATGGTTACTCCCTGATCCGCAAGATTCTGGAAGTCAGTAACGCTGACCTGAACCAGACGGTTGCCGACGTTACCCTCGCGGATGCCCTGATGGCGCCCACCCGCATTTACGTGAAAAACCTGCTCCAGCTCGTCCGCGAAGTGGACGTTCGTGCGCTCTCCCACATTACCGGCGGCGGCCTTCCGGAGAACATTCCCCGGGTTCTGCCTGACGGCATAGTTGCGGCCATCGATACGGACAGCTGGCAGCTGCCCCCGGTTTTCCAATGGTTGAAAGATGCCGGCGGCGTTGCCAGCGAAGAAATGTACCGCACCTTCAACTGTGGCGTCGGTATGGTTGTATGTATCCCTGCCAACCAGCGCGAACTGGCCCTCGATACGCTGAACGCTCTGGGCGAAAAAGTCTGGCAGGTCGGCATCATTGAAGCCTCTGACGACGCCACGGCCTCTGCATCAGTACGTTATGCACCAGGGCTGTTGTCGGCATGAAGGCAGATTCCGTAACCGCCCCACGCATCCTGGTCCTGGCTTCCGGCAGCGGCACCAACCTCCAGGCCCTCATCAATGCCAGCCGGGAGCGGGACTTTCCCGGCCAGATCGTTGCGGTAGGGTGCAACCGCCCTGGCGCCTTCGCTCTGGAGAGGGCAGCCCAGGCCAACATCGACACCTTCACCGTGGATCATACCCATTACGGTTCCCGCGAGGAGTTCGACGGCGCACTGATGGCGGAGATTCGCCGCCACAACCCGGACCTGATCGTCCTGGCGGGCTTCATGCGCATCCTGACCACGGATTTCGTGCGGGCACTGCGTGGCACCATGCTCAACGTGCACCCTTCCCTGCTGCCCAAGTACACCGGGCTGAAGACCCATCAGCGTGCACTGGACGCTGGCGAAACAACCCACGGCGTGTCCATTCATTTTGTCACCGAAGAACTGGATGGCGGGCCGGTGATTGCCCAGGCAGAAGTGAGCATCTCCCCGGACGACACCCCGGAATCCCTGGCCGAGAAAGTCCAGGAGAAAGAACACGTGCTTTACCCAATCGTCGTGCGCTGGTTCTGTGAGGGACGCATTCAACTGGGCACCGACTACGTGGTGTTCGACGGTCAGCCACTGAATCGACCGGTGGTACTTCCGGACGAGAACTAAGCGGCCTCGGCCTGAGTAAACTTATCGTCATCTCCGGAAGCAACCAGTCACGCTAGACTGTTCAGTGACAGATCTGCCATTGCAACCGGAGGAGTCGCATGCCCCTGAAATTCAGCCTCACAGCGTTGCCCGCCCTGTTAACCGGGGCGCTGCTTCTCGGAGCCACGCTCGCACACGCCTCGGACGAGCCGGAGGACGTTACCCTCCAACCCATGAAGCTCAGCTACAACGCGTCCCTGGACAAGGGCATCTCTCTCAATGGTGATGCCCGCCGCAGCCTGGAGCAACGGGACGATGGCACCTGGCGTTTCCGAACGGACGTGGATTCGTTTGTCGCCGATATCGACGAATCACTGATCTTTCGTTGGGAAGATAATCAGGTGGTTCCACTGCGCTACCGCTATAAGCTGTCCGGCCTCTTCATCAGAGACCGTGAGGAAGCGATCGATTTTGACTGGGAAAATAACGTGGTCAGTGGGCATCACGAAGGCGATAAGTTTTCGATGACGCTGGAGGAAGGCGCCCTGGACCCCATGGGCTACCAGCTGCAACTGAGCCAGGACATCAAGGCCGGCAAGCGCGAGATGGAATACCGTGTCATCGACAAGGGCGACTACGACACCGACAGGTTCGCTGTGGTTGACGAGGAGACCGTGCGCATCAACGGCGACGACATCCGCACACTCAAGGCCGAGAAAGTCCGCGACAGCGACAGCAAGCGCCAGTCGCTGATGTGGTTCGCACCAGAGCGTGACTATCTGCTGATTCGCTTCCTCCAGGTGGAACCTGACGGCAGCGAGTACGAACTGACCATCAGCGACGCCAAGGTGGGCCGCTAGAGCGGTGAGTTACGGGCTGGCCGTCGCCCAGACAGCCTTTACTTCATCCGCTATGATTCGCAGCCCCTCCGCCACGCGCTCATCGTCCTGTGAGTAGGTCACCCGCAGGCATTCGTGGCGGTGCTTCCAGCCGTCTTCCGGCAAACCAGGGAAGAAGTAGTGCCCCGACACCACCAGTACGCCCCGCGCTTTCAGCCGCTGATACAGCTCCAGACTGCTGATCGGCAGCCCCGGGAACCAGAGCCAGAGAAACATGGCGCCTTCGGGTTTATGGACATACCAGCGACAGCTGTCCTCACCCATGGCATCCCGGAACACCGCCACCGCCCGCTCCATTTTCGCCTTGTAGAACGGGCAGACCACGTCCCGGCTGAGCGACAGGATCTCTCCTGAGCGCACCAGAGGCTCCGCCAGCATGGCGCCAAAGCTACCGGTGGCCAGATTCATGATGGCATTGATGCCCGACAAGGCCTTGATCACCGGCTCCGCCGCAATAACGATGCCCGTACGCACGGCCGGCAGGCCGAACTTGGACAGGCTCAGACACAGGATCACCTGGTCGTTCCAGTGGGGTGTCGCATCCACAAACAGCAAGCTTGGAAATGGCGTACCGTAGGCTCCATCCACAATCAGCGGGATGTCATGCTGGCGAGCCATGGCTTCCAGCCGTGCCAGCTCTTCGTCGGTGACGACATTTCCGGTGGGGTTCGTGGGGCGGGAAACGCAGATGGCGCCGGTTTCAGCCGTCACCTCGACCGCATCGAAATCCACCCGGTATTTGAACTCATGGGCGTCGGTGAATGAGATATCCGGCTGCACGGCATGGAAAAGCCCGGGCTCAATACCGGCATCGGCATAGCCGATATACTCCGGCGCCAGCGGCAGCAGGACATGCTTGTGCACCCCATCGCCATAATCACCACCGAACATATTGAACAGCATGAAAAACGCGGCCTGACTGCCATTGGTCAGGGCAATATTTTCCGGTTTCAATCCCCAGCCGTATTCCCGATTCAACAGCTCAGCCAACGAGGCAATAAACTGCTTCTCTCCCTGGGGCGGGTCATAAATGCCAACCAGCCTGCGCGTATCACCATCACTTTGGGCCATGTCGGCCAGTATCTTCTGGACCCGAGCCTGGATCTCGGGAATATGGCCGGGATTGCCCCCACCCATCATGATCATGTCGTCGCCTGACGCCAGGGCGTTGCCAAGGTCATCCATCAGGGAGGTGATTCCCGCATCCGCGGTAAATTTCCGACCAAAGGAAGAGAGTTTCATGATGCTTTTCTGTACCGGATTAGAACGGATTGTCACCCAAGTGTAGGCCAGAGCCAGCAGCGTTGCCGGTCAGTCGCTCAGCGAGATGCCCAGGTTGCTCACACCGTCATTGGCGGCATCACCGTGGATGCGTTCAACAAACTGGCTGGTGGGCGTGCGCTGGCGTTTGAGGGCCAGGATCAGGTCGCGCTGGAATACCTTGTCTTCTTTCATCAGCGGATGCTGGTCCAATAGCCTGACCAGCTCATCTTCTTCCAGGTCTTCGCCTTCGGAAAGCTCAACAAAGTTCATGACGGTCGCGGTGGCCATCTGGGAGGCGTCGGTTGCACGGTGCTTGCCCGGATTGAGTCGGTTCAGCAACGCTTGCTCCAGCAACTGGCAGAAATCAAACGCCGGATAGACTCCGTAAGCGTCATAGGCGTTCACGTCTGGCGACAGCGATTCGAGCTTTGCCAATAGCTGGGGAATGGCCGCTTCGGAACTGTCCTTTTGCAGCATCTCCCAGCCAAGATCGAGCAACTGGCGCATTTTTGCACCGGTTTTCAGCCCAACGGCGTCCGCAAACAGGGCGTAATTGGGGAAGGAGCGCTCAGCAAGGGCCATCAGGAAAGTAAATTCCCGCCAGCCCTGCAGTTGTGAGACCGCTTTCAGAAACTGATTGGCGTTCACTGTGGCTCTCTCCTGACGATGTCACTTTCCGGAATCGCCCCTGCGGCACTGCCACTCATGTTCGCGGCAGGGTCACGCCTGTTTGCCCCAGGTACTTTCCGCCCCGGTCTTTGTAGCTGGTGTCGCAGATTTCATCAGACTCAAAGAACAGCATCTGGGCGACGCCTTCGTTGGCGTAGATTTTGGCCGGCAGGTTGGTGGTGTTGGAAAATTCCAGGGTGACCTGCCCTTCCCACTCGGGTTCCAGTGGTGTGACGTTGACGATGATGCCACACCGCGCGTAGGTGGATTTGCCCAAGCAGATGGTCAGCACGCTGCGGGGGATACGGAAGTATTCCACGGTGCGCGCCAGGGCAAAGGAGTTGGGCGGGATGATGCAGACGTCGCCGGTGTAGTTGACGAAGCTGTTTTCATCGAAGTTCTTCGGGTCCACGGTGGCGGAGTGGACGTTGGTGAAGATTTTGAATTCGTTGCTGCAACGGACATCGTAGCCGTAGCTGGATGTGCCGTAGGAGATTACGCGGCCTTTTTCGGTTTCGCGGACCTGATCGTATTCAAAGGGTTCGATCATGCCCTGATCCCGGGACATCCGGCGAATCCAGTGGTCGGATTTGATGCTCATGGGTGACGTCTCGTATCCATAAAAAAGAGAGGCGGTAGTTTACCTGTTCACTTAATGACTGTCGAAGGCCTAGTCGCTAATTTTGACAGGTCTCTCCGATGCGGCCGTAGGGGCTGCAGCTATGGAAAGAACGGGTTCGAAACACGCCGTGGATACGTCCATGTAGGCTTGAGAAAAACATCCATGTTTTTCACAGTTTCAAACCCGTTCTTTCCACAGCCGCGATCAAACTTTGGTGGGGCTCGCCTAGTGTTCGGTTACGGAAACACTGGAGATAGAGCCCGTCAGGTTTCTTTCACGGGTGGAAAGTTCTGCACCTACCCGGCGGGCAATGTCCTTGTAGCGTCTCGACACTTCCGAATCGGGTTCTGCCACCACAGATGGGGTGCCGCCGTCGGTCTGTTCGCGGATGGTCAGGTGCAGCGGGAGTTGGCCCAGCAGCGTGGTGTCGTATTCTTCGGCGATGCGTTCGCCGCCGCCGTGGCCGAAGAGGGGTTCTTCGTGGCCGCAGTTGCTGCAGATGTGGACACTCATGTTTTCCACCACGCCCAGCACGGATATGTCCACCTTGCGGAACATTTCGATGCCTTTTTTGCCGTCCAGCAGGGCGATGTCCTGGGGTGTGGTGACGATAACGGCGCCGTTTACCGGGACTTTCTGGGCGATGGTGAGCTGGATGTCACCCGTGCCCGGGGGCATGTCGAGGATGAGGTAGTCCAGTTCGTTCCACAGGGTCTGTTGCAGCAGTTGCATGACGGCGCCGCTGACCATGGGGCCGCGCCAGACCATGGGGGTTTTCTCGGTAACGACGAAGGCCATGGAGTTGGCCTGCAGGCCGTGAGCTTCCATGGGGACGAAGTATTTGTTTTCCCGGGTGTCGGGGCGTTTGCCCTCGGGAACGCCCAGCATCATACCGATGCTGGGGCCGTAGATGTCTGCGTCGAGGATGCCCACGCGGGCGCCTTCTGCCTGCAGCGCCAGGGCGAGGTTGACGGCGGTGGTGGATTTGCCAACGCCGCCCTTGCCGGAGGCCACTGCGATGATGTTCTTGACGCCGGGAACGGACTGGATGTCTTTCTGGCCTTTGTGAGAGTGGATTTTCTGTCCCACGTGGACATCCACGCCTTCAACGCCATCGACGTCGTCGAGGGCGTTGGTGAGCAGCTCTTTCAGGGCGCCGGCGATGCCTTTGGACGGGTATGGCAATTCGATCATCACGGTGACCTTGCCGCTGTCGTCCGCGGTCAGGGATTTCACCGCACCCAATTCATACAGGTCCTTGCCCAGGTAGGGGTCGCGGTACTGTTGTACGGCGGTTTCCAGTGCCTGCTGTGAAATCTGTGCCATCGGAATCTCCGGTCTAACGTCACGCGCATTTATTAGCGCGGAAACAGGTGTTTCGGGTGAAAATTATCTGCTCGGAAGGTATCATTTGTGCCCGTTTCTGGCCATAAGGGTTCTTTACCCGGAGCAAGGCCGGTAAACGCGAACGCCCAACTCCTGACGAATGAAGGTTCGGACCACAACATGACGCAAGCGAGTTCAAAGCAACAGCGCGATATTCTGGTAACCAGCGCCCTGCCGTACGCCAATGGCCCCATCCACCTCGGCCATCTGCTGGAATACATTCAGACGGATATCTGGGTGCGCTATCAGAAAATGCGTGGCCAGAACTGCTACTACGTTTGCGCGGACGATGCTCATGGTACTGCTATTATGCTCCGTGCCGAGCGGGAAGGCATCTCTTCCGAAAACCTGATTGATCGTATCCGGGACGAGCACCAGCAGGATTTCGGTGGTTTTCACATCCGCTTCGACAACTATTACACCACCCACTCCGAAGAGAACCGCCAGTTCTCGGAATACATCTATCGCCAGTTGCAGGAAAACGGCCACATCGCCACCCGCAAGATTACCCAGGCGTTCGATCCTGAAAAGAACATGTTCCTGGCGGACCGGTTCATCAAGGGCACCTGCCCCAAGTGCAAGACCGAGGATCAGTACGGCGACAACTGCGAAGCCTGCGGCGCCACCTATACCCCAGCCGAGCTGATCAATCCCCGCTCGGCGGTTTCCGGTGCAACGCCGGTGGAAAAGGAATCCGAGCACTATTTCTTCCGTCTGCCGGAATTTGCGGACTTCCTCGCGAACTGGACTCGTAGCGGTACGCTGCAGCCCCAGGTGGCCAACAAGTTGGCCGAGTGGCTGGATGCGGGCCTGCAGGAATGGGACATCAGCCGCGATGCCCCCTATTTCGGCTTCGAGATTCCCGATGCACCCGGCAAGTACTTCTACGTCTGGCTCGACGCGCCCATTGGTTACCTCGCCAGTTTCAAGAACCTGTGCAACCGGGAAGGCATTGATTTCGAGCATTTCTGGAAGGCGGATTCCACCGCTGAGGTGTATCACTTTATCGGCAAGGACATTATCAATTTCCACGCCCTGTTCTGGCCGTCCATGCTCCACAGCGCCGGTTTCCGCACGCCCAGTGCCGTCTGGGCCCACGGTTTCGTGACGGTAAATGGTAAGAAAATGTCCAAGTCCCGGGGCACGTTCATCATGGCCCGCACCTATCTGGACCACCTGAATCCGGAATACCTGCGCTACTACTTCGCGGCCAAACTCACCGGCAGCGTCGACGACATGGACCTGAACCTGGAAGACTTCGCCGCGCGGGTGAACTCGGACCTGGTGGGCAAGGTGGTCAACATTGCCAGTCGTAGCGCCGGGTTCATCACCAAGCGCTTTGACGGCCAGCTCGGTACCGTTACCGAACATGAAAAGCTGAAAGAATTTATCGAGGCTGGCGATGAGATCGCTGACTTCTTCGAAGCCCGGGAATTCGGCCGCGCTATGCGCCGAATCATGGAACTGGCAGACATCGCCAATCAATACGTGAATGACGAGCAGCCCTGGGTCATCGCCAAGCAGGACGGCCAGGACGACAACCTGCAGGCCATCTGCACCAACGCCATCAACATGTTCCACCTGCTGATGACTTACCTTGCGCCGGTTCTGCCGAAAACTGCCAAGGCTTCCGAGGCCTTCCTGAATGCGCCGCTGGACTGGAACAAGCGTGATCAGCGGCTGGAAAGCCACGGCATCAACAAGTTCAAACCGCTGATGAACCGCGTGGACATGGCCCAGATCGAGAAAATGCTGGACGCGTCCAAGGAAGAGATGCCCGCAGCGACAGGACAGAAGGCCCCGGAAGCTAATCTCGAGCCGATTGCCGATGAAATAGAATTCGGGGATTTCGCGAAGGTGGATCTTCGGGTCGTCAAGATTGTCAAAGCCGAACACGTGGACGGTGCCGACAAGCTGCTTCGCCTTACCCTTGACGTTGGAGAGGGCGAGCGCAACGTTTTTGCCGGTATCAAGTCGGCGTACAAACCTGAGGAGCTCGAAGGACGCCTGACGGTGATGGTGGCCAACCTCAAGCCCCGAAAGATGAAGTTCGGGATGTCAGAGGGCATGGTGCTGGCGGCCGGCCCCGGCGGAAAAGACATTTTCATCCTGTCACCGGATTCGGGCGCCACGCCCGGCATGCGGATTATGTAATGGCGCGCTCTGATGACTGAGTATCTGCTGATCCTGGTCAGCACCATACTGGTGAACAATTTTGTGCTGGTTCAGTTTCTTGGACTGTGCCCGTTCATGGGCGTATCCGGAAAGCTGGAAACAGCCATGGGCATGTCATTGGCCACCACGTTCGTGCTGACCCTGGCCTCGGTGTGCAGCTACCTGGCGTATACCTACCTGCTGGAGCCGCTGGACCTGGCGTTCCTGAAAACCATCACGTTCATCCTGGTCATCGCCGTTGTGGTGCAGTTCACGGAGATGGTGGTGCGCAAGACCAGCCCCCTGCTCTATCGGGTACTAGGCATTTTCCTGCCGCTGATCACCACCAACTGCGCGGTTCTGGGTGTTGCCCTGCTTAACCTCAACAAGAACAATAACTTCGTGGAATCTGTCCTGTACGGATTCGGAGCCGCTGCCGGCTTTTCGCTGGTGCTGGTGCTGTTTGCTGCCATGCGTGAGCGCATCGCCGTGGCCGATGTTCCGGTAGCCTTCCGGGGCGCCGCCATTGGCATGGTCACCGCCGGGTTGATGTCTCTGGCCTTCCTGGGCTTTACTGGTCTGGTCAGCGTCTGACGGAGCGTTTGTATTATGTGGACGAGCATACTGATTGCCGTAGTGGTCCTGCTCGCGCTGGCGGTTGTGTTCGGCGGTCTGCTGGGCTTTGCCGCAGAGCGCTTTCGGGTGGAAGGCAACCCACTGGTGGACCAGATCGACTCCATGCTTCCCCAAACCCAGTGCGGCCAGTGTGGTTTTCCCGGCTGCCGTCCCTACGCGGAATCCATTGCCAACGGCGATGCCATCAACAAGTGCCCTCCGGGCGGTGAAACCACCATCAAGGCGCTGGCAGACTTGCTGGACGTGGAGCCACAACCGCTGGACGCGGAACACGGGGTGGAGCAGGCCAAGCGTGTTGCGGTGATTCGCGAGGACGAGTGCATCGGCTGCACCAAGTGTATCCAGGCCTGCCCGGTGGACGCTATCCTCGGCGCTGCAAAACACATGCATACGGTGATCGAGAGCGAATGCACCGGCTGTGATCTGTGTGTGGAACCCTGCCCGGTGGACTGTATCGACATGATTACGGTAGAGCCCGACATTCGCTCCTGGACCTGGACACCGCCCAAATCCGGTGTGATCGCCACCGATCGTCAGGGGGCCAACGCCTGATGACACAGCTCTGGGACTTTTCCGGCGGCATCCATCCTGCCGAAAACAAACACCTGTCCACATCACGCCCTATCACTGGCGCCGGCCTGCCAGAGGTTCTGGTATTGCCGTTGCAGCAGCACATAGGCGAACCGGCTGAAGCCTGTGTTGCAGTCGGTGATCGAGTTCTCAAAGGCCAGAAAATAGCCGACGTAACCGGCGGCATGGGCGTACCGGTTCACGCTCCGACGTCCGGCACTATTGAATCCGTCAGCCTTCAGCCCGTTCCCCACCCCTCGGGAATGAGCGACTGGTGCATTACCCTCAAGCCCGACGGAAAAGATGAGTGGGCGCCTCTCAACCCGGTAACGAACTACCGGGATCTGGACCGGGAAACGGTGCTCGAACGCATCCGCGACGCCGGCATTTCCGGCATGGGAGGCGCCGGCTTCCCCACAAACATCAAGCTACGCCCGCCCCGGGACCGCAAGGTAAACACGCTGATCCTGAACGGCGCGGAGTGCGAGCCTTATATTACTGCCGACGATATGTCGATGCGGGAGAACGCGGGCGAGATCATTGCCGGATTGCGCATCATGGCGTGGATACTGCGCCCGGAGCGAGTTGTGATCGGCATCGAGGATAACAAGCCAGAGGCCATCTCAGCGCTCAGGAAGGCCGCGGACGGCACCCAGACAGAGATCGCGGTCATCCCCACCAAATATCCCTCTGGCGGTGAAAAACAGCTGATACAGGTCCTGACAGGCATGGAAGTGCCCAGTGGCGGGATTCCAGCGGATATTGGAGTGATGTGCCAGAACGTGGGCACAGCCATCGCCGTATCCGCCGCCATTCATCGGGGCGAGCCGTTGATTTCCCGCGTCACAACGATCACTGGGTATGCAGTTACCGATCCCGGTAATTTCGAGGTCCTGATCGGCACGCCTATCGATCACCTGCTCGCGCAGGCCGGGCAGGAAAACAGCAAGCTCCACCGCCTTGTGCTGGGTGGGCCAATGATGGGCTATACCCTGGAAACGCCAGCCGTACCGGTGGTCAAAACCACCAACTGCGTCATTGCCGCCACTGCCACGGAATTACCGGAACCGGCTCCGGAACAGCCCTGTATTCGCTGCAGCATGTGCGCCGAAGCCTGCCCAATGGAGCTGCTGCCCCAGCAACTGTTCTGGTACTCCAAAGCCGGGGAGTTCGACAAAGCCGAGCACCTGAACCTGTTCGATTGCATCGAATGTGGTGCCTGTTCCTACGTCTGCCCCAGCTCCATCCCGCTGGTGCAATATTACCGGGCAGCCAAAGGCGAGATACGGGTACAACAAGCTGAACAGCTGAAGGCAGATCGCGCCCGTGAACGCTTTGAAGCCCGTCAGGCGAGACTCGAACGGGAACAGCAGGAGAAAGAGCAGCGGCGCAAAGAACGCGCGAAGGCGGCGGCCGAAGCCCAGGCCAGGAAACAGGCCGAGGCTGAAAAGGCGGACGCAGAAGGCCAGCCCGCCAACGACCGTGCCGCCAAGGCCGCCCTGGTACAGGAAGCCCTTGCCCGTAAAAAGGCCAAGGGCCAACAGCAGGCCGAAACGAACGCCGGGGCCGCTGAAACCAAAGCCGCCAGCGAACCGGCGCCCGATATTGACGCCCTGGAGAAGCAGCTTGCCCAGGCCACCGCCAAGCTCAACACCATGCAAAGCATGCTGGAGGACGCCAGGGCCGAGAGTGCGGACAATGTCGAAAAACTCGAGAGAGCCGTCACCAAGAACCACGACCGGGTAAAACGGGCGGAAGAGGCTCTGGCTGAGGCCCGGCAATCTGTGGCGGCCACCGATACCCAAACGACAGACTCATGATGAACAGGCCCCAACGCTAATGGCACTTGCGCAACAGTCCTCGCCCCACGCCCGTAACGCCCGCTCCACGTCACAGGTCATGCTGTGGGTGATTCTGGCGGCCCTGCCCGGCCTGCTGGCACTGACCCTGTTCTTTGGCTGGGGCAATCTGGTCAACGTGGTATGGTGCATCGCGGTGGCACTCGCGGCCGAGGCTGCCATCCTCAAGCTTCGCAAGCGCCCGGTGGCTTTCTTCCTGAAAGACAACACCGCTGCGGTCACTGGCCTTTTGCTGGGTCTTTCCCTGCCTCAGTTTGCGCCCTGGTGGGTGTCCGCGGTTGCCGTCATCGCCGCCATCGTCATGGCCAAGCAACTCTATGGTGGTTTGGGCTCCAACCCGTTCAATCCTGCCATGGTGGGTTACGCTCTGGTGCTGATCTCGTTCCCCGTGGCCATGACCACGAATTGGGCGCAGCCCGGTCTCCTATGGGAGACCGCTCCGGGGTTTGGTGACACCCTGAGCATGATCGCCTCCGGCCAGCAGACAGCGGTAGACGCCTTCACCATGGCCACGCCGCTGGACGAGTACAAACACAAGATTACCACCCATACCGCAGCGGAGGTGCTTGCCCATCCCACCTTCGGCGACGGTGTTGCCCGGGGCTGGGAATGGGTCAACGCCGCGTTCCTCGTGGGTGGCCTGGTTCTTGTCGGCCTGAAGATCATCACCTGGCACATTCCAGTCAGCATGCTGGCGGGCCTCGCGATTATGAGCCTTGCCTTTGGCAGCAACGCGGACCTGTATGCGCCGCTGTCCATGCACCTGCTGGCTGGGGGCACCATGTTGGGCGCGTTCTTTATTGCCACGGACCCAGTGTCCGCCGCGTCCAGTCATCAGGGCAAGCTTATCTACGGAGCGGGTATTGGCATCCTGATCTACCTGATCCGCACCTGGGGCGCCTACCCCGATGCGGTGGCCTTCAGTGTTCTGCTGATGAACTTCGCGGTGCCGTTTATCGACCACTACACGCCACCCCGTACCTACGGGCATCATAAGCCCCGGCGCGGCATTCCCGGCAAGGGTCAGGGGTAAACCATGGCAGCACTCGCAAAGTCCATCCGTCGCAACGCCATTGGCCTGGGCCTGTTCG
This sequence comes from Marinobacter salarius, assembly GCF_032922745.1. Lineage (NCBI taxonomy): Bacteria > Pseudomonadati > Pseudomonadota > Gammaproteobacteria > Pseudomonadales > Marinobacteraceae > Marinobacter > Marinobacter salarius. The sequence goes on from NZ_CP136693.1 coordinate 3,622,808, forward strand.
CCATCATTACCGGCGGCACCATCGCCATCACCCAGGTCATGACGGCCGAGCGGATACAGGAACAGGCCGCCAGGGCGGAAGCACAGGCGCTGTTTGAGATCATTCCGGAAAACCGGCACGACAATCATCTGCTGACCGACACGGTGCAGCTTCCGGCGGATAACGGAATGAACGCTAACGACCCCGTCACGGCCTGGGTGGCTCGTCGCAATGGCCGCCCTACCGGGTTGATCATGCCGGTGGCGGCCCCTGACGGTTATTCTGGCAACATTCACCTATTGGTGGGTCTGGATATGAAAGGCACGGTGCTGGGAGTTCGGGTGACCAGCCACCGGGAAACCCCTGGCCTGGGTGACCGCATTGAAACCAAGAAGTCAGACTGGATCCACTCGTTCACCGGTCGCTCCCTTGGCAATCCGGAACCGGAACGCTGGGCTGTCAGGAAGAATGGCGGGGCATTTGACCAGTTCACCGGTGCGACCATCACCCCGAAAGCCGTGGTTAATGCGGTGCAAAAAACACTCATCTATTTCCGTGAGCACCGCAGTGACATTCGCGACATCCTCAATGAACCCGCGTCACCCCGTAGCACGCCGCTGACGCCCGAGGAAATCGCTGGCCAGACACCAGAACGGGAGCATTCGTAACATGGCGACCAAATCCAGCTCAGAGATCATCCGTGACGGGCTTTGGACCAACAACCCTGCCCTGGTTCAGGTGTTGGGGCTTTGCCCCCTTCTGGCGGTGACCAGTACCGTCGTCAATGCCATCGGCCTGGGCCTGGCAACGCTGATGGTGCTGATGGGCTCGAACCTGGCAGTGTCACTGATCCGCAACTTTGTCAGCGAGTCGGTGCGCCTGCCTGCCTTCGTGATGATCATCGCCTCTTTCGTCACCTGCGCTGAACTGTTGATGCAAGCCTATACCTATGAGCTCTACCAGATCCTGGGTATCTTCATTCCGTTGATTGTGACCAACTGTGCCATTCTGGGCCGTGCAGACGCGTTTGCCTCCAAGAACCCGCCCCTACCCGCCCTGCTGGACGGTGTCATGATGGGTATCGGTTTTCTGGTAGTGCTGATTGCACTCGGCGCCATGCGGGAACTCGTGGGACAGGGCACCCTGTTTACCGATATGGATCTCCTGCTGGGCCCCATGGCGGCAGACTGGGGAATCCGTCCGCTGGAGCAGTACCCGGACGTGCTCTTCATGGTGCTGCCGCCAGGCGCCTTTGTGGGGCTGGGGCTGCTCATCGCGCTGAAGAATGGCATCGATAATCATCTCAAGGCCCGCCGTACGGCGGCGGAGCCCATCGTGGCCGGTAGCAAGCGAGTGCGGGTAACAGGCCATGTATCCTGAACATCCAATGACCATTACTTTCTCAGCCAGCGGATAACCCATGAACAAGGCAAAACGTACGGAAATCTTTACCCGTTTGCGGGAAGCCAATCCGACACCCACAACCGAGTTGAACTATACCAACCCGTTCGAACTGCTGATTGCGGTGATCCTCTCGGCCCAGGCCACGGACGTCGGTGTAAACAAGGCAACAGCAAAACTGTACCCCGTAGCCAACACACCCGAAAAAATCCTCGCGCTGGGAGTGGATGGCCTGAAGGAATACATCAAGACCATCGGGCTGTTTAACAGCAAGGCCGAGAACGTGATCAAGACCTGTCGTGCGCTGATTGAAAAACACGGCGGGGAAGTTCCGGACAACCGGGAAGACCTGGAAGCCCTCCCGGGTGTGGGCCGCAAGACCGCCAACGTGGTTCTGAACACCGCGTTCGGGCAACCGGCAATGGCGGTGGATACCCACATCTTCCGGGTATCGAACAGAACGGGGATTGCGCCGGGCAAGAACGTGCTGGAAGTGGAGAAGCGCCTGATGCGGCTGGTGCCCAAGGAGTTCCTGCTGGATGCCCATCACTGGCTGATCCTTCACGGGCGCTACACCTGTACCGCCAGGAAGCCAAGATGCGGCGCCTGCATCATCGAAGATCTGTGCGAATTCAAGCAGAAACGGGATTACATGGACTGACACCGGCCCCGGATAACCGGAACCGGTGCCCCTACCGGGCGCTTACCGCTGGCCCAGCATCTTCTCTTTCAGGTCTTCCTGGGCAGGCTCATCTGACAACCAGATGCCGAACAGCGCCTTCTTGAACTCCAGGTCGCCAATGGTGGCGCGCTCCTCACTATTCTTAAGTACGCGCACGCCCTCACCCGGCAGGTAAACGAGATCAAACACGTCACCGTCCTTGATCTCTTCTGAAAACACATCCAGGAACGCATCCACATCGTCCTTGATCGCGGCCAGGTCTCCCCCTGTGGAATTCTCAAACCCTTCCATTGTGGCGGATTTCATTTTGTCGCTGGTGATCATCCCGGAAATGATGTGCAGGGTGATGGCCTGGGGCTCGTCCGCGTTGATAATGGCCTGGCCATCGTCGATGGTCTCGGGCACATACAGACCACCGATATAAAGGTCCATGAACCACTTGGAACGGGTACCCGCACCATTGAGCTTGAGCTCGGTATCCATCGCCGAGTAGGTATCCGGCACGTCAACGCCCTCCACCGTCAGGGCGGCGGCTGGTGTTGTCAGGGCTGCTGTCAGCAGCAGTGATGCAAATCCTGTTGATAGGGCCTTCTTCATCGTCCTTTCCTTATTGATCGTTATTATTGAATGTCTGATTACACCGGAGTTCGACACCCATATCCCCCTCCGGCCATCCAAGTTTAACAGGGAGCAAACGAACGCTTACGCCGGCTGGTTCTCATTTGGCAACGCAAAAAAAACCGGCCCGCAGACAGCGGGCCGGTTTTTGGTGGTACAGAACCGATTATTTGAACAGCATGGTTCCCGACAGGCCTTCCTTCTCCAGGATTTCGCGAAGGCGACGTAGCGCCTCAACCTGGATCTGGCGTACCCGCTCACGGGTCAGACCAATCTCCTGGCCTACTTCCTCAAGCGTGCTGATGGGGTAACCCCTCAAGCCAAAGCGACGGGAGAGAACTTCCTGCTGCTTGTCGCTGAGCTGATCGATCCACTTTTCGACACAGGAGCACATGTTGTTGTCCTGCAGCAGGTCGGCGGGATCAGAGGCGCCTTCGTCTGCGACGGTATCCAGAAGGGATTTTTCACCGCCGGTACCAATGGGGGTGTCCATGGACGCAACGCGCTCGTTCAGGCCCAGCATCCGCTTAACGTCTGCTACCGGCTTGTCGACCATGCGCGCAATTTCTTCCGCTGACGGCTCGTGGTCCAGCTTCTGGGTAAGCTCCCGTGCCGCGCGCAGGTACAGGTTGAGTTCCTTTACGACGTGGATGGGAAGGCGGATGGTGCGGGTCTGGTTCATGATGGCCCGCTCAATGGTCTGGCGGATCCACCAGGTAGCGTAGGTGGAGAAACGGAAGCCCCTCTCGGGGTCAAACTTCTCTACCGCACGGATAAGCCCAAGGTTACCCTCTTCGATCAGGTCCAACAGTGTCAGACCACGGTTCACGTAACGCCGTGCAATCTTGACCACCAGACGCAGATTGCTCTCGATCATACGTTTGCGACCGGACTCCTCTCCCTTACGGGCGAGCCGTGCAAAGTACACTTCTTCTTCGGGTGTTAAGAGAGGAGAGAAACCGATTTCGTTGAGATAAAGCTGGGTGGCGTCCAGTTGTTTCTGGCTGGTGAAGTATCGACCCTGGGCCGGGATGTCTTCTTCTGTTTCAACGGCTTCCACTTCCGCCGTTTCTTTTTCTTCTACTTTGTCTTCCGCTAACAGCTGATCGTCTGCGTCTTCAACATCTGAAACACGATCAATGATGAGTTCTTCATGCTCTGCTGACATAACTCTTTGCCCCGCCTTTCAATGATCCTGGAAATTCGCCCACGTCTTTTTGTTATTGCGAGCGCCTGCGTTCTTCGCGTTCTTGTTCAGGACATTTATTGCTAGCTGTTGACGGTTGCCGGAACCGCCGTTTTTTTATTGTTTGTCTCGACTATTGTCTTTCGTTGTCTCTGATTTTCGGTGCCGGACGTCAGGCTTTGTCCTGCAAATCCGTTTCATCGGTCCGGGAGGTAGTGGGCGGGGTCGACCGGGTTGCCATTTTTCCGGATTTCAAAATGCAACTTGGGTCTGTCCGTGCCGCTGTTTCCCAGTTCAGCGATGACCTGTCCGGCTTTAACGTCCTCCCCTTCCTGCACCAGAATCTTCCGGTTGTGAGCATAAGCACTCAAATAGTGCTCGTTGTGGTTCACTATGATCAGGTTGCCATAACCGAGCAACCCACTTCCGGCATAAACGACATTACCACTTGCCGCCGCCCTTACAGAATCACCTGCTTTTCCAGCAATATCAATACCTTTATTGACTTTCCCGGATGTTGAATATCCTGCAATTACGGTGCCAACGTGGGGCCAGCGCCAGTTGACATTCGAAACCGTCTGGCTCTGACCTGTTAGTGGTGACGAGGTATCGGGCCGTCGCGAGACTGTCGGTTTTGGCTCCGGTTTGGGAGCAGACTGCCGCGACGCGGCGAGGGTTGGCGGTCGAGAGGCCGACGACTTGCTACTCCCACCATTGTGGGCGGTAGATGTTACATTTCCGCGAAGGTCCAGCCTGAGAACCTGCCCTGCCTTGATATGGTAAGGCGGGCTTATACCATTGGCATTGCCTAGCTCCCGGTAGTCACGACCATAACGCCAGGCGATGCTGTAGAGCGTTTCACCGGATTTGACAACATGACGCCCCCAGTACACCGGCGGGTTGTAGAGGTCATCACGGTAGATTGCCTGCGTGTTGCAGCCAGTCAGCAGCATGGAACCAAGAAGCACGAGCAGAAAGGTGTAGAGACGCTTCCGTTTTTTTGAACACGGAGAAGCAGGGGCACCGAAGGGGAGCCGCGGGAAGACTGCCGTCGCAGCAATGATGAACCCACGCACTAATCTCAAAAGAATAAAAATATGCCCGTTATTAGTAATTCGTATAAAAAATTCGGCGGTTTATAAAGTGTTTTAAGTAACTTGCTAATTTATTGCACATTTTGGGCATGAAACCAAGTTACCCATCTGTTGCATTTGTTACTGCCCGAAACAACCTTACGGATCAAAAAGTAACACTTAGTCTCGATACGCCCGTGAACGCCGTCACAACAGCGAACAGAAAACCAAGCTAACGGGCGGCGCCAGGCTGTTTTTTCCTACCCACCCATTCCACCAGCAAAACCAGCGACAGACCGGCTAACGCACAGGTCATCGCCAGCAGTAATTGTGACTCGTCACCGGTCAACTCAGCATAGCCCATCGGACTGACGCTTGCTTCGTTCAGGGGCACCTGCTGGCCGGCACTGTTGGTACGCCAGCTTAGTGTCTCTTTCCAGGGCCAGACCTTGTTCAGCGCCCCCACCATAAAACCAGTCAACAACGCCAGCACAAGGTCATGGTAGCGATGGAACGCCCAGGTAATGAGCCGGGCAACCGACAGTAAACCGACCAGGCAGCCAACAGCGAAAATCACGAGGATGCCCAGATCCAGGGAACGTATGGCGTCCAGCACCGGGACGTACATACCCAGAATCACCAGGATAAAACTGCCGGAGATTCCTGGCAGGATCATGGCGCAGATGGCCAGGGCCCCGGCACCGAAGAACACCGGCATTGAGGGCGACAACGGGCTGCCGGACAAGGTCGTTACCCACCAGGCAAAAACGGTTCCCACCGAAAATGGCAACAGCAACAATAGCTCATAGCGACGAATCTGACGGCCGACGTGCCACACCGAGGCGACGATCAGGCCGAAGAAAAAACTCCAGATCAGGATCGGATAGGTGGCAAGGGCATGACTGATCACGGACGCAAGGGTGGCAATACTGCCCAGGATCCCCGCCAGCAGGCACAGTAGGAAGGTGCCGTCACACGCCGCCCAGAACTGCCTCACCTGCCCACGGATCAGGTGCTGGAAGAAGGCTTGTGGAACGGCATTGATGGCTTCCAGCAACCGGAAGTAGATGCCGGTAATGAATGCAATGGTGCCACCCGACACACCGGGTACGATATCAGCCGCCCCCATGGCCATACCCCTCAGGAATACCGCAAAGGGATGATGGGAGTGAGGTACGTCGGCAGAAGACTCAGAGGGGCGTTCTGCCGTCACCGTACAACCCCGCCCAACAGGGGCACAAAACGCACCGGTTCAATATCCCTGGTCTCGAAACGGTCGCCCTGGCGTACCATTTCCACCAACATCTGTGTGCCCTCACCGATCGGGGCCACAATAACGCCTCCATCCGCCAGTTGGTCTTTCAGTTCCGGCGGGATCTCACGGGGTGCTGCGGTGACGATGATGCCATCAAACGGCCCCTGTTCTGGCCACCCCATCCCCCCGTCTGCGTGCTTGAGCATGGTGTTGCGGTAGCCAAGCTGGCGAAGCCGGTCGCGGGCCCGGTCCTGGAGCGGTTTGATGCGCTCAACGCTGAAAACCTGATCCACCAGCCTGGCAAGGATCGCGGTCTGGTAGCCTGACCCCGTTCCCAGCTCCAGCACCTTCCTGGGTTTGTGGCGCATCAGGGATTCGGTCATTCGCGCGACAATATAGGGCTGGGACAGGGTCTGACTGTAGCCAATGGGCAGTGCCGTGTCTTCGTAAGCCCTGTGGGACAGCGCTTCATCCAGAAATATGTGGCGCGGCACATCGGATATCGCCGTCAGCACCTGCTCATCGGCTATACCAGCTTCTCTGAGCCTTTGTATCAGTCGCATTCGGGTTCGGCGGGACGTCATTCCAATACCGTCAATCGCTGCCACCATTAACGTCCCTCCCGTCCTGATAGCAACTCAACCCACTCTCGCAGTGGCGACAGTACCTCATGGCGTGTCATATCCACGTGGACGGGAGTGATCGAAACGTAATTCTCGCGCACCGCGTTGAAATCGGTCCCCGGTCCGGCGTCGCTGCCCTTGCCAGCGGCACCGATCCAGTAACGGGCCTTGCCCCGGGGACAGGTCATCGGCACCGCGCCTTCAGCCCGGTCGCGATGGCCAAGCCGGGTCACGCGGAAGCCGGCAATCTCTTCCCATGGCACATCGGGAACGTTCACATTGAGAATGCACCGAGGACCAAGGGTTAGCGGCTGATCGCTTTCCAGCAACGCGCGCACAACCCTGGCCGCCGTTTCGTAGTGGAAACGGCCTTCGTTCACAAGCGATACCGCGATTGCCGGCAGCCCCAGGTTTCTACCCTCAGTGGCGGCCGCCACCGTACCCGAATAGATGATATCGTCGCCAAGGTTAGCGTGGGTATTGATGCCCGAGACCACGCGATCAAACGGCTCTTCAAACAGCCCGTTAACCGCAAGATGAACGCAATCTGTCGGGGTCCCGTCCACGGATCGGAAGCCATTGGCATGGTCTTCCACCGTTAACGGGCGACTCAGCGTCAAGGCATTGCTGGCACCGCTATGGTCCCGATCCGGCGCCACGACCTCAAGATGGCCCAGCCCCTGGAGCCCGTCGTGTAGGGCCTGAAGACCAGGCGAGTGAACGCCATCATCATTGGACAACAGAATTCGCACAATTTTCTCCAATAAACGTGGTTGCGTCCGTTATATCAAACACATCGTCCAGCAACGTCGTTGCGTATTGCCCCGGCGCAAGCCGGAATGACAGCCGCAACTGATCATCGCCATCCCAATGCCATTCCAGAGCTTCCGGTTTCAGGTTCAGTGGCCGACGTTCAGGCTTCATGCGGGTGGTTGAAAACACCGCTGCCAGCTGCGGGTGCCCCGCAACCACGGAACGCTCGATTTCGCCCTGGACTGACACTGCCTCGGTGCCACCGTCGCCCCAGAGAGGACCTGTCACCATCAGGTTCTGATTCTCACAGGCGCCGGGCTCTCCTTCCAGAGGTTCCAGCCAGGTGCCTGTCTCAACACGATGGGCGAGCACCTCGTTGAATAACCACGAACGTGCCGCCGAAAAGTACAATACGTTCTTACTGTCACGACTGCCAGAGGTTGACCGCCCTCGCCCACGTTTTTTGACATTGCGACCACTCCGACGGTTCAGTGTTGTCGGGTCCATGACCAGCGCCCTGTCCAGGTTGGCACCGCCATGGCCAAACCGTTGCGAACCGAAATAATTCGGGCATCCGAGGTCCCGCAACCGGGCCAGAGCCGCATCGATAGCAGATGCGTTGCCGACCACGTCCTTTAACACCAGTTCAAACCGGTTACCCTGATGATCGCCCCGCCTCAGTTTTCGAGCCTGGCGGTACTGTGCCAATACCGGCCAGTGTTCCTCCACCGCCTGGACGAACGTTGCATCCTCGTCTTCCTGTCCCGGCCGATAAAGGCTAAACCACTGACGCGTAACCGCATGACGATCCTTCAGCCCGCAAAAACCCACGTCGAAATGCCGACAGCCGCAGATATTAGCAAGCTGCCGAGCCACGTAGTCGGTGTTGTCCCCGACTTTTTCCAGACGCAGGCAAAGGTGCTCTCCTCCACCGCCACTGTCATCCGGCAGAGACAGATCTTCATCCACGAAAAAGTCGGCAGGTAAGGATTTGATACGCGCCGAAGCCACCCGAGAGCCTGAGGAGGTTGGCCAGTCGAGTCGCCAGCCTTTGGAAGCGTACTGAGCATCCGTCATGATGAAACCTGCTCCAGCAGGCAAACCGCCTGGCATGCAATGCCCTCACCGCGACCGGTAAAACCCAGCTTTTCGGTGGTGGTCGCCTTGACGCTGACCCGGCTCGCCGGGATCGCAAGATCCTCGGCAATGGTCAACCGCATGGCCTCAATGTGGGGCGCCATTTTCGGGGCCTGGGCAATAATGGTGGCATCCACGTTACCGACACCAAACCCTTCACCGGCAACACGTTCCATCACGCGGCGCAGCAGATCCCGGCTGTCCGCGCCCGCCCACTCCTCACTGGTGTCGGGAAACAGATGGCCGATGTCACCGAGGGCCACCGCACCCAACAGGGCATCTGCAAGGGCGTGCAAAAGCACGTCCCCATCGGAATGGGCCTTGAGGGCATGGGTGTGCGGAATCGTCACACCGCCAATAGTGACCTGATCGCCCTCGCAGAAAGCATGGACATCAAAGCCTTGCCCAATTCGCATAGTGCCATTTCCTTCTCAATCAGTGATGATGCAGGTTCGCCGCTAGAGGCGGCCGAGAATAAAACCGGCCAGTGCCAGATCAGCGGGCACCGTTATCTTTATATTATCCGGTCGACCCTCCACGATACAGGGAACATTGCCTGCGTATTCCATGGCCGAGGATTCATCGGTCACCGGGTAACCTGATGCGATGGCAGCCTCCAGAGCCCGCCTCAAGGCGCCACAACGGAACATTTGAGGTGTCAGTGCGCGCCACAGATGACGACGGTCGATGGTTGTCTCCACCTGATTACTGTCACTTGCCACAAGCTTGAGCGTATCGGCCACCGGCGTCGCCAGCAAGCCACCCACAGGGTGATCCTGTAGCTGGGTCAGCAATCGTTCGAGGTCATTGGAATGCAGGCAGGGCCGTGCCGCATCATGTACCAGAACCCAATCGTCATCACCCGCCTGATGTGCCAGCGCGTCAAGTGCAGCCAATACCGAATCCGCACGCTCAGCGCCTCCGGCACAGGTATCGATACGTGTGTCAGAACTGGCCATGGTATCCGGCCACCAGGGATCATCCTCACGAATAGCCACCACACAACCTGAAAAATCGGCATGGTCCAGTAGCCTGGAGAGAGTGATATCAAGGATATATCGATGGTCCAGCTTGAGATACTGCTTGGGACAGTCTGCCTTCATTCGCTGGCCGGAACCTGCGGCGGGAACAATCAACCAATAGCGGGGTTTACTCATGGACGTGGTCAGCTTTGATCGGCCTGGCTTGCGGCTGGGTTACTGCTCGACCACCAGGAAGAAGGTTTCATCGTTACGGATCAGGCCCAGGTTCATACGGGCACGTTCTTCAACCGCGCCTTTCTCGCCGCGAAGGTTGCGCACTTCCGCATAGAGACGCTCATTGCGGACTGCAAGCTCAGCGTTTTCCTCGCGCTGCTCGGCAATGGCGTTCTCCAGTCCCCATACCTGGGCAAAACTACCCTCCCCAACCCACAGGCGAACCTGCAGCAGGAGAATAAGAATAATCATGATGGACCAGAGTAACTTCATTGCGAATTCCGTTTACGATGCATCAACCGGACAGTAAGTATAGACCTTAGTGTAGTTTAGCAACAAGTTCTGCTAACCAGTTGTACAAAAAGGCCATCACGCCTCATCTATTGAGGATCATGATGGCCGTTCCGGATCGGTTACCTGTCAGCACCCTGCCGACAGGGTATCCTTAACAGGCGATTAACCCTGGCCTTTGATCTCGCTCAGGCCACGATAGGGAGCCTTGCCATCCAACGCTTCCTCAATGCGAAGCAACTGGTTGTACTTGGCAACCCGGTCGGAGCGGCACAGGGAGCCGGTCTTGATCTGACCCGCACAGGTGGCCACGGCCAGGTCGGCGATGGTGGTGTCCTCGGTTTCACCGGAACGGTGGGAAATCACCGCCGTGTAACCCGCATCCTGGGCCATCTTGATGGCGTCCAGAGTTTCACTCAGGCTGCCGATCTGGTTGAACTTGATCAGGATGGAGTTCCCGACGCTCTTGTCGATACCCTGCTTGAGAATTTTGGTGTTGGTCACGAACAGGTCGTCACCCACCAGCTGAACCTTGTCACCCAGCTTCTCAGTCAGCACTTTCCAGCCGTCCCAGTCGCTCTCATCCATACCGTCTTCGATAGACACAATCGGATAGCGCTCGCACAGGCCCGCGAGATAGTCGGCAAAACCGGCGGAATCAAAGGACTTGCCCTCGCCGGACAGCTGGTACTGGCCATCCTTGTAGAACTCGGAAGACGCACAGTCCAGCGCCAGGGTCACATCGGTACCCAGCTTGTAGCCGGCCTTCTCCACCGCTTCCTGGATCACCGCCAGAGCGCCTTCGTTGGAAGGCAGATCCGGTGCAAAACCGCCTTCGTCGCCGACGGCGGTGTTAAGGCCTTTGCTATTAAGCACTTTCTTCAGCGCGTGGAAAATTTCCGCACCAATCCTCAGCGCTTCGGCAAATGACTTCGCAGCCACTGGCTGGACCATAAATTCCTGGATATCGACGTTGTTGTCTGCGTGCTCGCCACCGTTGAGGATATTCATCATCGGCACCGGCATGCTGTACTTGCCGGAGGTACCGTTAAGGTCCGCAATGTGAGCATACAGCGGCTTGCCCAATGAAGCGGCAGCAGCTTTGGCAGCAGCAAGGGAGACAGCCAGAATAGCGTTGGCGCCCAGGTTGGCTTTGTTCTCAGTGCCGTCCAACTCCAGCATGATGTTATCCAGGGCACGCTGGTCTGCGGCATCTTTGCCAATCAGCGCTTCACGGATTTTGGTGTTCACAGCTTCGACAGCCGTCAGAACACCTTTGCCCAAGTAGCGATTTGCGTCTTTATCTCGAAGCTCCAGAGCTTCACGGGAACCGGTAGACGCACCGGAGGGTGCACACGCACTACCAATGGTGCCGTCCTCAAGAATCACGTCCGCTTCAACCGTGGGGTTCCCGCGAGAATCCAGTACTTCACGGCCTTTAATGTTGGCAATCTTGGTCATTCTTCTCTGTCTCCAAGTTTGATTTCAAAATTGGGAGTAAGAGCGAGCGGGAACGGCCCTACGAAAAACGCTACAAGCACATCCCTGTGCGCTTGGGCTCCGCCATCCATGGCTCCGCACATTTTCGTAGGGCCGTTCCCGCTCACTCCCATAGTCCTTATGGAACGCAAAAAACCGCCAATCAGGCGGTATCAATAGGTTTGAAACTCTTCACAAGGTCATCAACGGCCTTCACCCGGGCCAGGAACGGCTCAAGCTGGCTCAGGCGGAGAGCACAGGGCCCGTCGCACTTGGCTTGATCCGGGTCGGGGTGTGCCTCGAGGAACAGACCCGCAAGCCCCTGGGACATACCCGCCAGAGCCAGGTCGGTTACCTGGGCGCGGCGGCCGCCGGCTGAATCCGCGCGACCACCGGGCATCTGCAAGGCGTGAGTGACGTCGAACATCACCGGCACATTCATGGATTTCAAAATTCCGAAGCCCAACATATCCACCACAAGGTTGTTGTAACCGAAGCTGGTGCCGCGCTCACACAGGATCACCTTGTCGTTACCGGCTTCCCCACACTTCGCAATGATGTGCTTCATTTCCTGTGGCGCCAGGAACTGGGCCTTCTTGATATTGATGACCGCTCCGGTTTCCGCCATGGCAACGACAAGATCCGTCTGCCGGCTCAGGAAAGCCGGCAATTGGATGATATCGCAAACCTCTGCGGCAGGTGCGGCCTGCTCAGGCTCGTGAACATCGGAAATGATAGGAACACCGAACTTGCTTTTGATGTCCGCCAGAATCTGCAGCCCCTTCTCAAGACCGGGACCGCGGAAGGAGTGCACGGACGAGCGGTTGGCCTTGTCGAACGACGCTTTGAATACGTAGGGAATCCCAAGCTTGCGGGTAGCCTCGACGTACGCCTCGGCCACTTCCATCGCCATTTCGGCAGATTCCAGCACGTTCATGCCACCGAACAACACGAACGGCTTATCGTTGGCAACCTCGATTCCCGAGACGTTCACCGTACTCTGCGCCATGATCAGGATTCCTTTTTACGGGCCAGGGCTGCCTCAACAAAGCCCTTGAACAGCGGGTGGCCGTCCCGGGGCGTGGAGGTAAATTCTGGGTGGAACTGGCATGCCACGAACCAGGGATGATCAGGCACTTCCACAACCTCAACCAGCTTGCCGTCGGTGGAGCGACCGGAAATTCTCAGGCCGGCACCTTCCAACTGTGGCAGGAAATGATTGTTCACCTCGAACCGATGACGGTGGCGCTCACGGATGGTCTTACGACCGTAACAGTTGGCGATGGTGGAACCTTCAGCGACCACGCAGTCCTGAGCGCCCAGGCGCATGGTGCCGCCCAGATCAGACTCTTCGGTGCGCTCCTCTTTCTCGCCGCTGGCATCCAGCCACTCCGTGATCAGCCCCACAACCGGCTCCGGAGTGTGTTCGCGGAATTCGGTGCTGTGGGCATCTTTCAGGCCCGCCACGTTGCGGGCGTATTCAATAACGGCCACCTGCATACCCAGGCAGATACCCAGGTACGGGACCTTGTTTTCGCGGGCGTACTGCACCGTGCGGATCTTGCCTTCGACACCGCGCTCACCAAAGCCACCCGGAACAAGAATAGCGTTGGCACTGGCCAGCGCACCGGTACCATCGCGCTCGATGTCTTCGGAGTCAATGTAGTTCATACGGACTTTGGTGCGGGTCTTGATACCGGCATGCAGGAGCGACTCGATCAACGATTTGTAGGCGTCCAGCAACTCCATGTACTTGCCGACCATGGCGATAGTAACTTCACCTTCCGGATTCATCAGGGACTCAACGACGGCATCCCATTCACCCAGGTTGGCCGGACTGGCATCCAGACTGAAACGCTCAATAACCAGCTGGTCCAGACCAAATTCGTGCAACATGCGCGGGATGGCATAGATGGACTTGGCATCCTGCAGCGGAATGACCGCCCGCTCTTCCACGTTGGTGAATAGTGCGATCTTGCGACGGGAACTGGCGTCCACTTCGTGCTCCGAACGGCACAGCAGAATATCCGGCTGCAGGCCGATGGAACGCATTTCCTTCACCGAGTGCTGGGTAGGCTTGGTTTTGATCTCACCGGCCGTGGCGATGTAGGGAACCAGGGTCAGGTGCATGAACAACGCACGCTGCGGGCCAACTTCCACCTTCAACTGGCGGCAGGCCTCAAGGAATGGCAGCGATTCAATGTCGCCCACCGTGCCGCCGATTTCGATCAGTGCCACATCGGCGCCAGAAGCGCCTTCAACCACACGACGCTTGATCTCGTCCGTGATGTGGGGAATCACCTGAACCGTACCACCGAGGTAGTCACCCCGGCGCTCTTTACGAATTACTTCCTCGTAAACGCGACCGGTAGTGAAGTTGTTCCGGCGTGACATCGGCGTGCGGATAAACCGCTCGTAGTGCCCCAGGTCCAAATCGGTTTCCGCGCCATCTTCGGTGACAAAAACTTCACCGTGCTGGAACGGACTCATGGTGCCGGGGTCCACGTTGATGTACGGGTCCAGCTTGAGAATAGTGACCTTCAGGCCGCGTGCCTCTAGGATCGCAGCCAGAGAGGCCGATGCGATACCTTTCCCCAAGGAGGACACGACACCGCCGGTGACGAAAATATAACGCGTCATGCAGATTCCGTGATTTGTCTGGTTCGGTGAAGGAGGGAGATTGTCATCTCAAGATGGGACGCCAGACTACCAGAAAGGCCTCACCTTCTCAATTACATTCCCGCTCCACAACAATCCGCCAGCCACTGGCCGGGGCCTCTCCACAGTATTTGCCGGAAACCCACAAGTCGCCAGCTCCGACCACGTCTTCATGGCCGTCCACCACCTCAAGAAGCAGCGGTAGTCGGGCTCTCTCCCAAGGTGGAACATTTTTTTCCTGAAGCCAGTTCTTCAACAATTTCGACGGGCCGTCAGGGGCTGGACGGATGCGTTCGCCCCCTGCCCTCGTAGATACCCTTATTTCCGGCGCCGATGTTTTAGGCTTACCTGACGCCACCAGCGTCAATCGCCATCCACCCCACGACAGCGCCTGACCCGGAACCAGGACCGGCTTTCCGGCAGGCAATTCCGTGAACTCGGGAACCAGGTACAGGCACCCCCGGAAACGTCGAATCACGAACCCCGTTCCCCGAAGCTCCGGCTCCCTGTCCGCCGGCGAACTCAGAAAATCCTCCAGAACCTGCGACCAGTCTGCAATCGCGGGAGGCCGGTAATGAAAATACCTTGCCCACCAGCGCAGCAGGTTTTTTTGTTCCGCCAGAGACAGCGCACCGAGCGCACTCAAACAAAGCTCACCAGAAGGCCCGGCACATTGTTTAAAGTGGATTTCCGCCAGCTTTGCGGCCAACTCGTCCCCCTCGCGACACGAATGGGCGGTATGGCCCATGCGGCTGATCAGCGACGGCCAGCGTGATTTGAGGAGAGGAAAAATCGACGTACGGAGAAAGTTGCGATCAAAGCGCTCATCGATATTACTGGGATCTTCCATCCACTCAATACCGTGCTGAACTGCCCAGCCATGAAGCTCTGCGCGACTGAAATCGAGCAGTGGTCGATACAACCGACCAGCACCCAGAGGGCGTGTCACCGGCATACCACCCAGCCCCGCCATACCAGTCCCGCGCAACAACCGAAACAGCACTGTTTCAGCCTGATCATCACCATGATGGGCCATCAACAGTAACTCACCTGGAGCCAGAATCTCCTCGAACACCTGGTACCGCGCATCCCGGGCGGCTTCTTCAACACCACCACTGACGCCAATGTCAGGAGATTCTCGACCGCCGACGGTGACCCGGCGGCTGTCGAGAGGCACACCAAGCTGCCGGCAAATCGATCGACAAAAACGCTCGGTTTGATCGGCATTGGGCTGCAACTGATGGTTGATATGAACCGCAGAAATCTGGCCGTTATGGGCATACAGCTGGGCGGCAACATGGAGAAGCAAAACCGAATCCATACCGCCGCTGAGGGCAATGCGAAGGTGTGAATGATCAGGCAGGTGCCTGACCGGAGCACATAGCGCTTCCGGCCAGTTGTGTCCGAAGCCGGGGTTACCGGCCGGTGTCATATCGGGTCAACCGCTCATAGCGGCGGGACACCAGTTCGTCGGCCGGCAGGCGACTGAGTTCGGCGACGCCCTTGCTCAGGGTCTCACGCAGGGATTCTGCCATTTCTTCCGGGCTGCGATGCGCCCCGCCCAGCGGTTCTGAAATAACGTTGTCCGCCAGCCCAAGATCCTTCAGTCGGTCGGCGGTCACGCCCATCGCCTCTGCCGCCTGGGAGGCGTATTCCGCACTCTTCCACAGAATCGACGCACACCCTTCGGGTGAAATGACTGCATAGGTGGAATATTGAAGCATATTCAACTGATCGCACACGCCGATGGCCAAAGCACCGCCGGAGCCACCCTCGCCTACCACCGTGGAAATAATCGGCGTCTTCAGGCGGGACATGACGGCAAGGTTGAAGGCGATCGCTTCACTCTGGCCGCGTTCTTCGGCCCCGATACCTGGATAGGCACCCGGAGTATCGATAAAGGTCAGAATCGGCATACGGAAACGCTCAGCCATTTCCATCAGCCGCAGGGCCTTACGATACCCTTCCGGGCGAGGCATACCAAAATTCCGCTTTACCTTGTCGCGCACCTCCCGGCCCTTCTGGTGCCCAATCACCATGACCGGCTTGCCATCCAGGCGGGCTGTACCACCCACGATGGCCTGATCGTCCGCATAACGACGGTCACCGTGCAACTCGTCGAAGTCGTCAAAGATCATGTCAACGTAGTCGAGGGTATAGGGCCGGCGGGGATGACGCGCCAGGCGTGCCACGTCCCAGGGTTTGAGGTTCGAGAAGATGCTTTCAGTCAGGCTGACACTTTTCTTGCGCAGCCGGCTGATCTCGTCGGTGATGTTGATGTCGGTGTCGTTTCCCACCATGCGAAGCTCTTCAATTTTGGCTTCAAGGTCGGCAATCGGTTGTTCGAAATCCAGATAATTAGGGTTCATGATGTTCCATCATTTGCTTGCAAGGCGAGAATGTGAGTCGCCAAACCAGAATTTTGGACAAAGATAGCAGCGCCTGAGCATTGGCTAAAGCGGACCTTCGTATGAGTCCGCTTTCTGACAAAAACGTAATTTTTCAACGTGTCCGCCATACCCGGGATGAACCTTGCCGGATAGTATCAATCATAGACCAGTTCTACCGACTGGTCGCCTACAAGGTATTTCAACTCCAATAACAGGTCGTCATCGGGCTGCACGCGCCACGATTCACCCAGTTCGATACGGGTACTGGCATTATCGCTACTGTATTCAATCCACACCGGGCTGCCTTCACAACGGAAGGGCCTGAGCGTGGAGTCCAGTTTATCCAGCAGGCCGTTCTGAAGCTGATCCGCGTGAATAGCGAGCTTGAGACCACGGCTGAACTGTTGCCGGGCCGTACCAACGTCCATCACCGAGCTGACGCGCATCTTCATCTGGCCGGAATAGTCATCATGGCTGACCTGACCTTCCACCACAATGACCTGGTCGGACTGAAGCAACTCCCGATTCTCGAAAAAGGCCTCTGAAAACAAAGTAGCCTCAATGCGGGCACTGCGATCATCCAGAGTGATAAACGCCATGGTCGACCCTGTGCGGGTTTTCATGGAACGCTGCGCAACGACAAGGCCGGCAACACGCTGGGGCTGGCGAGCCGGTTTGAGATCAGCAATGGATGAGCGCACAAACCGCCGCACTTCTTTCTCGTATTCATCGAACGGATGGCCCGTCAGGTAAATGCCCAAGGTGTCTTTCTCCCCCTTGAGGCGCTCTTTCTTGGGCCATTCCCGCACATTCGCTACATCGGAGTAAGGGTCTCCGTCTTCCCCGCCCATCAGCATGTCGCCAAACATATCGGTCATGCCCACGGACTCGTTGCGGGATTGCTGGCCCGCCTGCTGGATGGCCTTGTCGATGCTGGCCATCAACTGGGCGCGCCCGGCGCCCAGCTTGTCCATCGCGCCGGAGCGGATCAGGGCTTCCATGGCCCTCTTGTTCACTTTTTTCAGATCCACCCGGCGGCAAAAATCAAAAATATCCTGGTACGGCTCGCCGTCGGCGCGGCCGGCCTGAATGCTGCCAATTGGTCCTTCACCAAGCCCCTTGATAGCGCCCAGACCATACACGATGGCGCCATCGTCATTGACGGTAAAGGTGTATTCAGAGCGGCTGACGTCGGGCACCAGCAGCTCCAGCCCCATGCTGCGGCACTCCTCCACCAGCGTGACCACCTTGTCGGTGTTCTGCATATCCGCCGTGAGTACCGCCGCCATGAACTCAGCAGGATAATGGGCCTTCAGCCACAGGGTCTGATAGGAAACCAGTGCGTAGGCAGCCGAGTGGGACTTGTTGAAACCATAGCCGGCAAACTTTTCAACCAGGTCGAAAATGTTTTCCGCCAGGGTTTTGTTGATGTCATTGTTTTCACAGCCGTCGAGAAAGAACTGCTTCTGTTTGGCCATTTCCTCGGGCTTTTTCTTACCCATGGCCCGGCGCAGCATGTCGGCGTTACCAAGACTGTAGCCGGCCATCACCTGGGCAATCTGCATGACCTGTTCCTGATACAGGATAACGCCATAGGTGGGCTCAAGAACGGGCTTCAACCCCTCATACTGATAATCCGGATGCGGGAATGACATGGGCTGCCTGCCATGCTTCCGGTCGATAAAGTCATCCACCATGCCCGACTGCAGTGGCCCCGGACGGAACAAGGCAACCAGGGCGATCATATCCTCCAGGGAGTCCGGTTGCAGGCGACGGATCAGGTCTTTCATGCCACGGGATTCAAGCTGGAACACCGCTGTGGTTTCCGCCTTCTTGAGCATGTCGAACGATGGCACGTCGTCCAGCGGAATCTCATTAATGTCCAGAGCCGTCCCGCCCTGCCTCTCCAGGCGCGGGTTAATCATCTTCAGGGCCCAGTCGATGATGGTCAGGGTCCGCAGCCCCAGGAAGTCAAACTTCACCAGGCCGGCATCTTCCACATCGCCCTTGTCGAACTGGGTCACCAGGCTGCCGCCCTCGTCATCACAGTACAGCGGCGAGAAATCGGTAATCTTGGTGGGTGCAATCACCACGCCGCCGGCGTGCTTACCGGCGTTTCGACATACACCCTCAAGTTTCAGGGCCATCTCCCAGATTTCCTGGGCTTCCTCGTCATTTTCCAGGAACTCGACGAGCTGTGGTTCCTGCTCCAGCGCCTTCTCCAGGGTCATGCCCGGCTCGAAGGGAATCATCTTGGAGAGTTTGTCCGCCAGCCCGTACGACTTGCCCTGAACCCGGGCAACGTCCCGCACAACCGCCTTGGCAGCCATGGTGCCGAAGGTAATGATCTGGGACACCGCCTCGCGGCCGTATTTTTCCGCCACGTAGGCGATAACACGATCACGGCCTTCCATGCAGAAGTCGACGTCGAAGTCGGGCATCGAAACCCGTTCGGGGTTCAGGAAGCGCTCGAACAGCAGGTCGTATTCCAGAGGATCAAGATCGGTAATCAACTGGGCGTAAGCCACCAGGGAGCCAGCACCGGAACCCCGGCCAGGGCCTACCGGCACGCCGTTATTCTTGGCCCACTTGATGAAGTCCATAACGATCAGGAAGTACCCCGGGAACCCCATCTGGATAATGATATCCAGCTCGAAGTTCAGGCGCTTGTAGTAGGCCTCGCGCTTGGCATCGTATTCGGGGTCGTCCTTGCTGAGGGTTTTCGCCAGTCGCTCTTCCAGTCCCTCTTCCGACACCTTTCGGAAGTAGTCATCCATGGTCATGCCATCGGGAATGGGGTAGTTCGGCAGGAAATACTCTCCCATACGCACCGGGACCGAGCAGCGCCGGGCAATTTCTACCGTGTTCTCGACCGCCTCGGGGATATCAGAGAAAAGCTCAATCATTTCATCGGCGCTGCGCAGATACTGCTGGTCGCTGAAACGACGCTCCCGCCTCGGGTCGTCCAGGGTACGGCTCTCGCCAATGCACACCCTTGCCTCATGGGCTTCGAAATCTTCGGCATGGAGGAAGTGGACATCGTTTGTCGCCACCACCGGGCAACCCAGCGCCTCCGCCAGCTCTACATTCAGGTGCAGACAGTCTTCATCCCCCGGTCGACCCGTGCGTTGCAGCTCCAGGTAAAACGACTCGGGGTAGAGGTTCATCCAGTATTCGGCACGCTGTCTGGCAAGGTCCAGCTTGCCAGACATCAGTGCTTTGCCCACATCTCCCAGTCGCGATCCAGACAGGGCAATCAGCCCTTCAGTGCGGCTTTCCAGCCACTGGCGCTGGATAATTGGCTTACCGAACCGCTGCCCCTCTGTGTACCCCAGCGAGACCACTTCGGTCAGGTTCAGGTAGCCATCGTTGTTGCGGGCCAGCAGAGTGATACGAAACGGATTGTCGGGCTCGTCGGGATTTTCGACCCACAGGTCAGCGCCGATAATGGGCTTCACCCCAGCGCCCATGGCCGCCTTGTAGAAACGTACCAGGGAGCACATGTTGGACTGCTCCGTAAGCCCGACAGCGGGCATACCCAGTTCTGCAACACGACCGACCAGGGGTTTCACGCGCACCAGGCCATCTACCATGGAGTATTCGGAATGCACGCGGAGGTGGACAAAGGTCTGTGACATAGCGTCGGAAATTTCCTGCAGGTTAATGGCGGTTCGGGCCAGGTCAGCGACCAATCAATTCTTTGATGTCTTCTTCAGTTTGCGGGCCGAAGCGGGCCTCAACGAGGTCTCCATCCGGATCCACAATAAACGTTGCGGGCAGGGCCACGGGGGTTTTCCAGCCAAACTTCGGCCCCGGATCCTCCGATAACATACTGTATTCAATGCCCATTTTCCGCCCCAGGTCGATCAGTTCCTGGCCACGAACATCATCAAAATTCACGCCCAGGACTATCACGGCACCCGCGCGGTCGATACTGTTCAGCTCTGGAATTTCCGCCAGGCACGGCTTGCACCACTCGGCCCAGTAGTTGACCAACACCCAATGTCCCCGCAGGCTCTCCCAGTCGAGGACGGTTCCGTCGGGCTTTTCAAACTCATGGTTCTGACAGCCGACCAGCGACAATGAGGCCAATATTATACCGATCCTGCATAACCCGGTGGAATAACGCACCGTTGCAGGATACTTTGCAGGGTATTGCACAGGGTGCCCTCCTGTTAGACTACGGCGCTCAGACAAACTTGCGGTCAACCTGACCTGGGAAGAGGGAGAACCATGACAGAACCGACCCGAATTTTCCACAATCCGCGCTGTTCAAAATCTCGGCAAACCCTTGAACTCCTTCGCGAACAAGGTGTTGAACCGGATATTATACGTTACCTGGAAACGCCACCGACAGAGCAAATTCTGGAACAGATCCTTACTGCCCTGGACATCACTCCCAGGGAGCTGATGAGAACCGGGGAAAAGGAATACAAGGAACTGGGCCTGGACGACCCGGAACTTGGCCGTGAGATGCTGATCAAAGCAATGGTCGACACTCCGAAGCTGATCGAGCGCCCCATCGTAATCAGGGGTAACAAGGTGGCACTGGGCCGACCGCCCGAAAATGTCCTGAATATTCTCTAACCGGAGATCTCCAATGGCGACCCCCTCGCCCTATATCCTGGTGCTGTATTACAGCCGCACTGGGCAAACGGCCGAATTGGCCGCCCAGATTGCGCGGGGCGTATCCCGGGTGCAGGGTATGGATGCCAGGATTCGCACCGTGCCCAGCGTGTCGCCGAACACCGAGGCGTCCCTGCCAGCGGTACCGGACGACGGCGCGCCCTACGCCAGCAAGGATGACCTTGCGAACTGTGCCGGCCTGGCCATCGGCAGCCCGACCCGGTTCGGCAACATGGCAGCACCGCTGAAGTACTTCCTCGACAGCACCGGCGACCTGTGGCTTAACGGAACCCTCAGCGGAAAGCCCGCTGGCGCGTTTACCTCCACTGGTAGCCTGCATGGCGGTCAGGAGAGCACCCTGCTGACGATGATGGTGCCACTGCTGCATCATGGAATGGTGCTGTGCGGTGTGCCCTATTCGGAAAGCGCGCTCAACGAGACCTCCGCCGGGGGTACGCCCTACGGCCCTTCCCACTGGGCCGGCACCGGAGAGCCACAGTCCGTGAACGACCACGAAAAAGCCATATGCCAGACGTTTGGCGAGCGCCTTGCGCGAATTGCCATGAAATTGCGCTAACCCCGGCGCCACTCAACGACAACGGATCACCGAATGCTTCACAACCCCAAAGCCCGAATAACCGCCCGTCTGACCATCCTGCTTTATCTGGCCACCCTGGCGGCCCTGCTTATCAGCACCTTTTACCCCGCGCAGGTCGAGGGCGTCTCCGTCACGCTGATGCTCAGCGTAAAGCTGGTCCCGCTACTGGCCTTTGCCGTACCGGTGTTTCGAGGCCACAACCGCGGTTATATCTGGCTCAGTTTCGTGGTGATTTTCTATTTTACCCAATACGTCGTATCGTCGTGGCTCAGCGAGGGCGCCATTACCCCTCTGATCATCGCGGTGCTGACCTTCCTGCTGTTTACTGTGGCCATGGTCCACCTTAAGGTGAACCGTCCGCAGCCCGTTACAGAAACCTGACAGGAAACGCATCATGGCTGACAGCACTCATCCACCCGCGCCACATAGAAGTACCTTGACCCTGAGGGATATCTGCACGGCGCTGGTCACCGGTGGTGAGATCACCCAGGAGGATGCCGAACGGGTCCTTTCAGCCAATATTGGCATCCAGACAGGTAGTAGCGGGCCAGCCAGCCAGCGCCACCCATTGGAACTGGTCGCCAAGGCTGGGCTGGAAAGCCAGACAACCGGTCGCACGCTGGATCTGGACAGGCTGACCCAATGGCTGGCGGAGTGGGCAGAGCAACGCTATTACCACATTGACCCGCTAAAGATAGACACACCCGCGATTGCCCGGGTGATGTCCTATGCCTTTGCTCAGCGACACGGCATTCTTGCGGTTGAAATCGGCGAGGATGAAGTGCTGATCGCCAGCACCGAGCCCTTCAAAAGTGACTGGGAAAGCAACCTGCGCCAGGCGGTCAGAAAAGACATCCGCCGCGTGGTCGCCAACCCCGAGGATATCCGCCGTTACACCGTCGAGTTCTATCAACTGGCGAGCTCCGTCAGCAAGGCCGGCGGCAACAATACGGCCAATCCCGCCGGCGCCCAGAACTTCGAGCAACTGCTGGACCTTGGGGCCAGCGAACACCCGGATGCCAACGACCAGCATGTGGTCAAGATTGTTGACTGGCTGCTGCAATATGCCTTTGATCAACGCGCATCGGATATCCACATTGAACCTCGGCGCAATGTTACCCAGGTGCGCTTTCGCATCGACGGGGTGCTGCACAACGTCTACGAATTTCCTGACCAGGTCGGCATGGCCGTTACCAGCCGCCTGAAGATTCTCGGCAGGCTGAACGTGGCGGAAAAGCGCCGTCCCCAGGACGGCCGTATCAAAACCCGAAAGCCGGACAACAGCGAAGTGGAACTGCGACTGGCCACCATGCCAACGGCGTTTGGTGAAAAAATGGTGTTGCGGATTTTTGATCCGGAAGTGCTGTTGAAGTCCTACGAACAACTGGGATTTTCCAAGGAAGACCGGGAACGCTGGCACGCCATTACCGATCATCCCCACGGCATTGTTCTGGTCACCGGCCCTACCGGCTCTGGTAAGACCACCACCCTGTACTCAACCCTCAAGCAACTGGCCACTCCCGAGGTGAACATCTGCACCATCGAGGACCCGATTGAGATGGTGGAGCCGGCCTTCAACCAGATGCAGGTTCAGACCAACATCGAACTGACCTTTGCCTCGGGCGTGCGGGCGCTGCTGCGACAGGACCCGGACATCATCATGATTGGTGAAATCCGTGACCTGGAAACTGCAGAAATGGCGGTTCAGGCCGCCCTGACCGGGCACCTCGTGCTGTCCACCCTGCACACCAACGACGCCCCCAGCGCCATTACCCGGTTGATGGAACTGGGCATCCCCCCCTACCTGATTCGTGCCACCGTGCTGGGCGTAATGGCGCAACGACTAACCAGGACCCTGTGCCCCCACTGCAAGGCGCCAGGGCCGGTGGACGAGCAGGCCTGGCAAAGCCTGACCCGCCCCTGGAAAGCCTCCATGCCCAAGCAGGTCTACCACCCGGTTGGCTGCCTTGAGTGCCGGAACACCGGTTACTATGGTCGAGCCGGCGTGTATGAAATCATGCAACTGTCCGGCAACCTGATCCGGCAGATTACCGAGCAGTGCGAGCTGGACCAACTGAGAGTGGATGCGTACAAGGATGGCATGAAATCCTTGCGGCTCAGTGGCGCGCAGAAAGTGGCCGCCGGCTCAACCACCGTCGAGGAAATCCTGCGGGTAACCCCCGAAAGCCAGCGTTGATGTGCTCCCGGTCATCATGCCAGACATGGTTGAGCTCTACTGGGGAAGCGCTCCGCACTGGGTGAGCAACTGCCGCCAACGCTCTTTATGGGCCGTAATGGCGCGGGCCAGTTGCCCCCAGACACTGTCGGCATTGCCCGTTTCCAGATAAAGCCGATACCAACCACGAAAAGCAGACGGCATGGTCGCCGACTGCTGTGCGGCGAGCGTATCCAGCGGTTTAATCAGCGCCTCCCTCGCCTGCTCAATGCGGCCGAGATAGTCTTCAATGCCACCGCCGTAACCGTCGGTATAGATTTCTAGGAGCTCGCCGGGCGGCGCTTCAGACTCCGACCCCGAGCAAAGTGGTGCCCCTTCCACTCTCTTGACCAACAGGGCCGTTGCGTCGTCAAGCCGCGCTGTGATCAGCCGTGCGCTATTCAATAGCTGACCCGCACGATGTTCTGCCTGCCAGAGTTGATGCACACCACCTACATAATCCAACGACTCACTTGTGTTGCCGTCCAGCAGGCCCCTGACCGTATGGTTGACCCGTTTTACGCCGGAAGACAACTCATCCAGAACCTTGTCATCGCCGCTCCCGGGATAATATCCCTGCGACAGGGTAAACAGACGCTCAATCTCTTCCACACCCCAGGTGGCGTTCCATATCGCAATGGGGAGCGTTTCGGTTTTATGGGCGATGGCCTCTTCCAGTTTTTCCTGTATATCCTCACCATCGGTCTCCGAAATACAGGTCTCAGCGGCACGGATAAACCGCATTTCATAACGCAATCGATTCAACGGTTGCATCACCCGCCCCATGACCGAGTTCCTTTCGCCGACCACGTACTGCAACTCGCACCCATAGAGGGACAGGAAATCGAGCATTCCCATGTCCAGATCCGGCATGTCGAGAACGCGCTCCCGTCGGCGCGGGATCTGGGGAACAGGGGCTATATCGGAGAGTTCGGGGCGCAGTTCCAGAGCATCGGCTACGCTCACAACGTACCCATCCATCATATCTGGAACACCGGAATCCGGCGCGCAGCCGGCAAGGTATAGGCACACCAAAGGCATTATCAGGCATCGAACGTCAGGCACCATGGAGGGTCAACCCTGCTGCAGAAACCTGTCGACCCCTGCAAAGTCCGTAGCCACCGCCCGCTTCGTGTCCGGCAGATCTCCCTCACGCACAAGCCAGACCGTGCGCATGCCAGCGTCCTCAGCGGCCTTCAGTTCGGCCTCAACATCGGAGAGGAACAGCACCGTTCCGGGTTCGACACCCAATTCGTCGATGATGTTGCTGTAGGAAGTTGATTCCTTCTTACCGCCGATACGGGTATCGAAGTAACCGGAAAAGAATGGCGTTAAATCCCCGGCTTCGCTGAAACCGAAAATCAACTTCTGCGCCTTCACAGAACCGGAAGAATATACGAACAGCCGCAAACCTCGATCATGCCAGCGCTGCAAATACTCGGCAGCATCGTCGTAGATGTGCCCCCGGAAAGCACCCTGCTGGTAACCCTGCTCCCAGAGCATTCCCTGCAAGGCCTTCAAGGGTGTTTCCTTGCGATCTTCCCGAATCCAGGTATCCAGCACCTCAACAAGCCCATCGATATCCTCCCTGGCGACACCGGAGGTATGGGCAACGGCATCCAACTGCTCACGGATTTCCGTATTGTCCGCCGCACCTTCCCGCACAAACTCGGCCATATGCTTCGCCGAGTAGGGAAACAAAACCTCATGCACAAAGGAAATCGAACTGGTGGTTCCCTCGATATCCGTCAGGATCACGCGGATCATCCAGCCGCTCCCGCCAGGCGCTCGTAACGCGGCAGCCGGCTGGCGATGTCTTCACCAGTGAAGTCCGCCACCCAGCCTTCCGGGTTGGTAAACAGGCGGATGCAGGTAAACGCCGGCTCCGGCCCCATATCAAACCAGTGGCGTGTGCCATCCGGCACGCTGATAAGGTCATTTTTCTGGCACAGAACGGCGTACACCTGGTCACCAAAATGCAGGTAAAACAGGCCCTGCCCGCGAACAAAGAAACGCACCTCGTCTTCGCTGTGCACATGCTCATCCAGAAATTTCTGGCGGAAAGCCTCTTTCTGGGGGTTATCCGGGTTCAGGCTGATGACATCCGCCGCCTGGAAGCCACATTCCGCCTTCAGCGCCTGGATCTCACCGGAATAGGCCTCAAGAATATCATCAGATGACGCATCCGCAGGCAAATCCCGGGTAGCCCATTGTTCAAAGCGCACGCCGTGCTCTGCCAACAGGTTAGCGATTTTGCCTGCGTCTTCGGTCACGACGCGGGGGGATTCGGGCACACTCTGGTCAAAAATACTCAAGGTTGTCATCGGCGGACCCTCATGGTTTCAAGCTCACATTCGAAAAGGAATTCAAAGGCTTCGACGTGGCGCAGGCAGTCTGACATGGTCCTGCCCCAGGTATAAAGGCCGTGCCCACGAATCAGGTAACCCGGTTGTTCAGGGTGCTGACGAAACCAATCTCTGGTTTGGTCCGCCAGCGCCGGAATATCCTGGGTATTGTCAAACACCGGCACGGTCAGTTGCGACTCGTGGGTATCAACCCCGGAAAACGCCTTCTGTAACTCGTACCCCTGTAACCTCAGCGGTTCTCCGGCGGGCAGCAGCCGACTCAGCACCGTTGCCTTGACAGAGTGGGTATGCAACACCGCGCCAACGTCCGGAAAGGTCTGGTAAAGAGCCGTATGCAAACGTGTTTCCGCCGACGATCGGGCATTGCTCTGGACGGGGTTCCCGGCAAGGTCGACCACCATGACATCACCCGCCACCAGCTGGCCTTTGTGTCGGCCGGACACCGTGACGGCGATATGCTCATCATCGATTCGCGCCGAATAGTTGCTGCTGGTAGCCGGCGACCAGCCCTGTCCGTAGAGAAACCGGCCGGCATCAATGATGGACTGCGCGGCAATGGCGTAGCGGGTTACGTCAAACAAGAATCACCTCTGAACAGACACGCCGGATCAGCGCTTGTTGGCTTCCATTATAAGGATGAGCGTGCCGCCCGCAAAGGCCGACGAACGCTCACCGATCGGCCTGGAAAGCCACGGGTTATACCGAGGCTTTCAGGGGAAGGCTGCGCTGGCGTTTCCCGCTCAGGGCAAACAACGCGTTACCCAAAGCGGGTATCACCGGAGGTACACCGGGCTCCCCCACACCGGTGGGCGATTCATCGCTATCGATGATATCCACCACCACCTCGGGCCGCTGATCATGACGCATGAGCGGGTAATCGTGGAAATTGCTTTGCTGGACCTGTCCGCCTTCCAGGGTAATGTTGCCGTAGAGCGCTGCCGTGAGGCCAAAGATAATACCGCCCTCGATCTGGTCGCGAACAATGTCCGGATTGACCACCTGGCCGCAATCCACAGCACAGTACACCCTGTGCACCCGGATTTCCCCGAACTCAACGCTGGCCTCAACCACCTGGGCCACATAGGTGCCAAAACTGCGGAACAGGGCAACGCCACGGGCCCGTCCTTCGGGTGCGGCGCTGTCCCATTGGGCAAGTTGGGCAGCCCTGTCCAGCACGCCCAGGTGTCTTGGTTCGTGATCAATCAATGAGCGCCGGAACCGGTACGGGTCCTGACCAACTTCATGGGCCAGTTCATCCATAAAGGTTTCAACGGCAAAGCCGTTGTGAGAGAAGCCCACGGACCGCCACCAGGACACTGGCACCCCTGGATCTGTGTGCGTATGACGTATGTCGAGATTCGGCACCCGATACGGATATTCTATGGCACCTTCAATGGCGGAGTGATCTTTCGGAGTCGCGATACCCTCGGCCATCAGCCCGACGCGCCCCAGAGTGCCGTACAGGAATTTCGGAGCCCAGGGGTACTGGGCTGGCGCAGCATTGCGTACGTACCAGTCCAGGATCTGCGGGCCAACAATCTGATGGTGCCAGCCAGTGACCTGATCACGGCTAACACTGGCCCGCATCCGGTGCAACATGGCCGGTCGATAAACATCGTGACGGGTATCTTCTTCCCGCGACCAGATCAGCTTGACCGGTTCGCGTACGCGGTAGGCGACAGACGCCGCTTCCTCGATGTAATCATTGGTCAGGCGGCGCCCAAAACCACCGCCGAGGAAGGTGGTATGAATGGTCACTTCATCAGGCGAGAGGTCCGTCACCCTCGCAGCCGCGATCCGGCCAAGATCGGGTGCCTGGGTCGGTGCCCAGACTTCAATGGCGCCGTCCCGATACCACGCCGTAGCGTTCATCGGCTCCAACGTCGCATGGGCCAGGTAAGGCTGCTCGTAGCTGGCCTCCACCACGCGTTCCGCACCTTGTTGTGCGTCGTCATAATCACCTTCGCTGCGCTCGCTTTCCCCCGGGTCTTCATCAGCGGCTTTGTGGTACGAGGAGAACACCTGATCGGAGGACACATCCAACGCGCCGTCGTTATCCCATTCGATCGTCAGGGCGTCCTGAGCCTTACGGGCCCGCCAGTATTTATTTGCCACAACCGCCACGCCACGCTCTATCTCGAACACGTCCAGAACGCCCGGCAACCGGCGAGCAGCGGTATCATCGTATGATTTTACCCGGGCGCCATAGCTCGCAGGGCGGGACACCACCGCGTAAACCATGCCTTCCAGTTCGACATCAATGCCGTAGATTGGCGCGCCGGTGGACTTGGCTTCGGCATCCAGGCGTCCCCGTTCCTTGCCGATGTACCTCCACTCCTCACGGGGTTTGAGTGACGGAGCCTCCGGCACCGTATGCTTCGCTGCCAGTTCCACTAGCCGACCGTAAGCCAGGCTGTCGCGTCCGTTCGGATGGACCACCCTGCCTTCGGCCGCCCGGCATTCAGCGGGGCTGACTTCCCAGACACTGGCTGCGGCAGCAACCAGCATCATGCGGGCAGAGGCTCCCGCCACCCGTAGCGGCTGCCAACTGGTCGCCAGACTGGTGCTGCCGCCGGTCAATTGCAGTTTGTAGAGGGGATTCCGGTATTCCGGGGCCGCAGGGGCAAATTGCAGTTTGATGGAGGCTGGCGCCACCCCGAGCTCTTCCGCAATGAGGGTGGTCAGGCCAGTGTAGGTTCCCTGCCCCATCTCAACGCGCGCCAGCGTGAAATAAACCTGATCATCGGTCGTCAGCTCCAGCCAGGCGTCAGGTTTCCAGCTACCATCCTGCTCACCATAATCGGTCTGGATGCCAGCGCAGCCCGGAAGCGACAGGGACAGGACCAGCCCGCCAGAGGAGCCTGCGGTTACCTTCAGGAAATCGCGTCGATTCATGGACATATTACCCTTGCCCCCGATCAGGACGGGCTGCGTCATCACCAACCACGGACTCAACCGCCGCGACAATGCGGGAATAGGTACCGCAACGGCAGAGATTTCCGCTTACGGCGGCAACAATATCATCGCGGGAGGGAGCTTCGTTGTGCTGCAACAAATGCGCCGCACTCATAATCTGGCCAGACTGGCAATAGCCGCACTGGGGCACACCATGTTCGACCCATGCCTTTTGCAAAGGATGCAGGTTTCCATCTTGCGACAGACCTTCGATGGTTGTCACATCCCCACCGTCAGCCAATTCAACCGGGGTGGAACAGGAACGCACCGGATGCCCGTTCAGGTGCACGGTACAGGCGCCGCAGAGCCCCATGCCGCATCCAAATTTGGTACCTTTCAGTCCGAGTTCATCGCGAATCACCCATAGCAGCGGGGTATCGCTGTCTACGTCGAGCATCCGCTCCCGGCCATTTACGGTAAGGCTCACGGCCATGGTTGTTCTCTCCCCTGCTGCCCGGAACCCTGGCCCCGGCTGAGTTTTATTATTATGAACGCTGAGCGTCCTTATTTGATGACGTCGTTGCCGTCCTTGTCGGTCCAGATTTTCCGTTCGCCGGCTTCCATTTTACCCTCGGAGTCCCAAACCTCGCGGTCCGTTGTTGCCTCTTCCACCTTGCCGTTGTCATTCCAGATGACCCGGTCTTTACACCCGGCCAGTGCCGCTACCATAAAAAGTACCAACATCAGTTGCTTCACACTTACCTCCGAACCGATCTTGTCGGCGTTGGGTGAATAGTCAGGATCCGTGAATCTCACGGTTACGCTGTTTGTCGCGGTCGCCCTTGCGGACCATGACATAGACGGCACCGGTGCCGCCATGGCGCTTCTGGGCCGAATGAAACGCCAGCACATCTTCCAACTCTGGCAGCCATTTGGCCAGATGGCTCTTGAGCTGGGCGATACCGTCCGGGTTACGCTCTCCCTTGCCGTGGAGAATAATGACGGATCGAAGTCCATAGCGCACGCAATCATTAATGAAACCAAACACGTCCCGACGCGCTTCTTCAACAGTCATTCGATGCAGGTCCAGGCGCGCTTCAATCGGGTACTGCCCCAGACGGAGCTTACGGAATACGCCATGCTGCACACCGGGCCGCTGCCAACAGAGAACATCGTGCGCTGTCAGAGGCTCAACCATATCCGCCGTCAGTGGATTGCGATCCCTGTGCGGCTGATCTATGGCGGACCGCTGCCGCTCAAGGTGCCCTGGGGTCAAATCCTTTGGGGCTTTAACATCGGCTTTGTTCGGCTTCCGGATACGGCGGACATCCTTCATCTCCTCCAGGAAGCTCAGGCGCTCATCTTTGGTTGTCATGGCGATATCATTTACGGTCGAAGTTGCATGGACTTTACCACCCGGCTCACCCATCATAAAGGAGGCCCCTCGCCCTACCCACTGCCAGGCCGGGGCTGGCCCGCGCTCAGACAAACATCGTAGGGCCGGTAGATAGACGGTTGGTCTACACTTCCGGCTCATAAGCACGACAACGGACCGCGATTATGACTGCCGCATCGCAAGACAGTGCACGCCCCCAGAATACCCGTGCCATCATGGCATTTCTGCGGGAGCATTCGCCTTTTTCAAACATGGACGATGCACATCTGGCCCATTATGCCGAGCATGCCTCGCTGAGATTCTACGCCGATGGCGATGTGGTGCTGACACCGGACGAGGGCCCGGTAGAACGGTTCTACGTGGTCAAACAGGGCCGTATTCGCGGCGAACGGGAGCGAGACAAGGACGGAGAAACCGAAACCACCTTTGAAATAAGCCAGGGCGAATGTTTTCCATTGGCCGCGCTGATTGGAGAACGCCCCACCCGCACACTGCATCGCGCCTCCGGAGACACCTTCTGCCTTAGCATTGAACACGACACCTTTGTCATGCTGTTCTCGCAGAGTGATCCCTTTCGTGATTTTTGCCTTCGCGGCGTCAGCAGCCTGCTTGATCAGGTGAATCAGCGCATACAGACCGGCGCCATGGCTTCCATTGGTTCCAGTAACTCGCTGGACACCCCGCTGGAACGCTACGCTATTCGCAACCCCATCGTCTGCTCTCCGGACCTCCCGGTCCGAAAAGCGGTTGCGCGCATGCACGAAAACAGTGTCGGTAGCATCGTGATTACCGACGACGAACGGCATCCCACAGGTATATTCACTCTTAGGGATCTGCGCACCATGGTGGCAGAGGAGAAGGGCCCTCTGGACACGCCCATCGGCCAGGTCATGACCAGGAACCCCTGTTGCCTCACGGCCAGCGCAGATGCTTTTGAAGCCGCCATGCTGATGGCAGAGCATCACTTTGCCCACATCTGCGTGGTGGATGACGAGCACCGACTGATTGGCATGGTATCCGAGCGCGACCTGTTCTCACTTCAGCGGGTCGATCTCGTCAACCTCGCCAGAACCATCGGCACCGCCAGCCATCTCCGTACCCTGGTCAGCCTCCGTAAGGATGTGTCCCGGTTAGTGGACGCGATGCTCGCTCACGGGGCCGATTCCGGCCAGGTGGTAAAAATTATTACCACCTTGAACGATGTCACTGTAAGACGGGTCCTGGAACTGAACATCAAGAAACACGACCCTGGCATCCCTTTCACCTGGCTGACATTCGGAAGCGAAGGTCGGCAGGAACAAACCCTGTTAACAGATCAGGATAACGGCATCCTGTTCCAGACACCGGAGGGGATGACCGAGGAACAGGTCAGGGAAAAGCTGTTGCCCTTCGCGGAAACCGTCAACAAGGAACTGGCGGAATGCGGCTTTACCCTGTGCAAGGGTAATATCATGGCCAGCAATCCCAAACTGTGCCTCAGCGGCAGGGAGTGGGATGACTGGTTTGCCCGATTTATCGACGCCTCAACTCCGCAGAATCTGGTGTACTCCTCGATTTTCCTCGACATGCGGGCGGTATTCGGGCCGATGGAACCACTGGAAAGGTTGCTGGATAAAGTGCTCACGCGCATACGCAAGAACGACCTGTTCCAGAAGATGCTGGCGGGCAACGCCATTACCCGCAAACCTCCTCTGACCATGTTCCGCAACTTTCGCTATGCCCCGGATGGCAAGAAAAACACACTTGATCTGAAGCGCCAGGGACTGGCTCCCTTCGTGGAAGCCGTTCGGGTACTTGCCCTCGCCAATAATGTGGGCACAGCCAACACACTGGAGCGCATGCAGCAGCTCGCCTTAAAAGGTGTCTTTGACACCAAAGACGCCAACGCCTGGCAGGAGGCCTATAGCCTGATCCAGGCTATTCGGATGAGGGCACACCAGGAGATGCTGGACCGCGGCGAGCCCCTGTCCAATTACATAAACCCGGACGACCTTAACCCTCTGGACCGCCGGATTCTTCGCGAGTCGTTCCGCCAGGCACAACGCCTGCAGCAGAAACTGGAAATCACCTACCAACTCTGAAAACCGGGCCAACCTTTATGCTGGAACAGATCAAAAACTGGATCGAACGGCGTAGGGCCGGCAGCACCGGTGGTCCCGATCACGAACACTTGCCAACGCCAAAGGCGGCCGGAGACCAGCGCCTGTCAGACTGCCGATTGATCGTACTGGACCTGGAAACCACGGGCCTCAACCCGGCAAAGGACAATGTCATCGCCATCGGTGCGGTGGCCATTCGGCATAACTCCATTGACCTGGGCGACCAGTTTGATCTGATCCTGCGTCGCCCAGAGTTGGACATCAGCGAAACGGTACTCATCCACGGTATCGGTCCGGAAGCACTGACTCAGGGACATGAGACAGAAGACGCACTGCTCCATCTGCTGGAATGGATGAATGGCGACCCTATCCTTGCCTACCATTCGGCCTTTGATCAGAAATTCCTTGAAAAGACTCTCAAGCAAACACTGAGTTACACCCAGCTCCACACATGGCTCGATGTAGCCGAGATGCTCCCTGCCTTCTTTCCCAACTCCAAAACCGGAGGCAAAGGCCTGGACAACTGGGCCGATTTTTTCGACCTGGAAGTCAGCGCCCGCCATCATGCTGCTGCCGATGCCATGGTGACGGCTGAATTAACCCTTGCGGTCATCAATAAAGCACGAAAAAGCGGTGTCACCACATTGCGTGACTTCAATGAAAAACTGAAGTACCACCGGCAACTGAAGAACATCCATCGGCGAGGCTAGAACCCCGGAACTGTGTTGCGTTTGCAGACGCTTTATCCCTCAAATTACTGAGAATTAGACCTTTTGCCAATATCTATCTATCGCTTGACGGGTAAAGTCGAATAGGACATTACGTCGGAGAAGAACTATATGAATAATAATTTCTCTACAACCAACACTTCTCAGAAAACCCACCAAACCTCCACAACAACAACACAGGAGTGATCCTATGTCAGGTCATGACTACGATGCTGTGAATTACTGGAAGGCGAATCTTCGTCTTATATTCGGGAGCCTCATTGTCTGGGCCCTCGTGTCTTATGGGTTTGCGATACTGCTTCGCCCCATGCTCGCCGGAATCCCCATTGGCGGAACCGACCTCGGCTTCTGGTTCGCCCAACAGGGTTCGATTCTTACTTTCATCGCGCTGATCTTCCATTACGCGTGGCGAATGAACAAGCTCGATGAAAAATTCGGCGTGCATGAGGAGTAAGTTCGAATGAGTCAATTTGCAATCAATTTATTATTTGTGGGCGGCTCATTCGCCCTCTATATCGGCATCGCAATTTGGGCGAGAGCCGGTAGCACAAGTGATTTCTACGTTGCTGGTGGCGGCGTTCACCCAATCACCAACGGTGCGGCGATCGGCGCTGACTGGATGTCCGCAGCATCCTTTATCTCCATGGCGGGCTTGATTGCCGCTGGTGGTTACGCAAACTCGACGTTCCTGATGGGCTGGACAGGCGGCTACGTTCTGCTGGCCATGCTTCTGGCGCCTTACCTGCGTAAGTTTGGTAAGTTTACGGTTCCCGAGTTCATTGGTGACCGCTTTTACAGCAAGAATGCCCGTCTCGTGGCAGTTATCTGTCTGATTGTAGCGTCCGTGACCTACGTCATCGGCCAGATGGCTGGTGCTGGCGTAGCCTTCTCGCGTTTCCTTGAAGTCGAATCAACCATGGGTCTGATCATTGCGGCTGTGGTGGTATTCGTCTACGCCGTACTCGGCGGCATGAAGGGCATCACCTATACCCAGGTGGCTCAGTACTGCGTACTGATCGTTGCCTATACCATCCCTGCCGTTTTCATCTCCCTGCAACTGACTGGTAATGCTCTGCCTCCGCTGGGTCTGTTCTCGACTCACGTGGACTCCGGCATGCCGATTCTGGACAAGCTAAACCAGGTCATCACGGATCTCGGCTTCAACGAGTACACCGCTGATGTCGACAATAAACTGAACATGGTTCTGTTTACTCTGTCCCTGATGATCGGTACCGCTGGTCTGCCCCACGTCATTATCCGGTTCTTCACGGTACCGAAGGTGGCGGATGCACGCTGGTCTGCTGGCTGGGCACTGGTTTTCATCGCCCTGCTCTACCTGACAGCGCCGGCCGTTGCTTCCATGGCTCGTTTGAATCTGATGACCACTATCTATCCTGAAGGCACTCAAGCAGAGCCGATCCAGTATGATGAGCGTCCGCAGTGGATCAAAGAATGGGAAGTTACTGGCCTGATTCAGTACGAGGACAAAAACGGAGACGGTCGTATCCAGCTGTATAACGACTCGCCTGCGTTTGAAAGCACGGCTCAGTCTCGCGGCTGGGAAGGCAACGAGCTGGTCGTGAACCGGGATATCCTGGTACTGGCCAACCCGGAAATCGCCAACCTGCCAGGATGGGTTATCGGCCTGATCGCCGCCGGTGGTCTGGCTGCGGCACTGTCAACGGCAGCCGGTCTGTTGCTGGCAATATCGTCAGCGGTCAGTCACGACCTGATCAAAGGCTCGATCAACCCCAACATCACGGAGAAAGGCGAGCTGCTCGCAGCCCGAATATCGATGGCAGTCGCAATCTGTGTTGCCACCTATCTGGGCGCAAACCCACCGGGCTTCGCGGCACAAGTTGTTGCACTAGCCTTCGGCATCGCAGCAGCGTCCCTGTTCCCGGCGCTGATGATGGGTATTTTCTCCAAGCGGGTTAACAATGTCGGTGCAATCGCCGGTATGCTGACCGGTCTTGGCTTCACCCTGGCGTACATCTTCGTGTACAAGGGCTGGCTGTTCATTCCGGGCACCAACAACCTCGCAGACACCCCGGAAAACTGGGTACTGGGCATTTCGCCTCTGTCTATCGGTGCAGTTGGTGCTGTCGTCAACTTTGCGGTAGCCTTCATTGTGTCCAACGCAACTGAAGAACCGCCCGTTGAGATTCAGGAACTGGTTGAAAGCGTCCGCTACCCACGTGGTGCGAGTCAGGCTCACGACCACTAAGCAACGAATCAGCCTAATTCATTGAATGAATTAGAAGGTTGATGACGAACGGGCTTCCTCTGTGAGGGAGCCCGTTCTTTTTTAAGGAAACCTGTTTTATGTTCTGGACGTTTGTCGCTACCGTTGTTTGCGGCCTCGGGGCCGCTGGTATTGCGCTTGGTATTCGGGCTGTCACCCGAAATCTCGCTCCGAAATGGATCATCCCGGTATTTGCCGGAGCAGGTATGCTTGGATACCTCATATACACCGAATACACTTGGTTTGACCAGAAGCAGTCCCTGATGCCCGAAGAAGCCGTCATTGTGGACACGGAAAGCAACGGCATTCTCTGGCGCCCATGGACGTTTTTCTTCCCTTACGTCAACGCCTTTTCGACAGTTGATACCAAGAGCATCAGCGAAACCCCCTCAAATCCGAACGTAGTGCGATTCACACTGTATCGTTTCGAGCAGAAGATGACCGACGCCGTCTCCCATCGGGTTCATATTCTCAACTGCAGTACCCACGAACTCGTACCATTGGGTTCGGACGGTGCTCCAAGGCTTGATAACATGAAGGAGCTGGATCCGCAGGACAAACTGCTGAACACCGTTTGCAGCGGATAACGATAAACTCAATGAACCCCGACAGTCCCGGGTAGAATAAAAAGAGCGAATTATGATTAGTGCCTGGTTGCTGGTTTTAATCTCCATCACCTACATTTCGATTCTTTTTATTATTGCCTGGGCCGGCGACAAGCATCCTGGTCTCTACCGTCGCCGACTGGCACGTACCCATATCTATGCCCTGTCACTCGCGGTCTACTTCACCTCCTGGACGTTTTATGGTGCCGTAGGCCGGGCAACTCAGGAGGGGCTGGGCTTTTTACCAATCTATCTCGGCCCATTGCTCGTTTTTGTCTTTGGTGCTCCCCTGTTGCGTCGTATTATCTTCATCAGCAAACGCAACAACACCACCTCCATCGCTGACTTCATTGCGTCCCGCTACGGCAAATCCCAGTCACTCGCTGCAATGGTGGCAATCTTTGCGTTAATCGGCAGCGTTCCCTATATTGCCTTGCAACTCAAAGCCATCTCCATGGGCTTTAGCGTCCTGTCGGACACCGGCGTGGAGCCCAATGAGCTCAGTACCGCTGCGTGGAACGACTCAGCCTGGTACATCACTCTGGTCCTCGCGGTATTTACGGTCCTGTTCGGCACCCGACACCTCGAATCAACCGAACATCACCGGGGCATGATACAGGCGGTAGCCTTCGAATCATTGATAAAGCTCGTGGCCTTCGTGGCCGTTGGCCTGTTCGTTATCTATGGTCTTTATGGCGGTTTCGGCGATCTCTGGAGCAACGTCCGCAGCGCAGGACTTGTTGGCACCCTGACCACTGACAGCGTTGAAGCACCGGCTTTTATCACTCAGACGCTGGTGGCCATGCTCGCAATCATCTGCCTACCCCGACAATTTCATGTGATGGTGGTGGAAAACACCGACCACCGGGATTTTGAAACAGCCCGCTGGGCAATGCCGATTTACCTGATTATCGCCAGCGCCTTTGTCCTGCCTATTGCGGCCGCAGGCTTGCTATCCCCGGAAGCCAGTGCATCCGACCCGGATATTCTGATCCTTAACCTACCGATCCTCGCTGGCGAGCAATGGCTGGCCATTCTGGCGTTCCTGGGAGGCGGTTCTGCGGCTGCGGCAATGGTCATTGTCTGCTCTGTTGCCATTGCCACTATGGTGAGCAACGAAATCATCATGCCGGCGTTGTTGAAGTTCTTCCGGCCACGTATGAACAAACGTACCGACCTCAGCTACCTGCTGCTCAGCATTCGTCGAGTTGCCATATTCGTGGTTCTGTTCACAGCCTACGGGTTCTACCGCATGGCAGGTGAGGACTACAGTCTGACCGCTTTCGGACTGCTGTCTTTCGCCGCGGCGGCACAATTCGGCCCAGCGCTGGTCGGTGGCATTCTCTGGCGCAAAGGCAATCACACCGGCGCGGTCTGGGGGCTGGGGCTTGGTTTCCTGATGTGGTGCTATACGCTACTGCTTCCTGCCCTGGCATCGACTGGCTGGCTGAGTAATACCTTCATTGAACAGGGACTCTGGGGTATTAACTGGACGCGGCCGACCGCCCTCTTCGGCTCCGAGTTCGATCAAACCAGTCACGGTATTATCTGGAGCCTGGGAATAAATTCGATTACCTACATCGTACTCTCCATGCTCACCCGCCAACGAGTGCGGGAGAAAATTCAGATTGCCTCATTTTTCCATGATCCGCAGCCGAGAGCAGAAACACCTCAACAACAGAGTTGGCAAGGCGAAATCATGACCTCAGACCTGCAGGCCATCGCAGACCGGTTCATGGGGGAAGAGCGAGCCGAAGCCATTTTTCGCAATTACGAACGGCGCAACGCCATACGGCTACACCCTCACAGGCCCGCCTCATCACACCTGATGAAGTTCATCGAACGCCAACTGGCGTCGGTTATCGGGGCGTCCACAGCACGTGTGGTGTTGGAATCCACACTTACCGGGCGGGACATGCAGATCGAGGATGTCGTCAGCATCGTCGACGAAGCCTCTCAGGCCATGACCTTCAGCCGAGAGCTACTGCAGTCTGCTATTGAGAACATCAGCCTGGGCGTTTCTGTAGTCAACCACCAACAACAGCTGGTCGTGTGGAATCACCGCTACCTTGAACAGTTCAGCTACCCCACTGGCTTCGTTCGCGTTGGCAGGCCGGTGGAAGACCTCATGCGGTACAATCTTACCAGTGCCAATCTCCCGGCCAGACGCATCGACGACATCATTGCTGATCGATGCACCAGCATGCGGGAAGGTCGACCCATGTCCTACGAAAGGCAGCGTCCCGATGGCACGGTACTGAGGATTGACGGTAGCCCGATTCCCGGCGGTGGTTATGTGACTACTTTCCAGGACATCACCGCCATGCGGCGGACAGAACAGGCACTGAAAGAAACCAACATCTATCTGGAACAGAGAGTCAAAGAACGCACCCAGGAACTCCAGGTGATCAACGAGCAGATGCTCAAAGCCAAATCCGTTGCCGAACAAGCCAACCAGAGCAAGACCCGTTTCCTGGCTTCCGCCAGTCACGACCTTCTACAACCGCTGAACGCCGCACGCCTGTTTACCTCCGCACTCGCTGGCAAGGCCAGGGACCCTGAAATGACCGAACTGGTGGACCACATTGACAGCTCTCTAGGCGCCGCTGAAGAAATCATCAGCACCCTATTGGACATCTCAAAGCTGGACGCCGGTGCACTGGAACCGGATATCGGTGTGTTTCCGGTCAACGAGATCATGCGGCACCTGGCAACCGACTTCTCTGCCATCGCAAAAGACCAGGGCCTGGATCTTCATGTCGTCCCCAGCAGCGCCTGGGTGCGGTCAGACTCGAAACTGCTGCGGCGCGTTATCCAAAACTTTCTTTCCAACGCCATTCGTTACACCCCGAGCGGGAAAATTCTACTGGGCTGTCGGCGCCTGAAAGGGTATATCCGCATCGAGGTATGGGATACCGGGCCGGGTATTCCAGAAGACCAGCTTACTCACATCTTCGAGGAATTCCGTCGTTTTCAGCAGGGCCGGGACAAAAAAGGCCTTGGTCTGGGGCTCGCGATTGTCGACCGCATCTGTGGCATGCTTAATCACCCGGTGAACGTGCAGTCGATTCAGGGACTCGGCAGCGTATTCAGCATCACCGTGCCAGTTGCGCCGGCCGAACACAGTGATCAGAACACCACAAAATCTGCACCTGCGTCGCGGCGTGTATCGAGCCTGGGGGGCCTTCACGTCGTCTGTATCGACAATGATCCTGCTATCCTTCACGGCATGAGCGCCTTGCTGGACAACTGGCACTGTGACGTGACAACAGCCGAAAGCCTGGAGGATGCTCGGGACAAGCTGAACGGTACGAAACCGGACATCATATTGGCCGACTACCAATTGGACGAAAACCGGAATGGGCTCGATGCCATGGATTCATTGAGGGACGAGATCAGCAATGATATACCCGGCATACTCATTACCGGCTATATGGCTCCGGACGTCAGGGAGGATGCAATCAGCAGGGGATACCAGATCCTTTATAAACCGGTAAAGCCAGCCGCATTACGAGCACTGGTTAACAAGTTGCTGAAACAGAAACGGCCATGACCAAACCGACTAGCAATGCCATCGGCGCCAGCTTCGGGAAACTCAGTTACCTGATCGTCGACGACTTTGAGAATTTTCGATTGTCCATGCGGCAAATCTTGCGGAATTGCGGCGCCGACAAGATCGAGTCAGTCGCCAACGCACTCGCTGCCGTCCAATATTGTGCCTATAACCACGTAGACGTGGTGCTTTGCGACTACAACCTGGGTGAGGGCAAGAACGGCCAGCATATACTCGAGGAGCTCCGGTACAAGAAACTCCTGAAACGCTCTTCGCTGTTTCTGATGGTGACCGCCGAAACCTCCAAGGAGATGGTGATGGGCGCCCGGGAATACCAACCTGACGGCTACCTCACCAAGCCTATCAACCGTGCCATGCTTGAAAAGCGACTGGGCAGCCTTATCGCACAACGCAATGCCCTGCTTCCCATCAACCGGGAGATCGATCGGGAAAACTTCCCCGAAGCCATTTCTCTCTGCCTGCAGACGCTACCCTCGCAACCCCGCTACAAGACCTGGCTTATGAAAACGCTGGCCGACCTCTATTACCAGGTTGGAGACTTCAGCCATGCCCTGAAAATCCATGACGATGTACTGAGCCAGCGCGATTTGTCCTGGGCAAGGCTTGGTCGTGGCAAGATACTGATTGCCAACCAGAATTACGAAGACGCGGCGGCAACCCTGAAAGAGTTGGTGTCCGAACATCCAGATTACATGGAAGCGTATGACCTTCTTTCCGAAGCTCTCGAAAAACAGGGCCGGCCCATTCAGGCTCAGCAAATTCTTGAGACGGCGGCAGAGCACTCCCCCAACGCCCTGCTACGGCACAAGCACCTGGCCATACTGGCCTCATCCAATCAGGATATACCGACAGCGTGCAACGCCTGGCGACAGACCGTTAGCCTTGGCACCTACTCGGTACACGATAACTCCGAACACTATCTCGCATTGGGTCAGTCACTGTCTGACCTCAGTGAAGGAGAGTCGTCGAATGAGGGTGTTACCCATGCGGACGAAGCTCTGGCAATACTCCGGCGCATGGAAAAGCGGTTTGCCGGGGAGGAGGACGTCAAGCTAAGGAGCCGAATTGTCGAGTCCCGGATTCATGCCGGCCAGGACCGAATAAATGAGGCCCAAAATGCTCTAGACAGCATTGCGGACGAACTCGATCCTGAGCTGATGGCCCCCGAAACCTGCCTTGACTACGCCAAGACACTGTTCCGTCTGGGTCGGGAAAACGACGCCAAGAACCTGCTCAGCGCGCTTGCCATCCGCTGCAGCGACAACTCTCCACTATTGCAGAAAATCGAGAGTTTACTCGATGAGCCCGTGGGCTTCCGACAGAAACTACAGGCCCGGTCGCTGAATCGTGACGGTATCAAGGCCTTCGAGGCAGGCAATCTGGATGATGCCGTTGCCACATTCAATCGGGCACTGGATATTGTGCCCTCCCACGCGGCTCTCAATTTGAACCTGGTACAGGTGTTGATGAAGCAATATCAGGACACAGCAGGTGATCGCGAGCTTTTGAAGCGCTGTGAGAGATGCCTGGAAAGGCTCGCTGGTCTGCCAGAACAACATCGCCAACACCGACGTCTGATCTCTTTGCGCAAGAAACTGGAAGGAATGATGCCATGACCACCAATGATCATGATGAGTTGACCCACTCCCGGGATGCACAGAGCATCGACTTTTCAATGGTTTTGGCCTCTGCCGTCCAC
Source organism: Marinobacter salarius (assembly GCF_032922745.1). Lineage (NCBI taxonomy): Bacteria > Pseudomonadati > Pseudomonadota > Gammaproteobacteria > Pseudomonadales > Marinobacteraceae > Marinobacter > Marinobacter salarius. The sequence continues at coordinate 3,664,575 of NZ_CP136693.1, forward strand.
GACATGAAGAATTCCCTGGGCATGTTGCTGAACTCCCTGGACGAGCTCCGCCAGGAGCAGGCAGACACCATCGGCGACTCTCCGCGTTTCAATACCCTGCAGTATGAAGCCGAACGCATGCACAACGATCTGGTGCAGTTGCTGGGCATTTACAGGCTTGGCGAAAACAATCTGTCCGCACACGTCGAGGAACACTTCGTTCCGGACTTCCTCGCCCAGCAAATGGCCCGTCATACGCCGCTTCTTGAGGGCATGGGTATCAAACTGGCCATTGAATGCGATGAAATCAACGGTTTCTTCGATGAGGACCTGCTGACCGGTGTACTCAATAACACCATCAACAACGCCATCCGGTACACCAAGAGTATGATCAAGCTGACGGCGACGATGCATGATGGGTTTCTGGTCATTGGCGTCGAAGACAACGGCGACGGATACCCGGAAAACATGCAACACAATGGAACTCCCAGCTTCAAATCGCTGAACTTCAACAGTGGAAGCACCAGCCTTGGGCTGTTCTTCGCATCATCGGTTGCCCAGCTTCATAGCAATGGTGACCGCCACGGATATATCAAGCTGCACAATGATGGCCACCTGCGCGGTGGCGTATTCGAGATCTGGCTGCCATGATGGAACACAGCCAATACTTCAGGAAGGGAATCAATGGCTCGAGGTCACGCATTAATCGTCGATGATTCATCGACCGCACGCATCATCCTGGCCCGCCTACTGGAACGCGCCGACCTGACGACAAAAGGCGTCGCCAGCGCGGAAGAGGGCCTCGCACAGCTACGTGAACAGACATTCGATCTGGTCTTTCTGGATCACCTCTTGCCCGGGATGAACGGCTTGGAAGCCCTGGACGTAATCAAGGCAGACTCTGAGTTACGGCACATCCCGGTTTTCATGTATACATCGCAAAGCGCGGAGCGTTATCGTCAGGATGCCAGGGCCCGTGGTGCCGCTGGTGTGATTGGCAAACAGGTTGATCGTGAACAACTCCTTACCACTATCGAGGCTATCCTGTCTGATGCCTCCACCTTGCCTAGTCTGTCGCCAATCGAAAACAACACTGGCGAACCCATTGAACAAAGCTACACAAGACGGCTGACAGGACGGCTCGCCACCCTGGAGATCGCCTATGAGGAAACCCACGACGAACTCAGGCACCTGCGCAAGACTGTTGCGTTATTGGAGGCTATGCACCAGGAAGGCCTCGATAGGCAGCGCAACCGGCTTAAGTGGCTGGCGCTCGGCGGTATTGCTGTCCTTTCAGGGATCGTTCTCTTCTTTGGACTGGAGTTGAGAGATCTGTCGATGGTGCTTGAAAGCCTGAACGAGCAATTGGCCGTTATGCAGGAAATCGTAGGTAGCCTGGTTGAACTCGAGGAAGTGAGCAGGCAATAAAAAACCCCCGTCGGCGAAGCCGCGGGGGTTTTTGGTATTAAGAGCCTGACGATGACCTACTCTCACATGGGCAGAAGCCACACTACCATCGGCGCTGGTCTGTTTCACGGCTGAGTTCGGGATGGGATCAGGTGGTTCCAGACCGCTATGGTCGTCAGGCAAAACGGTTGATCACTGGGTGGACGAGGTAGAACGATGTGATGTTGATTTCTGTTGAGCGCGATGGCTCTTGCGTCATCCGCAATTGTCTTGGGTGTTATATAGTCAAGCCGCACGAGCAATTAGTATCGGTTAGCTCAACGCCTCGCAGCGCTTACACACCCGACCTATCAACGTCCTGGTCTTGAACGGCTCTTCAGGGACCTCAAGGGTCCAGGGAGATCTCATCTTGGAAGGGGCTTCCCGCTTAGATGCTTTCAGCGGTTATCCTATCCGAACATAGCTACCGGGCAATGCGTCTGGCGACACAACCCGAACACCAGCGGTTCGTCCACTCCGGTCCTCTCGTACTAGGAGCAGCTTTCCTCAAATCTCCAACGTCCACGGCAGATAGGGACCGAACTGTCTCACGACGTTCTAAACCCAGCTCGCGTACCACTTTAAATGGCGAACAGCCATACCCTTGGGACCGGCTTCAGCCCCAGGATGTGATGAGCCGACATCGAGGTGCCAAACACCGCCGTCGATGTGAACTCTTGGGCGGTATCAGCCTGTTATCCCCGGAGTACCTTTTATCCGTTGAGCGATGGCCCTTCCATACAGAACCACCGGATCACTATGACCTACTTTCGTACCTGCTCGACGTGTCTGTCTCGCAGTTAAGCGGGCTTGTGCCATTACACTAACCGCACGATGTCCGACCGTGCTTAGCCCACCTTTGTGCTCCTCCGTTACGCTTTGGGAGGAGACCGCCCCAGTCAAACTACCCACCACACAGTGTCCTCATCCCCGATCAGGGGACCAAGTTAGAACCTCAAACAGGTCAGGCTGGTATTTCAAGGTTGGCTCCACCAGAACTGGCGTCCTGGTTTCAAAGCCTCCCAGCTATCCTACACAAACATGCTCAAAGTTCACTGTGAAGCTATAGTAAAGGTTCACGGGGTCTTTCCGTCTAGCCGCGGATACACCGCATCTTCACGGCGATTTCAATTTCACTGAGTCTCGGGTAGAGACAGCGCCCCCATCGTTACGCCATTCGTGCAGGTCGGAACTTACCCGACAAGGAATTTCGCTACCTTAGGACCGTTATAGTTACGGCCGCCGTTTACCGGGGCTTCGATCAAGAGCTTCGCGCAAGCGCTAACCCCATCAATTAACCTTCCGGCACCGGGCAGGCGTCACACCGTATACGTCCACTTTCGTGTTTGCACAGTGCTGTGTTTTTAATAAACAGTCGCAGGGGCCTGGTATCTTCGACCGGCTTCTGCTCAACCCGCGAAGGGCGTCACATACCACCGGCGTGCCTTCTCCCGAAGTTACGGCACCATTTTGCCTAGTTCCTTTACCCGAGTTCTCTCAAGCGCCTTGGTATTCTCTACCTGACCACCTGTGTCGGTTTGGGGTACGGTCTCGAATCACCTGAAGCTTAGAAGATTTTCCTGGAAGCAGGGCATCAATGACTTCCCGCCCTAAAAGGGCAGTCGTCGTCGCGTCTCGGGATTGTGGACCCGGATTTGCCTAAGTCCACTCCCTACTCGCTTAAACCGGGACAACCGTCGCCCGGCTCACCTAGCCTTCTCCGTCTCTCCATCGCAGTGATCCAAGGTACGGGAATATTAACCCGTTTCCCATCGATTACACCTTTCGGTCTCACCTTAGGGGCCGACTCACCCTGCGCCGATTAGCGTTGCGCAGGAAACCTTGGTCTTCCGGCGTGGGGGTTTTTCACCCCCATTGTCGTTACTCATGTCAGCATTCGCACTTCTGATACCTCCAGCATGCCTCTCGACACACCTTCGCAGGCTTACAGAACGCTCCCCTACCCCGTGCACTTGCGTGCACAGCCGCAGCTTCGGTAACCAGTTTGAGCCCCGTTACATCTTCCGCGCAGGCCGACTCGACTAGTGAGCTATTACGCTTTCTTTAAAGGATGGCTGCTTCTAAGCCAACCTCCTAGCTGTCTGAGCCTTCCCACATCGTTTCCCACTTAACTGGTATTTGGGGACCTTAGCTGGCGGTCTGGGTTGTTTCCCTCTTCACGATGGACGTTAGCACCCACCGTGTGTCTCCCGGATAGTACTCACAGGTATTCGGAGTTTGCATCGGGTTGGTAAGTCGGGATGACCCCCTAGCCGAAACAGTGCTCTACCCCCTGTGGTATTCGTCCGAGGCGCTACCTAAATAGCTTTCGGGGAGAACCAGCTATCTCCGGGCTTGATTAGCCTTTCACTCCGATCCACAAGTCATCCCCTGGCTTTTCAACGACAGTGGGTTCGGTCCTCCAGTTGATGTTACTCAACCTTCAACCTGCTCATGGATAGATCGCCCGGTTTCGGGTCTATGCCCAGCGACTAAATCGCCCTATTCAGACTCGGTTTCCCTACGGCTCCCCTAAACGGTTAACCTCGCCACTGAACATAAGTCGCTGACCCATTATACAAAAGGTACGCCGTCACGGAACAAGTCCGCTCCGACTGCTTGTACGCATACGGTTTCAGGATCTATTTCACTCCCCTCACAGGGGTTCTTTTCGCCTTTCCCTCACGGTACTGGTTCACTATCGGTCAGTCAGGAGTATTTAGCCTTGGAGGATGGTCCCCCCATGTTCAGACAGGATGTCTCGTGTCCCGTCCTACTCGATTTCACTGGACTCAGGTTTCGGATACGGGGCTATCACCCACTATGGCGGCTCTTTCCAGGGCCTTCTCCTACCAGTTGTCCAGCTTAAGGGCTGGTCCCCGTTCGCTCGCCGCTACTGAGGGAATCTCGGTTGATTTCTTTTCCTTCGGGTACTTAGATGTTTCAGTTCCCCGAGTTCGCCCCGTACGGCTATGTATTCACCGTACGGTACCGGTCCGAAGACCGGTGGGTTTCCCCATTCAGAGATGCCCGGATCACAGCTTGTTTGCCAGCTCCCCGAGCCTTATCGCAGGCTTCCACGTCTTTCATCGCCTCTGACTGCCAAGGCATCCACCGTATGCGCTTAGTTGCTTGACTATATAACCCCAAGACAACTGATCTGTTCCTCACACCCAACAAGAACATCGTACCCACCGAAGTGAACACAACCTTCTCATTCAGAGATGAGATTCAGAGACAGTCACTCGAAGTCATATACAACCACTTCAACGACAACACCGGATAACGCTTGAAATCGCTATCACATTGAATCCATTCCTCTCGGAGATAATGAGAGAAATAAATTCGTGTTCTATCTCGTCCAATTTGTTAAAGAGCAAATCTGACCCAGTGATCAGAAAGAAGGTCTTCAGTCACAACCCTTAATCGAGTCATAAAACTGAAAAACTTGTTTCTGTACACTGACCGAAGCCAGGCATTCATCGATCTGTCCAGGTATTGGTGGAGCTGAGCGGGATCGAACCGCTGACCTCCTGCGTGCAAGGCAGGCGCTCTCCCAACTGAGCTACAGCCCCGTCTGCTTGTCCAGCTTTCGTCACTCGTCGTTGCAGCATTCGTTCGCTTCAGTCATGACCCATCGAGGGTCACTCCTTCTCTTACTCAAGCTGCGCCTAGATTGACAAAACCTGTCCGGCGCATCCGCGTTCGTCACTAACTTCGGGTTACCCAACCGGCCCGCCTCAAAACTACAAGGCATGCTCTGAAAATTGGGTTAGCCTAGGCATCGGAAGGTGTAGCGTGCGAATAGCACGTGAGCCTTTCGATAACGACGGATAACGCAATTTTGGTGGGTCTGGGTGGATTTGAACCACCGACCTCACCCTTATCAGGGGTGCGCTCTAACCAACTGAGCTACAGACCCGAAAGTACGGGCCTGTAAGACCCTTTGCTCTCTTCTTAAGCTAACCAAGTAATTCGTGTGGACTCTGACCGAAGCATTCGGCTTCGTTTAAGGAGGTGATCCAGCCGCAGGTTCCCCTACGGCTACCTTGTTACGACTTCACCCCAGTCATGAACCACACCGTGGTGATCGTCCTCCCGAAGGTTAGACTAACCACTTCTGGTGCAATCCACTCCCATGGTGTGACGGGCGGTGTGTACAAGGCCCGGGAACGTATTCACCGCGACATTCTGATTCGCGATTACTAGCGATTCCGACTTCACGGAGTCGAGTTGCAGACTCCGATCCGGACTACGATGCGTTTTGTGAGATTAGCTCCCCCTCGCGGGTTTGCAGCCCTCTGTACGCACCATTGTAGCACGTGTGTAGCCCTGGCCGTAAGGGCCATGATGACCTGACGTCATCCCCACCTTCCTCCGGTTTGTCACCGGCAGTCTCCCTAGAGTTCTCAGCCGAACTGCTAGCAACTAGGGATAGGGGTTGCGCTCGTTACGGGACTTAACCCAACATCTCACGACACGAGCTGACGACGGCCATGCAGCACCTGTGTCAGAGTTCCCGAAGGCACCAATCCATCTCTGGAAAGTTCTCTGCATGTCAAGGCCAGGTAAGGTTCTTCGCGTTGCGTCGAATTAAACCACATGCTCCACCGCTTGTGCGGGCCCCCGTCAATTCATTTGAGTTTTAACCTTGCGGCCGTACTCCCCAGGCGGTCAACTTAGTGCGTTAGCTGCGCCACTAAGACTTCAAGAGTCCCAACGGCTAGTTGACATCGTTTACAGCGTGGACTACCAGGGTATCTAATCCTGTTTGCTCCCCACGCTTTCGCACCTCAGTGTCAGTATTGGTCCAGAGTGCCGCCTTCGCCACTGGTGTTCCTTCCTATATCTACGCATTTCACCGCTACACAGGAAATTCCACACTCCTCTACCATACTCTAGCCTGACAGTTCGAAATGCCGTTCCCAGGTTGAGCCCGGGGCTTTCACATCTCGCTTATCAAACCACCTACGCGCGCTTTACGCCCAGTAATTCCGATTAACGCTTGCACCCTCCGTATTACCGCGGCTGCTGGCACGGAGTTAGCCGGTGCTTCTTCTGTGAGTAACGTCAAGCCTCACGAGTATTAGTCGTAAGGTTTTCCTCCTCACTGAAAGTGCTTTACAACCCGAAAGCCTTCTTCACACACGCGGCATGGCTGGATCAGGGTTGCCCCCATTGTCCAATATTCCCCACTGCTGCCTCCCGTAGGAGTTCGGGCCGTGTCTCAGTCCCGATGTGGCTGATCATCCTCTCAGACCAGCTACGGATCGTCGCCTTGGTAGGCTCTTACCCCACCAACTAGCTAATCCGACATAGGCACATCCAATAGCGCAAGGTCCGAAGATCCCCTGCTTTCCCCCAAAGGGCGTATGCGGTATTAATCCGGGTTTCCCCGGGCTATCCCCCACTACTGGGCAGTTTCCTATGCATTACTCACCCGTCCGCCGCTCGTCAGCGGGGAGCAAGCTCCCCCTGTTACCGCTCGACTTGCATGTGTTAAGCCTGCCGCCAGCGTTCAATCTGAGCCATGATCAAACTCTTCAGTTTAAATCATACAAGAATCCGAAGATTCTCTATTCTTGCTCAAGACAAAACTCAATTTCGACGAGTCACTGTCCTGATATTTCGTATCCGAAATACCTCGGCCAGCGCCCACACGAATTACTTGGTTAACTTTTTAAAGAGCGTTCGGGGCTTGCCCGATCAAGGTGGCGTATTCTACATCGAATCGCTGCCTTGTCAACCGCTTTCTGAAGAATTTTGAAACTCGAAATCTTCAATTAATTCAAACGGTTGTCTTTCAATTTCTGGCCCGCCTCAGTGGCGTGCCCCTCGAAAGAGATGCGTATTCTACAGAGCTCACTCCGACTGTCAACGGTTCGTTATAACTTTTTCAGGAAACCTGACGATTTATCGTCAAAGCTCGGTTTTCACAGCGGCCGCAGCCTGGGTTGCTTTCTCCCTGGCCTCGTCAATCGAGCTACCGGACGCAAGCGCGACCCCCATTCTCCGCCGCCCCTTCAGTTCAGGTTTCCCAAAGAGCCTGATAAAGATGTCAGGTTGAGCCAACGCTTTTTCAAGCCCTGTATAGGCAACCGCATCCGAATCACCCTCCGGCAATATCACTGCGGAGGCTGAGGGGCCCTGTTGACGGATCGCCGGTATCGGCAACCCGAGGATGGCGCGGGCGTGCAAGGCAAACTCGGACAGATCCTGGGAAACCAGAGTCACCAACCCCGTGTCGTGAGGGCGTGGCGACACTTCTGAAAACCATACGTCATCGCCCTTCACAAACAATTCCACACCGTAGACACCATAGCCACCCAGATTGCTGGCAACCGCTTCCGCGATTTCCCGGGAACGGGCCAGCGCCTTGTCACTCATTGGTTGCGGCTGCCAGGATTCACGGTAATCGCCGTCTTCCTGATGGTGCCCAATAGGATCACAGAATGAAATACCGTCGCGGTGCTTCACGGTCAGCAAGGTAATTTCGTAGTCAAAATCCACAAACCCTTCGACAATCACCCTTCCCTTGCCGGCTCGACCACCGGTCTGGGCATAATCCCAAGCGGTCTCAATATCATCGGCGGACTTGACCGTGCTCTGCCCTTTTCCTGAAGAACTCATAACGGGCTTCACCACCAGAGGCATTCCGATGGCTTCGACGGCCGCAAGATACTCCTCTTTCGACTCGGCAAATCGATAGGGTGACGTTGCAAGCCCGAGTTCTTCGGCGGCCAGGCGACGGATACCTTCCCGGTTCATGGTGAGATTGACGGCTCTTGCGGTGGGAATCACCCGATAGCCTTCCTGCTCGAGCTTCACCAGCTCCGGCGTGGCAATCGCCTCAATTTCCGGCACGATGAGGTTTGGCTTTTCCGCTTCAATAATGCTGCGCAAGGCAGCGCCATCGAGCATATCGACAACGTGACTCCGATGGGCCACCTGCATGGCCGGGGCGTTGGCGTAACGGTCAACTGCGATAACTTCCACACCAAAGCGCTGGAGTTCAATCACAACTTCCTTCCCCAGCTCTCCCGAGCCACAGAAGAGAACCCTGAAAGCATTTCCTTTCAGCGGAGTACCAATACGAACTGTGTCAGTCATGAAAGTTTCTGCCTTTCCTGATATCGGGGGTCAAAGACCTAGATCAAAAATTTGCTTTCACGCTCGGCCACTTTACGCAGCACCTCCTGGCGCTCTTCATTGCTCATCTGGGACCATCGCGTGATCTCATCACCACTGCGATGGCACCCAACACACATATCGTTGTCATCAAGGGCGCAAATACTCACACAGGGCGAGCGCACCTTATCAGCCACTTTCATTCCGCAACCTCACCTAACGTCTTGACCACTACTTTAACCTTTCCTGATCTCTGCTTCTAACGCCGGTTCCGTCAACGACTCACCCCAGGTGCTTCCATGCACAAGATCAGCCAGAGGCAACCGCGAGCGCCATCCCTTTTTCTGTAGTTCAGGCTGTTCAAGAAACTCGCTGACAAAGCCAAGGCACAGATAGGCCAACGGGTATACGTGTTCGGGGAGCTTCAGTGTCTTCGCCAGCTTTTCCTGATCCAGAATACTGACCCAGCCCACACCGATCCCTTCAGCCCTTGCTGCCAGCCAAAAGTTCTGTACCGCCAGGCACGTACTGAAAAGATCCGTTTCAACGATCGAGTTACGCCCCAGCACATGGCTACCACCGCGACTTCGGTCACAGGTGATGCATAGATTAATCGGGCTTTCCAGGATGCCCTGGAGCTTCAGACTCTTATACTGTGTATTGCGCTCGCCTTCATAATTTTCCGCGGCTTTCCGGTTCTCTTCCTCGAAAATGGAAAGCACTGCGCTGCGCACTGACTTGCTATCGATTACGAGAAAGTCCCACGGCTGCATAAAACCGACGGAGGGTGCGTGGTGGGCCGCGTCGAGCAGTCGGGCAAGGACATCAGGGGGAATCGGATCAGGAAGAAACTGCGAGCGCACATCCCGGCGTTCATGGATAGCACGATAGAGCCCGCTCGTTTCTTCGTCACTAAAGGGGCGATTCTGGTTTGGCTGGTGAGCTCTGTCGTCTGTCATTCTTTGCCTCTAATACCGTCAATTGAGTCCCAGCAGATGCTTCAGAAACCCCGTGTCCAGACACTCCTCAACGAGATCCGCCAGGCGATCCAGCTGTTCCAGGCGATGTGCCTTGTAGTCTACGGCCTGATGCTGAGCTCCCAAGCCCGCCCATTCGAGTATCTCACGGGTCGCTTCAGGCTGATCGAAAATGCCGTGAACATAGGTTCCAATTATCTGACCGTCCTCACTCACTGCGCCTTCAGGCCGTCCATTCAGTGTCGCCATGGGGCGTTCAAGCGCGGGGCCACAGGAAATACCGTTATGCATCTCATAACCTGTGAACCCCGCCCTTCCACTGCCAAGCGTTAATTCTCCGGAAACGTCCTTCAGCGTTTTGCCGGCAACCATCCGTGTGGTCATGTTGAGCAACTCAAGGCCAGGCGTGGTACCGGCATCCCCTTCCAGGCCGTCCGGGTCGGATACCGACCGCCCCATCATCTGAAAGCCACCGCAAATGCCTAACACCTTGCCGCCATAACGGAGGTGTTTCTGAATAGCCTCAGGCCAGCCCTGGGATCTCAGCCATTGCAGATCATGCCGGGTGCTTTTGCTGCCCGGTAACAGGATCAGGTCAGCCGGGGGAATCCGCTGGTCGGGGCCGATGAATTGGAGGTTGACGCCCGGGTGCAGACGAAGGGGGTCAAAGTCATTGTGATTGCTGATGCGAGGTAACACCGGGACGATCACATTCAGTGCATCGGGTTCATTGGTGCCACTGGTGCCAACGCTGTCTTCTGCGTCAATCACCAAGCCATGCAGATACGGCAATACGCCAGCTACGGCTTTATCAGTGCGTTCGGCCAGCCAATCCAGGCCTGGCTTCAACAAGGCAATATCGCCCCGAAAACGGTTGATAACGAAGCCTTTCGTGCGCGCTCGTTCGCTCTCGGTGATGAGTTCAAGCGTGCCCACCAGTTGGGCGAATACACCACCTTTGTCAATATCGCCGACGAGGAGCACCGGGCAATCGGCCGCTTCGGCGAAGCCCATGTTGGCAATATCATTCGCACGCAAATTGATCTCGGCGGGGCTACCGGCCCCTTCGGCAATGATCACGTCATAGCGGGCACTCAGGGCTCGCCATGCCTCCATCACAGAGGCCATCGCCTCGGCCTTGTAGGCATGGTAATGCAGAGCGTTCATATTGCCGTGAACCTTGCCTCGCAGGATTACCTGGGCACCGCAGTCACTCTGGGGCTTGAGCAACACCGGATTCATATCGCTATGCGGGGCGAGCCCGCAGGCCAGTGCCTGAAGTGCCGTGGAACGGCCTATTTCACCGCCGTCGACGGTAACCGCACTGTTCAGGGCCATGTTCTGGGGTTTGAAAGGCGCTACGGAAACACCCTGCCGCGCCAGCCACCGACACAGGGCGGCGACGACCGTCGTTTTGCCGGCATCGGAAGTCGTTCCCTGTATCATCAACGTGGTCATGGGTAGCAGCCTCTGTTACAGCTCGACACCTTTCTGGGCTTTCACACCCTGGTCCTTGAAGGCATGCTTCACCACGCCCATTTCCGTGACAGTGTCCGCCAGGTCCACCAGTTCCTGTGGTGCCGACCGACCGGTCACTACCACATGCTGCATCTCCGGGCGGCCCTGGAGGTCGTCCAGAACACGGTCGAGATCAATATAGTCGTACTTCAGGGCGATGTTGAGTTCGTCCAGCAGGACCAGGTCGTAGCTGTCGTCTTTCAACATGTTGGCGGCCACATCCCAGGCGGCATTGGCTGCCTCCACGTCCTGCTCCCGGTTCTTGGTATCCCAGGTATAGCCCTGGCCCATCACGTGATAACTCACGTTGGGCAATTCGCGGAAGAACGCTTCTTCACCGGTGCTGAATGCGCCTTTGATGAACTGGACAATACCCACTTTCATGCCATGGCCGAGCGCCCGGGCCACCATGCCAAAACCGGAACTGCTCTTGCCTTTACCCGGGCCGGTCAGCACCAGCAGCACACCCTGTTCTTTCTGGGCACGGGCGATGCGCTCCTGCATGATCTTCTGCTTTGCGTCCATGCGGCGGGCATGGCGTTCGGGGTCTTTGGCGCGTTCACGCATAGTCAGGCTCCTTATCGATAAGCGGGCGAATGGCCTGCCCGCGAAAAATTCCGGCCACCAGTTCTGGGGCGGAGGGAAAATAGCCGTGGAAATAGCTGGCCACCAGCCCCTTCCGGCAATACACCGGTTCAGCCTCGGTGCCCGCAACCTTGCGGGTTCGGGCCAGGGGTTGCCAGTCAGTTTCCAGTCGCGAGTGATGATAGGTATGCCCCCGCAACTGCCCCTGCTCGGTATTCAGGCTCTGCAAACCCAGCGCCTGCAGGCGGCCGGCCATACTGACGCGACCGGGGATAATTCCGAGCAGGTTGTGGATCTCTCCGTCGTGGTCCGCCAGTTCCTCCACACAGGCCATTAACCCGCCACACTCGGCCAGCATGGGTTTACCGGCGCTGTAGTGGTTGCGAATCGCCTCCAACATCGAACGGTTACCGGCCAGAGTGGCACCATGAAGTTCCGGGTACCCGCCTGGTAACCAGAGGGCGTCGGCGTCTGGCAATGCTGAATCTATCATCGGGGAGAAGAAAGACAGTTTTGCCCCCATCGCCTGCAACAGGTCCAGATTAGCGCGGTAAATAAAACTCAGCGCTGCGTCCCGGGCAATGGCGATGCGAACCCCCTCAAGCAACGGTGGTGGGGACTCCGGGGGTTCAGCTTCCAACGTCACGGGAAGCGGCAGGCCATCCAGCCCTGCTTCCGCAAGAACGTCAGCGGCGGCGTCCAGACGCTGCTCCAGATCGCCCAACTCGCCGGCCTGAACCAGCCCAAGATGCCGGTTTGGAAGACTCATGGCCTCGTTTCGGGGAATGGCCCCTAGCAGACTGATGCCTTCAGGCAGGCTCTCCCGCAGCATAGCCCCATGTCGGGGACTTCCGATGCGGTTGGCAATCACCTGATAAACCGGAAGCGCGGAGTCGAATTTTGATAATCCCAGAGCCACCGCTCCAAAAGTCTGAGCCATGCCGCGGGCATCAATGACCGGCAGAGCGGGAATACCCATCAGCTTGGCGAGGTCCGCACTGGAAGGGTCACCGTCAAACAATCCCATTGATCCTTCCACCAGAATAAGGTCGGCATCCTGCGCGGCTTCCATCAGACGCCAGCGACACTCGTCCTCGCCCGTCATCCACGGATGTAACTGGTACACCGGCTGTCCGGATGCGACTTCCAGCACCATCGGGTCCAGGTAATCCGGGCCGTGCTTGAACACCCGTACCTTTCGTCCGGCATTCCTATGCAATCTCGCCAGCGCTGCGGTCACCATGGACTTCCCCTGGCCAGAACCTGGTGCGGTAATCATTGCGGCTGGTACGGTTGCTTTCATATAGCTCCTACGTTCAATACTTAACAGGGACAAATAGCGGCGCACCATCCACGTCCACTGTTAGAAGTTCCTGATCATAAAGCCGTTCAAGCGCGGCCGGCACGAGCATTCGTTCTGCAGGCCCCCAGCACGCTTCGCCGTTGGGGTACAGCAACAGCAGATGGTCACACCATCGTGCTGCGAGATTTAGATCGTGCAGACACATGAATACCGAACGCCCACTACGCGCCTGCTCGGTCAGTAACTGGAGTACCGACACCTGATGGTGCAGATCAAGATGGTTGGTGGGTTCATCCAGAAGCCAGGTATCAGGCGCCTGGGTCAGCACTGTGGCAATAGCTACTCTCTGGCGTTCACCGCCAGAGAGTGTGTTCACCAGCCGATCACTGAGATGGCCCACATCCAGCTGTTCCAGAGCGCCTCTCGCAAGACGTTCATCGGCTCCGGACTCCATCTGCCAGGGTGACAACCAGGGGTGGCGCCCGATCAGCGCCGTTTCCAGTACCGTCGCGGGAAAACCGTCCTGCCGTTCCTGGAAAACCATCCCCAGTTGTTGCGATATTGTCCTGCGCTTCAGGTCTGCCAAAGGATGCTCTCCCAGGCAAACCGATCCGTGACGTGGTGCTCGCAACCCCGCCAGTGTGTGCAAGAGCGTCGTCTTGCCGGCACCATTTGGCCCCAAAACGCCCCAGATCTGCCCGGGTTCCACGGCAAAGTTCAGCGCTTCCCCATCGCCCCGCCCGGGAATGTCGATGACCAACTGTCTAGCCTGCAACGGATTCATCAGCGGCTCCGGTACAGTAGGTAAAGGAAGGTGGGTACACCCAGCAAGGCCGTAATCACACCTACCGGCAACTGCTCGGGCGCAATCACCACCCGTGCCAGGGTATCCGCCAGCACCAGCAGCGTGCCGCCACCCAATGCACAGGCAGGGAGGATCAGGCGCTGGTCATTACCGAGGACCAGCCGCAGCATGTGGGGCACCACCAAGCCGACAAAACCAATACTGCCAGCCATGGTGACCGCGGTGGCCGTGAGCAGGCTGGCAAGGATATAGATCGTCCATTCCAGCGGTCGCACCGCCACTCCAAGGGCTGCCGCCTGCATGGGACCGCGTGCCAGTACGTTAAGGCTCCGCCCCAGGGGCACCACCAAAAGACACACCAGCACCAGGAAAGCCAGTGCGGGCCAGGGCGTTCTAGCGTAGGACACATCGCCCATCAACCAGTACAACATTCCCGGCAAGCGCTGGGCCGGGCTGATCGCTAACATCAGGGTAATCACCGCGCCCCAGCCTGCGGCGACCACCACACCGGTGAGCAACAAACGCGACGGCGTCCAGCTTCCGGTCCCATGGGCCAGACCGAACACCATCAGTGTGGCCAACAACGCACCGGCAAAAGCCGATCCCGAAATCATCAAACCGCCCAGGCCCGCCAGCATCGCAAACAAGGCCCCGACGGCAGCACCGCCAGACAACCCCAGAACGTAGGGGTCCGCCAACGGATTGCGTAACAGCACCTGCATCAGAGCCCCGGCCACGGCCAGCAAACCGCCCGTTGCGAAAGCGGACAGTGTCCGTGGCAGGCGCAATTCCAGCACCAGGGTTTGCTGCAGGTTGCTGCCCTCACCCAGAATGACGGCGACAACATCTCCCGGTGCCACGCTGACACTGCCCACACCCACCGACAACATCATGGCGACGAGGCTGGCCAGAGCCAACAACACAAGTGGCATGGTCAGAGGCCTGCTCAAGGGGTCTGTCTCCCACTAACGTTTGGCACGGGCATCATCCAGTTTCTCGCAAAACAGTTGTGAACCTTTCAGAATACGCGGCGTCGGGCGCTGGATCAGCGACGGTGGAACGAAGTACAGGTTCTCCTTCGCGGTGGCATCGATACTCTGGAAAGCCTCCCAGCGGGTCAGCCAGTGCCGGTTCTCTTCACCCATGCCACCGGCCAGAATGGCCTCAGGGTTGGCGCCGATAACCGCCTCGGCACTGATTCTCGGCACCAGGCGATCAAGATCACCGAATACGTTCACGCCACCGCATAGCGTGATCACCTTACCAATCAGGTGCTCGTCGTTCACGGTCATCAGAGGCTCATCCCACACCTGATAGAACACCGAGACCGGCTCCGCACCCTGATATTGTTTTTTCAGTGCGGCCATTCCCTTGCGGAAACGATCCGCTTCGGCAAAGCCTTCATCTTCGGTACCCGCCAGAATCGACAGCCGTTCGATGGTGCTTGAAACGCCCTCAAAACTTCGGGGTTCAATGGAGAATACCGGCAACCCCAGGTCCTTCAGGGCCGCAATCTGTTCCGGCGGGTTGCCCGTCACCCAACCAATGACCAGATCAGGTTTCAGTGCCATCAGGCGCTCAAGGTCCATGCGAGTGTGGCTACCCACAGAGGTGACCTGCTTCGCCTGCACGGGGTAATCACTGTACGAAACCACCGCGATGACCTGATCACCGGCGCCTGCAGCCCAGACAAGTTCGGTCGCTCCGGGAGACAAGGCGGCGATCCGGCTGGCCGGTTGTTCAAGGCAGACTTCCTGGCCGGTATCGTCGGTAGCACATCGCTCAGTACCGGCCACAGTCTCCAGTGAGATGGTCAGAGCTAACAATATCAGCGCAGCGGTATACCGAAACGATTTCAACATGAGACCCTCTGATTTCCCGGAGTCTGACAATCATCGTTGGCAGCACCTAACGGCGGAAAGTCGGCCGACCCACCTTTTCGCGCGGAGTCGAAGGCTTCCCGCTGCCGGGGGCCCAACTGGTCCGCGACCCAATCCATCAGGGGGTGATCCGGACGGGTGTGGCCACTGCCGGGCAGGCCATGGTCGATGATGTTTCCGGCGAAGTCACGTGCCAGGGCCTGACGGGTGAAGACGTCCGCCTCCCAGAAGCCCCGTTTCGCAGCAAGGAGCGCAATCGCCTGCATGTGGGTTTTGACATGTACGTTGTGGCCCTCTGCCAGGAAGTCGTCCAGGCCAAGGCCGTGGCGATCCTGAAAGTACACTTCATTGACCTCATCCCAGACGCTGGAGCGAAGCACCTGGGGACTCGTTATTTGCCAGCCCCAGAGGTTGTCGAGAAAATCACTGCCCATGGTGCGGGCACCGGCATAGCCATGCTCCATCAGTGGGGCCAACCATTGCGGATTGAGGTTACGGGCTCTCAGCTCTACCTGCAGCGCTCGCTGAAGCGAATCCACCCGGGGATTTCGCGGGTCTGCGTACTGGAGCACCCGGTTCTGCGGTGGCTCGCCGCGCAAGTGCTCCACGGCATTGGACAGCCCGCCCTGGAAATCAAAACCGTCATCGTTGTCCAGCAGGCCATAGAGGTGGCTGGCCCGCCCAAGATAGGTATGGTTCACCGTCTGCAACTGGCGGTCGAAAGCGTCGTGAGCCGGTTCACCCTGGCTGCCCTTGCCATAGACGTGTCCCATGCGCCGGCGATAGGCATCACCCAGTTGCCCTCGGTCCTGCCAGGCGCCCGTCCGGGTAGCAAGCCGGTTAACCCCTGCACCGTATGCGCCCGGAGCCGTACCGAAGACCCGGTAAGCGGCCTTTGCCCCCGCATCCCGAGCCGACGCACCTGCGGCCAGCAATACCCGTGCATCAGCGACCCAGTGGGCGGCAACACCGTTGGTGGACAGGGATTCCTCGCCCGGCTTACGCATGTCGACCGGCAGAACCGATAACGCCTGGTCCAGTGCCTCGTTCAGCTCCGGGTGCTCGGCCCTGATGGATCCCGCCGCACCCGCCAAGGCGTAACGCGATGCCATATCCAACCATTCCAGTTGGCTTTCATAAAGATCCCGGAACAAGCCGGACGTGGTGAAAACCACGTTGCGGCGAATGGGTGTATCGGTTCCCGGGCCCGCTGGCAAACGCTCCAGGCCTTTCACGATGCCCCGACTGTTCCACACCGGGCGCACACCTAATAGCTTCATGCCAAACGCGATCATGACCCCTTCATCTCGCACCGTATCCGAGGCCCAGAGCACCAGTGCATCGCTTTGTTCTGAGGTGCTGTCTTTTGTGGCCCTGGCCTCCTCGACCAGCTCTTCAGCCAACGACCAGGCCACACGGGTTGGAATCAGGTCATCCGACAAGGCGTGAAAATTGCGCCCCGTTGGCAATACCGCCGGCGTTCGCAATGGATCGTTGCCCTGCCCCGGAGCAACAAACCGGCCATTCAACGCGTTGAGAAAGCTGGTGCGCTCAGAAGCAGGAGACGCTTCAAGATCGGTGCGCCAGGCCGGTTCTGGCTTGCCGGCCTTACCCGCCATGGAGTCGAGCATGGTGTCCACCATGTCTGTGCTCCAGTCCCGGCCAAACACGTGCAGCCCCAAGGGCATAAAGTGTTCCTGCATATCAGTGACATAGTGGCCGGCTTCATGAACCAGCAGGTCGGGTGAAAGTTCATCGAGGGAAACCTCTTCCACCGACAAACCCATCTCGCCAGCGATTTCCTGTTCGAGATCGTCGGAGATATCCAGCACCTGGATTTTCTCCCGCAGCATTTTCAGCGCCCGCTCCCTGGTAGGGCTGTCGGGTTCATTGGCGGACTCCCAGGTTTCCACGAGCTGTCGGAGCTCCAGCAGTTCGTCATAAAGCTCCGTTGCGGCCAGCGGCGGCGTCAGGTGACTGATCATGACTCCCAGCGCCCGGCGCTTGGCCTGGATGCCCTCACCCACACCGTCGACGATGTAAGGGTAGATCAATGGCAGGTCACCCCCCAGCAGATCGGGGTAGTCATCCCCCGTCAAACCAGCACGGCGGCGTGGCAGAAATTCCCTGGTTGAGTGGCGCCCAACGTAGACCAGCGCATCAGCCTGGTAGTGATCCCGTAACCAGTGGTAGAAACCCACGTACTGGTGGGTCGGGGGGAAGGTGGTGTTGGCGTGCAACAATTCTTCATCCACTTCCCAGCCCCGGGGCGGTTGCGGACCGATGTAAATATTACCGAATCGAAGCCCAGGGAAAATCAGCCTGTCATCCACCACCATGGACTGGCCCGGCGCTTCTCCCCACCCCTTGAGTCCGGGAATGCCCGTATCGGCCAGCGCAACCCGGCTGTCATCCAGTTCCCCACTGTGACCACCTTCATCGAGACGTGCTTGCCAGAGCGCTTCGTACTCGTCCAGTCGGCTCAGGGCCGCCTTTCGGTTCGGGTGCTGGAGGTGTTCAATCAGGTGCCGCAAGTCACGAATGCCCCGACTCAACAGACCGGTTGCCAATTCTTTCTCGCCCAACCTATGTGCCTGCTCAAGTCGCTCATGCAAATAACCCAGGGGGCCATGGACCATTTCCTGCTGGACAACCCTGGGCAAGGTTTCGAGATACTGACGATAGGTTCTGCCCGCCATTGAGGCAACGTCACCGGCCATTTCCCTCAGCGCGCGAGGATCATCCGGCAGGCTCACGCCTCGTTGCTGGAGGAGGTCGGTGAGGGCTTCCGGACTCTCCGGCAGTGGGCCGGTTTCGTAGCCCTCGGCTTTAAGCCAGTGCAGCATTTCATATAGGGAAGCTGGCACATCGAGATTGTCCGCCCCAATATTCTGCCGGCCCGGTGGATGATTGTAGTAGATGATGGCCACGCGCTTGTCGGCGTTGCCCTTGGCTTGCAGCGTCTGCCAGCGTTTCAGGCGGTCCGCAACGGCGTCCACCCGCTCCGGCACCGGCTGGGTAAGCGTCAGAGCCACACCGGTGTTTTCGTCAATCACTTCCGGCTCCGCCGTAGCCAGCACCATAGGCTGACTGACCCCCTGGAGCTCGGGCATCGCCAATTTGTAGTGCACCTTGTCAGACGGAATACCATCGATCGACAATTGCCATTGGTTGGTGGTGCGGGAGGCCAGGCGCAAGCCCTTGATCACCGGCACATTCAACCGGACCAACGCTTCCGTGACCTGACGCCGACCCTCGCCGCCTCCAATAATAAAGTCCTGAAGACTGACAATACCGGATAGTGTCGCCGGGCCTACCGTTTCATTCAGGGCACGAACAGCCTCCAGGCTGGCACCACCCCAACGGGACAGAATTGCAAAGCATTGCATCCCTCTGGATTCCAGGGCTGCACAGGTTGCGTCCAGCAGTGCCCGATCGCCCGGGCGATCACCGCTATCCAGGTCCAGAAGCGCGACCACGGGGCCGGATTGCAGGTTAAGGTTCGCCGCGCTATCCGTAGCTTCCCCATTACGGTAATAGCGGATCAGCGACCGGGGCGGCAGATCCGGCACGTCAAGCTCTTCGCCCGCCTGAACAAGCAACCAACGCAATAAGGCATCCAGGTGTTGCGGGGTGCGTCCCTGGTATAGGGCCCGGCCTTCAAGCCAGGGTTCCTGTTCGGGGAAACGGGTCTTAAGCTCTGCCAGATGGGCTTTCAAGTCCGTGCCGGGGTCCGGCGCTTTCATCAGGTTGTTCAGGGTCGTGGCATCCAGCCCTTCCAGGGGCTTGCGCCCCTGTAACCGTGACAGCACAGTCAGCGCCCTGTCGCCATTCACCCCCAGAATCGGAAACTCGCGAACGGCGGCCTGCTCGCCCACAGCACGCTCAATCCGGCCCACCTGCTCTCCGAAAACCGCCGCCATCAATAAGGCATCGGCCTGGCCCACCAGATCGTCGAGAGCGCTGTTGTCCAGGTTTGCCAATTGCTCCGGTGTTCGCAGAATAATGCGGTGATCTGGCTGGGCTGCTAGAAAGCGTTCCGCACCAGCAGCCATCTCCGCAGCGGAACGCTCAGACACTACCCCAAATACCGTGGCGCCGGACACTGGTTGGGACAGCATCAACAGAAGCCCGGAAAGGCAGCCGAACAACGGGCGTCTCAGAGTCCTATACAGGCGCTCAATCATGCCCTTACCTCTCCATGGTTGATCATAGGTCGTAGCGAATCGTCAGCATTGCGGTGCGGCCAGCGGCTATGTAAGCACTTCCATCAAAGCGCTGCGCCGTGGCGTATTCTCTGTCCAGCACGTTGTCGACCGTCAGATTGGTGGTCCAATGGCTGTCGATTTCCCACTTTGCCCGCAGATCCCAAGTGACAAAGCCGGCGAGGCGCTCTTCGTTTTCGGCATCGTCGTAACGATACCCCTGGCCCTTAACAGTGGTTCCCAACGACACTCGGCCGAAGTCCCGATCCAGGTCCACCCGGAACTGTTTCGCGCTACGGCGACGAATTCTATTGTCGGTCTCACGGTCGCGGGGGTCGGTTACCGAGGCCCCAGCCTGCACGGTCCATTCGTCCAATTCCAGGCCAGCACTCAGCTCAACCCCCCTGATGCGTGCTTCGTTAACATTGAATGGTGCGAACCGACCGTCCCTAAAGACAAATACAATCAGATCATCAGCGTCTGTCTGATAGATCGCGGCATCCCAGAACCAACGGGCGTAATTTCCGCCAATACCAAGCTCCACGCTACCTGCGGTTTCCGGTTGAAGATCCGCATTGCCGAAGTTCGGGAAGTAGAGGTCATTGAACGTGGGCGCCCGGAAAGAAGTGCTGTAGCTCACCCTTACTCTATGGTTGCGATCCATATCGACACCCATGGCGATCGCACCGGTTTCCTCACGACCAAAAGCCTCGTTATCGTCGGCGCGCAAACTCAACTGAAAGTCCGTCGGACCAAAATTCAACAGGGCCTGACCAAAAACAGCGGCGTTGGTGCGGCTGGTTTCGTCAAAGTCGGTGGTGCTGTCTACTTCATCCATCAAGAGTTCACCGCCCAAGATGTACTCATGGCGGCCGACACTGATCTGGTTCTCCCAACGGGCACTGCGGGTTTTGGTATCGAAGGTGCTGTCACCAAATTCGTCCCGTGTATCCTGCTCATCAATGGATTCGGCTAACAGGATACGGCTCCGCCAATAGTCGCTGATGGGCGCGTCCAGACGAACACCAACGGTTTGGATAGCAAAATCTGTATCACCGCCCTCGAACTCGGTATTGCCCTGGGCACGCATGAGGACAACGCCGGCTTCCCCACCGGAGTCGAACTGGTGAGCAACGGACGCCAGGGCTGAGGTGTTACGAAAGCCCTTGTCTTCGCCCCCTTCAACAATGGCCGTGCCGTCAGTTTCCAGATGGCTTGCGCTCAGGCTGTATGTCATCCGGCCTTCAGTACCGGCCGTCCCGGCCACATACTCCTGGGTATTGAAGTTGCCACCGCCGGCCTGAACCCATCCCTCGCGGCCCTTTTCGGCGCTGTGGGTAAAGGCCTGGATAACGCCGCCCACGGCATCGGCTCCGTACAGGTTACTGCGGGAACCCCGAACAATTTCTACCCTTTCCACCATTTGCGGCGGGAAATACTGCCAGGCAGCACTACCACTGGTGGCCGAGCGCAAACGAATGCCGTCCACCAGGAAAACCGTGGATTCGCTGCCAGTGCCCCGGGTGTAGACACTGGTGTTCTTACCGAACGAGCCGTTGCTGGTGATATCAATGCCGGGTTGCCCCATCAGCAGCTCGTCGAACGTTTGAGGCTGCAAACGTTCGATCGCCTCTTCATCAATCACAGTGACCGATGAGTCACTTTCGCCCCGGGTCTTCGGCCCAAGCGTGGCCGTCACGACAATGGGGTCAAGTGCCGAGACCATTACCTCTTCGTCGGCTAGCGCACTGGAAACTGGCAGGAACACAAGGGGGAGACCGGAAAACAGGACCGGCAAAGACTTCGGACAACTCATAATCAACACTCGCTGGCAAACCACGCGCACCCGCGTGATGGTTATTGTGTTGCGGAGTTTGAGTATGAGATTGGGGAGGCAGGATACGAGTCAAAGTACGGGTGTGAGACCGACGCAACTCTCCCACCGCCGTCGCCCTCCGCAACTTCCGGTGTGCATTCAGGCCGGTCTCCGGGCTTGCGAGTGGATCAGCCTGTTGGACTGGTCCGGGGCAATCACCTTCCCATGCATGATGCACAGTGGCTTTTTCGATTGCCTTTAGCTCGCTTACCGTTGCGGGGGCAGCGTCGGACTTTAACCGACTTCCCGTTTTACGCTTTCCGGCGGGGATACCGCAAAAAAGCGTTACCTGAACACGGTGTTCATCGAATCGGGCGCCAAACTAGCAGCCCTTATGTGCTAAATCAATACAGACGGCTTAAATACAGTGCCTGCTCTAACCGCGTCCATTCCGGTTCTGAGCCGGGCAATCCAAACCGCAGTGCAGCAGGATTCTCGAACCCCCGCACGAGGATTCCCCGCCGTGCGAGTTCGCCTGCAATGTCCGCCGCCCGGCCATGCCGAACGTATCGAAAGAGCGCCGTTCCTGCGGCTCCTTCAAGGCCATGCCGCGACAGGCAGTCCGCCAACCGCTGGCTTTCACTGTGCAGCCGCTCCATCGTCGCGGCCTGCCACTGATCGTCCGCCAGTGCCTGGCCCATGATAAATCGCGCGGGGCCACTGATTGACCAGGGCCCGATCATTGCACCCAATCGGCGAACAATCTCCGAGTCTCCCACCGCGGCTCCGGCCCGCAGGCCCGCCAGGCCGAAAAACTTACCCAGGGATCTCATGACGACAAGACCGGGTCTGTCGGTCGCATACCCGACACTGAGCTCTGGAGTAGCATCGACGAACGCCTCGTCTACAATCAGCCACCCACCACGACGTTGAAGCCGCTGATGCCAGCTCAGCAACCGGTCCGGATCAACAACCTGGCCAGTGGGATTATTTGGATTGATCCACACCAGCACGTCCAGTTCATCCAGCCAGCTTTCGTCATCATCCTCTAGCTGATCATTGCCAATCTCGATAACCCGATGGTCGGCAGAAGCCCAGTTGTGGCCATGCTCCTGGTAACCCGGAGAGGGCACACCTACCCGGCACGGCTTTCGTAAACGGGGCAAGTGCATGATTGCCGCCTGGCTACCAGCCAGGGCCATACATACGGCGCCCTCCGGTGCACCCACCCATTGTCTGATGAGTGGCTCCAGACCATCGTCCGGCTCCGGCAGGCGACGCCAGACCTCTTCCGGGATCGCCGAAACAGGCCACCCACTCGGATTGATACCGGTGGACAGGTCCAGCCATTGATCCAGAGGGATGCCCCACTTCTTCGCGGCGGCGCGTAACCGGCCACCATGTTCCAGCGGCAACAAATTCACGCTTCAGTACCCTGCTCGTGGGCCAGCATTATTTTCCCGGAACCCAAAGCACGTCGTCCTTACCCTGGTTGTTGGCGTGTCTGGCAAGGACGAACAGCAAATCAGACAGCCGATTCATGTATTCCAGCACCAACCGGCTGATGTCCTGCTCTTCCTGTAGCTGAGCAATGATGCGCTCAGCACGCCGCGTTACCGTGCGGGCATGGTGAAGGTGCGCAGCCGCAGCGTTTCCCGCAGGCAGGATAAAGGAGCGAAGCGACGGAATATCCGCGTTGAACCGGTCGATTTCCTGCTCAAGCTCAACGGTCTTGCCCTCGGCAAGCCTGAGTGGCGGATACTTCGGGTTCTCCACGATCGGGGTACACAGATCCGCCCCGACATCGAACAGGTCGTTCTGGATGCGTGCCAGTATCACGTCCAGTTCGTCGTCCACATGCAGCCGCGCAAGACCAATCACTGCGTTGGCCTCATCCACCGTACCGTAGGCTTCCACACGCAGGTCATGCTTGGCGACGCGGCTGCCGTCGCCAAGACCGGTATCGCCCTTGTCTCCGGTTTTTGTATAGATCTTGGTGAGCCTGACCATTCATGTCTCCCGTGAACCGGTTCTGTCAGTATTCAAAGCCGGTCAGATTACAGGTTTTTCGCGATAGGTTCCCCATATCCCTTTCAGGGTTTCAACAATATCACCCATTGAGGCGCCCTCTTTCACCAGCTCAATGGTGATGGGCATGAGATTGGCCGATTCGTCTTCGGCCTGCTCTTTCAGTTGCCTGAGCATGTCCTGGACTTTCTTCTCGTCGCGATTGTCCTTGACCCTATTCAGGCGTTCAATCTGCCGGCGTTCGGTTTCCGGATCGTGGGGATGGGTTTCGATTTCAACATCCTCTTCGTCCTGCACGAACATGTTGACGCCGATAACCGGTCGCTCGCCGCTGGCCTTGCGCAGCGCGAAGTCATAGGCGGAATCGGAGATACCTCTCTGGAAGTAGCCATCGTCGATGCACTGGAGCGTGCCGCCGAGCTCTTCCACTTCATCGAGAATCTTCCAGACTTCCTTCTCGATCTCATCGGTAAGATTCTCGACATAGTAGGAACCGCCCAACGGGTCCACCACCTGAGTGATATTGGTCTCGTAGGCGATGATCTGCTGGGTTCGCAGGGCAATACGCATCGCCTCTTCCGTTGGAATGGCGAACGCTTCATCCATGCCGTTGGTGTGCAGCGATTGGGCGCCACCCAGTACCGCAGAAAGTGCCTGAAGCGCGGTACGGATCGGGTTGATGGTGTACTGTGGCTTGGTCAGAGTGGCCGCGGCAGTCTGGGCGTGAAAACGAAGCCGGCTGGCCTCGGGTTTGGTGGCGTTGAATTTTTCGCTCATGATCTTGGCATAAACTCGCCGGGCGGCCCGGAACTTTGCAATTTCCTCGAAGAAGTCCGCCTGGCTGACGAAGAAAAAGGACAGGCGCGGCCCGAACTCATTCACGTCCACGCCCGCGTCGATGGCGGTCCTGACGTACTCCATGGTGGTTGCCATGGTATACGCCACTTCCTGTACCGCCGTCGAACCGGCTTCAGAAATGTGATAGCCGGAGATGTTGATAGGGTTGTACCGCTTCATGTTTTCGGAGCCGTACTGAATACAGTCCCGCACCAGGCGAACCGACGGCCGCACCGGGAATATCCACTCTTTCTGGGCAATGTATTCCTTGAGAATGTCGTTCTGGATGGTGCCCGACAGGTCATTGAGATCGTATCCCCGTTTCTGCGCCAGGGCGATGTACATGGCGTAGAGAATCCAGGCTGACGGATTGATGGTCATGGATACCGAGATCTTGGTCAGATCAATGTCGTCGAACAACTCCTCCATGTCGGCAAGGGTGTCGATGGCAACGCCTTCGCGGCCCACCTCACCCTGGCTCATGGCATGACTGGAGTCGTAACCCATCAGCGTCGGCATATCGAAGTCGATGGACAGACCGGTCTGGCCCTGGGCGATCAGGTACTTGAAGCGACCGTTGGTTTCCCTTGCCGTACCAAAGCCGGCAATCTGGCGCATGGTCCAGTTCCTGCCCCGGTACATGGTGGGGTATGGCCCCCGCGTAAACGGGTATTGCCCAGGGAAACCAATATCCTCAAAGGGCGTATTCTTCAGGTCCAGTGGCGTGTAAGTGCGTTTCGTCGGCATTCCCGAGGCGGTGGTGTATTCCGTCTTGCTCTCCGGCGCCCGCTTGATAAAGGACGACACCTCGTTCTGTTCCCACTGGTCGAACTCTTTTTCCATGTGCTTGAGTGCAGCGGGGTCATACTGGTCAGTGCGCTTCATGAATGGTCTCCTTCATGGCTTTTAACAAGGTTACTGCGGCTCCATGGGGGTCCAGTTCGCGCTGGGTAACCTTCTTGAGCAGTTCTTCGGTCTGCGACCTGCTGTCACGTGCAAAATTATCCCGGACAATCTCTTCAGCAACCTTCACCACCCGGGTTAATGCAATCTGGTGCCGCCGCTGGGTGATTTCGCCGCTTTTTTCCAGGTGCTCAGCGTGACGATCAATGGCAGCCATCAGGTCGTCAAAACCGGTATGCTTTTCGGAACTGGTGGGCACCACGGGCACCCGCCAGATTCCCTCGCCCGGCTCCAGGCTCATCATCAGCATGGCCTTGAGTTCCTGAATGGTTTTGTTGGAGTCCGGCCGGTCCGCCTTGCTCACCACATGAACATCGGCGATTTCCAGAACACCGGCCTTGATGGCCTGGATGTCGTCGCCCAGCCCGGGCGCGTTGACGACCACGGTCGTGTGGGCGGCACGGACAATATCGACCTCGTCCTGCCCCACCCCAACCGTCTCGATCAGCACCACGTCAAAGCCGCCTGCGTCCAGAAGATCAACCGCATCCAGGGCTGGCCTGGCGAGGCCGCCCAGGGTTCCTCGGGTGGCCATGCTGCGGATGAAAACGCCTGGGTCGGAGACCAGATCACCCATACGGATGCGGTCACCGAGGATTGCACCGCCGGAGTATGGGCTGGAGGGATCAATAGCAACAACGCCAACCTTGCGGCCGCTGGCCCGGTACTCATGAACCAGTTGCGTGACAAGGGTGGACTTCCCTGCTCCCGGCACACCGGTAATCCCCACTACATGGGCGTTGCCGGTGCTCTTGTATAGCTCGGCCAGCGCCTCGCGGACCTCCGCACCACCGCCGTTTTCAACGCGGGTAATAAGCCGGGCGATGGCGCGAAGATGCCCTTCCCGCACACGTTCAGCGAGCTTCATCGAGGGTATGCGGTTAATCATTTAACCTCCTCGCTTCTGGTTAAGGCTCTGGTAAAGATCGCGGTCGTCAACCACACGCTGGGCTTTGAAGTCCGTGCGAGGAAAGGTCTCGGGGTCAACCATGACGACCCGTGCGCGCACGCCCAGTACCCGGCTAAGTTCAGCCTCTGCTTTCTCACCGAGAGATCTGATCGCATCCGGGCCCCTGCCTGCGACCTCCTGATCAAACTCCGCTTTGACAGCCAGCTCATCCATAGAGCCACCCCGTGAAATGATGATCCGGTGCTCGCCACCATAACCAGCCAGGCCTTCCAGAACTTCCGCAATGGCGCTGGGATACACGTTTTCACCGCGGATCTGGAACATGTCATCAATTCGGCCGTAGATGCCTTTGGGCAGCCTGGGATAAGTGCGACCACAGGGATTGTCTTCCATCACCCAATGGGTCAGATCGCCGGAAACCATCCGGATCATCGGCTGGGACGTTCTCTCGAGATGGGTGTAGATCGGCGTTCCCTGCTCGCCGTATGGCACCCGGCGATGGGTGTTGGGGTCTGCCACTTCGGTGTAGACAATGTCCTGCCAAAGCAGCATGCCCTCGGTGTCTGCGCTACCGGAGGCATGCATCCAGGGGGTCAACTCTGCCATCGTTCCGCAGTCAACTACCTTGGCACCGTAGATCTGCTGAATCTTGTCGCGGATGGACGGAATAGAGCCGCCCGGTTCGCCGGAGAAGAACAGCACCTTGATGCCGAATTCTCTCGGGTCTACCCCTTCCTCGCGGGCCACTTCCGCCAGCCTTAACGCGTAAGACGGCGTTGAATACAGCCCGGCTGGCTTCATCATTCCGAGCCAGGTTACCGCTCGCGCAGTCATCCCCGGCGCACCAGCGCCGAAGGGGAAGGCTTTGCACCCCAGTCTTTCAGCCCCGATCAACGCCCCCCATGACCCCATGTAAAGGCTCAGGATCGCCGCCACAAACACCGTATCACCAGGTCGCAGCCCCATACCCCACATGATCCGGGCATGATTGTTGGCGATGGTTTCCCAGTCACACCTGGAAATGCCAAATGCGGTGGGTCGGCCGGTGGTACCGGAAGTGCCGTGAATATGATGGATGTCGCTTTCGGGGCAGCAAAGGTAATCGCCGAAAGGCGGATTTTTCGCCTGGGAATCTCGCAACTCCTGCTTGGTGACGACGGGCACTTCCTCGAAGTCTGCGAGGGTACGGATGTCATTGGCCTTTATACCGGCCTCGTCCCATTTGCGCTGGTAGAACGGCGAATGGTCGTAAGCATAGGCCATCACCTCGCGGATGCGCGCAACAATCAACTCATCGCGTTTTTCCGGGTCCATCGTCTCCCGGTCCCGGAACCAGTAGGGACTGTTCGGATCCGGAAAATAGTTGTTGCGGTAACGGGGGGGAAAATTCCACTCTTCCATCGGAGACTCCTGATATTGTTATTGGTTGTCGTCTGAGGAAATCTGCGGCCACGACTCTGGCTATCGGGCACCTCGATCTGCGACCATTTGCCGGAACGAATCAATGATTTCTTGTGGCGGAGTGTCCTGAAGAAGAATCTTGTGGACGCCCATCTGGTAGAGTTCTTTGACATCGTCGTCGGGGATGACACCGCCACCGGCAACGATCATGTCTTCGGCTTCCTTGTCTTTCAGAAGCTCCAGTACCTTGGGGAAAATGTGCATGTGCGCGCCGGACAGCAGGCTGATGCCGAGGATATCCACGTCTTCCTGAATGGCGGCGTCCACGACCTCCTCCGGTGTGCGATGCAGCCCGGTGTAGACCACGTCCATGCCCGCATCACGCAGTGCACGCGCGACAACTTTGATGCCGCGATCGTGACCGTCCAGACCGATTTTCGCCAACATTACTCGAATCACAGCTGCGTTCTTGTCATTGTTTTGCATCGCGTTCTCCTTGGATTAACTAATCGTGCTCCCGCTTCTTTTCAGGGGGTCACGGCAGACTTGAATCTCTTTCTGAAGCCATTTTGATGCGGTTTCCACATGCTCTCTGGCAAGTGTTTCAGCAGTCCGTGCATCACCGGCCAATACCGCGTTCAGTATTGCCTCGTGCTCTTCCCAAATCTGTTTCTGGTTTTTTTCGACAATGAGAATGTCACTCATGACGCGCCTTACGTGGTTCCAGTGCGCCTCCATTGAATCAAGGATGAAGGTGTTTCCCGCCAACTCGTAAATGAAGCCGTGAAAGCGCATGTCAGCATCGATCAGAGCGGGGAGATCATGTGCTTTCCCTGCCGCGAAACCTTCGGCAATGATGTCCTCACCTCGCTTTCTCGCCCCGGCATCCACACGCTGGGCGGCAAGCCCGGCGCTCACCAGATCGATCCCACACCGGAACTCGTAGAGCTGCGCCACAAAGCTCTCATCAAGCACCGACACCATCAGGCCCCGACGCCCTACCGCTGACAGAAACCCGTCATCACGCAGACGCTGCATAGCCTGGCTTACCGGCAACCGCGACACATCCAGTCTCTCGGCCAGCGTCTCCTGTGTGACCCGCTCACCCGGCTTAAGCAAACCTTCAACGATGGCATTGACCACGGAGTCGTAAATCAACTCCGGCAGGTTCTTTTCTGTTTGAATTTTTTTCATTGATCGCACCTCACGACGCAACTCCTTTTTGTCGTTTGCATACAGTATTCACCATGTAATACCTGATCACTTTATAAGCATATTAGACCTTTGTCTAATATTTGAGCACTCAGAAACACATAAAACGTCAGCGGGCCCAGGAAATGGGCCCGCAGATAAACGCGAAAAGAGAGGAGAACTCGAAAGGAGGGGGTCAGGAGACGCTGGTCAGCGTTTCGGCGGCGGCTCCAGCAAATCAATACCGGCGTCGTAGACCGCATTGAGAAAATCCACCAGAACGACCGCAGACAGGCCCCATATCTGATAGCGCTCCCAACGATAACAGGGCACATAAAAGGTATTGTTGAGGAAGTTAAGCGGGTCTGTGCGCTCTCGATTGTCGTCCAGGAAAAATTCAACGGGCACCCGGAAAATACTATCGATTTCCGCCGGGTTGGCTTGCAGGGGGTGATCGCCGGGTATCACCCCTACGTAAGGCGTTACGAGAATCTGATGCAGCGACATTACCTGGCTCAGCGGCGCAATCAGTTCCACCTGGTCGGGTGGCAGCCCGATTTCCTCGTGGGTCTCGCGCAGCGCGGTATCGGCCAGGGAATGGTCTTCCGGGTCCCGCCGCCCGCCTGGGAAAGACACCTGCCCTCGGTGAGTACTGAGGTTCTCTGATCTCAGGGTAAATACGATTTCAGGATTTTCATGGTCATTAGTGACCGGGACGAGTACGGCTGCTTCGGGGTAATCCAATGTCAACAAACGGGGTACATAGCCCGACAGGCGTTTGGTTAGAAGGTCGCGCAAAACACGGCTCCGTTAAGACTTCTGACTGTTGAATGAGACACCGGCAGCGCAGATAGTTACACTTGCTACCAACACACATTTGTCCAGTATATGGTGAAACAGATGAAATACTGCAGCACATGCGGCCACCCTGTCGAACAGCGCATCCCCCAGGGGGACAATCGTCACCGCTACGTGTGCATCAGTTGTGAAACCATACATTACCAGAATCCCCGGATAGTCGCCGGTACGGTTCCCGTCTGGAAAGGACGGATCCTGTTGTGCCGCCGGGCTATCGAGCCCCGCTATGGTTACTGGACGCTACCTGCAGGCTTCATGGAAAACTCGGAAACCACCCTCGAAGCGGCCACCAGGGAAACCCGGGAAGAGGCGCTTGCGGAAGTAACGGTGGACAACCTCTACACCATCATTCATGTGCCACACATTGATCAGGTGCACATGTTCTATCGCGCCACTCTCATCAGCGAAGACTTCGGGGCCGGCGAAGAGTCACTGGAAACCCAGCTCTTCGCACTGGAAGACATCCCCTGGGATGAATTGTCGTTCCCCACCGTCCGTCGCACCCTGGAGCTCTATGTGGAGGACGTACGCAATGAGCACTTCCCCGTGCACGTGGACGACATTCGGTACCGGATGGGGCCTCGTGCCTAAATATCCACGCCTGGCCGCCGCTACAGCGCTTCCATACGAAACACCTCGTAGGCGGGCTCTTCATAGGGATGCGCCTGTTTCAACGCTCTAAGTGCCGCCTGAATCAGGTCGTCCTTGCACACCAGCTCAACGCGGAATTCGTCCACCCGCTCAATTTCCCCGGCCTGGCCCAGAAAAGGCTGGCTGCCATCCAGCGGACGAAACTGCCCCTGACCTTTACATTGCCAGGCACAACAATCGTAATCTCCAATACGCCCGGCACCCACTTCAAATAGGGCGCTTTTGGTCGTTTCAAGATGACTCTCAGGCACGAAATAACACATCTTGTACATTCGTCAGATCCTCCCTTGAACACCGTTGTGTCAGAACAGAATCGGGCCATTCCGACACCCTTCCAACGGATAATTTTTGTACAGATTAAGCATTTAGCCACTTACCCACAGAATCTGTGGATAACTCTGGGGAAAGTTTTGGGGAACATGCCCCCATCCCCCGGAATTACTGCACTTTTGTTAAATTGGCGACAAATTCACCTACTTAATTAATTTCTTATATTTCATGTAGTTATAGTTGTCGAACAAAAAATGAACCTAAACCCAGTGCTTTGTGCACATTGCACACAGCATGGCACCAGGAATGTGCATAAACCGTTTGAGTCAAGGGGATTTTCGCACTTATAAACAAAAATTTCCCTTGAAAATCCTTGAAAACTCCCGTCGCCAAAAACAAAAAAGCCGGCCCCGGATGAGTCACCTTTATGGTGCGTCCGGGGCCGGCTTTTTAGCTCAGGCTATAGCTTAGCTGAACCAACGCCTCGCATTACGGAACATTCGGATCCATGGCGCGTCTTCACCCCAATCGGCAGGGTGCCACGAAAGCTGGGAGGTTCTGAATACCCGCTCGGGATGGGGCATCAAGATAGTGACCCGTCCATCCCTTGTGGTCACACCGGTTATGCCCGCCTCGGATCCGTTGGGGTTCCATGGGTAACGTGTGGTGACCTCGCCGCGGTTATCCACGTAGCGCAGCGCAATCAGCTCGCTATCACTCAGTTGATCTGCAGACGTTCCGGCCGGGAACTCAACCTTGCCCTCACCATGGGCAACCGCTATCGGCATCCTGGAACCGGCCATGCCCTCCATGAAAGCCGATGGAGAAGCGGGCACCTCCGCCATCACCAACCGGGCTTCGAACTGCTCCGACTGGTTACGTACGAAACGCGGCCAGCCTTCACTGCCGGGAATCAGTTCGTGCAGGTTAGACAGCATCTGACAACCATTACAAACGCCAAGCGCCAAGGTGTCCTGGCGGTTGAAGAATGCGGCAAACTGATCACGAACCCGATCATTGAACAGGATGGACTTGGCCCAGCCCTCACCTGCACCCAGGACATCCCCGTAAGAGAAGCCACCACAGGCTACCAGGCTGTTGAACCCTTCCAGGGAAACACGGCCAGAGAGCAAGTCACTCATGTGAATATCCACGGACTCGAACCCGGCACGGTCAAAGGCGGCTGCCATTTCAACCTGTCCATTCACACCCTGCTCCCGCAGCACCGCCACTCGAGGCCTGGCCCCTGTGTTGATGTATGGCGCAGAAATATCGTCGTTGATGTCGAACGTCAGCTCCGCGTGAAGTCCCGGGTCACTGCTGTCCAGCAGGTTGTCGAACTCCTCCTGAGCGCAATCGGCGTTGTCACGGAGCGACTGTACGCGGTAGCTGGTTTCCGCCCAAAGGCGCTGCAGATCCGTCCGCGGTCGGGATATAACCGACTGCCCCTCAAAGGTATAGCGAATGTGGTCGTCCTGGTTGACGGTACCGATCACCGAGGTGTGGTCACCAAGACCCGCTGCCGAGAACTGCTGCAGTACAAACCCGGTATCCTCCCGACGAACCTGGATCACAGCGCCAAGCTCCTCGTTAAAGAGCTCACGAGGGAACTGGGACGCATCTTCCGCAAGACCATCCAGCTTGATGTCTATACCGGTGTGCCCGGCAAAGCTCATCTCAGCGAGGGTGACGAACAGTCCACCATCCGAACGGTCATGGTACGCCAGCAGCTTGCTGTCTGCGTTCAGGCCCTGGATAACCGCGAAAAACGCTTTGATGTCTTCCGGATCGTCCAGATCTGGTGCTACCGCACCCACCTGCCGGTAGACCTGTGCCAGTGCCGAACCGCCGAGGCGATTCTGTCCCGCCGCAAGGTCGATCAGAATCAGATCCGTATCCCCGGCATCTGTCGCCAACTGAGGGGTCAATGTTCTGTCTACATCCGTCACCGGTGCGAAACCGCTGATGATGAGCGACAACGGGGCCGTAACACTTTTTTGCTCACCGCCATCCTCTTCCCAGACCGTCTTCATGGACATGGAATCCTTGCCCACCGGAATGGTGATACCCAATGCAGGACAAAGCTCCATACCAACCGCACGAACGGTTTCATAAAGGTTCTCATCCTCACCCGGGTGCCCTGCCGCGGCCATCCAGTTGGCGGACAGTCGAATATCCGACAATTTGGCGACAGGGGCGGCCGCCAGGTTAGTAATCACTTCGCCGACTGCCATGCGCCCGGATGCCGGCGCATCGATAACCGCTACCGGTGTGCGCTCACCCATGGCCATGGCTTCGCCTGTTTTCACATCAAAAGACGACGAGGTAACCGCCACATCACTGACAGGCACCTGCCAGGGGCCCGCCATCTGGTCCCGCGCGACAAGCCCGGTAATGGTCCGGTCACCAATGGTGATCAGAAAACTCTTGGAGCCCACGGACGGCAGCCTCAAAACACGGCTTACCGCATCGTTCAGATCAATCTTCGTGGAATCAAAAATAGGCTTGGTGAATGAGGACCGCGACACGCTGCGGTGCATGCGGGGCGGCTTGCCAAACAGCACGTCCATCGGCAAATCAACAGGGCGATCGTCGAAATAGGAATCCCCGAGTTCGAGATGGTGGGCCTCGGAGGCTTCGCCAATCACCGCATAGGGGCAGCGCTCACGGCGGCACAGGGCATCAAACTGTTCAAGATTCTCCGGCGCCACCGCCATCACGTAACGTTCCTGGGATTCGTTACACCAGATTTCCAGCGGTGACATGCCCGGCTCGTCGCTGGGAATGTCACGCAGTTCAAAACGGCCACCACGACCACCGTCCTTGACCAGCTCCGGCATGGCATTGGAAAGGCCGCCGGCCCCTACGTCATGAATAAAGCATATGGGGTTGTCGTCTCCCATTTGCCAGCAACGATCAATCACTTCCTGGCAGCGACGCTCCATTTCCGGGTTATCCCGCTGGACCGAAGCAAAGTCCAAGTTCTCGTTGCTGGATCCGGAATCCATGGACGATGCAGCACCGCCACCCAGACCAATCAACATGGACGGGCCACCAAGGACGATCAACTTGGCACCCACAGGAATATTGCCTTTCTCCACATGGCTCGCCCGGATATTACCCAGGCCGCCGGCGATCATGATGGGCTTGTGATAACCGCGTACCTCTTCGCCACCGGCACCGGGCGCTACTTCCTCGAAGGTCCGGAAATACCCGGCGAGATTGGGGCGGCCGAACTCATTGTTGAAGGCAGCACCACCAATGGGGCCTTCAATCATGATATCCAGGGGCGAGGCAATTCGCTCCGGCTTACCGTAACCAAGTTCCCAGGGCTGCGGATCATTCGGGAGGTTAAGGTTGGATACTGTGAACCCGCTGAGGCCCGCCTTCGGCTTGGAGCCGCGCCCGGTTGCCCCTTCATCACGGATCTCACCACCAGAGCCCGTTGCAGCACCGGCTGCCGGCGCTATCGCAGTGGGGTGGTTGTGGGTTTCCACTTTCATCAGGATATGGATATCTTCCTCATGATAGCGATAAACACCGGTTTCTGGCTCCGGGAAGAAGCGCCCCCCACGACTGCCGGCAATGACCGACGCGTTGTCCTTATAAGCGGAAAGCACGCCCTCACTGTTCATCTCAAAGGTATTGCGAATCATCGCAAACAGGGATTTTTCCTGCCCTTCACCGTCAATATCCCAGGAGGCGTTGAAAATCTTGTGGCGGCAATGTTCTGAGTTGGCCTGCGCGAACATCATCAACTCAACATCGGTGGGGTCACGTTCCAGATCCGAGAAGGACTTAACCAGGTAATCGATCTCATCTTCCGCCAGCGCCAGGCCCAGTGAGCGATTGGCGTCTACCAGTGCCTGACGCCCGCCAGAAAGCACCGGAACACGGTTAAGGGTGCGCGGCTCGTCGGTATGGAACAACAATTCCGCACCGCCCATCTCGTGGAAGACTTTCTGGGTCATGCGGTCGTGAAGCAACGCCGCAATCTTCTCCCGCTGCTCGAGGCTCAGCTTGCGGTTGGCTTTCACGTAATAGGCGATACCCCGCTCAATCCGCCGAATCTGCCGCAGGCCACAGTTGCGGGCGATGTCCGTCGCCTTGCTTGACCAGGGTGAAAGGGTGCCCGGGCGCGGAACCACCAGGAAAAGTACGCCGTCAGGCTCTTCGGCGGAAACACTGGGACCGTAGGTCAGCAGGCGATCAAGTACCGCCTGATCGGATTCGGACAGCGGGAATTCAAGATCCGTGAAGTGCATGAACTCGGCATACACATGTTCCACCGCAGGCACGATGTCCTGGAGGCGAGTATGCAGCTTGCGGGAACGAAAGGGCGAGAGCGCGGGAGCGCCGCGAAGTTCAAGCATGATCAAAACCTGTACGCGCGAGACTGGGAGCCGGGGCAGCATCCTGTGTTCCGTATCGACGGAGTGAAAGGTAAACAGGAAAAGGCCGGCCATCTGAAAGGCCGCAATGATACTTGAAACACGCACCGGGATACAGCGCCAAAAGGTTATAAACCGACCGCTATAATTTACATTGTTTTGCACAGTAACTGAGC
This sequence comes from Marinobacter salarius, assembly GCF_032922745.1. NCBI lineage: Bacteria > Pseudomonadati > Pseudomonadota > Gammaproteobacteria > Pseudomonadales > Marinobacteraceae > Marinobacter > Marinobacter salarius. The sequence goes on from NZ_CP136693.1 coordinate 3,699,893, forward strand.
AGATTCATTGACCACTCCGGTGTGACCGGGGATCATTACAGATGAGCCAGGGAGGCTCCGTATTGAGTGAACATCGGTTAAACTCCCCAAAGCTGTGCTGGCATGCCACTTGCTGCTTTTTTAGTAACGCAAGAAGTGTGAGCGAGGTAGCAGGGAGTGATCGGACATCAGGGGATATACCGTAACACTCAGCGTCCTGCATCAAGGGAGTTCAGGAATTTGCCTAGAAACCGTCGTCAGCCGTACACGGCCATCGCGAAATACACCTGCCTACTGTCAATAATCCTGACAGTTGCAGGATGCTCAAGGCCAAGCACACTTCAGGAAATCCGTTCTGAGGGAGTGCTTCACGTTATTACCCGGAATGCCCCCTCGGTTTATTTTGAAGGCCGTGACGGCCCCACCGGTTATGACTACGAACTGGCGCGCCTGTTCGCAGAGGATCTGGGCGTTGAACTCAAGGTTCGCGTCGCGAAGGACAACACCAGCGTGCTGTCGATACTTGATCAGGACTACGCCCACATCGGTCTGGCAGGGCTTTCCTCACGCCCTGATTTTCAGCAGCGTTACCAAAAGGTTGCAAACGGCATCGAAGCCGAATCCGTCGTGGTCTATAACCGCGAAGTCGACCGCCCGACCTCCCTGGAAGATCTGGAGGGACAGACTATCCACCTGGTGGCGGACAGCAATCACGAACACCAACTGGAACAGTTCAGTGCCAACAACAGCGGCCTTCAGTGGACCATGCACGCCGGTCTGGACGCCGCTGGCATCCTCTCGCGGGTGGAATCCGGCGAGTTCCCGCTGGCCATCGTGTCTTCCAATGAGCTCGAGTTGAACCATGTGTTCTTCCCGATGGTGAAGAGCGCGTTCAGCCTCGGAGAGCCTGAGCCATTACTGTGGCTCTTTCCCCATGAGCAGGACCAGAGCCTGGCAAATGCCGCCGAGCAGTTTATTCAGGAGCTGCGGGACGACGGCACACTGGCGCATATTTCCGAGCGATTCTACGGTCATCTCGACCGCCTGGACTATGTTGGCGCGCGGACCTTTGTTCATCACGTAGAAAACCGCCTGCCCAAATACGAAAGCCTGTTTCGCGACTACGCCAAGACCTACGAGCTGGACTGGCGACTGCTGGCCGCAATGGGCTACCAGGAGTCCCACTGGCGCCCCAATGCGGTCTCGCCGACCGGTGTTCGCGGCCTGATGATGCTAACGCGGAACACTGCCAGCCATATTGGCATCAACAATCGTCTCGATGCCGAGGAAAGCATCCAGGGTGGCGCAAAATATTTCACCATCGTACATAGCCGGGTCCCTGATCGCATTCCGGAACCGGACCGAACCTGGTTTGCCCTCGCCTCCTACAACGTTGGCTGGGGCCATGTGGAAGATGCCCGCAGGCTGACCGAGGGCGCCGGCAGAAATCCTGACCGCTGGATGGACGTCAAAGAATTCCTGCCACTGCTGGCCCAGAAGGAATGGTATTCCAAAACGCGGTTTGGCTACGCCAGGGGGCATGAACCGGTGATTTACGTTCAGAACATACGCCGCTACTACGATTTCCTGGCCTGGCTGTCGGAGCCAACGAAGGTAGTGGAAACTGAGGAAAAGCCCTGGTTTAAAGAGCTGGAGGGTATGGAAAAGATTGTCGGCCCCGTCGAAGGCAAGGAAAACAACAGCGACATCAGGGCGTCGCTGCCAGAGGAACTCGGTTTCGTTCCACCAACGCTATAGCCTCTGATCAAGCGCGTTTTCCACGTGTTCCGAGGAAAACCCCCGACGGGCAAGAAAGCGAGCCTGACGGGCCTTTTCATCCCAGTCATCGCGAATATCGCTGAGCCCGAATCGTTTTTCCCGAAGCAACGTCGCCCGATCGGACCAGTCCGTGTCATTCATCGCCCTGACGCAGAGCGGCGTCTCCTGGATGCCCCTTTGCTGGAGTTCAGCCTGTATTCTCAACGGTCCATAGCCAAGATCCATTCGCTGCCGGGCGTAGACCTCGGCGAACCGCTCGTCGCTTAACCAACCTTCGGCTTCATAGTCGTCCAGAACCTGTTCAATCACATCCGATTCGATCTTCCTTTGCTTGAGCTTCAGAGCGAGCTCCAAACGGCTGTGTTCCCGTCGGGCGAGCAGACGCAGCGCGGCAGAACGCGCCTTGTGGTCCTGATCTTCCGGATTTGGTGCTTTTCCCATTCAGACTCTTCCCGCAAATGCCGACAAAACGCTAGACTAGCCCCCACCTAATACAGCTGACCATTCAATTCCTTGGATCGATCAGCTGACGTACCCGGCACCCGGAACTCCGGACAACGCCGATGGCTGGTGCCTGCTTACTTTGCCGGCACCGGGAACTGGTTTCAATATCAAAGGACAACCCCATGGCCGCATTCATCCAGAAACTGTTTGGAAATCGCAAGGCAACCGCGACTGCCGTTACCGCTCGCAAGGAAGCCACGAAAGAAGAGGCCGACAGGACCAGCAGGCAGGATGACCAGCGAGAGCTGCAGGCAAAAACACTAAAAGCCAACCCGACCGAAGGCGAACTCGAAGAACTGGCCACTGGCGGCCTGACAGCAGGAATACGCAGCGAGGCCGCGGAAGCACTGACTGAAAAGGCCACCCTGCAGCGCGTCCAGAAGCTTGCCAAAGGCAAGGACAAAGGGGTCTATCAAATCGTTCGCCAGAAGCTACAACGGATTCGCGACGACGAAGATCGACAACGAAAACTGGCCGAAACCATCCAAACCATCGTGCGCCACGCGGTTGAGCAGGCCCGTAGCGACGACACGAAGTTGTTTGAGGCGCGCCTGGACGCCCTCCTTCAGAAATGGACTGATGTGGAAGCTCAGGCCTCACAGGAACAGACCACGGAGTTCCTGCAGGCTGTTCACCAATGCCGCGAACGGCTGCGCGAGATGCAGGCCGAAAAGGACCAGCTCAGACATCAGCAAGAGCAAAAGAGCCAGCGGGCCGAAACGCTGTCCTTACTGGAAGACACCCTTGATGAACTGAAACATCAGGACCCGGATCTGGAGCCTTCCCTTGCCTCCCTGGATGCCTTGCAGAAAACCCAGGAGAACCGCTGGCTGGAAGCCACCCGGGACGCCCAGGTGGAGAAACAGGAACAGAAAACCTACGAGAACCTGATGCAGTCGCTGCGGGGTTATATATCCGCAGTCAAGCGCCTCGGCCAGCACCGCGACGAGATCATGGCATTGCAGGCTACCGACAGCAGTGACACCGATGATAGCAAGCAGACCGATCAAGCCAGCGTAATACTGGAAAACGTCGACTGGCCCCGCGATTTCAGGCGCCCCACTGTGCTGGACACTCTGAACCGCATTGCAGGAAAACCCCGCCCTGCAAAAACCGACAAACCAGACTCTGAAGAACAGAAGGCCATGGCTGATTCGCTTCGGCAGGTGTTGGATAAGCTGGAGGAAGCTCTCGAAGCCAAGCAGTTGAAGGAGTCCCGCCAGCACTTCAAGGCCGCTCAACAACTGGCAAAAGGTCTCGATCATCGCCATGGCAAATCACTGCAACCAAGAATGCACCTGCTCGGCGGCCAGCTTCGCGAACTGACAGACTGGCAGGGCTTTGCAACGCGCCCGAAACAGGAGTCACTGTGCGAACAGATGGAATACCTGGCAAACCAGCCCATGGAACCGGAAGCCAAGGCTGAGCGCATCAAGGAACTGCAGAACGAGTGGCGGGGTTTGGGAGGTTCTTCTGATCGCGATCTATGGTCACGGTTCAAGCAGGCCTCGGATCAGGCGTATGAGCCCTGCAAGGCCTATTTTTCCGCCAAGTCCGGGCTGAAACAGGCAAACCTGGAAACCCGCAAGACGATTTGCGATCAGTTGGGCACGTTCCTCGACAACGCCGACTGGAATAACATTGACTGGAAAACGGCTGAACGCATACATCAGACCGCACGTGAAGAGTGGAAAGCGGCCTGGCCCGTGGAATTTCGCGACAATCGCCCGGTTCAGAAACGATTCGACGATTTGCTAAAACAGCTTGAGGCGCCGTTGGATACCGAGCGCAAGAAAAACGAAGCTCTCAAGCAGGGCATCGTTGAGCGAGCGGAAGCCCTGATTGAACACGAGCCTCTGGGCGATGCCATGAATCAGGCGAAAGCGCTACAAACGGAGTGGACGAGCATTGGCATTACCCGCCACCGCGAAGACAGAAAACTGTGGCAGGCGTTCCGCAAAGCCTGCGATCAGATCTTCGCACGGCGGGATGCTCGCAGGGACGAACAGGAACAGCTTTCCCGCAAGGCGGATGAAAAAGCGGGACCGATACTTGATGCCAGCCAATCCGCGGGTTCCGATAGCACTCTTGACGGGCTCAAAGCGACACTGTCTGAACTTGACTCTCTCAGGAACGAGCCTTTGTCTGCGGACAGCAGGGATCGGGTTGGTCAGGAACGCAGTCGCCTTTCGGGGCTGGTTTCGACCCGCCAGCTACAGGAACAGATAGATACCTGGAAAAGTTGGATCAATTCCCGGAGTTCGAGCGCCCTGGACAGCGACGCACTGCCACAGCACTGGGCCGGGCTGGCTGCCGATGTAGGCCAGCCAGACCCGGTAGAACTGGTTATTCGGGCGGAGATACTGGCGGAAGTGGCGTCACCAGCGGAAGACCAGGGCCGGCGTATGGAAATTCAGGTACAGCGGCTTGCCGAGGGTATGGGCAACGCTTCCTCGGGCAGCGACAAATCAAGGCAGTTGGAAATGCTGGTTGCCAATTGGTGCCTGGTTCAACCTGTGGATGTTGTCAGTGAGCCCCTGGCTGAGCGGCTTGGTAAAGCGCTGGAGGCTATACTGCGGGAGAGCTAACCATCGCGCTGATGGCTTTTCATTCCCGCTGATGGCTCTTTTATTCGCGCTGATGGCTCTTCACAAACTCCCTGGCCTCCCGAACGGCGGTCAGGGCCTGTTTTTTCATGGTTTCGAGTTCGCCGTCGGCGAGGTAGAACATCATATCGATGCTGTGGCGGTAGTATTTGGCTGGTAGCCGATTCAGCGCCACACACATCACGTCGGTCAGGTAGTCCTGATTGTCACCATCCCCTCTCGTTTCATCAATGGCCTCCACAACCAGCGGCTCGTAAAAGTTATCGATGGCATCTCTCAGGGACATCGCCTTGCTCCTGCTTGTGATGGGTATCTGTCTACACCATAGAACCCTACCCTGAAATTGTCATGACCGGAGTGAGCAGTTTCGCCAATTCGATTGGCAGTGCTCGTCATTACGCGCACCCGGCACGACCCGCTATGGTTACCCTTTGCAATGCTATTACTGAGTCAACGACCAACAGAGGACAGGAAATGACCACCGAAGCCTATATCTTCGATGCGGTTCGTACGCCCCGGGGGCGCGGCAAGAAAGACGGCGCCCTGCACAGCGTTAAACCCATTACGCTGCTGACCACCGTTCTCAAGGCGCTACAGGAGAGAAACAGCCTGGACACCGCCCAGGTGGACGACATCGTTATGGGCTGCGTGACTGCGGTTGGCGACCAGGGTGCGGATATTGCCAAAACCGCCGCCCTGGCGGCGGACTGGGACGAAGTTGTAGCCGGTGTCACCCTGAACCGCTTCTGTGCGTCCGGCCTTGAGGCCGTCAACCTGGCGGCGATGAAGGTCCGTTCCGGATGGGAAGACCTGGTGGTTGCCGGCGGTGTTGAAGGCATGTCTCGCGTTCCCATGGGTTCCGATGGCGGTGCCTGGGCCACGGACCCGGCCACCAACCTGCACACTGGCTTCATGCCACAGGGCATCGGCGCGGACCTGATTGCAACACTGGAAGGCTTTAGCCGGGAGGATGTAGAACGGGTTTGCGGTGAAGTCACAACAAAAGGCCGCCAACGCCTGGGAAAACGGCTATTTTTCAAAGTCCATCGTTCCGGTTACCGACCAGAATGGCGTGATGATCCTGGATCGTGACGAGCATGTACGCGGCAACACCACGGTGGAATCCCTGTCCAGCCTCAAGCCCTCGTTCCAGATGATGGGTGAAATGGGCTTCGACGGCGTCGCCCGGGAAAAATACCACTACGTGGAGACGATCAATCACGTGCACCATGCTGGCAACTCCTCCGGCATTGTGGATGGCGCCACGGCGCTCCTTATTGGCAGCGAAGCCAAGGGCAAGGCCATGGGGCTCAAACCCCGAGCACGTATCCTGGCCACAGCAGTCACCAGCACCGACCCCACTATCATGCTGACCGGCCCTGCCCCGGCGGCTCGCAAGGCGCTGAAAAAAGCCGGCATGACAGCGGACCAGATTGACCTGTTCGAAGTAAACGAAGCGTTTGCCTCCGTGGTGATGCGCTTCCAGAAGGAGTTGTCGGTTCCGGACGAAAAAGTGAACGTGAACGGCGGCGCTATCGCCATGGGCCACCCACTGGGCGCCACCGGCGCCATGATTCTGGGCACCCTGCTCGACGAACTGGAGCGGAGAGAACTGCGCTACGGCCTGGCCACCCTGTGTGTGGGTGGCGGAATGGGTATTGCCACCATCATTGAGCGCGTCTGAGCCGACGACTGATTCTGAGAGGAGAACCAACTATGAGCACCATTCACTACGACCTGGGTTCAGATCAGATCCTGACCCTGACCATCGACATGCCCGGCCAGTCCGCCAACACCATGAACGCCGATTTCCGAGCGGCACTGACAGAGACAGTGGGCAAGGTTAAAAGCGATCTCGACACTATCCGCGGCATTATTGTCACCTCCGCCAAAAAAACCTTCTTTGCCGGCGGTGACCTGAAAGAGCTGCACAAAGTAACCCGGAAGGATGCCGGTGCCTTTGAAGACATGGTCAACGGCATGAAAGCCGAGATGCGCGTCCTCGAAACCAGCGGCAAACCCATCGTGGCAGCCATCAATGGCTCTGCCCTCGGTGGTGGTCTGGAAATCTGCCTGGCGTGCCATCACCGGGTTGTTCTGGACGAAGACAAGATTCAACTGGGCCTTCCGGAAGTCACCCTTGGACTGCTGCCCGGTGGCGGCGGCACTCAACGCCTGCCCCGTATGATCGGTTTGGAAGCCGCTTTCCCTTTTCTGATGGAAGGCAAAAAGGTAAACCCGAAAGCGGCGCTCAAGGCCGGCATTGTTGATGAACTGGCCTCGTCCACCGACGACATGATGGCCAAGGCACGGGCCTTTATCGACGCCAACCCAAAGAGCCAGCAGCCATGGGACCAAAAAGGCTTCAAGTTTCCTGGCGGCGCGCCTCACCACCCCGCCATGGCCCAGAAGCTGGCTATTGCGCCGGCAATGCTCAAGCAGAAAACCAAAGGCTGCTACCCCGCCCCGGAGCGTATCCTGTCAGCCGCCGTGGAAGGTGCCCAAGTGGACTTCGACAATGGCAGCCTGATCGAGACCCGCTATTTCGCGGAACTGGTTATTGGTCAGGTCGCCAAGAACATGACCGGCACCTTCTGGTTCCAGCTCAACGCCGTCAACGCGGGTGAGAGCCGCCCCGCAGGCGTAGAGAAAGAAACCTTCCGCAAAGTGGGTGTTCTGGGTGCAGGGATGATGGGCGCCGGCATCGCCTACTCAACCGCAACCCGGGGCCTGGAAGTGGTCCTCAAGGATGTATCCACGGAAAACGCCGAAAGAGGCAAGGCCTATTCCGAGACACTGCTGGCGAAAAAGGTCAGCCGCGGGCGCATGACGGAAGCACAGAAAGCCGAGGTACTGGACCGCATAACGGCCACTGGTTCCGCAGACGACCTTGAAGGCTGCGACCTGGTCATCGAAGCGGTTTTTGAAGACAGCAACCTGAAAGCAAAAGTAACCCAGGAAGCAGAAGCAAAACTCGTCGAGAACGGCCTCTTTGCCTCCAACACCTCCACCATCCCCATTACCCAATTGGCCAAGGCCTCGGCTCGGCCCGAAAAATTCATTGGACTGCACTTCTTTTCGCCGGTGGACAAGATGCAACTGGTGGAAATCATCGTGGGTGAGAAAACATCTGACGACACCCTCGCCCGCGCCTTTGATTACGTCCAGCAGATCGGCAAGATCCCCATTGTGGTCAATGACAGCCGCGGGTTCTTTACCTCACGCGTGTTTGGCACCTTCGTCAATGAAGGCATCGCCATGCTGGGTGAAGGTATCCATCCGTCCAGCATCGAAAACGCTGGCGTACTGGCCGGCATGCCGGTCGGCCCGCTGGCGATTTCCGATGAAGTCAGCATGACCCTTATGCAACATATCCGCGACCAGAGCAAAAAAGACTCGGAAGCGGCCGGTCAAACCTGGAACGCTCACCCGGCGGAAGCCATCATCGACCAGATGGTCGGCAGCCACGACCGCAAGGGCAAGGCCGCCGGTGCCGGCTTCTACGAGTACCCGCAATCCGGGAAAAAGCACCTCTGGCCGGAACTGGACACACTGTTTGTCGATCGGGAAAAAGCTCGGAACACGGACCTCCAGGAGCTGAAAGACCGCATCCTGTTCATCCAGGCCATCGAAACCGTACGCTGCCTGGAAGAAGGCGTACTCCGGACCGTTGAAGACGCCAACATCGGCAGCATTTTTGGTATTGGCTTTGCCCCGTGGACAGGTGGTGCCATCCAGTTCATCAACCAATACGGCGTAAGAGCCTTTGCGGAACGGGCGGAATTCCTGGCCGCGCGCTTTGGTGAACGCTTCAACCCACCGCGTCTGTTGTTGGAAAAGGCGGAAAGCAACACGCTCTTCGAGTAACCGAGGCAGTCCTTGCCGGAGTTGCACCCGAGCGCTCCGGCAAGGATTTCACGTCGTCTTTCCGCCGGCTCGCGCGTTCACAAATCTGACGACTTCATGGACAGATTGTCACGTACAGAAACTTCCCCGCTATGGCAACCGCTTCTGTGCTTGCCTACAATAAAACCATGAGCCAATCCAGCGATATCGAAAAAGCGCTAAATCAACTGCCAGCGGCCACTCATCAGGGGTCCCTCTCCGTAGCGCCCGGTATCGTCCACACCGTCAGGTAACAAAGCTTATGAGCATCGCGGAACGATTTGTCACCCGTTACAGCACGACCATGGGTGGGGTAATCCCCGGCAGAAAGACGTTTGCCCTGGCCCTCACGCTCGCACTTGCTGTGCCTGTATCGGCCAAGCTGGACACCGAAAAGGTTTATCAGCCAGTGTCCCCAACGGTGGAGCAGGCCCGCGCCAACATATTGATTGCCCGTCAATTGCAGTTCACCCACTTCCGCGATTTGAGTATTAATGACTCGCTGTCTGGCGATGTGTTTGACGCTTACCTTGACTACCTGGATGGCCAGCGCGTCTACCTGACACAGAAAGACATCGACAAGCTCAGTGCGATTCGGCTTGGGCTCGGATCGGCACTCAAAACCGGTCAACTGCAACCGGGTTTTGATATCTACAACCTGGTTCAGCAACGCATCATTGAACGCCTCGAGTTCGCTCTCGACCTGATCGATAACGGCATCGACAAGCTCGACTTCAGTGCCGACGAACGCATCCTGCTGGACCGCTCCGACGCCGATTGGGCCGCCGACAGAGAAGCACTGGACGACATGTGGGTAAAAAGAATCAAGAATGCCGTCCTGGCCCAACGTCTCAACGATTCCGATGACGAATCCATCAAGGAGGCTCTGCAGCGGCGCTATGAAGGCCAGTTGAAGCGCGCCTACCAAGCACGTAGCGAGGACGCGTTCCAGGCTTACATGAACGCCTTCGCGGGCATGTGGGACCCACATACCTCCTACTTTTCACCGCGCACGTCCGAGAACTTCAACATCAACATGAGCTTGTCCCTCGAGGGCATCGGCGCGGTGCTGCAATCAGACAACGAATACACCAAGGTGGTGCGCCTGGTGCCGGGAGGGCCTGCCTCAAAGCAAGGCCAGCTTGAGCCGGCAGACCGTATCGTGTCGGTCAAACAGGACGACGAGGAAAAACCCGTCAACGTCATCGGCTGGCGCCTCGACGAGGTTGTGGATCTGATTCGCGGTCCCCGCGAATCCACGGTGACCCTGGAAGTCATTCCCGCCGATGCCCCGGATGAAACCGTCACTGAAACCATCGCCATTGAGCGGGACAAAGTGAAGCTCGAGGAACAAAGTGCCAGCAAGGAAGTCATCGAATTCGAACGGAATAACGATACCTATCGCATTGGCGTGATCGACATCCCCACCTTCTATGCTGACTTCAAGGCGATGCAGGATGGCGATCCCAACTACAAAAGCACCACCCGTGATGTTCGCAAATTGATCGACGAGCTGAAGGCGGACGGCGTCGATGGCGTGGTGATGGACCTCCGCAACAACGGCGGCGGCGCACTCCATGAAGCCAATGACCTGGTCGGCCTGTTCATCGAGGAAGGCCCCACGGTGCAGATTCGTAACTCCAACAACGACGTACAGGTACTCAATGACGAAGACCCGTCCGTTGCCTATGATGGGCCGATGGTGGTACTGGTCAACCGAATGAGCGCTTCCGCATCGGAGATTTTTGCCGGCGCCATCCAGGACTATGGCCGGGGCCTTGTGGTTGGCTCCCAGACCTTCGGAAAAGGCACAGTACAGGCCGTTCGCCCACTCAATCACGGTCAGCTGAAAATCACCCAGAGCAAGTTCTACCGAGTGTCCGGTGGATCAACCCAGCACAAAGGTGTGATTCCAGACATTGAAATCCCGTCGCGCGTGGACAAGACCCGTATTGGCGAGGATGCGCTGGATCACGCGCTGCCCTGGGACCAGATTGAAGCCGTGCCACATGCGCGCTACTTCGACTTCAGCGGTATTATCGATGAACTCCGGAAGCGTCACGATACCCGGTTTGAGGAGAACCCGGAGTTCAGCTTGCTGCAAAAGGAAATCGAATTTCTGAAGCAGCAACGTGAACAGGAATACGTCAGCCTGAACCTCGAAAAGCGCAAGGCATATCAATCACAAATCGAGAACACTCGTTTGACCATCGCCAATGCACGCCGTGACATACGCGGTGAAGAAGCCTTCGAAAGCCTGGACGCACTGGACGACTGGCAGGACGAACAGGCGGCGGAACCAGACAGTGCAGACGACGAACTGGATTTCGTTATCCGCGAAGGTGGTAACATCATGGCGGATATGCTTGAGCTTGATCAGCGCATGGCATCCATCCTGGTTCCCAAGCAGATCACCGCCCAGGCGGACACGCTGAGCGGCAAGTCAGGCCAGTAAAGGGTCTCAGCTAAACAATCCCGCCATACCGGTCAGGTTCGGGGTGCTGACCACGCCCTTCTCAGTGACGATGACGTCGATCAGACTGGCCGGCGTCACATCAAACACCGGGTTGAAGGCCTTCACGCCGGTGGGAGCGACCTGAACACCCCGAACCTGCCTGAGCTCCTCCCCCTCGCGTTCTTCAATCGGGATGTCCTTGCCCGACGCGAGGGCCATGTCCACCGTACTGGACGGTGCCACGACCATAAAACCGACTTTATGATGCCGGGCCAGAACCGCCAGGCTATAAGTACCAATCTTGTTGGCTACATCTCCGTTGGCCGTAATTCGGTCCGCGCCGACAATCACCCAACGCACATGACCCGCCGCAAGTATCGATGCCGCCGCCCCATCTGCGTTGAGCGTCACCGGAATCCCATCCCTTGCCAGTTCCCAGGCGGTCAATCGGCTACCCTGAAGCCAAGGCCGGGTCTCATCGGCAAACACATCCTTCAACAGCTTTTTCTCATGCAGCCGCCGGATCACTCCCAGCGCTGTGCCGTAGCCGCCGGTGGCAAGCGCCCCGGTATTGCAGTGGGTCAGAACCGAAAACGGTTTGCTGGCATCCATGTGGGCCAGTGCATAATCCGCCATTGCCAGATTGGCGGACAGGTCGTCCTTATGGATTTGAACCGCCGTTTCGGAGAGGCGCTTTACCGCCTCCTCCAGGGAGTGACACTCTGAGAACACCTGCTCCATTTTCTGCAGCGCCCAGAACAGGTTCACCGCCGTTGGCCGGGAGGCCGCCAGTTCGCGAATGGCCTGCTTGATCTCCGCTTTCCAGTCACCGCCACCAGCGTGCCGGGCTGCAAGGGCAACACCGTACGCGGCGCTGATTCCGATCGCCGGCGCCCCACGCACCACCATATTGCGGATACTCTGAGCCACCCCGGCGGAGCCCTCCAGCGTAATCCAGTGTTCCTGGTCCGGCAGCAGCCGCTGATCCAACAATTCAAGGCTTCCGCCATGCCAGCGAATGGCGACGGTGCCGATGGCACGGTCACCAGATGAAACAGGGGCGCGACTCATTCATTAACTCCTGAGGGATTACAAAACGGCAGTATACCTGTGTTAATACGGTAAACTCAGCCCCCAGGGTAGTTCTCAACCGGGCCGGTCGCTATACTTTCTGGCTACATTTTCAGACAGCGTGGCCCCGTTCCAGGCTGCACGTACAAAGGCAGGGTTAATGACGGCAGACACCATTACCGCAGCAGACATTCGCATCAACGCACGTTGGCTGATTCCCATCGAGCCCGCTGATGTAGTTCTGGAACATCAGGCGGTTCTCGTCCAAGGTGACAGGATTGCCGCCATCGTATCGCAAGACGAGGCGGACGCCCGCTTCCGTACCAAGGAAGTGATCGACCTTCCCAGCCATGTGGTGCTGCCCGGCCTCATCAATATGCACGGCCACGCCGCCATGTCACTGTTCCGTGGCATGGCCGATGACCTGCCCCTGATGACCTGGCTTAACGACCACATCTGGCCCGCCGAGGGCGCGTTTGTCAGCGAAGCGTTCATCGCTGATGGCACCCAGCTTGCCATGGCGGAAATGCTGCGCACCGGCACCACCACGTTTTCCGATATGTATTTCTTTCCGGAAATCGTTGCCCAACTGGCGCACGACGTCGGCATGCGCGCGCAAATCTGCTTTCCGCTGCTGGACTTCCCCACACCCTGGGGGAGCGGGCCGGATGAATACCTGTCCAAAGGCGAAGCGTTCATCAAGCAGTGGCAGGACAACGCCTTCATCATGCCGGCCATTGGCCCCCATGCGCCCTACACCGTATCCGACGAGCCACTGAGTAAAGCCGTAGCGTTATCGGAGGCGACGGGTGCCCCGATCCAGATTCACCTGCATGAAACCGCTTTCGAAGTTGAGGACGCCCTGGAAAAGTCCGGCAAGCGCCCTACTGCCCGCCTGGCGGAGCTGAAAGTACTCGGCACCAACACCCAATGCGTGCACATGACGCAGATTGATGAGTCAGACGTAGCGCTACTCCAGGCGACCGGCGCCCACGTTATCCACTGCCCGGAATCCAACCTGAAACTGGCCAGCGGCCTGAGCCCGGTGCAGACATTCCGCAACGCCGGCGTCAATGTCGCCATTGGCACGGATGGCGCGGCCAGTAACAATGACCTGGACCTGTTCGGCGAGCTCAACACCGCCGCCATGCTGGCCAAGGTGGTTGCAGACGACGCCTCGGCACTGTCCGCCCACGAGGCACTGGCTATGGCGACCATCCAGGGCGCCAGGGCTCTTGGACGCGACCATGAACTGGGATCGCTGGCCGCCGGCAAACTGGCGGACATCATCGCCGTGGATCTTGGCGACCCATTCCTGCAGCCAGTGTATGATCCCGCCTCTCACCTGGTTTACAGCAACCATGGCCGCCAGGTAAGCCATAGCTGGATCAACGGCGTACCCCAGGTGCAGGAAGGCAAACTCACCCGCATTGACGTTCCAGACCTGATGCTACGCGTCCAGGGCTGGGCCGACCGTATTCGCGAACAGCAAACCAGTTGACGCTCACACTCTCAGCGACCAGGCAGAACGGCACATGAGTAACCACAACGTAGACCAGAACGAAATCGCCAAGTTTGAGGCACTGGCCAGCCGCTGGTGGGACCCTACCAGCGAATTCCGGCCCCTGCACGACATCAACCCCCTGCGACTCAATTACATTGATGAACGCGCGCCCCTCGCCGGTAAACGAGCGCTGGACGTCGGCTGCGGTGGTGGCCTGCTCTCCGAGGGCATGGCACTGCGTGGCGCCCATGTCACCGGCATTGATATGGGGGAAGCACCGCTATCCGTCGCGAGACTCCACGGTATGGAAAGCGGCATTGAAGTGGACTATCGCCAGATCACCGTAGAAGAACTGGCGCAAGATCCTGAACACGCAGGCCAGTACGATGTGGTGACTTGTCTGGAAATGCTTGAGCATGTGCCCGACCCGGCGTCGGTGATCAGCGCCTGCGCCACCATGCTCAAACCGGGCGGACATCTGTTCGTGTCTACCATCAACCGCAACCCCAAGTCGTTCCTGTTCGCCATCGTCGGCGCGGAGTATATGCTCCGCCTGCTGCCCAAGGGCACCCACGAGTGGCGCAAGTTTATCCGGCCGTCCGAGATGTCCGACCATCTCCGCCACGCTGGCCTGGACATCCGCGACCTGACCGGCATGACCTATAATCCGATTACCAAAGCCTACCGCCTGGGGCGGGATGTGGACGTGAACTACATGATGCACGCCATGGACACACGAGAGGACAGTACGCCGTCGTGAACGCCACACCCCCAGAGCCAGCCATGCCAGCAACCCCGTCGACCGTCCTGTTTGACCTGGACGGTACGTTGATCGATACCGCACCGGACTTTATTCGTTGCCTGAATGAGCTGCGACTCTCTCACGGTTTACCAGGCCTGCCCGCACCGCATATCCGGCGCTCTGTCTCCAACGGGGCCCGGGCCATGATCAAGATTGGCTTCGGGCTCGACCCGGACCATCCCGACTACCTGGAAAAGCACACCGCATTTCTCGACCTTTACGAGGCCGGCGTTGCCGTGGAAACCGCTCTGTTCGAGGGCATGGACAACCTCCTGAAAAGCCTCGAAGCACGGGGTATCCCCTGGGGCATTGTCACCAACAAGCCGGTTCGCTTCGCCGTTCCGTTGGTGGAAGCCCTGGGACTTGCAAACCGCTGTGCAGCGGTGATCTGCCCCGACCATGTCACCCACCGCAAACCCCATCCAGAAGCTCTGTTTCTTGCCTGCAAGGAAGTGGGCGTCGAACCGACAGCGGGCGTTTACGTAGGCGACCATGAGCGCGATATCGAAGCCGGGCGCAATGCAGGGATGACAACTATTGCGGTTCGTTACGGTTATATCGAGCAGCCGGAAGCCGTTGATCTGTGGCATGCCGACCTTATTGCGGACACCGTCAGCGACCTGGCAAAACTGTTACAATAGCGCCGATGGCAGCACTATTTCAGCATTTCCCAAATGGAGACTCAGAATGCAGGACTATCAAGCACCGGCCGACCTACTGAAAGAACGCATTATCATGGTGACCGGTGCCGGCAGCGGGATAGGAAGGGCTGCAGCAAAGGCCTATGCGGCTCACGGCGCCACCGTCATTCTCGTCGGCCGCACCGTCTCCAAACTGGAATCCGTCTACGATGAGATCGAAGCGGCGGGTCATCCCAAACCAGCCATCGTACCGCTGAATTTTGAAGGCGCTGCGGTGAAGGAGTACGAAGAGCTGGCCATGACCATTGAAGACAACTTCGACCGGATCGACGGGCTTCTCCACAACGCAGCCATTCTTGGCACTCGCAGCCCGATCGAACTGTACGATCCGGAAATCTGGAACAAGGTCATGCATGTCAATGCCACCGCGCCCTTCCTGCTGAGCCGGGCGATGATTCCGTTACTGCGCAAATCCGACGATGCCTCGGTGATTTTCACCGCCTCCGGCGTCGGGCGCCGGGCCAAACCCTACTGGGGCGCCTACGCCGTTTCCAAATTCGCCATTGAAGGCCTGAGCCAGATGCTGGCAGAGGAGCTGGATGACGACCGCCACAACGTCCGCGTGAACAGTCTTAACCCCGGTGCCACCCGTACCAATATGAGAGCCACCGCGTACCCGGCTGAAAACCCGGACCAGAATCCCGCGCCGGAGGAACTGATGCCGGTGTACCTGTACCTGATGGGTAAGGACAGTCACGACGTGAATGGCCAACAGATAGAACGCACAGCCGAAATAATGGAACTGATTTTCTACACCACGTCCCAATGCCACTTGTGCGAACTGGCGGAAGCCCTATTGGTCAGAACGCCCATGCCGGAGCCGGTGCCCGTGGACGCCGTGGACATTGCCCAGTCCGAAAAACTGGTTGAACGCTATGGCACCCGGATTCCGGTGTTGCGCCGTAACGATACCGGTGAAGAACTGGACTGGCCGTTCACCAGTGACCAGTTAATGAATTTTCTTCGATGAGGACAGCCCGACATGTTGATGGTGATATCCCCCGCCAAGACACTGGACTACGAGAGCCCGCTGGCGACCCAAAAGACAACCCAGCCGGACTTTCTCGACGATGCCTGTGAACTGATAGACCAGCTTAAAGACCTGGAACCCCACGACATCAGTAACCTGATGGGGATCAGCGACAAGCTCGGTCAGCTCAATGCTGAACGCTTTCGCACCTGGCACACCCCCTTCACACCGGATAACGCCCGCCAGGCGGTACTGGCCTTCAAGGGCGATGTTTACACCGGCCTGGATGCGGAAAGCTTCAGCGATAAAGAATTCGAGATTGCCCAGAAGCGACTGAGAATTCTGTCCGGCCTCTACGGTGTGCTCAAGCCGCTGGACCTGATGCAACCCTATCGTCTGGAGATGGGTACCAAGTTCGAGAACCGCAGGGGCAAGGATCTGTACGCTTTCTGGGGCAGCAAAGTGACCGATGAGCTTAACCGCTTGTTGAAGGCTGATGATGGCGTGCTGGTAAACCTGGCCTCTAACGAATACTTCAAGAGCGTTCGCAAAAAGGATCTTGAAGGTCGTCTGGTTACACCGCAGTTCAAGGACTGGAAAAACGGCCAGTACAAGATGATCAGTTTTTACGCCAAAAAGGCCCGGGGCCTGATGTGTCGCTACGCCATCCAGAACGACATCACCCAGGCCAGTGACCTGAAGGGCTTTGACCTGGAAGGTTACCGGTTCAGCGAAGAGCAGTCCGATGCGGACAGCTGGGTATTCCTGCGGGATAAGCCGTAAACCGTTCACTGAATCCGGAGACATTAATGAGTGAAGCCGTTTTTTCCCAGCTCGCCATGCTGGTCTTTCTCACAGGCCTGATCGTCTGGATGGGATTCATCGTGTGGGATCTGGCCAAAAAGTCCCAGGCCGGGCGGTTTGGCACCATCATTTTGTTCACCATACTCGGTGCTGGCGTGGTGGGGTTCATCATCAAGACCGTGATGGTGGAGATCATGAAGCTCTAGCTGCCCAAGATGAGGTTTTCAGCATTGTCACTTTACGGCCACGGACCCGTGGCCGTATCATCCCCACCCTTTTCAGACTCTCACCATCATCGAATAACCAACAAGGATCCGGACCATGTGGTTTCGTAATGCCCGCGTATTCCGTTTTACCAAGCCATTCGAAATAACCGCCGAAGCCCTGGAAGAAAAACTCCAGGAAGACGCCTTCAAATCCTGTGGTCCCCAGGAAACCTCACGCCAGGGCTGGGTATCGCCCATGGGTAAGCACAGCGATCTGCTGGTTCATAGCGCCGGCGGCTATCACCTGATTGCCCTGCGCAAGGAAGAGAAGCTGCTGCCCGCCTCCGTCATCAAGGAACTGGTGGACGAGAAGGCTGAAATGATTGAAGCGGAACAACACCGAAAGGTGCGGCGCAAGGAAAAGGACGAACTGAAAGAAGAAGTGACACTGGAAATGCTGCCCCGGGCATTTTCCAAAAACCGTCGCTGCTACGCCTATCTGGCACCGGCAGACGGTGTACTGGTTGTTGACGCAGGCTCCTCCAAGCAGGCGGAAGATCTGGCCTCCACGCTTCGCAAGAGCCTGGGGTCACTGCCCGTTCGCCCGCCAGCCGTGGAGCAGGCACCCGCCTTCACCTTCACCGGCTGGTTGAACGAGTCCATCGATCTACCCGCGAGCATCGAGCTGGGCAATGAGTGCGAGCTGAAAGATACCTCCGAAGACGGTGGCGTGGTGCGCTGCAAAGGCCTGGATCTTCAGGGTGATGAAATCCGCAGTCATCTGGACGCCGGCATGCAGGTGACCAAGCTGTCCGTCACCTGGGACGACAGCCTGTCGTTCGTGCTGGACGAGGAACTGGGCATCCGTCGCCTGAAATTCGGCGATACCCTGCAGGAAAAGCTGGACGATGTGGACGCGGATGACGCCGCGGCTCGCTTCGACGCCGCATTTTCACTGATGACCCTGGAACTGGCCAGGCTGATTCCTGGCCTGCTGGAGGCCTTGGGCGGCGAAGACCGTTCCGCCATTGTGGAAGAAAGCTGAACTTAACGATTCAGTGGGACGTCTGTTCCAGGCGCTCCCGCTGCCAGTCCTTCTCCGGCTCGTTCAGTACCAGCGTCAGGTCCATTACTTCCTCTTCCGTGTTGTAGTGGATCTCGAAGCCCAGATGCTCAGCCAGTTGCAGCATCGGACGATTGTCCGGCAACACATCACCCACCATCTCCACCGTGCCCTTGGCACGGCAATAGTCGATCATCTTCTGCATCAGGGCCACACCCAGTCCCTCGCCTTTCATCCTGTCGTGCACCATCACCGCGAACTCACAGCGCAGGTTGTCGGCATCGGTCCAGGTTCGCACCGTTCCCAGGGTCTCCTCCCCCTCGCCGTCCTCCCTTGGCGCATTGGCAATAAAGACCATTTCCCGGTCGTAGTCGATTTGCACCATTTGGGCCACGTCTTCACGGGAGAAGTGCTTGCGGTACTGGAAAAAACGGTAACGGATGGACTCCGGGGACTGGAGCTCGTGGAATGCACGGTGCGCCGGTTCGTCTTCCGCCAGCACTGGGCGAATGATGACACGGCGCCCGGACTTCGGCAGAACGACCCACTCCTCCAGTTCCCTGGGATACGGCTGGATAATTGGCCGCCCCGGCTTGTCCGCCAGGTCAATCGCCACGTTAACCGCTACCGTGCCCTGGTCGTTGAACAACAGCGGTGAGATCTCCAGCCCGCGAATCTCCGGAATATCGATCACAATCTGGGACAGAGTCACCAGGGTTTCCGAGAC
Organism: Marinobacter salarius; assembly: GCF_032922745.1. NCBI lineage: Bacteria > Pseudomonadati > Pseudomonadota > Gammaproteobacteria > Pseudomonadales > Marinobacteraceae > Marinobacter > Marinobacter salarius. The sequence continues at coordinate 3,718,949 of NZ_CP136693.1, forward strand.
TGCACGTATGTCTTCCTCGGGCTTCAGGCTGTGTTCTTTCAGCAACTTGTACATGTAGGTGCGCCGCAACAGCTCCCGGGCCAACACCATATTCAACGGTGGCAAGGCAATCTGCCGATCCGTCATTACGTTGATATGCGCCCCGGACGCGCCGCAGACCACCAGCGGCCCAAACAACTTATCCCGGGTGATCCCCACACTGAATTCGATGCCACCAACGTGCTGGTAGGAGCGTTGCACTGCGAAGCCCAGAAAGCCACTGTCAGGGTAGTGTTTCTGGTATTCGTCCATCAGGAAGCGACAGGAATCCATAATCGCTCCCTCACTATTCAGTTTCTGAACCGTGCCCTTGTAACGGCGCTGTCCAGGACTGAGCTCCACGAGCGGATGACAGGCCTGCTCATGGATCAGCGTTATGTCCACCGGACGACGCTCCACGGCGAAGACTTCCAGCACTTCCTCCATATCGTCGCAATACATGGTCTCGACGGCGTTAATGCCATAATTCCGGATCACGTCGCGGGCTTCCTGGTTGGACAGATGCGCCCGTCCGGAGCGAATGGCATTCACTACAACACGACGTGTTTGGGTATGGTCGGCCAGATGATCGGTAAAAGACTCCGGCGTTTCTGTCAGCAGCCGCTGCACACGCTGGTGTCGCACGTGCTGCATGAACGCCATGACGGCCTTCTCGGGGTTGAAGAATGACGGTAAGCCCGCCCGATAAAACTCATCGCGGGCATCCAGTACCGTACTTTGCCCCAACCAGCAGGTGAATACGTTCAAGCGCGTGCCCTTGGCCGCCTGCACCACCGCATCGGCAATCCGCAGGCTGTCCTCGGTCAGGCTGGGGGCATACATCACCAGAACGTTGGCCACTTCCGGGTCTTTGGCAAGAATCTTGATGGCTTTGGCGTAGAGCTCCGGCGAGGCGGCGTAACCGAGGTCGATGGGATTCTTTCGAGTCCAGTACGGTGGCAGGAGTTCTGCCAGTGAATCAATCGACTTGCCCGACAGTTTCGCCAATTCGCCACCCAGATACGCCAACCGATCCACAGCCAACACGCCTGGCCCGACACCGTTGGCCATGATAGCGAGCGTTTCACGCCGTAGGCGCCGCATTCGCGTCAGGGTTTCCAACGCATCAAACATCTGCCCCAAGCCATCCACACGCAGAACACCGGCACGCTGGAGCATGGCGTCGTATATGGGGTCACTCTGGGGCAGCCCCGCAGGCAACTCGTGAGGGAACCATTCCGATTCCGGAACACGGCCGCTCTTCACGGCAATCACCGGCTTGGTGCGGGAAGCAACACGCACGGCGGACATAAAGCGGCGCGGGTTGGGGATGTTCTCGATGTGCAGCAATATTGCGCGGGTCTGACTGTCCTGGGCCAGATAGTCGATCAGGTCGTCATGGTCGATGTCCATCCCATCGCCCAGTGTCAGGAAGTAGGAGAAACCCACACCCCGGGCGAACGCCCAGTCAATGACCGAACTGGCGATAGTGCCGGACTGGCCCACAAATGCGACCTTTCCTGGAATAGCCCCCATATGGGCGTAGGTGGCGTTCAGACTGCGAGCTGGCACCATCAGCCCAATGGTATTGGGACCAAGCACGCGGATACCGGTTTCCCGCGCAGCATCGCGGACCGAATACATTAGTGGCTGGCCGGTTTTGCTGTGGCTCCTGGACATGCCGCCGGTCATCACAATAGCCGTGCGGACGCCTGCCTCGCCCAGTCGCTTGATCATCTTCGGCACGGTATCCGGGGGCGTACAGATAATCGCCAGATCGGGGCTAAACCCCATGCGGGATACCTTCTTGACGCACTGCACGCCATGAACGTTGTCGTAGTCGTTCTGGTTGACCACCATCAACTGACCAGGATAACCACCCCCCAGCAAGTTCCGGAGTACCATGCCACCCAAGTTGTCCGCCCGTTCCGAGGCGCCAATAACCACGATGGAGGACGGGTTGAAAAGGCTTTCCAGATAACGGGTGCTCAAGCTTCACTCCTTGATTCGGGTCGACCGGGCATGTGTACACCTTATCTTAGGCGCTTGCCTGGCGATGTAAAACGGCTATCGCCGCCATAAGACCAAAGAAACGCAGAAAGCCCGCCCTATCCCTGATAATATTGGACAAAATACAAGCACAGCCAGAGCGTTCGGAACCAGTATGACAACGGGATTCTTCTCTCACGACGACTGCATGAAACACAATATGGGGGCGGAGCATCCTGAGTGCCCGGAGCGCCTTGCCGCCATCACCAGCTACCTGGCCGACACCGGCCTGGGGCAAGACCTCGACTGGGTGCGGCCCGACGAAGCCACCCGGGATCAGTTGCTGACCGTGCACCCCGAACGCTATCTGAACCAACTTGATCTGATGCAGCCCACCAGGGGACGGGTGTATACCGACCCCGACACCGCCATGATGCCGGACACCCTGAGAGCCGCCCGCCTTGCCGCTGGCGCCAGCATTGAAGCGGTCGATATGGTGCTCAGCAGCCAGCTCACCAACGCGTTTGTGTGCGCCAGGCCTCCCGGGCACCATGCCGAACGCAGTAAATCCATGGGCTTCTGCTTCTACAACAACATCGCACTGGCCGCCATGCGGGCCCTGAACTTTCACCAGTTGGAGCGGGTAGCGATTATTGATTTCGATGTTCACCAGGGCAACGGCACAGTCGACATCGTGGGCGGTGATGAACGCATCCTGATGTGTTCCAGTTTCCAGCACCCGTTCTACCCGCATTCCCACGTCCATCGCCAGGCGGAAAACATCATCAACACGCCCATTCAGGCAGACACGCCAGCGGATGAATACAGAAGGATCGTGGAAGCAGCGTGGCTAAAACGGCTACAGGACTTCCGGCCGCAACTGGTGCTAGTCTCCGCCGGCTTTGACGGCCACCGGCTGGACCCGATGGCGGAGCTGAACCTGGAAGTAGAGGATTACCGCTGGTTGACGGAAATGATCACCAGCGTGGCCCGCGACCATGCCAACGACCGAGTCATCTCAACCCTGGAGGGTGGCTATCATTTGAGGGCGCTGGCCGAGAGTGTCAACGCTCACCTCAAGGTACTCAACGCCATCCACTGAGATTACCGCACGCAACGTCAGGTATTTGGCGTTGCAGCCTCGTAGCCATTGGCTTGTTGCAGGTCAGGCCGTTCGCCTTCGCGCTGAAGGCGAATTGTAGTGCGCCGGTTGTCTGCCGGGCGGCGTGATACCGGGTACTGGTCCGCATGAGCCCTGGTGGTCACGAGATCGGCATCGATGCCCTGCCCGATCAGGTAATCCGCCACCGCATTGGCCCGCTCTTCGGACAACGCGCGATTGTCGATACGGCTACCGCTGCTGTCGGTATGCCCATCCACGAACACTCTCTCCACAGTGGAATCCGCCTGGATGTAAATCAAAATGTTGTCGAGAAACCGACGGTCAGCTTCGGACAGGCTGGTGCTGCCTGACGCAAAGGAAATGCGGGACCGCTTGATCTGATCGTAGTTGACCGGCAACAGGCCGGCGGTGCAGCTTCGATAACCAGAGAACTGGCCCGCAAAGTTAATGTTGGACACTTTCACCCGAACCGGGCTGCCGTCGTACCAGGACTCACGCGTAACCGTTGGGTCCATCCCCTCCAGCAGGCTCTGGACAAGCACCATGGCCAGACGTGACTCGAGCATCACTGGTCGACGACTGTCGTCCACATTTACCCGACCAAGGGGACGGGGGGCGGTTCCCGGACGCCAGGACGGAGCCTCCATCACCAACTGAGCCTGACCCGGGCGCATGAGCGGGGTTTCCGACTCGAGGAAGAAGGACAACGACTCGCCCGCCTTATGGCGGAATACAGCACGACCGTAGCCCGGAACCTGGTGTACCAGAGTACACTCGAACACGGACTCCGACAGGTACCACTGACTGTTCTCGATACCTGCGCCAAAGGTGGCGGCCTGCACCGCGACAGAACCTGCCGTTAGTGCACCGATTGCACTGGAAACCACTGCACCACGCAGGAAGGCGGAAATTCGTGCCATACCATCCATCCGTCTGAAAAGATTCACTACCTTGGTAACGGCCGAAGTGGATCTTTCTTTAGGACACCCACCAAAACAATCGCTGTCGGCTTCTGATATAATTTCGCCAGAATTTTTCAGGGGTTCACGTTTGACGGGCCCCAGCACATCCCGGAACCGTAAATGACCGAACAACTGATCATCACCCGTCCTGACGACTGGCACCTCCACGTGCGGGACGGCGACATTCTCAAGGACGTCGTACCCGCCACGGCCCGCTGCTTTGGCCGCGCCATCATCATGCCGAACCTGGCGCCACCGGTGACGGAGGCCGAACAGGCCATGGCTTACCGTAGCAGGATACTGGCCGCAGCCGGCGAAACCGGGTTTGATCCGCTGATGACGCTGTACCTCACAGAAAGCACTACGCCTGCGCAAATCAGGGATGCCAAGGCTGCGGGCGTGGTTGCCGCCAAACTGTATCCGGCCGGCGCCACCACCAACTCCGCGTCGGGTGTGACCGACATCCGCAACATCTATCCGGTACTGGAGGCCATGAGTGACTGCGGCATGCTGTTGCTGGTCCACGGCGAAGTCACCGACGCAGACATCGACATCTTCGACCGGGAAAAGATCTTCCTCAAGCGCGTACTGGCGCCAACCATGGAAGCGTTCCCGGATTTACGGGTGGTTCTGGAGCACATCACCACCGCCGATTCGGCCGAGTTCGTGCGTGACCACGACGGTGACAACCTGGGTGCCACCATCACGCCGCAACACCTGATGTACAACCGCAACCACATGCTGGTCGGCGGCATTCGCCCTCACCTGTATTGTCTGCCCATCCTCAAACGCAACCGGCACCAACAGGCATTGCGGGATGCCGTAGTCAGCGGGGACCGTCGTTTTTTCCTGGGAACGGATTCAGCGCCGCACTCGAAAGACAAAAAGGAAACAGCCTGTGGCTGCGCCGGTTGCTACTCGGCGTTCAGTGCCATGCCCCTGTATGCGGAGATTTTCGAAGACCTTGGCGTGCTGGATAAACTGGAAGCCTTTGCCAGCTTCAATGGTGCTGACTTCTACGGCCTTCCCAGAAACAGCGATACCATCACGCTGGTGAAAGAATCCTGGGACATGCCCGACGAGTTGCCACTGGCTGACGGGACCATCGTACCTCTGAAGGCAGGCGAAAGCCTGAGATGGCGGCTTACCTGATCATCAATCTAACCAACCGTTCCTTATTAATTGTTCCTTTACCAGGCCTGCAACCCTGGCCAGACACTCCGGGAGTTTAAGTGACTGAAGAACATAAAGAACCGCATCCCATGTCCCGCCGCTTCCGTGGTTTTCTGCCGGTTGTGGTGGATGTGGAAACCGGTGGTTTCAATCCTGAGAAGGATGCCCTGCTGGAAATTGCTGCGGTCATACTGACAATGGATGACGACGGCTGGTTAAAGCGGGCGGAAACTCACGTGCAGCAGATCGACCCGTTTGAGGGCGCCAACCTGGAGCAATCTGCGCTGGACTTCACTGGTATCGACCCGTGGAACCCGGAGCGGGAAGCGGTTCCGGAGCGAGAAGGCATGAGCGAGATTTTCGGGCCCATCCGCAAGGCCGTCAAAGCCCACGATTGCAAACGGGCAGTACTCGTTGGCCACAACGCCACCTTCGATCACAACTTTGTGTTCGCCGCCGCCCTACGCTCAGACATCCGCCGCAACCCGTTTCATCCGTTCTCCACATTCGACACCGCAACGTTGGCTGGCCTGGCCTATGGCCATACAGTATTGGCCCAGGCCTGCAAGCTGGCGGGCATACCGTTCAGCAACAAGGACGCGCACTCGGCCGCCTATGACGCTGAGAAAACTGCCGACCTGTTCTGTGGCATCGTCAATCGCTGGCGCGAAATCGGTGGCTTCCCACCGCCGCCGGTACCGGACGACATCGAATAGCCACCGCAAATAGCAGCCACAAAAAACCCCGCGCGAAGCGGGGTTTTTTGGTTTTCAGGACGCTATTACCAGTAAATACCCCGCATGATCGCCGCAAAGGCTACCTGCTCGGAGGAAACCTTCGGCTTAGCACCGGAACGACTGCCGGCCGCCGACGGAGAGTCCGGGAACATGCGGTAACCAGTGTTCATCACGATCTCGCCCATCTTCGGCGCCAGCGCCTGCATGACCTGGGCGAAAATGCCGAGACGCGTGGCGATGCGCTTGGGACGGTAAACAATGGCATCCGCCACCATTTCCGCCGCTTCGTCCGGCGTCAGTGTAGGCACCGAGTCGTAGATCTTTGTGGGCGCGATCATCGGCGTTTTTACCAGCGGCATGTTGATGGTGGTAAAGGTCACGTTGCGATCCGACCACTCCGCCGCCGCACAACGGCTGAAGGTATCCAGCGCTGACTTCGACGCGACGTAGGCCGAGAAACGGGGCGCGTTGGTCAATACACCAATGGACGAAATATTGACCACGTGGCCGCAACGGCGTTCCAGCATAGCCGGTGCAAACCCCATGATCAGGCGAACGGAACCGAAGTAGTTCAGCTGCATGGTACGCTCGAAATCGTGGAAGCGATCGAACGAGAGCGCCAGCGAGCGACGGATCGAACGGCCCGCATTATTGACCAACACGTCCACATGGCCGTGATTGTCCAGTACCGTTTTTACGAATCGATCACAGTCATCCATGTCGGCAAAGTCGCACTGGTAGGCATGAACGTTGCCACCACGGGCTTCCAAGTCCGCAGCCACTTCCATCAGGCGTTCTTTCTTGCGGGCACCAATCACCAGGATAGCGCCGGCATCCGCCAGTTTTTCTGCCGTCGCCAGGCCGATGCCCGAGGTACCTCCGGTGATTACACAGACCTTTCCTTCCACCGTGCCACGCAGAGTACGATCCTTGAACAGGTCGGGGTCCAGGTTACGTTCCCAGAAATCCCACAGCACCGCAGCGTAACCCTCCAGGCGGGGCACCTCGATACCGGTGTCCTTGAGGACCCGCTCCGTCTCACGGGCGTCAAACCGCGTGGGATAGTTGATGAACGACAACACCGAAGGCGGAATGCCCATATCGTCCAGCAATGCGGTGGTCAGACGCTTAACGGGCGGCAGATTCTTCAGACTCTGGCGGATAAACGGCGGCACGAACCCGAACATGCGCGAGTCGATCCGCATCGCCATACGGGGAGCGTGACCGGCTTCGGAGAAAATATTGAGGATCTCGCCCACTTTGTAGGGGTCGGAATCCACCAGGTGGAAGCAGTTCCCGTCCTCGCCCTTCAGGTGCGCGATGTGATCCATCGCATTCACCACGAAATCCACCGGCACGATGTTCAGTCGCCCACCCTCGATGCCAATCGTCGGCACCCATTGGGGCAGTGCATGGCGAATTTTCTGGATCATCTTAAAGAAGTAATAGGGCCCGTCGACCTTGTCCATCTCACCGGTCTTTGAGTGACCAACCACCATACCAGGGCGGTAAATCCGGAACGGAACGGTGCAACTCTCGCGAACCACCTTTTCAGATTCGTGCTTGGTCAGCAGGTAGGGATGGTCGAGCTTTTCCGCCTCCTCGAACATGTCCTCGCGGAAGGTGCCCTTGAACAGGCCAGCCGCCGCGATGGAGGAAACATGATGGAAGCAACCGGCTTCCATAGCGGCTGCCGCATTGACGGCACTGTGGGTGCCCTCGATGTTAGTGGCCTGCTGGGACTTTTCGTCCGCCCCCATGTCATACACTGCAGCAAGGTGGAAGAAATGATCAATGTTACCCTTGAGCGATTTCATCGTCTTGGCATCGATGCCCAGGTTCGGGCTGGTAAGGTCGCCGATCACTGCTTTCACTCTGGACTCATCCGCGCCCCAGCGCTCCCTCAACGTGTCCAGTTTTTCCTGTGATTGCTCGCGAACCAGTACATGCACTGTGCCGCCACGAGCCAACAGTTTGTCAACGAGAAAACGGCCGATAAATCCGGTGCCACCCGTCAGAAAGTAATTCATTGATAGTCCACCCTGCTTATTGCTCAGTTGTTGTCATTTCCCTTTGTTGCCATCGGATATATTAGACCAAAGTCTTATACCGCCGATGCACGCCGGCATTGTACTTAATTGCAACACTCATGTATCGAACTTTTTTAGAGCATTTACTCTGTAAGCCATTGTTTTGGTTAGAGCGTTTACTCTAATTCATGCATGCAATACACGCCGGAACCTGTTCGGTTAACCGGCACTCTGAAATTGAGACTAGCACAAGGTGGGCAGGCTGCCCGCAAATCCTTACCATTACTGGAAGGAAATGAAACCTGACGGTTGCAATGACATAATCGGAACCTTCAACGGCAGTTTCTGTCTCTATACTCTCTACACACTCTCTACATTTCCCGCACTTCGGAACCCGGAACATGCACAAAGACGATCCCAACGCTGAACGCTACATTGCCATTGCCCGCGCCTGCCTGAAGGCGATCAACGACACAGCCGCCGACGCCGGCACCCGGGAACAGAAAATCCAGGCCGTGTATCAGGCCATTGACCACGCCTTCCAGGCCGAATTCGCGGATTATCGCCAGTCCGTTGCGGTGATGGGGACGGTTCTTGAGCGCATTGCCTCCGGCCAGCTCGATGCCGACGCAGCCACCAGCCTGGCCAAGAAAACCCTGGATCAACAACCGGAAAGTACCCGTAACGCCCTGATTCATTAACGTTTCAACGCAAAGAGAGACTGTATGCACCCTGGCATCCATGGATTTGCCCAAGGTTTCCTTGGCCTGAAGCAAGGATTTCTCCTGGCGCTGGTATTGGCCTTCAGTTCGGTTGCCCTGGCGAGCCAGTCGCCCACAAAAAGCCCGAATGACGCCAACCTGTACCGTTATGTGCAGTTGGACAACCAACTTCGGGTGCTTCTGATTTCCGCGCCGGGCTCCGACAAAGCCGCAGCATCCATGAACGTTGCCGTCGGCAGTGGCGATGACCCCGCCAACCGCGAAGGCCTCTCTCACTTCCTTGAACACATGCTGTTCCTGGGCACGGAAAAATACCCTGACCCTGGCGAGTACCAGCAGTTCATCAAAAGCCATGGTGGCAGTCACAACGCATTCACCGCATTCCAGGACACCAACTACTTCTTCGACGTACAGGCCGAGCATCTGAAGGAAGCCCTGGATCGCTTCGCCGAGCAATTTTCAGCACCGCTGTTCACGCCAGAACTGGTGGATCGCGAACGCCGCGCCGTGCACTCGGAGTACAGCTCGAAACAGAAAGACGACAGCCGTCGCTTCTACTCCGTAAAAAAGGCCGTCAGCAATCCCGACCACGCGTTCCACCAGTTTGCCGTCGGTAACCTGACCACCCTGGAAAACACCGAAGAGCGCCCCTTGCGCCCGGACCTGATCGACTTCTGGAAAGCCCATTACTCGTCCAATCTGATGACGCTTGCCGTCTATGGCCCGCAATCGCTGGATCAGCTCGAGGCCATGGTACGAGGCCGCTTCGACCGCATCGAAAACCGCAACCTGAACGCGAAGGTCCACGACGAGCCACTGTTCAGCCCAGGCACCCTGCCCGCCCGCGTGCATGCGGATGCGCTGAAGGATATCCGCAACCTGACGCTCACCTTCCCCATCCCGTCTCAGGAAGACCACTACCGCGACAAGCCGGCCAACTACGTTGCCAGCCTGCTTGGCCACGAAGGCCCGGGCAGCCTGTTTGACGTTCTTAAGAAGGCTGGCCTGGTAGAAAGCCTGTCCGCAGGTAGCGGCATGGATACCGGCCAGGAAGCCACCCTGGAACTGAACATGGCGCTGACCCCGGAGGGCCTTGAAAATCAGGAAACCATTCTGGAACTGACCTTCGCCTACATCGACAAGGTGCGCGAGGAAGGCATTTCCCGCACTCGTTTCGAAGAAATGAAACAACTGGCACAGATCGATTTCCGTTTCCGTGAGAAGAGCCAACCGGTACAAGAAGTGATGCATCTGTCGCGACAGATGCGGCATGTGGCGCCAGAGGACGTACTCCAGGCGCCATGGATGATGGAAAGCTATGCACCCGATAAATACCGGAACATTCTGAACCGGCTTACTCCGGATAACGTGCTGGTGTCCGTCCTGGAAACAGAACCGAACCTTGAAGACCCCAACCTGACCCAGTGGTACGACGCCGCCTGGAAACTGAAGCCCCTCGCCATCCGGGACATTCGGGAACAGGACGACAACCCCATGGTGTCCAGGCTGGCCCTGCCGCTCGACAACCCTTTTATTCCCGAAGAACTCGACATGATCGACGGCGCAACCATGGAGCAGCCCGTTTCCATGGGGACCGTCAGTGGCATGGAGGTTTGGTACGCCCGGGACACCCGGTTTGAGACGCCCAAGGCCAATGTGTACCTAAGCCTGCGAACCCCGGCGACACGGGCATCCGCTCGCAGCAATGTGCTGTCGTCGCTGTTGGTGGATGCCATCAACACCAACGTGAACGCATGGGCCTATCCCGCCCAGCTGGCGGGACTCGACTACAGCATCTACCCCCACCTTCGGGGCATAACCGTCCGCGTCGGCGGTTACAGTGACAAGCTCCACACCCTGATGGCCCGCATCCTGACCCAGGTGGCGGACCCCACACTCACCGAGCAACGCTTCCGCATTGCCCGGCAAAACATGATCGATGGACTGCTAAACAAGGCCAAAGAACGGCCTGTGCAGCAGACCTCTGAACGCATTCAAAGCCTGCTTATCGAGGGTGCCTGGAGTACAGAGGAGAAGCTCAAGGCCGCCCGGGAAGTCACGCTGGATGAACTCAAATCCTTCTCCGAGGCGTTCCTGGCCCAGGTTGATCCTGTGATGCTGGCACACGGCAACATGACGCAAGCGTCCGCCCTTAACCTCACCAATCGTATCCATGCCATGGTGCTGGACGACAGTGAGCTGACAACGGTCGAGCGCAGCCGCGTTCGGGCCTTACCGGAAGGTGAAACCCTGTTACCGCTGGAGGTAGACCATCCGGACACCGGCTATACCCTCTATGTACAGGGCGATAACACCGGCTTTGAGGAACGCGCCGTATTCCGCCTGCTGGGGCAGATTATCAGCAGCCCGTTCTATGAAGAGCTCCGCACCAATCGCCAGCTTGGCTATATCGTTTACGCTACCCCGTTCGAAATGCTGGAAACCCCGGCGCTGGGCTTCGTGGTGCAATCCCCGGAAGCCAGTGGCGACCAGATCGACCAAGCGGTGCGGGAATTTTCCAAGGCTTTCAAGGACACGTTATCCAACCTCTCGGAGCAGGACCTGGCGCGAGAGAAACAGGCTGTCATCAGCCAACTGATGGAACAGGATCGGCAACTTGGTGAGATTTCGGAGCGTTACTGGCGTGAAATCGACCGCGGCGCGACCGACTTCAAATCAAGGGAGAAACTGGCCAAGGCGATACAACGCGTGAGCCGGGAAGCCCTGGTTAATACTTTGCAAAAGCAGGTCATTGACCGTAAACAGGCACTGCAGGTGTTCACTACAGCCGAGGCAAAAAACAACGCCAGCGCGGTTGAGCTGTTGCTGCAACGCAGCGCTGTTCCCGACGCCTGATCAGCTCTCAACCTGAGGACTGGCCCGTGAACCGGTGCCAGTCTTCGGGTTCATCCACGTCCCATCGTTGCGGAAGCAACCTGAATGACAAACCCGCTTGCGTAAGGCGGTCACAGGTTTGCGACAACGCCTTTTCCGTTCCCCAGGCCACGTCGGCCTGCATGCCCGGGAGGACCCGGCGAGCACCGATGAGTACATAGCCGCCGTCCTCCGACGGCCCCAGTACCACGTCCACCTCGTCCAGCGCAGCCACGGCTGTTCGCACGTAGTCCGCATCCACGGAGGGGCAATCACTGCCCACAATCATCGCCTTGCCAAAGCCACGCAACCCTGCGTCCAGTGCCTGTGACATGCGTTCCCCAAGGATGTCGCCCTCCTGTACAGCCTGAGCAACGCCGTGAACGTCAAGCCGTTCCAGTACAGGAGCAGCACCCGTGGGCGCATTCTCCAGCGCCCGGTCCCACAGGAACTGGACGGTATAACCACTGGCCACCAGATTATCGAGCACGGCCAGACTGAGCCTGACGTGTGCCGCCATAGCGCCCTCGGCGCCCAGTGCCGGCATCAGACGGGTTTTCACCCTGCCCGCCTCCGGCCACTTGGAAAACTGCATAACCAGCACTGAAGCATCAGGATTGACGGGCATTACGAACATCCGACCGGTAGAGGGTAACAAGGGTTTCCGGCGAGTCGCCGCGCCAATAGCGCCAGCGCAATCGCCACATCAGCAGGATGGTACGCCAGGCACCTTGCTGTTCCCAGCGCCGGCTATCCGTGACCACGGGATCGGTAATACGGAAAGGTCGTGACACCAGTCTCAGACGAGACGATAGTTCCACATCCTCCATCAACGGCATCTCTTCAAAGCCACGCAAGGCCTCGAACACCGGCCGACGCACGAACAGAGCCTGGTCGCCAGTAGCGATACCCGTCAGCCAGGAGCGTTGATTCATGAACCAGGCGATCACCCGGTACAGCACTCTCTTGCCGCTGAGACGCACATCAAACCGCCCCCATGCCTTACGGCTTGCATTAAATTGCTCCAGTGCCGCCAGCGCAGAATCCGGTAAACGGGTATCAGCGTGCAGGAACAGAAGGACATCGCCACGGGCTGCTTGTGCGCCGGCGTTCATTTGCGGCGCCCTTCCACGGCCACACTGGATGACACGGTCACAATGACCCTGCGCCAGCCTGGCTGTTCCATCATCACTGCCACCGTCCACCACAATGACTTCATGGCCCGCCGCTCTGAGCGGCTGCAGATGATCCAGGGTGTCGCGAATGGTGGCGGCTTCCTGCCAAACAGGCACAATAACGCTTAAACGCAACGGCTGGGGCGGTGTCTTGGAAGTGTGCTGTGCTGGTGTCTTCAATGCGCCTGGTATCCCCTGTGCCCGATCAAACCGGTAGCTGCCTCGCCTCAATAAACTGTTTCAACGCTACCGCATTATTATGATCTGTATCCTTGGCTGCAAATACCAGCGTGATTCGTTCGTGCTTATCAACGTAGGATGCCAGAGTGCACAGGTCCGCACGATCGGACGATGCCAGTTCCTGCAGGTACTTTTCACGAAACCCGTCCCATCGGGCCGGGTCATGGCCAAACCACTTACGCAATTCAGTGGATGGGGCCAAATCCTTCAACCACTCGGCCAGACTGGCCTTTTCCTTGGCAACGCCTCTCGGCCACACCCGGTCAACCAACAGCCTCGGACCATCAGAACGGGCCGGTTCATCATAGGCACGCTTCAACCGAATTTCTGTCATAGCGATCTCCTTCTATTCCGGAAGTATTCCCGCAAGCCCTTGAGACACATCACTCAGCCCGCTATCATACCCGCCTTCTGACGATCAGCCCCCGTAGCTCATCTGGATAGAGCGTCCCCCTCCTAAGGGGAAGGTAGCAGGTTCGAGTCCTGCCGGGGGTACCATACCATCAATAAAATCATATGGTTAGAGATCTGTCTCTGGGACTTTACTGATTCCGGTGTGCAATGACGCAATGAGAGGGCACGCGATGTCCCCTTTTTGTTCATGGCATCGAGCGACCATATCGCTCAGAACACTTTCAATCCTCTCCAGTTTTTTAATCTTTTCACGCACGGACTTCAGTTTATGCTCGGCCAGGACACTGGCTTCCTGGCAGTGTGCACCATCTTCCAGCCGAAGCAGGTCGATAATTTCGTCGAGACTGAAGCCTAGATTCTGCCCCGATTTCACGAACGTCAATCGATCGATATCAGCAGAACCATAGCGTCTGATCCCACCGGGAGGACGCTGGGGTTCCGATAACAGGCCCCGCCGCTGGTAATAGCGAATGGTCTCGACATGGACACCGGTCGCCTTGGCCAGCCCACCGATGGTCAGTGGATTTACTTTATTCACCATGCGGGCTTACTCCGTAGTTGACTACGGCATCAGTTTACTTCATCAAACAAGGTCACTAATAGAGCATTTTCCCATGCTATCCATGGGTTGCCTTGCCTTATCCCGCACAGCAGGATAATTGTTTAACATCCTTGGTAAAGGTTTGAGCGCACAGCTTCAAACCTTCTACCATCGTCAGGTACGGGAACAGCTCATCGGCAATCTCGTTGACGGTCATGCGCGCACGTAGCGCCATCACCGCAGTCTGGATCAGTTCGCCGGCCTCACCCGCCACGGATTGCACACCCAGTAACCGCCCGCTTTCACGTTCCGCGACCATTTTGATGAAGCCCCCGGTATCAAAGTTGACCAGTGCCCTTGGCACGTTGTCGAGGGTCAGGGTGCGGCTGTCAGTGACGAAGCCTCTTGCCTCAGCGTCGGCTTCAGACAAACCGACGGTCGCAATCTGCGGATCGGTAAAGACCACTTCGGGCATGGCGCTGAGATCGAGCCGCGCATCACCACCGGTCATATTGACCGCTGCCCGACTGCCGCCCGCGGCCGCCACATAGACAAACTGCGGCTGGTCGGTGCAGTCCCCAGCAGCATAGATGTCGGGCACGGTGGTACGCAGACAGTCATCGACTAAAATCGCCCTGCGGGCAGTCTCGACGCCGATAGCCTCCAGGTTCAGCCTGTCTGTGTTCGGTGTACGTCCCACGGCCACCAGCAGCCGATCGGCGCGCAGCTCTCCCACGTTTGTGGCGAGCACGAACTCCTCATTGGTATAGCGGATCTGGCTCGCCTGCGTGTCATTCAGAACCTTGATACCCTCGGCCTGGAACGCGGTTTCAATGGCCTCGCCAACAGCCGGGTCCTCACGGGAAAACAGCCGGCTACGCGCCAGGATGGTCACCTCGCTGCCCAGCCGGGCAAACGCCTGTGCCAGCTCCACTGCCACGACGGACGCCCCGATGACAACCAGCCGTTCCGGAATGGTGTCGCTGGCCAGTGCCGTGGTGGACGTCCAGTACGGCGTATCGGACAGGCCCGGAACCGGGGGAATGGTAGGCCCCGCACCGGTACCAATGAACGCTCTGTCAAAGCGTACCTCGCGTTCCGTGCCGTCGGTTCCAGTCACTGTCAGCGTATTGGCGTCGGTAAAACGGGCCTCACCCTGCAGGACAGTGATCGCCGGATTGTCTTCGAGAATCCCCTCATATTTCGCGTGACGAAGCTCATCGACCCGGGCCTGTTGCTGGGCCAGTAACCGGGGCCGGTGAATAGAAGGCTCGACCGCGGCAATGCCCTCGTCGAACGGACTGGCGCGACGCATGTGGGCCACGTGAGCGGCGCGGATCATGATCTTCGAGGGCACGCAGCCGACATTGACGCAAGTGCCACCGATGGTGCCACGCTCGATCAGCGTGACCCGGGCTCCGCGTTCCGCCGACTTCAAGGCGGCGGCCATGGCAGCGCCGCCACTGCCAATCACGGCAATGTGCAGATCGTTATCACTCATAAACACTACTCCTGTTTCGCCCCGGACTGTATCAGTGTGGACGGGTAGCCCGCGTTGGTCGTGGCCTCAGTTATTGCTTCAACGGAGGTTTTTTCATCGTCGAAAGTAACCGTCGCATCCCGTTCCTCATAACGGACCTGCACAGAACTCACCCCATCGACCCTCTTGAGAGCGGCTTTGACGGTGATCGGGCAAGCCGAACAAGTCATTCCGGGAACCGACAAGGTCACCGTTTTTTGCGCCGCCAAGGCAGGCAGGCTGAACAGCGCAAACAGTACGGCAGTGATCAGGGACTTTCTCATGGTGTATGGCCTCTCAGTAAAATAGCGGTAAGACGAAAGGGAATGCCAACGCGATCAGTACGAGCAGCGCGACGATCCAGAAGGTGATCTTGTAAGCGGTGCGCACTTGCGGTACTGCGCAGACCTCGCCCGGATCGCAATCCTGTGCAGGCCGGTATATCCGACGCCAGGCAAAGACCATCGCCACCAGAGCAGCACCAATGAACCACGGCCGGTAGGGCTCCAGAGCGGCAAGGTTACCGATCCAGGCACCGGAAACACCAAGGGTGATCAGAACCAGGGGGCCAAGACAGCAGGCCGATGCGAGCACTGCTGCGACCCCGCCTGCGATTAACGACCCGCGACCGGATTTGGGCTCTGCTTTCAACTCTGACATTACGACGGTTCCTTTCACGGCTCTGCTGATTACCTCCAAAATACTTCCGTAGCCGGCTACGGAGTCAAGCTCTTCACTCTTATAGAATGCTCAGCACTCTTGACCCCGTACCGTGGTACGGGCACTAATGTGAGCTGAGAGTTCGTGAGGTGAGGATTCCGCCATGACTGACATGACCATTGGCAAAGTGGCTGACGTGGTGGGTGTCGGTGTCGAGACGATTCGTTTTTACGAACGCCGCAAGCTCATCGAGCAGCCACCACGTCCCAGGGAAGGTGGCTATCGTATTTACTCGGACACCACGGTAAAGCGACTGCATTTTATTCGTCGAGCGCAAGAGCTGGGCTTCTCACTGCGTGAGATCGCTGAGCTGCTCGCGTTGCGTGATGCCGAAAGCAACCAGGCAGACGCAAGTGATGTACGCCAGCGGGCGATGGCAAAGCTGCACGACGTAGACCAGAAAATTGACCAGTTACGGCGAATCCGCCAGGGGCTGGCGGCACTTGTGGACTGTTGTCCCGGACAGGGGCCGTTGCAGTGTTGTTCCATATTTGACGCCCTGGAGCAGAATGCGGGGCCTACAGGCGGGCCGATCATAAGTGAGGAGACAGACATGCAGACAATCAGGCTTTCAATCGGCGGCATGCACTGCGGTGGGTGCGAGGAAATTGTTCGTCATGTTCTCGAACAGCAAACCGGCGTCAAGGGGTGTTCCGTCTCCCATGAAAGCGGTGAAGCCCGGGTGGCAGTTGACGAATCAAGGATTTCGGACGAACAACTTGCGGAGGCTGTGCGTGGTGCGGGGTACTCCGCAAACATCATGAACACGACAGAATAACCCCTTGGAATTCTCGGCGGCCTTGCCTCTGGCCGCCGGCCTCGGGTTACTGGCCTTCGTTGAGCCTTGGTCTGCGGGTAGGGGCCGGGCCGAAAGTTTCGGGAATAAATCCCGGCCCGGTGACGCCTTTGGCTTCAGAGATCGTTTTCGACCGGTGCTTTGTTGGCAAGAGGTCTTGCCAGCACATGAGTCCGGCCGAACTTCTTTTAGCCTTTGGAGTTTGTAATATGCGTCCACCGATCCCCCATGCCATCACATCATTCGTCGCCGCAACCCTGCTCAGTGTCAGTGTGCCCGTGAGCGCGGCGGAAAACACCCGCTTTGAGCGCGGCAGCGAGGTGTACAACCAGCAGTGCGCTGCCTGCCATCAGGCTCAGGGTCAAGGCATACCGGGGTCGTTTCCCCCGCAAAAAAACCACACCGCTCAAATGTACAATGCCACTGACGGTATCGGTGGCCGCCGCTATCTGGGGCATGTGCTGCAGTACGGCCTGACCGGCCCCATCAAAGTCGACGGCACAAGCTACAACGGCAACATGCCGGCCTGGGGCGGTGCGCTCACTAGCCAGCAAATGGCGGATGTGCTGAATTACGTGCTGACGGCGTTCGGCAATGAAAAGCGGATTGCTGGTGAGTTTCAGCCCTACACTCCTGAAGACATCGAAGCGATTGCGGGTAAGGACCTGTCCGGCAAGGATGTTTACCAGCTGCGGCAGACCCTGCTGGGCCAATCGCCTGAGCAGTCGCGGAACAAAGCCACTCCCGTGCGGTCGGCGCCCGAACTAAGCCTGGAAAAGTCCATTCGCGACCCTCTGTATGTGGCGGTCCAGAACAGCGGCATCGTGAAAGTCCTACCCTCAAAACAGGCCTGGCCCGGCGTCGCGGGCGCTCACTACGATGCCCTGAGTCCTGATGGTTCCCGGCTGATGGTGTCCGGCTTCAAAACCGGCAATGTCTACGTTTTGAATACCGCCAGCGGTGAGGTGATGGCCAGCGTGCCGATCGGTGAGGTGGCCCAGGGCGTAAAAATCTCACCGGATGGCCGTTACGGCCTCGCCGTGGCGCCGACCCAGGGCGACGTTGCGGTGATCGATATGAATACCCTTGAACTGGTCAGGAAAATTCCAGTGGGCAAGGTACCCCACAACCTCGTTTACAGCGCCGACGGCACACTCGCCTACGTCACGCTGCAGGGCGAAGGCGCGCTGGCGGTAGTGGATATGCGGGCTCTGGAAAAACAGCGTCAGATCCCCACTCCGGGTCTCAAGACGCCTCACAACATTGACATCAGCGCCAACGGTCAACGGCTATGGCTGCGCGACTTTACCGGCAACGTGGGGGTACTGGACCTGGCTAGCGAAACCATGCTGAAAACTTTTAAAGTGGGTAGTGGCCATGGCGGCATCGACGTGGTGCCTGGCGAGCAATACGTCGCAACCGGTGCGATTTCTGCGTCCGTGGTCACTATAATCGACTCCGAGAGCCTTAAAATTGTCAAAAATGTCGACGTGGGCGTTGGCCCCCACGGCGTTCGGGCAAGCCGCGATGGCCAGTTCATTTACGCGTCGGTCACGGCGGATAACCACATTGCCGTTATTGATACCCAGTCCCTCGAGGTGGTCCGCCGGGAGCCAGTTGGAGGCCAGTTCCCCTTCTGGCTCGCAGTACCGGGCAATCCATAAAAAAGTCGGGAATAAAAGGCGATCCGGTGACGCCCTCCAGTAAAGTAACCATAAATAGGTAGCGGGCAGCCCCATGCGCAGCACTGGAAGCAGGCAGCAATTCGACACCCTGGTACGGCCCTGGCGCTACCGCCTGTACGGTGTTGCGCAACGCCAGGCCCCCTCACAGGAAATGGCGGAGGACTGGACCCAGGAGACCTTGCTCCGGGCCTGGCGGGACTTTGACCAACTGGACGATCACGTGGCGGCCTACGCCTGGCTGCTAAGGATTCTCAACCGGGTGGTCGCCGATGACTATCGGCGGGATGGGCGCCGGCAGCAACTGGCTCCGGTGCTGACCACCGGTGACGCGGTGTTGAATGGGTATCCCTGCAGTGCCCCAGGCCCCTTCGATCAGGTCCTGAAAAACCAGAGCGATGCGCAGGTCATGGCTGCGGTTCACGCCCTGCCGGACAGCTTTCGGCAGGTCATTCTGTTGCGGGACTTTGAGGAGCTGAGCTATCAGGACATCGCACAAATTTTGGATCTGGCACCGGGGACGGTCATGAGTCGCCTGTCACGCGCGCGGCGCCTGCTCGCTAAGCGACTGATCAAGGCAAACCCGAGCGCCTTGGCTACCAGCCACACAAAATACACATCGGTGAATCCTCATGAGTGATCTCAAAAACACAAACACCCACGAATGGTCCGACCTGCACGCCGAAATCCAGGATTGGCTGGCGGGCTATGCGGATGGTGAGTTGGATGAGCATCACACCGCCCTGGTCGAGGCCCATCTTGCTGGATGCAAGACCTGCCAACACGATGTCGAACGTCAGCGGATTCTTTCCGAACGACTGCAGATGATACCCACTCCGGGACTGTCCGCCGATTTTGACGGGCGGCTCGATATCGCCCTTGCGAACGCCCCCGCTGGTGGCAAGCGCCCATCCGGTCGTCGCCGCATGACGAATCTGAAACGCTGGCTGAGCAGCCTTCGCCCGTCGGTTGTAATTGGCAGTGGCGGTTGGGCCGTTGCCCTGGTACTGGCAGCGGTACTGCTGATGCCCAGCGTGACGCCGGATAATATCAACAGGATTCCCATGGTCAGTGACGTGCTGAACGATTATCAGCGTGTCGCCCTTGAGGAGCTGCCTACCCAGGCCGGCAACTCGGAAGTGTCTCCGCCATTGCCGTGGGCAAACAGCCGGGTGCTGGCAACCTGGATGACCCGAGTGGGGGGCGAGCCTGCCCAGGCGTACGCCATACGCCAGGGCAACAGCCTAGTCATCCAGTATCGTATCTCGGAGCGCGTGTTCTTCCGGAATCCGGATGTGCGACAGGCGGTGGCCCGAGCCGGCGACTTTCGTACCCGGGCCGATCAGTTGGAGGTGCTCGGGCTACCCATGGAGGACTCGGGATTGCTGGTGGTTGCGCCAGCCGGGAATATGCCGGCGGTGAGCGAATCCACGACGGGGGCCTCCTGACACGCTGTCAACGGCGATTATTTGACCATGAAATACACTGAATCAAAATCAGGTTTGTCACGAATTCACGGCACCGATGACCACCGTCGGCAAGTGTTCTGAACAAACATCAACGAGGGAAAACCATGTCTGTTTTCGATGCGTCTTCAACGTCCCGCCGTGCACCCGAAAGTTCTTTACCGATAAGTCGCCGGCGCCTGCTGCTGGGCTCTGCCGGCGCCATGGCCTCCGTCAGTCTGCTGGGGCTAAGCCCCCTTGCCAGGTCGGAGGAACCCAAAACGCTGCCCGATTACGTGCGCTGGAAAAACGCCAATGACGTGATCGTGCACAGCGCCAACACCATCGAAACCGAGCGCGGCGCCATTGGCAGTGGTGTGGTGACGAACAGTGACAAACTGTATGTCCGTAACAACCTGCCAGCCCCCAATGCTGATATTGTGGCGGACCGGAACGCTTGGAAAATCACGTTGGAAGGCGTCAATTCGCCCCAGACCCTGACCCTGGGTGAGCTGAAAAAAATGGGTGTTGAGACGGTAACCACCGTTCTGCAATGCTCGGGCAACGGGCGAGCCTACTTTGAGCACGGCCCGGGCGGTACCCAATGGGGCACCGGCGCGGCAGGCTGCCTGGTGTGGACCGGCGTACCGCTGCGTGACGTTGTGGCCCGGCTCGGCGGAGTAAAGCCGGACATGAACTACATCACCAGCACCGGCGGCGAGACCCTGCCTGCAGGGTTGGACCCGAAAACCATTATGGTGGAGCGCTCCGTTCCGGTGAGGGCGCTGGATCAGGCGCTGCTGGCCTGGCAAATGAATGATGAGCCCGTGCCGCTGGCTCATGGCGGCCCACTGCGCATGGTCTTTCCGGGTTATTTCGGGGTCAATAACGTGAAATACGTGGACCGAGTCGCGTTTACCGAGGGGCAGTCAGACGCCAAGATCCAGGCCTCAGGCTACCGCATTCGTCCCATTGGCGAAAAAGGCGCGCCCGGTCAGCCGTCGATGTGGGAGATGCCGGTCAAATCCTGGGTCACCGCCCCGCTGACAACGGCCAGCAAGGGCAGGAATCTGATTTACGGCGTCGCATTCGGCGGCATCAATGCCGTTAACCAGGTGGAGGTGTCGGCCGACGGTGGCGAGACCTGGAAGAGTGCCCGTTTCCTGGGTCCGGACATGGGGCGCTACGCCTGGCGGCCGTTTGTGGTGGCGATGGATCTGAGCGCCGGCGACCATCGGATCGTTAGCCGCGCGACGGACACCGAGGGCAACACCCAGCCGCCCACCCGCACCGAGAATGAGCGCGGTTACGGCAACGCCAGTTGGAAAGACCATGGCGTGACCGTCACCGTTTCCTGAGTGTATTAACCCTGTGGTGGTCCGTTGGTCGGGCCGCCTGTTCCCTTGACTGAATCAGGATTTTCCATGTTATTACGCACACTGTTGTTGACGATCTTTGCCCTCGCCACTGGCCCTGTATTGGCGGATGAGCAGCTCGAACTGGGTAAGAAAGTGTTCCTGGAGCAGGCACAACCATCCTGCACGGTTTGCCATACGCTGAACGATGCCGGTTCCGCCGGTGAGATCGGCCCCAATCTTGACCAGCTCAAGCCCTCGGCGGAGCAGGTCAGCAACGCGGTGAAGAGTGGTGTTGGCATCATGCCGGCCTTCGGTGACTCACTGTCAGAGCGGCAGATCAGTGCCGTGGCGAAGTACATTGAATCGGTCACCCGAAAATAGTCCTCCCGCATGCCGGATGACTCACCGCTATGGGTCAGGGTTCATTCTGTGCCACTCAGCTGAGAACCCTTGACCCTGTATCGGGGTACGGGTGTTAATCTGTGGCTTAATTCACGTGCGACAGAGTAGTTCCTTGGAATTTTCAGTTGCTTTGCCTCTGGCTACTGGCCTTCGTTGAGCCCTGACGTGGGCCTCTTTGATGGCCGTGCTTGGCGTGATGCCGTCTTCGTTGGAACCGCCTTCACCGGGCTGCAGCAAGGCCTGTGGGCTGTGCTCGGGAGTCTCTATGTGTTGGTCGGGCTGCTTTACCTGGGTGGTGGCACCTCGTGGTTTATTGCGCTGGCTTAGGCCTTAAGACCAAGTACATCCTCCCTGTTTTGACAGCTTTCCCTGTTTAACCTGTTTGATATTCCTCAATCACTTGACTCCGTATCTTGGTACGGGGCCTACCCTTGAAACATGACCTCATTTCATCAAGGGGACGCATCATGAACACGGCAGTGACAACCGCTGACGACGATACCCAGCCCTGGAGTCTGGAATCCACGGCGGACCCCGACATTCAACGGGTCAAGGCCCATATCGGTGGACTGCACTGCTCGCTGTGTACCGGCACGATTGAAAGCGCGCTGGGCAAGAAATCCGGCGTGCGTCGGGTTGCAGTGAGTCTGACTCACGAGCAGGCGCTGGTGGAGTTCGACTCTCGGGAGAACAGCGCCGAGGCTCTGATGGGTACCTTGCAGCAGATCGGCTACACCCTGAGCGACCCGCGCAAGGTGGAACCGTTCGAACGCCAGGAGCAGGCGCTGGCGATTGAGCGCAATCGGTTTGTCGTCGCCCTGGCCATGAGCCTGGCAGCGGTCGGACTGATCGTTGATTTTACCTCGGCCTCGACCTTCGGGCTTTCCGCGCTGGTGTACGTCAGCCTGGTTCTGTTCGGCTTCGCGGTGCTGCGCGGCCAGGGTAGGTCAGCCGCACTCACGGGAACGGCCCTGTTGGCGGCAGGCGGACTGGCATTCCTTGCGCTGCGCACCACCGGTGTTTTGGGCGGTTATGAGCCGTTGGCCGTCGGCGCGCTGGCACTGGGTATGGTGTTTGGCGTGGCACGGCAAATGTTGAACATGGCCTTTCAGGCGTTGCGCCGTGGCATCCTCAACCAGCACGTACTGGTGGAAATCGGTGCCTTCGCAGGGCTGACCGGGGGCGCCATCGGCCTGATCGCATCGCCCGAAGGTTATCCCACGGCGGCGTTTTTCGCCGTCTCCGTCATGGTACTGACCTATCATCTGTTCTCCGAATGGCTGTCGCTGATCGTCAAGACCCGCAGCTCGCAATCGGTCAAGCGGTTGCTGGACCTGCAGCCGGAGACGGCGTGCGTCGTCACCGAGGACGGTGAGCGTGACATGCTCGCAGACCAGGTTGAGGTTGGTATGCGGGTACGTATCAGGCCCGGAGAACGCATTCCCCTGGACGGCGAGGTGGTTGAAGGCGGTTCGGCCGTGGACGAGTCCCTGATCACGGGCGAGCCGCTACCGGTGGAGAAAACCACTGGCGATACCGTCGTGGGCGGCGCCATCAACGGCTCCGGCACCCTTCTTCTGCAGGTAACGGCCATCGGCAGCGAAAGCTTTCTCCAGCAAGTGATCAGCAGCATTGAGGATGCGCGTGCACTCAAGCCGGGATTGCTGCACCTGGTGGATCGCGTGCTGCGGATCTATACGCCGGCCGTGCTGATCATATCGGCGCTCGCCTTTGGCTTCTGGTCGGTCGGCCCTGTACTGATTGGCGGCGAGCCGGCCCTCGAACGAGCCGTTTTTGCCGCCCTGACAGTGCTGGTCATGGGTTATCCCTGCGCCGTGGGCATCTCAGCACCCCTATCCATCGTACGTGGCGCAGGAGAAGCTGCGGACAAGGGCGTACTGATGCGCACCGGCGAGGCTTTTCAGGCCCTGCGCAAAGTGAACAAGGTGGTGTTCGACAAGACCGGCACTCTCACCGAGGGCCGTCCCGCTGTACGCTCTCTGTACAGTGTGGATGGCAACGACGATGCGCTGCTGGCGCTGGCTGCAGCCGTGGAGGCGGTCTCGGAGCACCCGCTGGGGCGGGCCGTCGTTGAAGCGGCACTTGAAAGAAATGTGGACTTCCCCGAGATCGCCGATTTTCAGGCCGAATCCGGTCGTGGTGTCACCGCGCAGGTGAATGGCAAGCAGGTACTGGTGGGCAGCCCGCGTTTTGCCGAAGCGGCTGGCGTGGAAATGACATCCGTTGCCGATGCAGTGGAAGCGGACGAGGCCCAGGGCCGTACGGTAATCGTGGTGGCCCGCGATGGCACTTTGTTGGGCACCATCGCACTCGGTGACGCTCTGCGACCCGATGCCGCCGGCACCATAGCCAGCTTGCAGTCGATGGGCATCCGCACCGCCCTGTTGACGGGCGATAACGAACGCACTGCCCGCCACATCGCGCAACAGGCCGGTATTGATGAGGTGCATGCTGGCGTGCTGCCTGAACAGAAAGCGGACCGGCTGCGAACCATGCAGCAAAGCCAGCGGGTCGCCATGGTCGGCGACGGCATCAATGACGCCCCCGCCCTGATGCAGGCGGATGTGGGTATTGCCATGGGTGGCGGCACGGACATCGCCATTGACGCCGCCGACATTATCATCCTCAACAGCCGGGTGGACGCCGTGGTGACGGCAATAGACATCAGCCGTTGGGGCTATCGCAAAATGCTCCAGAACGTCAGCCTGGCCTTTTTGTTCAACGGTATCGGCATTCCGCTGGCCAGTACGGGGCTGATTTACCCGGTCTGGGCGATGGTGGCCATGGCAGCCAGCGTGACAGCCATTTTCATTAATTCATTGTGGCAACGCCCGGCATTGTTTTTCGATACGGTCGCGAGCGTGAATAATTGACCAACTCGTTTGTAAGCTACCCCCTGAAAAGAGGATTCGTCATGTTTAAAAAATGGTTCCTGATGTTAGCGGCGTTGGTGTTCAGCGTTGCCGCGCTGGCCGCCGACAAAAGCTACGTATTGGGCGTGGACGGCCTGGCCTGTCCCTTCTGTGCCTATGGCATCGAGAAACGTCTGAATAAAGTGGATGGCGTCACCGGCGTGGAGGTGGACATCGGAAAAAGTACGGTGCGTGTCACCCTTCAGGAGGGCAAGCCTTTCTCTGAGGAGCGGGCACGTCAGGCTGTTGAAGAGGCCGGCTTCACGCTGCGCTCATACTCAGAGGCCGAAGGTGAAACAGGAGGCAGTGATGCGAAATAACAACCAGTCAATAGGCTTGTCCCTGCTGGTCGGTGCTCTGGTACTGACCGGTGTGCCCTCGGCACAAGCCGCACCCAACACCTTCAACACGGCTCTGCCCGTGCCCCAGGGTGAAACCATCTGGCGGGAGCAACTGGTCTTACGAGAGCGTTCCGATGATGGGCCCATGGATCGAGAGGTCTCGGTCCAGGCTCTGGGCAGTGTCCTGGGTTATGGCATAACCTCGAAGCTGGCGGTGTTCGGCGTTGTCCCTTACTTTTTCAACAAGACACTGGACGTCACCACGCCCATGGGCCGGATTGAGCGCGATACCGGCGGCATCGGCGACGTCTCGTTGTTCGGGCGTTACACGGTTTACCAGGACGACTTCACCGGCGGCACCTTCCGGGTCGCGCCGATTTTCGGGCTCACCGCACCAACCGGCGACAGTGACGACCGCGATCGTTTCGGCGAACTGCCACGCCCATTGCAGGTTGGTGACGGAGCCTGGGATGGGTTTGGCGGCGTGGTGGCCACCTATCAGACTTTGCAGTACCAGATGGACGCGCAGTTGCTCTACCGCGAAAACGGGCGCCACGAAGGCTTCGCCCACGGCGACGAGACCCGTCTCGACGCCTCACTGCAATACCGGATCTGGCCACTCAGCCTGGAAGGTGTATCCGGCACTCCAGGCTTTACCTACGCCCTGCTCGAATCCAATCTCATTCACCGCGAGCGCAACGAGATCGGCAGTGGTACCGATGCCAATTCCGGTGGTACCCAATGGCTGCTGGCGCCCGGTTTGCAATACATCACCCGGCGTTGGGTCGTCGAGGGCACGGTACAACTGCCGGTGGCCGAAGATCCCAATGGTGATGCCATTCAGGACGATTACATTGTACGCGTTGGCTTTCGCCGCAATTTCTAGGGGTTGAGGGCATCATGAGAAACGTTGGTAAATGGCTCACCTACAGTACGCTCGGGCTGGTGGCAGCACTCACCCTGCTTGGCTGCGCGGGCGGAGCCATCAACTGGAACCAGGAACCGCCCTACTCGCTGACGCTTGCCTGGGGCGAAAAAGGCAGTGGTCCAGGGCAATTCAATGATCCCACCGGGATTGCGGTAACAGACACCGAGGTTTTCATCTCCGATGCCCGCAACGGGCGTATCCAGGTTTTCGATCACCAGGGGCAATTCAGGCGTGAATTCGGTGCACCCGGCGATGGGATCGGTGAGCTCGGGCGCCCCATGAACCTGACCATTCACAACGACAAACTTTACGTGCCGGAGTACATGAACGACCGGATTCAGGTGTTCAGCCTGACTGGCGAGCCGCTGAGGATCATTGGCAGCCCCGGCAAGGGGCCTGGCCAGTTTAACGCGCCCGGAGGTGTTGCAGTGGCCAATGACGGTGATCTGTTTGTGGCGGACTTTTACAATCACCGTGTGCAACATTTGAACACGGATGGCTCATTCGTCAAACAGTGGGGAACAACCGGGAAGACTGGCAGGAGTGCCGGCGAGTTTACCTATCCAACCGACGTGGCTCTGGGAAAGGATGGGGCTCTCTACGTGGCCGATGGCTACGGAAATCGTGTCCAGGTTTTTGACGCTGGCGGCGATTTCCTGCACAAGTGGGGAGGGCCGTTTGCCCTGGGCCTTTACGGGCCTTTCAAGGGCTGGTTCACCACCACGACGTCCATCGCGATTGGCCCCGAAGGCAATGTCTTTGTGGCGGATTTCTATAATGATCGTATACAGAAGTTCGCGGCGGATGGGGGTTACCTCACCGCATTTGGCAGCGAGCCGGAGAACCCCGGCCACATGGCGATGGCGGTTGCCGCTGGCCATGATGGAGCGGTGTGGAGCGTGAATTTTGCCGACAACCGGGTCGGGAGGTGGGAGCCGGATTAAGTGGTCTGATGCTCAGCCATCCCGTGGATCAGACCGTGATGGTTCGGTGTCGGGCTGTCCCGGAAAGACTCGGCAAATCCGGAACAGAATGGTCGGCCGTCCCGCCCCGTTGTGACGTGTGTATGCACCCGAAAGACCCGGTTGATCAGGGGCTCGGTAATAACCTCTCCGGGGCTGCCGATGGTTTCGAGCCGGCCGTCCGCCAGAACCGCAATCCGGTCGGCAAATTGTGCGGCCTGGTTCAGGTCATGCAATGACATCACCACCGTCAGCCCGTGTTCCCGATTCAGCTTGGACAGCAATTCCAGTACTTCCAGCTGGTAGCCCCAGTCCAGAAACGTGGTGGGTTCGTCCAGCAGCAGAATGTCGGTTTCCTGGGCCAGGGCCATGGCGATCCATACCCGCTGCTGTTGCCCTCCGGACAGCGCTTCTACCGGTCGCTCCGCCAAATCCGAGACCCCCGTCATTGCCATGGCATCGAGGGTTGCGTTGTCGTCGGTGGTGAGGTTGCGCTGCCACCATTTGCGGTGTGGGAAACGACCCAGCGCCACCAGATCCTGAACCCGAATGCCATCGGGAACGATCGGTTTCTGGGGCAGCATGGCGAGCCTGAGGGCCAGTTTGCCCCGGTGCCATTGGTCAACCGGCTGGTCGTCCAGGTAGACCTGACCGGACCGGGCCGGCAACAGGCCCGCAAAGCTTTTCAGCAAAGTACTTTTACCAGAACCGTTGGGGCCCAGCAGGCAGGTAATCCCACCCTCGGGAATGGCCAGCGAGACGTTGTCCACGACCGGTTTGGAGCCATAGGCAAGAGAGAGCTGCTCGGTTCGTAACATGGAGAATCCCGGCCTCAGGGTTGTCGCGATAACAGATAAAGAAAGAACGGTACACCAAGGACGGCGGAAACCACACCCACGGGCACTTCGTAGGGTGTAAACAGCGTCCGGCCGAGCAAATCCGCCAATACCGCCAGCACCGCTCCCAATAGTACACACAACACCAGTTGGACCGGAAGGTTGGCCCCAGCCAGCCGTCGGCTGATGTGGGGAATCAGCAAACCAATGAAGCCAACCGGCCCCACCACGCCCACGGCACTGGCCGCCAGCAGGGTGGCAATCAGCAGGGCAAAGGCGCGCCAGCGGTTCAGGCCCAGGCCCAGAGTGCGAACGTGTTGATCGTCAAGCTGCATGACTTCCAGGGGACGCACTAGCAGGCCGACACCGACCAGACCAATAAGCGTCCATGGCAGCAACGTGTGTAGGTGCTGCCATTCGGCGCCGTACAGTGAGCCAGCCAGCCACTGGGCAACCAGTTCAGTATGGGCGTGGCCCCAGAATGCCAGCGCACCGGTGGTCAGTGCATGCAACATACCGGCAATGACCGCACCGGTCAGCGTCATTTTGACCGGCGACAGCTGGCCATGCCGCATGCCCAGGAAGTACACCGCAAGCGCTGTTACCAGCCCGCCTGCCATGGCAAACAGGGGCAAATACTGAAGGGCAAACGACGTATTGTTGTAGGGATCGGCACTGGACACCAACCAGTCTCCGATAATAAAAGCGACGACCGCCACCAGGCTGGCGCCGGCGGAGATGCCGAGAATGCCGGCTTCTGCCAACGGATTGCGGCTAAGCAACTGTAACAGCCACCCTGACAGGGCAAAATGAATACCAATCAGGGCGCCGGTCAGGGTACGGGGCAACCGTAATTCGAAGACCACTCGCTGCACGTGTTGAGTGCTGTCGCCGGTCAACCCGGCCCACACCTGGGACCACGTCAGGTCCACCGCCCCCAGTTGGACGCCCGCGACGATGACAACAACCAGGCTGAGCCCGCCAGCCAGAAGCAGCCGGGCAACGGGGCCGGCGCCTGGAATCTGCATTCCACGGCGGTCTGCCCGAGGCGTTGTCGTAGCCGGATGGTTCACGTTATGCGCTCCGGGGTGAGGTTCGCGAGTTAAGCAGATAGATCAGCCAAGGGGCCCCAATAAGGGCCGTCAGCATACCGACGGGTAGCTCCTGGGGAAAGGCCAGTTGCCGAGCCAGGATATCCGCTGCCAGCAACAACAACCCTCCAAACAGAGCGCTCAGGGGCAGCCAGTGCTGGATCTGGTTGCCGGCCAGCCGCCTGGCAATGTGCGGCGCTACTAGTCCAATAAACACGATCGGGCCGGTGAAGGCGACCAGCGCGGCGGCAAGCAGCAAAGCCAGCAGCAGAAAAATCAGTCGCCAGCGGCCGACCGACAGTCCCATGGCAAGCGCCAGATCATCATCAAGTTGCAGTAGGCGGAGGGGTCTCTGCATCGCAATCAGGGCACCGAGCGGAAGCAGCAGCCAGGGCAGCACCATCTGGAGCTGAAGCCAGCCCCGCCCCATCAGGCTACCCGCCAGCCAGTAATACAGTTCCGCCGCCTCCGCCCCGGAAACCAGTAAAAGGCCCGTGGTCAGTGCCGTGGCCAGCGACGTGACGGCGATGCCGGCGAGTACCACACGCTCGGGCTGAAGCTGACGGCGGCCAGCAATGGCAAACGTCAGAGCACCACCGAGCAGCCCCCCGGCAAGAGCCATCAGCGGCAGCCACAGTGCGCCCGGCGAACTCAGGGTTCGAAGCGACACCACCGCCAGGGCAGCAGAGGCAATCACGCCGGTGAGGCCGGGGGATGCCAGCGAATTCCGGGTAACGCCCTGCATGACAGCACCCGCAACCCCGAGGGCCGCCCCACCGAGAATACCGAGCAGATTGCGCGGCAGCCGCAGCTCCAGCACGGTGATGCGCGTCAGCAAGTCGCTGCTGCCGTCGATGGCTGACAGCAACAAGGTCGGCGACACCCATCGGGAGCCCGCCATCAGGCCAGCGAAGAACAGCAGCACGAGGAGAAATACCGTTGCCCCGTAGAGGCCCATCGGGCGTATGGCTGAATCGGAACCCGTCATTTGTCGGGTTCCGATGTCAGCAGCAGGCGCTGTATGTCATCCAGGATACGCTCACGGGCAATCGGACCGGCCCCTTCTTTCCAATAGTGCGGTACTTCGTAGACCTGGCCCGTGCGCACGGCCTTGAGATAGGGCCAGATGGGGTTCATCGTGAACGCGCGCTGACGGCTGGTGGGCAACAGCAGAATGGTATCCGGGTTAAGTTCCAGCAAGGCTTCAAGACTGATCCGGTAGCCCAGTGGGATGCCGCTGTCAGGATTCGGCGGCTGGCCCCCGACATTGTCGAAGCCCAGACGCTCCAGCAGCGCCGTCGGCAGAAAATGGTCGTAATAGACGAAGGGAGTTTCACTACCGCTGGTCAGCAGCGCCACTGTCTCGGCAGGCTTTGGTTCGTTGCGGTCCGCGAGTAATTGAACGCGATCAAGAAAGCGGGTGTTGAGTGCACTGGCTTTCGCCGGTGCACCCAGTGCCTGCCCCGCCAACTCAACCCCCCGCAGGCTGTCCTGGACGGTGATCAGGTCCAGGGCCAGCATCGGGGCGATGGCTTCGATCTGGTCACCGTCTTTCTCGGTATAACGGCGAATGGCGATGACAAGATCCGGCCGGACCGACGACAGTACCTCCAGGTTAGGCTGATGTCGGGGGCCGAGCCCCGTAACACCGTCTAACCGTGACGCCAGGTAGTCGGGCACGCCCTGAAGTCCGTAATCGGTGACGGCAACCGGCGGTATTTCCAGTGCCAGTGCGACATCGGCCCCAAAGGTCGAAATCGCAGCGGGCCGGGCCGCCGGTTCGGACAACCGCAGGGTTTCCCCGCGGTCATCCGTCAACCGGATAGTCTCATCCTGCGCCCATCCTGACGCAGGCGACAGCAAAACAACGAGCAGGATCGTTGCGATCCGGTTACGTAAGCAGGCCATCAGAAGTCGAGCTGTGCCTCAAGGATAAAGCTTCGACCCGGCTGGGGCACACGGCCGACCGGGCTGACGTCCACGCCCCGGAAGTAGTAATCTTCATCCAGCAGGTTGTTGACCGCCAGGCCAAGGTTCAGCACACGATCACCGCCAACCGCGAAATCGCGACCGACCCGGGCCGTAACCAGATGGTAATCCGGCAACTCACCGGCACTGCCATTGCTGGTTTCTTCTTCGGTGTTGTCCGCATCGCTGTAGCTTTCGCTGACGTACACCCAGTTCAGGCTGGTGTCCCAGGCCTGGTAGCTGTATGTCGCGTCAGCACTGACCTTATGGGTGGGCGCGTTGGGCAGCTCGTTGCCTTCGTTGTCACCGGACAGCTGTTCGGTGTCGAGGAAGGTATAGCCAAGGCCCAGTTCCCACTGGCTGTTGAGGTTCCAGCGGTTTGCCAGCTCGATACCCTGGTGACGGGTTTCTCCCAGGTTCTCGAAACGACTGGTCGAACGGTTAAACTGAATCTGATCCTCGTAATCGATGCGGAACAAGGTCGCTGAAGACAGCAGCTCGGGGGTGACCTGCAGGCGTGCGCCCAGCTCGTGGTTCCACGCTGTTTCATTGGCAACTGCACCGTCACGGGTGGTCTGGGCAATCTGTACCGGCACCAGAGAGCGCTGGCTGTTGGCAAAGACAAACAGGTCATCAGACGCCTGATAGCCTACGGTCAGGCCCGGCAACAGCTCATCAGCGTTGTTTTCCTCGGTGTTGCCAGTCAGGTTGTCACGGAAGTCCATGTCGACATCTTCATAGCGCAGGCCCGGTGTCACCGTCAGGCGGTCATCCAGGAACGACACAGTATCACTGATGTAAAATGCCATGGCCCGGGTGTCCAGGTGCCAATCGCGCGCCACGGAACGGTTACCGGAGGAAAATTCCAGGCGATTAACGTCGAACTCCACGTCCTCGCTGACAAATCGTGCACCCAGGGTGATGTCGTGGCGGCCGTGGCGAATAGCAAGCCGTGGCTCCGTGCCCAATACGGTGAACAATCGTGGTGAATCCGCGACATGGGTGGAATCCAGCCCCGGGTCCGCCCAGTGGCCGGTGCCGCTGAGGTTTTGGCCGAAGTAGAAGGTGCGGTCGGCATCGTGCACAAAGTTGCGCCACTGGAATTCCACGTTATCGGCCGGCGTGTATGTCCAGGTGAAGGTCGCGCGGCTCATGTCCGCTTCGTATCCGTCATGTGGGCGCTGGCTCTGGGTGCGATCCTCTTCATAGGCTTGCGGTGTCAGGGCACCGGGCAGTTCGGCCTCGACGCGATAGTATTGCAGCTGGGTGGCCAGTTCATGCTGGTCGTTCAGATAATAGCGGGCGTCCAGGATCAGGTTATCCACTTCGGTATCGGAGTGATCGCGAAATCCGTCGCCACGCTGGACGTTGGCCTGGAACTGCAGGTCGAGCTTGTCGGTCGCCCGGCCGCCGACACGGTAATAGGTATCGGTAAAGACATTGCCGGTCTCTTCCGCAATGGTCACCCGCTCACGAAGGGTCTGGGAGGTTTCCGCCGGAATCGGTTTGGTGACGAAATTCACCACGCCGCCCACGTTGTTGGGGCCGTAATGAACGGAGGCGCCGCCCCGGACAATATCCACGACTTCCAGGCTCGGAAGTGTAACCGGGAAAAGCGACACGCCGACGTTGCTGTAGGGGCCGATGGCAATCGGGTAACCGTCCAGCAGAATCTGAAGCCGTTCACTGCGCAGCGGGTTCAGACCACGCACACCGATGTTGGGAAGGATGCCCGTGCCAGTTTCATCAAGCACCGTGAGCCCCGGAACCGGGCGCAAGGCGTCGTTCAGATTCAGCGCTCCGGTCGCCTGGAGCTGATCCTCCTCCACCACCGTGCGGGCCCCTGTATAGGTCTTCTCGGACTCTTCGGTCGGTGGACCAAGCCAGTCAGCGGTAACATTGAGGCCGGGTAGCTGGGTGGGCGCATCAGCCTGCTCCTGTGCCAAAGCGGACGCCGAGCCAGCCGCCAGAAACGACACGGGGAGCGTGGCTATAGCAACAGACAGTCGATGGCGGCGCAGTGGCGTTGAAACTTCGGACTTCGACATTGGATTCTCCAGCACGTATTATTAAATTTGATTGCGCATTTTACTGATAATAATTCGCATTTCAATTAAATTAGAATATTCCTTCCTCAAAATCTGCTTCCCGGACTACTCGATGAAATGTTCTTTTGGGTGGGGATGCATCAGAAACGCCTGATGGGAAATATTCCAGGCGTAGGCACCGGCGTAACGGAATACCACCAGATCGCCAACCCCGAGCGACTCGACATCAACCCGGCGGGCGAACACATCCTTGGGAGTACAAAGCTGGCCGACCAGGGTAACGGAATGATTGGCAACGACTGGGGCTGCAGCCTCCCTGTCGTGGGTGGGCAAAATGTCAAACGGATGATCGTGGGCCTGGGCCGCCGGAGTCCGGAAGTGGTGGGTGCCGCCCCTGCAGATGGCAAACCATTCCTCGCCGCATCGCTTAACGTCCAGAACTTCGCCAACATAAAAACCACAGGGAGCGGTTATGAAACGACCACACTCGAACCGGATTTTCCAGGCACGATCCGAGTAAGCCTGAAGCAATTCATCAAGGCCGGAACAAAACCCCGACCAGTCAAACTGCTGGTCGGGCCGGGTGTAATTTATCCCGATTCCGCCCCCGACATTTATCTCGGTAATGGTCAGGCCGTACCTGGCTTCCCACGCACGGACGGTTTCCAGATAGTGTGTTATTAACCCGAGGTGGCGTTTTTCATCCAGTTGATGCGACATCAGATGAAAGTGAAAGCCGCGCAGCCTGACTCTGTCCTGCCGCCCGAGCAACGCAAGTGCGTCTGGTATACAGGCTTCTTCCATGCCAAATGGAGTAGGCACACCGCCCATGGTAAGACGTGTAGAGGGTGTGTCTGCCAGTTCGAGATTGATCCTCAGAAGAATGTCCTGGTGAGCCTGCCTGCGGCCGGCAATGTCGCACAGACGCTGCAGTTCCAGCAGGCTTTCCACATGGATCAGTTCAACGTTCTGATCGATGGCCTTTTCCATATCGGATGCCAGTTTGCCGGGACCACCAAAAATCACAGGCGTGTCTGGAAAATGTCGGCGCACCCAGTCCAGCTCACCGCCAGATGCCACTTCGAAGCCATGTACAAAGGGCGCCAAAGCGCCGAGCACCGGTAAGGCAGGATTCGCTTTCGCGGCATAGAACATCTCACAACCGGGCGGTAAACACTCGACTATGCCCTGCGCTCGGTGGCGGAGCTCAGGCAGGTCATACACGTAGGCGCACAGCGGGTCACTGTCCTGGCCTTTCAGTTCCTTGATGGCTCGCTGAACGGAAACAGGTACTTCAGGCATTGCACTGCCCTCCCCTGCTGTCCACGGCTCGGGGCAGAGGCATCGCCAGCGGGTTTGGTACCCAGGTGTACTGCGACTCACGATCCGGACGCTTGAAAAGGCGGGTCATCAGGTTGCTTTTGTTCGGAATGGGCTCGCCGGCCAACAGCCTGCCCAGAACATCGGCCGCCCAGGGATCGTCGGTGCCTGCGAGCCAGTTGCGCACTTCACTGGCAAGCGCGTTCCACAACCGGAGTTCGATGTGGTTCTCCCCCCGGGAGAGGCAGGCCACGGCCTGGAACAGGTGGTTCACCAACAGACAGTACGCGATCCGCTTCCAGGCCTTGTCCTGGCTGTAATGAACAGACGCCAGCGTTTGTTCATCAAGGGTATCAGGCAGCCCTCCTGACCAGCGGCCCGGTACCAGTTTTGTTCCCTCCAGGTCACGAACAAAGACCTGAACGGGGTATCCCTCCCGAATACCAACCACCACGTTCTGAAGGTGTGGTTCAAAAACCACACCATGATGGAACAGCGACTCAAAGAGCGGAGGGATGAGTAAGGCGAGATACTGTTCAAACCATCGTATTCTGGCGTCCTGTTCGTTGACGCCGGTGGCGGCAGCCAGTGTTCCGGCGGCCTCCGTGGCCGGGCAGCGACCGAAGCGGTCGTCGCTGAACAGCGCGGCGGCCAGCACGGGTGTTACGCCTGCGTCCAGATACTGTTCGAGGTTGTCCCGCATAATAACGCCAAAACCCTCCGCGATGCTCCGGCGGTCAGGCTCGGGGTGATCGGCAAAATCAAGGGTCTGGTAGGCTGGCTCGTACAGTAGACGGAATCCGCGCCACCGCGCCAGTGAAGGCGCAAGGTGAGCCTTGAGGGCTGCAGAGAGGGCAACGGCGCTTTCCAGTTCATAGACGGCATTTTTCCGAATGCAGTTGGTCAGCCGGACATGGGTTGAGAATTTCAGGAAATAGGGGTTGCCCGGTTGGTAAAGCGTTCGAACCGACGCTGTTGGGTAGAACCGTGGGCCGGCCTGCCCCAGTGGTAAGATCCGCCCTGAGCGGATAGCGCTGCAGACGATGGGCAGGCGCATGAGGTAGCGTGCCTGCCAGGGGTGCACAGGAATCGTGACCCATCCGTCGGGCAGGTCGAGCCCTACGCTCGCGTCTGACCCGAAGGCCGGCCCGGCAATGTCACCGCGGGTGCGAAGATCGCCCGGATGAACCGCGAAGTAATAGAGGGCAAACCCCGCGCCCATTTCCGGGGAATATTGCAGGATATCCTCCGGGTCGAACCCTTCCCTGGATTTTGGTGCCGGGTGGTAACGGTGCCCGAAACTCAGGGATTGCTCAGACCAGCGGAAGGCGTCCAGCCCCTGCCCCCAATCGGCGGGAACGCGGGTGTATTCGAGAATGCTCCGCATGACGTTCCGGCTGAGAAGAATCTGCCGGTAGAGCTCGCTGTTGAAAGGCTCTTCGAAACGCTGCGACATTTTATGAAGCAGTATCCGGCCCAGTTCCTCGAGCCCCAGCACCCGCCATCCCCTGAGCGCAGACTTGTAGTATGGCGCAGACAGGTAGCGGTAGTTGCACGTTCGTGAGCCTCCTGCAACCAGAACCAGCAGGGAATCTTCGGAATCAGGGAAGCCGATGTGCAGTACACTGACAGGCTCCAGCGCCAGGCGAACCCGAAGCCCCTGTGGCCAGGACCGGCTCCTTTCGCCGCCCTGAACAGACAGCTCCCCGGAGGGCTCGGCAATATCCCGGCAATAACAATTCAGCAGGGCCTCCATGCTGGCCTGGTCCGCCTGATAGTCGCAGTGCTGATCCCTGAAATAATGATGTGAAGCTGTCAATGACATGACTCTATTCCTCCTTCAAGCGTTCATGATGGTCGATGGCGGGGATGTTGGCCCGGTAGGAGCTCAGGGTGATGGTAAGAAGGGTCACCGCAGCGCCCAGCCAGAGTGGCGCAGTCTGGCTGCTCATACCCGCGGCGACACCCGCGAGTACACCGGCCGCGACACCGGCCCATTTACCAGCGCTGTCAAGGGCGCCAAAGCTTTGGCCCGCGTTTTCCGTTCGTGTAAGACGTGCGGTTTCGGCGTTGAGGGCAAAAAGACAGGTCGTCATGCCCAGCCCCATGACCAATCGTCCGGCGAGAATGGCGGCCGTTGTTCCGGCCGTCGCCTGAATAACGTAGGACAGTGCGAACAGTGTCAGGCCCGCGGGCAAGGTCCACGGGTTACCGAAAAACACGCTTCGTCGCAGCGGGCTGACCAGAATAATCAGGTAGATGGCATGAGGGAGGCTGTAGAGAACTCCGGCCATAGCGGCGGTACTACCCGTTCGTTCCTGGGTCCAGGGAATGAAGTAGGGAAAACTGGCCACCAGCGCGAAATTGAAACCGAAGTAAAGCAATCTCAACCGCAGCCAACTGGCGGATGCCGAAACCCTTTCACGGGAATGTTTCTGGTCACGAGGCCCACCCGAAACCGGGTCCGGGGGAGCGAGTTTCCATACCAGTAGTGCCGACAGAAGAGGCAGGATGGCCATATAGAGGTACAGACGCTGGGCTGGGACCCAGGTCATGAAGAAACCGAAAAGGATGGGCGCCAGTATCATGGCCGACCTGGCCGAGCCCTGCATCCAGTTCAGTGACTGGGTCAGGTTTTGACCGCGAGCAACGGTGGAAAGGTATGCGCTCGATGCGGCAAAGGTTCCACCCAGAAAGCCCTGAACCATCAGTGCCATGGCAAAGGTGACCACGCCCGGCGCCAATCCGGCGATTACGAAGGCCACGGCCAGACCAATCTGGGCCCGCAGCAGCGACCAGCGGCGGCCGAAACGGTCCGCTATTCTTCCCCAGAACGGCGCCGCCAACGCCGTGCAAACCGTCGGGATAATATAGAACCAGCCCACCCAAACGGTGTGTTCAACCGCAAATGTGTCGGTCAGGATCAGCCCAAAAAATGGTGGCATCCCCAGCGCCACCAAGGCCGCGGTAAAGTGGCTGAGCAGGATCACCGGCAGAACAGACTGGCTCATGACTCCTGCCCGAGAAAGTTTGGAGCCAGCTTGCCATAGAATTTATTGATGTCAGCGGCGCCGGTGCGGGACTTGCTTTCCAGGCTGCCTGCCCTGAGAAGATACTTGGTATAAAGCTGGCGATCCTCCAGCAGCACCTTGCGCGCTGGCTGAGTATTGACGCCCTCTTCGTCAAGCTGATCGAGGACGCTGATCACCTCCTCACGAAGCACCTTATACCAGTGGCCCCTTGATCCGAGCCCCCGTGCGGCCAGACCCTCAAGGATAACCGCCAGGTTCAGTTGCAGGGTTATGGTGGTAAACATCTGAGCCAGGGGTATTTCATTATTGACCAGGATCCGTTGATCCCGGAGTTGCGCGACTTTTGACTCCATGGACGGCATCTGGCCGCATAGCCTGTCTGGCCACAGCCTGGGGGCGTCGTTGTCCTTGAAAAGCAGCTGCGGTGGCCGACCCGGCGTGAGCAGCACCATGGAGTTCTGCTGGTTGGATTCCAGTGCAATGCCGTAGACAAGCCACAGTCGCAGGTGCACCGTTAGCGTTAAGGCAACGTACTGACGCACCCACTCCGTCAGGTCGCCACTATTGAACTCGTCCGCCATCATCTGGGCAACGCAGCGACCGTCCGGGCTGTCGGCTAACAGGGAGGCTACGGGCACAATCTGCTGCTGGTCGGAAAACCCGCAAAACCGGCGCACAATACAGCCCAGCCAGGGCAGATCGCCAACGTGCAGGCCTGAGGATTCGTCGGTTACAGAAAAGGTCCCTTTAAGGACCGGGTCCTTGCCGGCTATCTCGTGCAGGATTTGCTGAACCGTATGACCATCATAAAGTGTGCTCGGTTTGACCGTTCGAATGTTCCGGTTGCCCAGTGTGCGAATGGTCAAAGGGACTTTCACGTGGACCTCCGGCGCTGCCTCAAGCTGGAGGGTTCGTACCGACAATGTTGGCTGAACCCAAAGCGCAGGCGTTGGCGCCCGGATGACGCTGGCACCGATGTCTGTGTTCGACAGATAGTCACTCAGCGCGGTGTCCCAGAGATGAGGGTGCACCGGCAACAAGTAGTGGCTGTCAGCAAGCCGGTTATCCAGTCCTACCTCGCTGAAATCCGGCCAGCAACCCGGGAGCTCGCCCACCGCAGTG
Organism: Marinobacter salarius; assembly: GCF_032922745.1. NCBI lineage: Bacteria > Pseudomonadati > Pseudomonadota > Gammaproteobacteria > Pseudomonadales > Marinobacteraceae > Marinobacter > Marinobacter salarius. The sequence goes on from NZ_CP136693.1 coordinate 3,757,450, forward strand.
ACTTCCGGGCAGGGGACGGCAAGCCACCGTAACCGGAAACGCGGGGCAAATTCAGGCGCGTACGCCGCCAGTGCCGCCTTATCAAAACCACTCTTGGCGCGGGCACTGGGGTAAAACGGATGATCGAGAAAAGCCGCGAGGCGATCGAAGTGGAGCAAGCGTTCGGATAGCCGGGGAAAATCCTTCCAGCTTTGCCCCTGATGGCGGATTTCGTCAAACCACCTGGACTGCTCCTCGTGGCAGAAGGAGGCGTGAGACTCCGCCGTTCTGCACTCATCGGCATAGACCTCCAACTGCTCCCCAGAGTCATCGTGTTCGTCCGCGGTGAGGCACGCCAAAACCTGTTCGTAGTGATTCACTTCTGACACGCTTCCGGCCTGGTCTGCGGACTGCCAGATGAGCGGGTCGCCACTCCACTGCCAACGCTGCATGAAGGTTGCGGGATTGACCGGCAACCACAGGATGCCTTGCGCCAGCGTCCACCGTAACCAGGTCGCCGGCGTTCCCGGGGAGCCGGGCACGCTGTCTACCCCAACTGCCTGAGAATCGCTCTGGCAGCCGGCCACGTCTTCGCGGATCAGGGCATCGACCAGCCTCTGGGTCAGATACTGCCCGGGGTCTGTTGAAGACAGAGCGGTGTTCCTGATCATCAGCCTATCTCCCACTCTGCTTCAAGGTCGGTGGCCCATTCAGCCAAGGTATCCTTCACCCGGGAGGGATCGCTCGAAAACAACCGCAACACACCCAGGTAGTCCTTGTTTGAGTGGGTCAAGCGGACGTCATCACCCACTTCCCTCAACGGCTCAAACTCGGCAATGCCGTCACCGCACGGCTCCCTGCGCTCAGGAGCTGAACGGCGAACCCGCCCGCTGGTAGAAGCACTGAGATAACGTATCTGCGCCGCCTGCGTGGGCGGGGATAATTCAAGAGGGTTGCCAACATGGGCCTGAAGGATGGCATGGAACAGTCCATGATTCGTCATACGGTCAAGCAGGAATTCGCGGCCATCCCCCACCGTTCGGTAATTGATCTCGATAAGTCTTGGCCCATTGTCGGTTATCACAAATTCGGAATGGCAGGAGCCAAGGCCCACACCGAAGCGCCGTACCTGCCTGAACATCTCCTGAAGGTGAGGCCTTTCAGGCTGGTAAGGCACCCACGCCGCTTCAAGTTCGACAAAATGGGGAGGCTCGGAAAGCTGCACTTCAAATCCTCCGAGCGCAATCAGGCTGTTTCCGTCCCCAATGGTTTCCAGAGTGTGAACAGGGCCTGACAGAAACTCTTCCAGCAGCAGGGGTTGCCCGGGTTGTTCCTGCCAGAACTGATCACAGAATGATTGCAGTTGCGCAGCATTGTCCAGGCGCCTGACGTTGAGGCTGGCAACCCCCTCCCGGGGCTTGGCAATACACGGGAATGGAACGTCGTTGATCACCTTCCCCAGGGATGTCTGATCATTCACAGCCCTGAACCAGCATGCGCCATCATCGAGCGCTTTCAGGTACTGGCGCATGGCTGCCTTGTTTTTTGCCCGGTAACAGGTTTGCCAGTCTTTGCCCGGCAGATTCAGGTAGGCTGCGGCCAGGGCGGTCACCGTCTGCAGGTGATCGCTGTTGGAAAACACGCCCACGGGGGCCGGGAGTTCTGAGAGAAGATCGAGAACAGACAGGGGATTAAATACATCACACTGGAGAATCTGTTCCGGATAGGCGGGAAGGTCCGGTTGACTGAAATAGTGGTGATGAGTCGCCGCCTGGTCTGTCAGCAGGATCACTTTCAGCCCCATCGACTGGGCAGCAGGCAGGAATCCCCGATTCAAGGCTTCCGTTGGAACATGAGCAAGAAAAAGTACGGTATCGCGCATAGAAAACTCTTGTCAGGCTTGAAGAAGAATGGTTGCCTCAGGGAGACGGCGGGCTCGACTCGGCACGGCAGGTCGCAAGGTGGGACTTGAGGTATTTAAAGAGCAAACTGCGGTCTTCTCCCAGGAGAAAGGCTCTTGCTCCCCACTCCTGCCATTCCGTCAATTGGTCAGGACTTCGGGGCAAAGCGCAAAATTCCACTGGACGCCCGCGGCAACTCTCGGCCAGTTCCGCGATGGCGTGATTGACAGACGAATGGAACGGGTCACCCGGGCAGCCCAGTGATTGCGACAGATCGACCGCTCCCGGAAGCACCCAGTCAACACCGGGAACACCCAGGATGGCTTCGCGGTTGTCGATGCCTTCCTGATCCTCAATCATGAGCACAATGAGGACTTCCTGGTTGGCCTGCCTGAGGTAGTCTTTCAGCGGGAGGGTTCCGAAACCTGTTGTCCGGCCGCCGGTAATACCACGTTGCCCCGCAGGCGCGTACCGCGCCATCTGAACAACGTCGCGCGCCTCTTCGGCATTGCGGATACGGGGAACAACGATCCCCTGTGCACCACTGTCCAGAGCTCGGGCAATCGCAGCACGATCAACCCCAGGCACTCGCACCAGAGGTGTGACGGAGGCACACTCGGCGGCACGAATCATGTGTTCGAGGGACTCCGGGTTCGTGGACATATGCTCGGTGTCCAGTATGACAAAGTCATAGCCGGCATGGCCGATCATCTCTACCATCCATGGTGTTGGCACCGCGTTAAGTAGTCCATACGCCGAGCGGCCCTGGGCGACCTTCTGGCGTGTCTGGTTAACTGTAAGCACATAAGCTCCGCAAGCAATACGATTTAAATGGTAATCGTTTACATTCGTATTTAAAAACAGTTCGGTTTCAAAAGCAAGCGCTATGCGGATGACATCGGGGTAATGTGAAGGACTGCCATGTCGCCCAGAACCTGGCCTCAGGGGCCGCTAGCCCAACTCCGGGCAACAGGATCAGTGAATAGCATTGCCAGCAATCGTTTCATGGTGACCCCCTAAAGGTTCTATAGGTCACTGAATCCGACAAGTGAAAGGCCAGTTGTTCATAGCTGAAACCCAATGGCTGCCTTAATACCAGGCGGCACAGAACACTCTCTGCGTTCAGACCGGTTCGCCCTGCGACCGATACCGAGGAATCGATCAGATCCGCTGCTGGGAATCGTCACAGGATTAACCGCAAGAGCGTGATCGTGCTGGGTGAGGATGGCAGGAGGAGCGCTTACGTATCAGGAGCCATATGCCCGTTCAAACGATTCGAGTATTGGGCAACCATCAGTACTTGCTCCACAAAGGTTGGTCAGCAAACGCAACTCATCTCGCAATGCTTCCAGCTCGGACAGGTGATGTTCAATCTCGGCCAACTTAAGACGAGCCAATTTCTGTACATTGGGTCTCGCATTTTTGGAATTGTCCCGAAAGCTGAGAAGGCCAGCGATCTCATCCAGGCTGAAACCCATCTTTTGTGCCCGCTTAATAAATCGCAAACGGGAAAGATCCTTGTCGCTGTATAAGCGCGCACCACCATTATTGCGGTGAACCCCGGGCATCAGCCCGATTTTTTCATAGTAACGCAGGGTATCGGCGCTTATGGCCAACGCCTGCACGACCTGGCCAATTTTTATCATCGTTCAAATCCGGACTTGACATTCGTTGAGTAAACAGAAGTGTACCACTATCAGGATGCTCCCCCGCAGCGCTTCAATGTTGAGGATGCTTGAATGACCATACTGCTTCAAATGCATTCTTGAGTGTCACTCTCACTACGAGGGTAAAACCCAGCCCAACTAGCGGTTCGACGTTGGATACCTCAGCATCTGAAGAATAAAGGTACCAAGCAGTACGAACACAGTCATTACCAGCGTGATATCAAATTTTACTTCCAGGAAGCTCTTGAACGCTTAGGCGTGGTGGAATCCAGCCAAGTTTTCTGAACACGAGCTCCATGAGGATGCTGACCAGTAGGGAGCCACCTAGCCGCTCGGCTACCAACAACGGCCAGCCCAATTTGCCATAGACCAGAAGGCCCAGCTTGATAACCAGGTTGGTCGAAGCGAAGCTGAAGGCGAACGAGGCCTCTGCGGAGGCGCCCTTTTTGAACAGCGGCTGTGTGATGCTCAGAACCCCGAAAGTGCAGGCGGAACTGGCCACACCGGCGTCGTGACACCTCGCCCGAGCAGCCAACGCACCATCGGGTAGGCGGTCATGAAACCCAGCAGTAACCCACCCCACATGACGAACCAGAACGCGATGGTGGTGGGCTGATAGCCCAGCACAAAAGCCACGACCAGCATCGTGACGCCCATACCGATATCAAAGGCGACGATCGCCAGCGCGGATATCTTCAGCGCCACCCGCAGCCGCGACTGTCTGTGCCGCGTTATCGTTCATACCAAAGTCATTGGCCCGATGGCTGGGTGATTGCGCCCATCGACTGCCCGCCGACCGGTATGATCAGATGTGCGTACGGGGTATTCGCCTTCATGACCCAGGGCGCTCCACTTTGCGGCGTGGTGGGGAATTGTTTCAGATCGGTCGGGTCGGGAACGATCACCATGACGTGCGGGGGCATCTGCATGCCGGTGTCTGTCGTCATGCCATGCAGCATGTAGGTGAGGCCAATGCGCTCGACCTGTGGTGTTTTACCCTGGAAGCGGGCTTTGAAATAGGCACGGGACTGCGAATCCAGACAGGTTGGTGTGTCACCGGTCAGGCCTGCGAAGCGGCACACCCACTCGCCGCTGCCCTGTTGTAGAACCTTGCCCGCCCGGGAAAGCACGGTGGCATGTTTGGTAACCGATTCGGGGCCGGCGCTTAAAAGCGTCTGGATGATGGCTTCATCCGAATCCGCCTGAGGCTTTTTTTTGGTTCATCGCACTTTACCGGGAAACGCTGCTTTTATCTTAAGGAAGAAGTAGTCGTTGTCCCGGTAGCCATAGGCCATCCGTTTGATGACCTTAACCTTGTTGTTCATCCCTTCCAGGACGCTGGTATTCATCCGGTAGACAGCACTGGCGATAATACCTTCGACATAGCCTTTGAGGCGTCTGGCAAATTGCTGAACTGGCGCCAGCCCACTGCTCATTGCCAGATTCAACCAGTCCTGCCAGCGTTGCTTGGCTTCGTCCTCTGAAGGGGCGTACCAGAGTTCTTTGAGCTGGTCTTTCAGCACATACACTGTCATCAGAGGCTGGTTAGCCTGCAGCAACTCTTCGAGCTTCAGAGCTTGATCATCTTTGAGGTTGGTCCGATTTCTGAGCAATAGCCAGCGACTTCGCTTCACTACCTTTCGAGCGGGCTTGTCGTGTCGAAGCTGATTGGCCTGGTCGACCCGAACCCGATCAATCACTTCCCGTCCGAACTTGGCGACAACATGGAACAGGTCGTAAACCACGCGAGCGTTAGGGCAATGATGCTGAACTTCCAGATCCATGGCGGTATTCATGTCCATCGCCACAGCTTCGATCCGCGTGCACGCCTCAGCTCCTAACCATTCAAAGAAGGGACGCACAGCGGCTCGGCTACGCCCCTCTCCAACCCAGAGCACTTGCTGCGTGTCTGCATCAATCGCCACTGTGGCGTACCGGTGCCCCTTGAACAAGGCGAACTCATCCATGATCAATCGGCGAATTCGATGCCTGTCAGGCTCAGTCACTTCCCGCTTGAGACGTTGATGGTCGACGGCTTTGACCGTATGCCAGTGCAACCCCAACAGGGTTGCTACATGCTGAACTGGCATCAGGCGCACCAAGGACTCAATCCAATTGATCATGCCCGCTGTCAGGCGCTGTCGCCCTGGTAACCAGCGAATCTGTTCAAGTCTGGGACCACAGGATACACAGCGAACTCGACGGACAGGCACATCCAGCCAAACTCGATAATGAAACAGGTTGCGCTCTCGAACTCGTCGGGTACTAGTGTCGTGGATGGCAAGCGTGTGCTGGTTACAACCACTGCAGCAGGGTAGATGATCAGCGGCAGGTTGCAGTCGGATGAGCACGGAGTGGGAGTCAATCTGGACGTAGGATTCCATCGTGAATCCTTCCCAGAACAGATCAAGAAGATTAGCATTCATAGAGGCGGCGGTGGATTGGCTAATTTTGTTGTTTTGGCGAACTCAAAACTAACCGGTTTTACCGCCGTCTCCTACTTTTTCACGCTAACCCGCGATGAACCTTTTTTTTGGGCTGGTCAACCTCGTTCTGATTGGCGAGCGCGGAGGCTACAAGGCCCAGTCCTAAAAAGATGGCCACGGCAGCCACCGATAAACTCTGGTTGACAACATTGCGTTTCATAGCACCTCTCCCGATCTGGATGGATATCAACAATGCCAAGGAAGCTTACTACCTGGAGTCAACTCCAGGTCAAGCCTTTATTTATTTCCGGGAACCGCAGGCGGTATCAAAATTGACCAGGGCCCTTGGTACGTTGTCGAGGGTCAGGGTGCGGCTGTCGGTGACTTGGCCTCTTGCCTCGGCGTCGGCTACAGAGTCAAGCATTCTCTTTCAAAAATAGGGGCCAGGATGTGCAGACCCGCTGCCCAGGAGGTTGTCAAGGAAAAGAACAGGAGCAGTCACAGGTGGGGTCCAGACGCCATACGTCGATCGCCGCTCCGCATCGCTTATTAGTGAGCATCACTCTCATCCATTCGCAGATCGGCGTCCTCAATCTGGATCGTGCAATGGGTAATGCCAAAACTTTTTTCCATCGTCTGTTGCGCAGCCAGGAGCGCCTGGCGACCACGCGCCATGTCCTCGACGACAAGATGGCAACTCAGCGCGTCAAGGCCCGAAGTCAACGTCCAGACGTGCAAATCGTGCACTGCGGTCACGCCAGGCAGATCCATAAGTTGCCGTTCCAGCAGGCCAACATCAACTTCGGGCGGAGTGCCCTCCATCAGTATATGGACGGCGCCTTTCAACAGTATCCAGGTGCGTGGCACAATGAAGAGCCCAATGCCTGCGCCGATGATCGGGTCAGCCAACGTCCAGCCGGTCAGCAACACCACTGCTGCGGCAAGGATTACTCCAACCGAGCCAAGCATGTCAGCCAGCACTTCAAAATACGCACCTTTGAGATTCAGACTTTCCCGCGAGCCGGCGTGCAGCATCTTCATTGACACAAGGTTGACTGCAAGGCCGACGACCGCGACCGCCAGCATCGGCCCGCCAAGGATTTCCGGCGGTGCAAGGAACCGCTGCCAGGCCTCGTAGAGGATGTAGATCGTCAGGAACAGCAACACAACCGCATTGGCCAGCGCCGAGAGCACCTCCATCCGCACATAACCGAAAGTTTTTTCCGGAGTCGCGGGGCGGGCGGCGAAGCGGATGGCCACCAGCGCCAGCAACATTCCGCCTACGTCGGTCAACATGTGTGCGGCGTCAGCCAGCAGCGCCAGGCTGCCGGTCCAGAGCCCGCCGACAACCTCGACCACCATAAACGTCGAGGTCATTGCCAGCGCCCATTTCAGGCCACCACTGTGACGCGCTGCGGCCGTGCCGGATCCTACAGCGGCCTTTTCACCATGCCCCTCGCCCATCTGTGACTTCTCCCGATGCTGGTTCCGTGGAACACAGTTTAGTCAAAAATTTCCGCCAACCAGGATTTGCGGCGGTGGCCACCGTGTTTGCCGCCATGCCTGCCGTGGCCGCCGTACCGGTCGTCATAGCCGCGTTGTTGCGGTTCCGGGGTGCGCGGCGGCGCTAATTCTGCGGCGGTGCGCTCGATGATCTTGTCCAACTCACCCCGGTCCAGCCAGACCCCGCGGCACTGTGGACAGAAGTCTATCTCCACCCCCTGTCGATCAGCCATACTCAGTTGTACCTCGCAGACCGGGCACATCATCTTGCCTTTTGTGTTCATGTTGCTTTCACGCTCCCTACCAGTTTGCAGTTTACCTCTGTTCAATGCCCATCGACCTAGTGTCCCGAAATCCCAGACATTATTCGAGCAGAATTAGAGGGTATCGACCTATTTGTCAAACTTCATATTGATCACTGGATGACGTTGTAAATATTGGCCTGCATGCAAGACCGCAGAAATGACAGCCTACGGCAGTGGAAAACCCTCAGGGCTGCAAAGTGCCCTGGAAAACGCCTGTACGAATTGTCATGCAACGGCTTTGACGCTAGCCCGCCAATTTATTACCTTTAAACCTATAGTTAGAACATTTTACTGTTCAGGACAGAATGCCATGCTTTTTCGCCAATTCTTTGACAATACGTCCAGTACCTATACCTACCTCATTGCATCGGGCCGCGGCCGGGAAGCGCTTATCATTGATCCGGTCAAGGAGTATACGCAAGCCTACCTCGATATAATCAATCAACTTGACCTCAGGCTTGTCCGGGCGATTGATACCCACACGCATGCGGATCACTTCACGGCTCTTGGCGATCTGCGTGATGAGACCGACTGCATCACCACCATGGGTGAATTTACCAACGCCGACTGCGTATCCGAGCAGGTATCCGAAGGGGACCGGATAGATGTCGACGGTATTCGGCTCGAGGCATTGTACACCCCGGGGCATACGGATGAGTCCTTCAGCTTTTACTGGAAAAAGGGCGACCAGCAGGCCGTATTCACTGGCGATGTGTTGTTGATCCGCGGCAGCGGCCGGACTGACTTTCAGGGCGGCGACCCGCACAAAAGTTACGATTCGATCGTCAACAAACTGTTCCGTTTGCCTGACGATACGCTGGTATATCCGGCCCATGACTACAAGGGAATGCTGAGTTCTTCCATCTATGAGGAGAAGCACTACAACCCACGCCTGGCCGGCAAGTCGGAAGCGGAATACGTGCAGATCATGAATGACTTGAATTTGCCCGACCCCAAACTCATGGACGTGGCGGTGCCTGCGAATCTGGCCTGTGGAAAACAACCGTGACACGGGCCCGCCCCAAGGCGAACTACATTAGAGGAGAATTTAAATGGATATCAAACAGCTTGATCAGAACTACAGCGTGACGGCGCAACCTGCCATTGCTGACATCGAAGAACTGGCAAGCGCGGGCTTTCGCACTATTATTGCCAGCAGGCCTCGAAATGAAACGGAAGACCAGCCTGACACGGACGCCCTCAAGAGCAAGGCGGAGCAGCTGGGCATGACCTGGTACGAAATTCCTGTTGAGCCGGGCAAGTACGGACCCAAGGATATAGAGGCTTTTGCGAACGCCCTGAGGTCATCCCCGGACCCGGTGCTCGGCTATTGTCGCACTGGCAAGCGTGCCGTTCACTTATGGGCCCTTGCCAATGCAACTTTCTACCCTATCCCGGACCTGATCAGCAAAGCCGGGGCTGCGGGCTTTGATCTGGAACCCATGCGAAATAGCCTCGAAACCCTCAGGAATCACAGTGATCGGCAATGACGACAAATACGCCGGGAGTACGGCACTTGGCATTTGATCTACTTTTCCTGTGCCGATAGCATCGCCAGTAGTACTTTCATGGTGAATCCCCTTCTAGTTTGAAAGGCCGGTGGCCTGCGTTGTTTGCAAGGCTTCGTATCGTGCCCTGGCACTGAACAGGTCGCGGATGACCGTTTCCCGGGTGAGTTTTACGCCGGTAAGCTTCCGTGCACTGTCTATGGCATCTTCCAGTGCACCGGTACCGCTGGCCAATTCATTCAGGCTGGCTTCCCAGTGAGCGCGTTGATTCGGAAGATGGCGTTCGTCAAGGATTTCAAGGCGGCTGTAGCCTGCCTGAATGGCTGCCTTTACGTCGCCGATTGACGCTCGCAGATCGCGATGGGCCTGAGTGGTTTGCCACTGTCGTTGAGATACTTCCGCAGTCGCCCTGCGAACGGCACTGTTCTGTCGCTGTCCCGTAAACGGAATCTGAATCCCTACGCCCACCATCCAGCGCTTGCTTTCGTCCGCCCACAGGCTGTTGTAGCCCGCATTTGCGGTAAACACGGGTCTGCGGTTGGCTTCGGCAACGTCCAGTCGGGCCCGGGCCTCCGCGGTCCGCGCCTCGGCGGCCTGAACCAGCGGGTGCTCGGTTCCGGTCAGGCTGTCCGCTGCCATTGGCATACGAGGAGGCAGGGATAGCATCAGTTCGGAGGGTTGTGGGCGGCGCCCCAATAATGGGATCAGGTTGGCAGACAGCCTGGCCTGGTCCGCCTGCAGCTCAACCAGTTGCGCGTCCAGCGTATCCAGTTCCGTCTCTACCCTGAACAACTCACTCTGTGTGGCCTCGCCGTATTCCAGTCGTTGCCGGGTAATCTCGGCTAGCTGTTCCACCAGTGCACGGGTCTCGTGATGCAACTCAATGGCCCTGTGCGAATACCACAAACGGGCATAGGCCTCCTTGACCGAGGCCGTCAGTTTTCTGGTCTGCCAGAGGGTGTCCTGGGTTGCGGCACGCACACCCGCCTCCTCGGCTCCGCGGGACGCGGATAACTGGTCCGGCCAGGGCAGCTTCTGACTGACCTCAAACCGGTGCCCGACCACACTAGGGCCCTCCAGAGTTTCGGGTGCAATACCGTACTTTACGACAGGATCCGCCCAGGCATCCGAGCCTTCCACTTCGGCCCTTGCTGCCTCGATGGCGGCTCGCTGCGCACTCAGGGTGGCGTTGCTATCCAGGGCCTCCGCAATCCACTGGTCCACCGTTTCCAGCGATTCAGCCATTGCGGGGGCAGAAAGGGAAACGAATACCGCCAGAACGGCGTAAATTCCACTGCGTCGAATCATTGGTTCGCTCCTTTTTGGGCGAGCTTCTTCAACCGCGCACGCTGCCAGAGGTAGAAAATCACCGGAATCAGCAGCAGCGTCAGCACTAGAGTAGTAACCATGCCGCCAATCATCGGCCCGGCGATCCGCTGCATCACTTCCGAACCAGTGCCGCCGCCCAGCATGATGGGTACAAGGCCAGCCACGATGGCGGCAAAGGTCATCATGATCGGGCGCACCCGCTGCGCAGCCCCGTGGCTGATCGCCTGGCGCAGGGCATCCGCCGACAGTTTCCCGGGCTGATGATCGACGGCCTCCAGGGCGTTGTGCAGGGACTGGTTGAGGTACACCAGCATCAGCACACCGATTTCCACGGCGACTCCGGCCAGGGCGATAAAACCAACGGCAACAGCCACGGACAGATTGTAGCCCAGCAGGTACATCAGCCAGATGCCGCCAATCATACCGAACGGCAGGGTGCCCATTATAATACCCACCTCGGTCATGTTGCGGAAATTCAGGTACAGCAGGATCACGATAATCGCCAGCGTCAGCGGTACCACCAGTGTCAGGCGTTCCTTTGCGCGCTGCATGTACTCATACTGGCCGGACCAGGTCAGGGAGTAGCCGGCAGGCAGGTCCACCTGCTCCCGCACCACCGACTGAGCCTCTTTGACCCAACTGCCAAGATCCCGACCTGCAATGTCAACCAGGGTCCAGCCATTGAGGCGGGCATTTTCCGATTTGATCATGGGCGGCCCCCGGTCGACCCGGATATCCGCCACGTCGGCCAGCGCGATACGCTGTCCACCGGGCGTCACTATGGGCAGTAAGCGCATCTGCTCCACCGAATCCCGGTAGCCCTGGGGATAACGCAGATTGATGGGATAGCGCTCCAGGCCCTCCACCGTACTGGCCACGTTCATGCCGCCAATCGCAGTGCGTACCACGGATTGAATATCTGCGATATTCAATCCGAAACGGGCGGCAGCCTCCCGCTGGATATCCACCTTGATGTAGCGTCCGCCGGCCACCCGCTCGGAAAACGCAGAGGCTGTGCCGGGTATGTCAGTCAACACCCGCTCTAGCTTTTCCCCTATGCCCTGGATCACCGTCAGGTCAGGACCGGCCACCTTGATGCCCACCGGGGTCTTGATGCCCGTTGAGAGCATGTCAATACGGGTTTTGATGGGCATGACCCAGGCGTTAGTGAGGCCGGGAAGCCTGACGGTCCTGTCCAGTTCCCGGCGCAGGGATTCCGGCGTTACGCCGGGGCGCCACTGGTCCCGGGGTTTAAACTGGATAAAGGTTTCAATCATGGTCAGCGGGGCCGGATCGGTGGCCGTGTCAGCGCGGCCGATTTTGCCGAACACAGTTTTAACCTCTGGAATACTGGCAATCAGCTTATCGGTCTGTTGCAGGATCTGCCGGGCCTTGCCAATGGAGATGCCGGGATAGGTGGTGGGCATGTACATCAGGTCCCCCTCATCCAGGGGGGGCATGAACTCACTGCCCAGCTTGTTGGCGGGCCAGAAGCCGATGATCAGCACAATCAGGCCACCGGCAAGCATCAGGGCGGGCCGCCGCAAAGCCCAGTCAATGGCTGGGCTGTACAGGAAGATCAGCAGCCGGTTAATGGGATTGCGGTGCTCCGGCAATACCTTGCCACGAATGAAGTAGCCCATCAGCACCGGTACCAGTGTAATGGCAAGCCCGGCAGCCGCAGCCATGGCATAGGTTTTGGTGAACGCCAGGGGTGCGAAGAGCTTGCCCTCCTGAGCCTCCAGCGTGAACACCGGCAGAAAGCTCACGGTGATGATCATCAACGAGAAAAACAGCGCGGGCCCCACTTCACCGGCGGCCCTATACATCACGGCCCATCGGTTTTCCGGTGTCAACGGGGTCCGCTCCATGTGTTTATGGACATTTTCAATCATCACAATGGCACCGTCGACCATCGCACCGATGGCGATGGCAATGCCGCCGAGGGACATAATGTTGGCGTTGATACCCTGAGCGTGCATCACCACGAACGCAGCAAGAATGCCCACCGGCAGGCTCACGATCACCACCAGGGAAGAGCGCAGGTGAAACAGGAATACCGCGCAGATCAGGATCACCACCAGAAACTCTTTCAGCAGCTTGCTGTAGAGATTGTCCACCGCATTGTTGATCAGTGTGGAACGATCATAGGTGGGCACCATTTCAACGCCATCCGGCAGGCTGCCCTTGATCTCCTCCAGGCGTTGTTTAACACCCTCGATGGTAGCCAGAGCGTTTTCGCCAAAACGCATCACCACGATACCGCCGGCCACTTCGCCTTCTCCATTCAGTTCAGCGATACCCCGGCGCATTTGTGGCCCCAGCCGGATATCCGCCACATCCTTGAGCAACAAGGGCTTGCCATTATCGTTGACACCCAGCGGCACCTGGCGCAGGTCGTCCTCGTTCTGCAGGTAACCGGTGACCCGCACCATGTATTCCGCCTCGGCCATTTCCACGACGGATGCCCCGGTTTCCTGGTTGGCGCTGTTGATGGCGGCATGAATACGCTGCAGCGTGATGTTATGGGCGCGCAGCCGGTCCGGGTCCACCACCACCTGATACTGCTTGACCATGCCGCCAACACTGGCGACCTCGGATACCCCGGACACGGTTTGCAGTTCAAACTTCAGGAACCAGTCCTGAATGGCCCGAAGCTCCGAAAGGTCATGCTGGCCGGTGCGGTCCACCAGGGCGTAGGAGTATACCCAGCCAACGCCGGTGGCATCCGGCCCCAGCTCTGGTTTGGCGGCATCGGGCAATTGCCCGGCTACCTGGCTCAGGTATTCCAGTACCCGGGAACGAGCCCAGTACAGGTCGGTGTCGTCATCGAAGATCACATACACATAGGAGTCGCCAAAGAAGGAATACCCCCGAACCGTTTTGGCGCCCGGCACCGACAGCATGGCGGTGGTGAGCGGGTAGGTCACCTGGTCTTCCACCACCTGGGGCGCCTGGCCAGGATACGGGGTCTTGACGATCACCTGTACATCCGACAGGTCCGGTATGGCGTCAATGGGCGTTTCCCTGACGGAATAGAATCCCCACCCAATCAGTATGAGGGTGGCGAGCAATACAAAAAATCGGTTATGAAGCGACCACTGGATAATGCGGTTAATCATGAGCTGAGTCCGGTCTGGTGATGGCCGGGGGCAGCCCGATGGCGCACCCCCGGGCTATCACTACTGTTTCCTGATAGAGGTCACCTGCTGGCCCTTGCCAGCGGGTGCCAGAGTGAAGACAACCTTGTCACCCTTATCCAGGGCATCCAGGTCCACCTCCGGGGCTACGGGAAATCCCATGGTCATGCCCGGCCAGTTCAGCGCCGGAATAGGCTCATGCTTCAGCGTTACTTTGCGATTTTCGGTGTTGATCATGGTGATTACGCCCCGGCTCTGGACCGGGCCAGCGGACTCTTTGGTGTCCATGCCGGACATCGAGCCCATGTTGTTATCGGCCGCTGCCAGAACAGGTCCCAGGGATAATCCGAACACAACAGCCGTCATCAGGTTTTTCAGTTTCATGGTTTTCTCCAGTGGTTACTGCGCGTCTTGCGCGGGCTCAATACGTTCAACAAGATAGCCGTCCGGCGTCTCCCGGAACCCGAAATTGACGGTCTCACCCGGGGCCAGTTCCACCAGATCGACGGATTCGGCAATACCAAAGGTCATGGTCATGGCCGGCCAGCCAAGACCGGGTACCGGGCCATGGTCGAGCGTGACTGAAGAACTCTCAGCATCAAGCTCCGTAATCCGGCCAGCGGCTTCAAACAGTTCGGGCGCAGAGCTGTCTGCACCGGCCATGCCGGCGCTGTTCTGCTCCTCGGGCTCCAGGCGCAGCATGGCGGCCTCGAGGCTGGTTTCTGAATCAATCAGGAACTGGGCGGACACCACCACCTGCTGCCCTTCTTTCAGACCTTCGTGAATGACCACCCTGTCGCCGGCTTCCCGGCCCGTCTTGACGGGCACCGGACGAAAATAGCCGTCATCCTCAGCCAGCAGCACATGCTGGCTGTCGCTTCGCCGGATCAGCGCCGGGCGCGGGATAGTGAGCAGGTCCTCACCGATGGGGGCATCCATGGTGAGATTGACGAACATTCCGGGGCGCAACCGGCCATCCGGGTTCGGAACGCGTACCCGGGCCCGAAGAGTCCGCATTTTGGGATCCAGTTCCGGGTAAACGTAGTCAATGTCACCATTCCAGTTTGTATCCGGCATGGACGGCGTGGTGAATTCAACGGCCTGACCCGCTTCAACCAGCCCGGCCTGACGTTCAAAAAACTCGGCGATCACCCACACCGAATCGCGACTGCCAATGGCCATGATTTCAGTATCCGGGCGCACGTACATGCCGGCACGAACAGGCAATGCGGCCACATAGCCGGAGCCAGGGGCAAATACGGTGATGCGTTCTCGGATTTTTCCTGTTTTTTTCAGGTTGGCAATCTGTCTATCCGTCATGCCCAGCGCGCGCAGCTTTCCGCCGGTCGCTGTTGCCTCTGAGCCCCGCCCAAGGCGCTCGGACATCAGAAACTCCTGCTGGGCATTCACCAACTCCGGTGAATAGATCTCATACAGTGGTTCACCACGGTCAACGATTTCTCCTTCTGACCGAACATGCAACACCTCGACCCATCCGGCAATGCGGCTGTGCACCTGAATCAGTTGATCTTCATTGTCAGTGACATAACCCACGGTTCGGACCGGAACAGACACTGCCCCACGGGAAACTGCCCGGGTTTTAACCCCCAGATTGTTTCTGACTGCAGGATTGATCTGAACCCCGCCGTCGTCCCGGCCGCTACTGCTTTCTTCGTACACCGGCACCAGGTCCATTCCCATGGGGGACTTGCCAGGCTTGTCACGGCGGTAGTTGGCATCCATGGGAGCAACCCAGTACAAGGGCTTTTCATCCGCCGATTCACCGGCAGGATTACCAGAACCGGCGGATTCTGACATCGGCATGATTTGCAGGCTGGCCAGCCAGCCCAGACCAAAAGCGACAGCGATCACCATCGCCATCAGGGAAATGCGCATTGATGTTTCCTTATTTGAAGCTTATAGACGCTCGCCCGAGTGGCCTATCGGCCCAGGTGTAAACGTGCGAACTTAGATAAAGACTAAGATCAGACTACTGAGAAATCAGGGGGAGGTGTAAGGGTATCAAGGATAACGCTGAGATAGACTTCTCGGGGACGAAGAGAGGTAGGGTCGGAAGAACATTGCACTGGCAAAACCGCCTTCTCAGAAACCAGTGCGGATAGCATCGCACCGCAACTGCCCTGGTTGGCGGCGATAGCACAATCGGTAGACGCCATATCACCACAGGCCATATCCTGTTCCGAATGCCCGTCAGTGCTGGCACTCCAACAGTCCACCATGGCCATGTGGCCGAAACGGGCAGGAGGTTCTGCTGTGTCTGCCGTGAATTGCCCGAACGCCAGCACCGGCTGTATTGCCATGATCAGCAACAGCAGGTTAAGAAGGGCTTTAGGCGTTATCAAGCGTGGCAAATGGAGCGACCCAGGTAATTGAGTTTTCAAGAATTCTCGTGATGGTACGGCTTTCACGCCACAGGCGTCAAGCAATTAATCATGCCGGCACGAAGCTGTCTTAGCTCACTAAAATGCTGATCTAGCCGAAAAGACGATCTGTACATCGTTTCTTCATTTCGCCGCTGGAGAAGCCTTCGCCTGTCCACTGGGCATGTCTGACTCGCGCTCGACGAGCACAAACAACAGATGATCAATAAATCGAATCTGATCCCCGTCCAGCTGATCATCGATTTCCAGAATACCTTTCTCAATTTCATCAGAAGTAAAACCTGCCAGATTTGACATAAAACGCGCCCGCAGCATCGCATACCAGCGATCCTTCGGGATTTCGACGCGGTACTCTTCCCTGCTTGTCACCGCACCAAGGCCGGAGGCGGCGATTTCACCGAGAAGAATGTCAAGCTCCGGTTGACTCTCTGAAAAGGCAGTCATCGCCCGGCTGAAAAGGGGAAACTCGGGCAAACTGGGCCGGGTGACCACCAGAACACGACCATCCGGTCGCAAACATGAGCGCATTTTTTTCCAGAATCTCTCACGATTGCGGATGTGATGAATGGACTCCTTGATCAGCACCCGGTCCAGTTGCACCCCGCTGTCAATGAACGCTTCAGCGGATGCACAACGGGTCTGGATGCCGCTGTATTGTTCAGCATTCAGGAGCATGGCGCCTGAGGGGTCCACGCATATCGCTTCAGATTCCAGCGGCACAGCCTGGCTGAGCAGATGTGTGAAGATACCGGTCCCACCACCAAGGTCTGCAAACCGGCTGTCAGCCTGCATATTTAAATGATTAAGAAGCTTTTTCAGCATCCAGCCCCGGTAATCCCTGGTCAAAAGCCACAGATCATCATAGTCCCGGGAGACTTCGGTAAAAGCCGTCGTCATTGCGTGTGCCCCATAAAACGCTGGTAACGCTCTGCGTTACCCTGTGTGTCAACCCAACCCCGAGCGGGACTTGCCAACGAGTTTTGCAAGCCGGCCCATTCGTGGAACAAACCTTGGCACTTCCTGCTGATAGGTCCGGTACTCCTCACCGAACCGCTCAATGACCTGTCGCTCTTCATGCCGTGCGAGCAAGCTGTAGGCAAGGACAATGATGGGGAACAGACTAACGGAGAACAGCGTCGGCCAGTGCACAATCCCCTCCCCGAACAGGATGAGAAAAAGGCCCGTATACTGCGGGTGCCTCACCAAACCGTAGAGCCCATCCGTTGCAAGACGCCCTTGTTGGTGTGCACGATGAAGTTCGCGCCATCCCTGCAGAAAAATACCGATGCCAGTCACAGCCAGAGTATAACCAAGCAACATTGAGATAAGCATGCCCACCTCGCCGACACCAAGCAGCGAGGACCAGAGATTCGCGCTGAGGTCGCTACCGTCCAGATCAAAGAACCGCACGAGCAAATAGACAGTGAGAGGGAAGCCGTACATCTCCGCATACAATGCGATTATAAACGCCTGCACCACCCCGGCACTGCCCCACTCCCGCCATGTTCTGGGAGCGAGCCAACGATACATGACCCAGGAGATCAGCACGATCATGATCGCCGCTATACCCCAGGCTCCCGAATGACCAATAGTTTCTGTCATGTTAAGTTTTCCTCGTAAGTCAACGAACAAACAAGCTAAGACAGCTTTTATCTGGCTGTCGCCGCCTCCGTTTTATTGATCGGTTGACGTCTTGACCAGGCAATTAATGCAAGGCCGCCAAGGATCATCGGCAGGGTCAGCAGTTGCCCCATGGTCACCCAGCCGAGGGCGATGAACCCCAGTTGCGGGTCGGGGAGGCGAACAAACTCGACCGCAAAACGGAAAATTCCGTAGAGCAACAGGAACAGGCCGGACGTTGCGCCCATCCGACGTGGGTTGCGTGAGAACCACCACAGCACCACAAACAGCACAACACCTTCCAGGGCAAACTCATACAGTGACGACGGGTGACGTGGCGCCGACCCCATATTCGGGAACACCATGGCCCAGGGAACATCACTGACCCGCCCCGGGAGCTCGTGATTGATAAAATTGCCAAGGCGCCCTGCCCCCAGGCCAATTGGTACCAATGGCGCTATAAAGTCCGTGAGTTGGAAAAATCGCAGGTTCTGCTTTCGAGCAAACACCAGAGCTGCAATCAGGACGCCAGTCAAGCCGCCGTGAAAACTCATGCCCCCTTCCCAGACCTTGAGCAGCCAGAGCGGGTTGTCTGCCAGCTTGTCAAAACCGTAGAAGAGCGCATAACCGACGCGGCCACCGAGAATGACGCCCATCGCGCAGTAGAAAATCAATGTTTCAACAGCGTCTGCATTCAACCCCAGCCGATGAGCCCGACGACGCCCCAGCCACCAGGCCGCAAGAAAACCGACAAGGTACATCAGGCCGTACCAATGAATTTTTAGTGGGCCCAGTGCAATGGCTACCGGGTCTATTTGAGGATACTGGAGCATAAGCTTTCCTGATTTCGTGATAGAAAGTGCGTTAGGGTTTTAATCAGTAACACGTTCCGCTCCATTGGCTGTCTCCTCCAATCGTTGCCTGGCAACAGCAATACCGTTGCGCATGGCCTGTGCGGACTCGTTGTCGCCGAAGCCAGCCAATGCCCGACGCCAGTAATTGATCGCCTGTTCATAGCGGCCGTCGTCAAAGGCCTCGACCCCCAGTATGCCCAGCACCGTTGGCTCACGTGGATCCTTGTCGAGTATTTCGTCGATCAGCGCCTGCACTTCAGTGGTCAAGCTGCGCCCGGTCACAAAGAATTTGATCTGGGCCAGTTGGGCCAGTAGGTCAACTCTGCGGCCTTCCAGTTCGATCAGTCGTTCCAGGGCGCCAATCGCCTGCCCCGGTTGACCGATCTTCTGGTAAAGCGGAAACAGCAACGACCAGACCTTGGGATTATCCGGCTGAGTCCCGGCCTCCTCTTCGAGCCGGCCAACCAGGGTTTTCATTGAGGCACCGGGTGTGTTGAGCGCGTCCTGTTGGGCGGCATACAGCGCCAGATCGCCATCGGCACCCAGCCATCGATAGCCGATCATGCTGGCAGCCATGACTGCCGTTATCACCAACGGAATCATCAAACGTCCTGACAGGGGGCGCCTGAGAGGCGTTCGGCGGCGGGCCTCGGTGTCCTCCAGCAGATTGCGGTCCAGCTCGTGACGGCTTTCTTCAAAACGGGCGACGTCAATCTCGCCGCGATCGCGGGCTCTTTCCAGTGCTGAAAGCCGGCGCTCATAGACGGCCAGGTTTTGCGCCTCTGCATGATCATCGGCCTCAAACCGCTGCTGCCAGTCATGGATCGCCCTTGCTCTCCGCAACGGTAGACTCAGGAACCACAGCGCTATAAGCAACAGTGTGCCGATACTTAACCAGAGCATAGTCATTCCGACCTCTCACGATGACGATGAATCAAAGAGGACAGGCGGGTACGCTCCTCCTCGGAGAGCGGCCGCACTCGCCGGTGCCTGCGTGCCCGGACAAAGGCAATCACAACCAGGGCGCCCCCTGCTACCAGCGCTGCCGGCAATGCCCAAAGCAGCCACGTGCGCCCGTCAAGGCGCGGGTTGTAAAGAACGAACTCGCCAAAACGATTAGCCATGAAATCAAGAATTTCCTTATCCGCACGCCCATCACGAAGCATCATTGCTACCCGCTCCCGCATGTCCGCCGCCACCGGCGAATCGGAACTGTCGATGGCTTGAGCATCACATTTAGGGCACCGCAACGACGCCGTAAGGTCGCGATAACGCTCCGCCATCACCGGATCCTCGAAATGACGCGCATCGATTGCCGTGTCCGCCACCGACTGGAACGAAGCCAGCAAAAACACGATGACCACACAGCAACGGCTCTTTCGGTTTAGCGCCATTTCTCTACCTCCGCCATGACTTCATCCACCTGAGCTGGCGTTATGTACCCGACGTGCTTGTATCGAACGATACCGTTTGCGTCGACCAGGAAGGTTTCGGGCACGCCATACACGCCGAGCTCGAAACCCAGGTCACCGGCAGGATCAAAGATGTTGACCTCGAAAGGTTTTCCAAACTCTTCAAGAAACTGTCGCCCCAGGTCACGTGTGTCTTTGTAGTTGATGCCCACCATCTGAATGCCGCGTTCGGAGAGCGCCAGTAGCTGGGGCATTTCCTCCTTGCAGGTCGGGCACCAGGACGCCCAGACATTGACCAGAGACATCTGCCCGCGAAGCAGGGATTCATCCACCTCGGTGTCAGGGTCCTCTAGCGTCGGAAGCGTGAACGCGGGAAACGCCTGGCCTATCAGGGCCGACTCGCGAGCACTGGGGTCCAGCGAAAGCCCCCGGTACAAAAAGAAGGCCAGGCCAAGGAACACCACAAAAGGAAGCATCAGCAACAGGCGGCGCATCATGCGCGAACCTCGCGCGCCGGCCTCATCGATTCCCGGTCAGCTGCAGCGGCACGGCGGCGACGATAGCGACGATCCGCCACAGCCAGCACGCCCCCGGAGGCCATCAGCAGCGCACCCAGCCAAAGCCAGCGTACAAATGGCTTGACCTGTAGGCGCATTGCCCAGCTGCCGTCGTCCAGTTCCTCCCCCATGGCCACGTAAAGGTCCCGCAACAGGCCGGGGTCGAGTGCGACATCGGTCATCGGCTGCCCACGGGCAATGTACAGGCGCTTCTCCGGGTACAGGGTGGTGACAATCCGGCCTTCACGGGCAACCTCGATGGTCGCCGTATCGGCGAGGAAGTTGGGCCCCCGACGCTCGCCCAGTTCGGTCAGCGTAAAATCGTACCCGCCCAGATCCACCTGCTCACCGATATCAAGCCGCACATTACGCTCCATGGCGTAGTTCGACACCATCACCACGCCCACGATGGTGACGGCCAGGCCCACGTGGCCGACCACCATGCCCCAGTATGAAGGGGTCAACTTACGCAATCCGGCCAGCGCAGAGGAC
This sequence comes from Marinobacter salarius, assembly GCF_032922745.1. Lineage (NCBI taxonomy): Bacteria > Pseudomonadati > Pseudomonadota > Gammaproteobacteria > Pseudomonadales > Marinobacteraceae > Marinobacter > Marinobacter salarius. Next base: position 3,778,545 of record NZ_CP136693.1, read on the forward strand.
GCATTGCGGACTTTATCAAACAGGTCGCGCACCAACGCCAGTACTACCCACAGGGCCGCCACCATCCCCAGCGCCACGGCGACATTCCACTGGCCGTTGTAAAGAAACGGTATCGATACCGCAATCGCCAGTGCGGCCAGACCCGCCCCCAGTAGTCGCCGGAACAGCTCGCGACCGGGCATCTGCTTCCAGCGTGCGACCGGCCCCAGCCCCATAAAGGCACAAAGCATGACGGTCAGTGGCACGAACAGGCTATTAAAGTAAGGCGCGCCGATACTGATTTTGCCCAGCCCGAGTGCATCCAGGATCAAGGGGTACAGGGTGCCCATCAGGACCGTGATCGTCATGATGACCAGCAAAATATTGTTGATCAGTAACAGTGCATCCCTGGAAAGCCAGCTAAAGCCCGCATTGGCGCTCATTCGCGGCGCCCGTAGCGCAAAGATCAACAGCGAGACGCCGACCGTTATTCCCAGCAACGCCAGAATGAAGAGCCCCCGTGACGGATCATTGGCAAAGGCATGAACCGAGGTCAGTACCCCTGAGCGCACCAGGAAGGTGCCCAGCAACGAGAGTGAGAACGTGAAAATCGCCAGCAGCGCCGTCCAACTCTTGAACGTGCCACGCTTTTCCGTGACCGCCAGTGAATGTATCAGCGCTGTCCCGCTCAGCCAGGGCAGGAGCGATGCATTTTCCACCGGATCCCAGAACCACCAGCCTCCCCAGCCCAGCTCATAGTAGGCCCACCAGCTACCCAGAGCGATGCCGAGGGTCAGAAAGGCCCAGGCAATGTTGGTCCACGGCCGAACCCAGCGCGTCCAGGCCGCATCCAGACGCCCTTCGATCAGCGCAGCGATGGCAAAAGCAAAGACCACTGAAAAACCCACATAGCCCATGTAAAGCATCGGCGGATGGATGATCAGGCCAACATCCTGCAACAACGGATTCAGATCGGCACCGTCGGCTGGCATGCCCGGCAACAGGCGATCAAAGGGACTGGACGTAACGACGATGAAAAGCAGGAACCCTGCGCTGACGACACCCAGAACTCCCAGAACCCGTGCCAGCATATCCTGTGGCAACTGGCGGGAAAACAGACTGACGGCAAAGCCCCAGCCACTGAGAATCAGACTCCATAACAGCACCGAGCCTTCATGAGAGCCCCAGACGGCGGTGAACTTGTAGTACCAGGGCAGCATCGAGTTCGAATTACGGGCCACATAGTCCACGCTGAAATCATCCAGAAGAAAACTGGCGGTCAGGCTGGCATAAGAAACCAGTAGAAAGGCAAATTGCCCCCATGCCATGGGCTCAGCAAATGCCATCCACAACGGGCGCCGGGTGGCGGCTCCCAGCAAGGGCACGGTCGCCTGAAGCAGCGACAGGCAAAGTGCAATCAATAACGCGAAGAGACCAACTTCGGGAACTGTCAGCGTAAGCATTTCGAGGCCGTGTTCGGTTAAGGGTTCGGCGATGACCGAACCTATCGGTAAGGGGTTCTCAGGTATTGCTTCGTCAGCCAGCCGCATGGCCGGCTGACGAATTCCCTATTACTTCCGACCAGGTTGGCGGGTAACGCGCAGATACGGTGTCTGCTCATCCCATCCGTCGGGGAAACGCTCTTTGGCCTCTTCGTTGGAGAGCGACGGAACGATGATCACATCCTCGCCATTCTTCCAGTCCACCGGCGTGGCCACTTTGTGGTTGTCGGTCAGCTGGAGCGAATCAATGACGCGCAGGATCTCGTCCAGATTGCGCCCGGTGCTGGGGGGATACGTCAGCATCAGACGGATTTTCTTCGCGGAATCGATAATGAATACCGTTCGAACAGTCACCTTGGGGTCGGCTTTTGGATGGATCATTCCGTACAGGTCGGCAACCACCTGATCCTTGTCTGCCAGCAGGGGAAAATTGAGCCCCGTGCCCTGGGTTTTCTCGATATCCTTCGCCCAGTCGTTATGGGAGTCGAGCGGGTCGACGGAGACCCCGATCAGCTTCACACCGCGACTGGCGAACTCGTCCTTACGCTTCGCGAAGGCACCGAGCTCTGTGGTACAGACGGGGGTGTAGTCGGCGGGGTGTGAAAACAGCACGGCCCAGTCGTCTCCCAGCCACTCATGAAACTGAATGTTTCCCTCGGTGGATGCGACGGTGAAATCGGGAGCGGTTTCTCCAAGTTGCAATGTCATCGTTTCATTCTCCTTTGCTTTGGCTGTCGTTCTTGGTTCGTCAGAATAGACGGTATCCTTAAAGTCAACTTTAAGGTCAAGACGTTTGTCAGATGTTTTTTAGCCTGATCCATCGAGCTCGACGTTCGTGCCCGATTTTTCGGGTATGAAACTGACATAGAGGAAAAGCACAGTGCCCAGCACAATGGCGATATCGGCAAGGTTAAAGGCCGGCCAGTGCCAGGATTGCCAATAGACATCAAAGGAATCCACAACATAGCCACGAAATATCCGGTCAATCAGGTTGCCCACGGCACCGCCAAGAATAAGGCTGTACGCGATGGCTTCTCCCCTGCGGCGGCACTGAAGAATCAGCCCGATCAGTACAATCGAGACAACTACCGCGACTGTGATAAGAAAGTATCGCTGCCAACCTCCGCCATCGGCAAACAGGCTGAATGCGGCGCCGGTGTTCCAGACATGCACCCAGTTAAAGAACGGGGTCACCGGAATCGACTCGCCATACGCCATTGACTGCTGGACCGACCATTTTACAACCTGATCAGACGCCGCAATCAGGCCCGAAATCGCCAGCAGGCCATACGGCAAGTGTTTTTTGGCAACGATGGACATTATTTAACCCTTAAGCGCAAGGATGCGCCTGGCCCCGTTGAGTACGATAATCCCCGCAATGCTGCCGATGATCAGGTCCGGGTAATTGGAGCCAGTCCATGCCACCAGGGCGCCAGCGGTAATGACCCCCAGATTGATGACCACATCGTTGGCTGAGAAAATCCAGCTCGCCTTCATGTGGGCACCGCCCTCCCGATGTTTGGATATCAGCAGCAGACACGTGGTGTTAGCGATCAATGCGATGAACGCAATCCCCATCATTACCAGCGACTCCGGCTCACTGCCGAAGACAAAGCGCCTCACCACCTCTGCAAGTACGCCCACAGCCAGTATCAGTTGGAGTACGCCCGCGAGATGCGCAGCACGCACCTGCATTTTTACGCTGTGCCCAACCGCATACAGGGCGAGCCCGTACACGGCCGCGTCGGCGAAATTGTCCAGGGATTCTGCAATCAAACCGGTGGAGTGCGCGATCAGGCCGGCCGTCATTTCCACCACAAACAGGACAGCATTGATACCGAGCAACCAACGCAGGGTGCCGGACTCCTGCTCGGCAGAGATAGCCGTATCCCCGACCGCCTTGATTGACTCAGGGTCGGCAGCGGCCGTTTCCTGAAGCGAAGCGCCCAGCCCGAGGGTCGCCAGCTTCGCGGTGATAGGCTCAGCCTCGCCATCGTGCACAACCTTCAACCGCCGATCAGACAGGTCGAAGGACAGCCCGCGAATGTCTTCAAAACCGTTCAGGGCCAGTCGAATCATCCGTTCCTCCGAAGGACAATCCATCTTCGGTACGGTATACACACTGATCCAGTTGCCGGACGCTTCAGAGGCCTCCGACCCGGTATTACCCTCGGCGGGTGTTGCGTCGCAGCCACAGGCGTCTTCACAGGATTTACTCATGATACGGCTCCACTTGAGTATTGTCGGATTATGATTTAAAACCATATAGTCACTATAAGGTCAATAGAACAGATACCATCTGTTGAGGAGAAACCCGATGCGCATTGGTCAGTTGGCACGGTCCGTAGGAGTCGATACTCAAACTGTCCGCTTCTATGAACGGGAGGGCTTGTTACCACCGCCGGATCGGCAGGACAACGGTTACCGTGTTTACACCGAACGGCATGTTGAGCGGCTGGCCTTTATCAGGCGCTGCAGAATACTCGAGCTGTCACTCGCTGAAATCCACGAGTTACAGAGGTATCAGACCGCCCCCCATCAGCCTTGCAGGGCCATCAACATCTTGCTTGATGATCACATCGCTCATGTACGGTCTCAGATAACCGATCTGCAGGTACTGGAGAAACAACTTGTGTCGCTGCGAGCAAGTTGTAACGATGATCGGGAAATTGAGGCCTGCGGGGTTCTCGAAGGGCTCAGCGAAGGAAGCATCCAGTAGTAGCTTGAAGCATTACGCACCTGCCTTTTCAATTGCGTAAATCCAGTCAGTCCGGAACCCCTTCAATGGTGCGGGTCATCAAATCCACCATGGCCGGGCTGTCCCATTCCGCGGCACCGACCAGACGGCCAATTTCGCGACCGTCGTGATCAATCAGCAGCGTTGTAGGAACACCTTCTATGCCCAGTGTTGAGGTCGCCAGTGTCGACGGATCAATATACTGGCGAAGATGTTGGATGCCTGTTTTCCGGTAGAATTTCTCAACAACGCTGATGCCTACGTGGTCAACAGACAGCGCGACCACTTCAAATTGCTCGCCGCCCAGTTGAGCCTGAAGTGAGTCCAACGTCGGCATTTCCTCACGGCAAGGCAGGCACCAGGTCGCCCAGATATTGAGCAATATCGCCTTACCCTTAAAGTCAGCCAGTGTCAGCGGCCTGCCGACTTCGTCTTGAAAAGCCAGCTCGGGCAGAGTGCGAGGAGACTCCCAGATCAGGAACCCCTGGGGCCCCACGGACTTCGGAATCTTCCCTGCAGCCATAACTGGAGCGGCTATGGAAATAGCAAGCGCGAAAAGGACTACGGCGATTCTCCGGGCGGCAGATATGCGCTGGTGACTCATTGGACATTACTCCTGATTACAGTGGTCGGTTTGTTGCCCGCATGGTGCCCCACGCGTTACTCACTCTGTAACAGCTCTTCAATTTGCCCGTGCAGTCGGCCCCAGAACCCATCATCGGCTGCCGCGTTGGGGCCTTTGGCAATGGCCGTCAGGTAGGTCACCAGGTGTTCAGGCTTGAATTTTAATCCATGGAACCGGGCCCGCATCTGACCTTCCGGGTCAATCACGTGGGTTACCACGCCATGGACCTGTACACCCTCACCCGTATCCCTGAACTGAACGCCGTAGGCCTTGGCGAGCTCCGACGTCAACCCGGGCGATTCGCCTTCGCCCCGGTACAGAAAGTGCCAATTATCGGGGTTCAGGTCGAAATTGTCGCCATACGCGCGCATGTTGTCCCGGGTACCGGCAATATCCTCGCGATCAGTGGCAATGGTGATGAACACCACCTCTTCACTCAGCCCTTCTTCTTCAACCCCGGTTTGCAACTGCCGTATCAGGTTCATATGAAAAGGGCAGGCCTCGGTACAGCGCGTGTAGAGAAAATTGAGCACAACGGTTTTGCCGTTTAAGTCGGCAAGGGAAAGGGTATTGCCATCAACGCCTGTAAGATCAAATTCAGGGGCCGGCTGATCCACAAACTGGGCATACCGCTCTTTCTCGTTCAACGAGGCCTCCACATCCTCCATGGAATGGGCCATGGCATTGGTGCTGACCAGGGCAATCACGGCAATCAGGAATACTCTGAATAAGCTGTTCACAGTCATTCTCCATTTGAGTTGTTTTCCGAAGGGAGTCCCGGGTTATTGTGGCTTGGTATCGTCCAGATTCAGCGCAACGGGCAGGTCAGCTGGTGCCAGGCAAACGCCCTCATCACTGCAGGCCTGTACCCGTACTGTCATGTCAAGCCTGCCTGCTTCTTTCAGCGCGGCGGTCTGTTTTTCGTCTGGCAGCAGCCGAATACTCGCACCGTCGTCGTACACCTCCAGGGCAGTGTCACCCAGTGTGATGTCACTGACCCTGCCGCGGGGGTACTGGGTCGGGATGTCAAGCGACTGGCCGCCAGCCGAAGACTTGGCGACGGTGGGGATCAGAAACTCCATGGAGGCTGGATTCGCATTCACGTGCCAGCCCGGTTCAATGTCCAGTGTCAGAACGATTTCACCGGTCTCCCCTATCAGGGCTTTGCCGCCTTCCGCAAGATTGAGGCGGACCTTATCGGAAGAATCTGCCAACCCCGTGCGGGCAACTGGTGCCTGAGGGTCAGAACTGGCTTGTTCAGTCTGGGCTGAGCCAGGAGCCTTTCCGGAATTGGTGCCGATCAACATGAACGCCGCGATCGCGATCAGAAAAACCGCTACGCCGGTCAGCAATACCTTGGTTCGGGTTGTCATGGTTCATCTCCAGTATCTAGCGTTGTGAATTCTCGGTACGGTTGATCGCCTCGACCAGGCTGTCGGTATCAAAGAGCCCCGTGAAACGGGCGACAGCGGTGCCGTCAGCGTCAAAAATCGCCGCAAAAGGCAAAGCTTGCCCTCCCGTTGCTGTTAACAATGCGTCTTTTTCGGGATCGCTTGCTGTCACGTCCACCTGAATCGGCACCATGCCGGCTCGCTCCACGGCTTCGGCCACAGCGGGCTCTTTATACACGGTGCGCTCCAGGACTTTGCAGTTGATGCACCAGTCCGCAGTGAACTCCAGCAAATACGGTGTGCCACGGGCTTTTGTGTCCGCCAGGAGTTCTGCTGAGTAGGGTTGCCAGACAAGCTCGTCTTCGCCGCTGCCCAACGGAGATGCGAATACCACTGTCACCGCCAAGGCAAGGCCTGTCGCCGTTGCAGTGATCACGCGCACGGCACCGTTCCCCTGAACGAAACGGCGGAGACCCCAGACCAGCACCAGCGCCAGCCAGGCCCACCACAGCCAGGGGTATACCGCTTTGGGCACCAGGCTCGCACTGAAAAACACGGCGGCGGCCAGCAATATCAGCGCGAGCACTTCACGAATGGCTACGGTCCAGGGGCCCGCCTTGGGCAAACGGCTCAGCCACTCGGGCCTGAGCATCAGTACCGCGTAGGGCAACGACAGCCCCAGCCCGATACTGCCGAATATCCCCATGATGACCGGCGCCGGCTGGGTAACGGCAAAGGCCAGTACGCCACCCAGGAAAGGGCCTGCGCAGGGCGCGGCCAGGATCGCACTCAACAGCCCGGATACATAGGCTTCAAAGTAACGCCGGCCATGCGCCGAGGCGGCGAATGTCGGGACGGGGATGGGCAGATCGAGCCAGGTAATCACCGCAAACCCGACCATTAACGCAACCAGGACGGCCACGAATAGCGTTGACTGGAACAACGTGCCCCAGTTCCACTGCAGCAGTGCAGTCAGGCCGCCCAGCGTCAGGAAAAAGGTGAGTGTTCCGGCCGTGAATGCCAGCGCGGCCAGCACCCGATGGGACCTCTGGCCGCCCGCCTCCCGAAGGATGGTTCGGACTTTGATGGGGATGGCGGGCAACACGCAGGGCGTCAGGTTCAGCAGTAGACCTGCCATAACCGCCATCATGATCTGGCCGGCAATGAGCAAAGAAGGCAACTGATCCATCACTCAGCTATCCCCAGCGCCCTTCCCAGCGCTTCCTGCCCAGGCACGCCGGTCTGGCCTTGCCATTGACCACTCGTGTCTTTGAACAGCAGCCCTGGCGTTCCACTGAAACCCAGTTCGGCCATCCACTTGCTGTGCTGCTCAAGCGCCGCCTTGAGGTTCGCCGGTACGGGCGTGAGCTCGGAAATGCCCTCCACGCTACCATTGTTACCAAAGTTCTCCTCGAACGCCTGGAGCGCTCCGGCCCGATCCTCTGCATTCATGATTGCGGCGGAGAAGCCCAGGCTGGAGGGCTTGAGAAAACCAACCATGACCCAGTGCAACCTGACTTTCCCCTGCGCTACCCAATCTCGGGTTTGCTGCCAGAATTTGTGACAAAAGATGCAATTGGGATCCGCGAACACATAGATTTCCGGGGCATTCTTTCCGCCCTCGCTGACTAAGTGAGTATCCCGGGAAAGCTTCTCGGCAACGGAGGCATACATTGGCTCTGATATATAGCGTGTCGTGTACTGACGAGTCAGATCGGTGCCGTCGCTCTCCAGAAGCGCACCGGAAAAAGTGTAGTCACCGACACCATAGATGATTCCGGCTTTTCCATCCCCGGTCTTTACAACATAACCGGTCACGCCCCCAACTGGTGTGGAGAAGCGTTCAATTACCGTAAAACCGACTTTTTTTCTGAAGCGCCTCGATTCCCGGGTCCATCGTTGGTGACGCATACGCGAGAGCCGCAAACAAACTCAAAAAAAGTGCTATCGAAAGCTTACGGAATAGCACGGTCATACCCCGCGCCGGGTGTTCCATACAGAGTGACATCACAGGGACGCTCCCATCTTTATGTATTCATCATTCAACAAGAAGCCACCAGGTGTAGCTGACTACGTGGTGGCATACCGCTAGATCGAACGGCAGGCGCTCGAAGCGAGCCCCCCATGCGATCAAAGGTTCAGGAAATTGCTGAATATTTGGGAGGAAAGGGGTCTGGCCCTGAAAGTACACGGCCAGAATGTGAAGAATGGTCCCAGGGAAAAAGAGAGGACGATAATATCGGCAAATCCAGAATTGCAGATTTGCCGACATGGGAAGAGATACACGTGCTGCTACAGCTACCCTGAGCCAGGAGCCTCGAGCAGTCAGGCATTTCCTGAGCATCCGGCAAAAGGACACAAGCTTCACCCATGGGCTCCACTCCATGAGAAGTCGCAGCACCCACCTGTGAAACAAGGAAATAAGCTGCGAGCAGCATGGCTGTCAGTCCCAAAAGCCGCTTGGTCATTGCATCGAAATCCCGATTACAGAACAGTTACTGCCTTTCACGTGTGGAAAAGCAAGATCCACTGTAACCCACATTGATGGAGGCGCCAAGCACACAGAAACTACTCATCCTCGCGCCTCCATTCTCTTCCATTGACAAAATATGACTAAGCCTACACTCACAAGCTCCTCCGGATTTTACTGCTGGAACACGCTCTTTCGCCCCCGACGTCGGGCCAAAAGCAGCTTGGCAACAATCGGTAACAGGGTAATGCCACTGACCAGGATCAGAAGCCCAGTCACCACCCCGGGCTCAGAAGCCATGAGCAAGCCACCAAACGCTGTGATCAAATACGCTGTCGGAATAACACCGGCCAGCGTTGCGAGCACGAAGCGCCAGAACGCGAGTGGTGTCAGGCCGGCTGCATAGCTGACGGCATCGAAGGAGATAAAGGGCACCAGTCGCGACGCAAAAATGACAAGCATCAACCCGCCCTGGGAGCGGTCCTTGCCCAGCCAATTCAATACCGGACGTACCCGCCTCCAGCGATGGATAACGTCGTAACCCAGGGATCGGGCAATGACAAAGGCTATCAGGGCACCAGCCTCTGCCCCGACAACCACGAACACCGTCCCCCAGAAGGAACCATAAACGGCGCCGGCGACCATCGCGATCGGGGCGCTGGGGATCGGGCTCAGGACAATGGCCGTGATCATCAGGCCAATGATACCCACCGGCCCCCAATATCCCAGTTGGTCAATCCATTCCGACAAGGCAGCCTTGTTGGTCACGGTGGTCAATGCTCCGGTCTCCAGCATGACCCAATAAATCGCAGCCAGTGCAGCCAGCAAGAGCAGAACCCCGACTACTTTTGCTTTTGCGTTCGGTCTAACTCCCATGCCTGCCATGGGTACCCGATGAAATTCATGCTTCAGGGTGGTAGTCATAATCTCCTCTGGCGTTCTTACTCGCGCGTCCAGAATCGTCCCTGTTTTTCGAAAACAGGTACTTGCCGAGGGCTGCGACGCCAAGTACCAGGGCGACGATGAGCAAAAGGGATATCAACCCCATTCCCGCCATTCCAAACATGCATGCCTCATTTGTCATCATGTCAATCTCCTGATTCTGTGTGTACCAGGCCTCTTACGAGACGCTGGCCTGTGCGGCTCCGCTTTCGCTGATATTGCTCGTCGCGAAGCCTTCGCTATTGGATTTGAACCGGCCCAGCCGGAGAGAATTGGTCACCACAAATACACTGGAAAGGCTCATAGCACCCGCAGCCAGCATGGGGTTGAGCAGGTAACCGGTAAACGGGAACAGAACACCTGCGGCTACGGGGATCAGTGCCAGATTGTATCCGTAGGCCCAGACAAAATTGCCGAGGATCGTTTTGCGGGTGCGCCGGGAGAGCGCTGCTGCATCCACGATGCCCCGGAGGTCGCCGCGCATCAGAACCACGTCGCCGGCCTCGATGGCAATGTCGGTACCGGTGCCGATGGCGATACCCACATCGGCTTGCGCCAGGGCCGGTGCGTCATTGATACCGTCACCCACAAAAGCAACCCGGGCACCTTCATCTTGCAGGCGCTTCACTTCGGCCGCTTTCTGGTCCGGCAATACCTCCGCAAGCACCCGTTCGATGCCGGCTTGCCGCGCAATCGCCTCGGCGGTGGCGCGGTTGTCACCGGTAAGCATAGCCACGCTGAGCCCTGATGACTTGAGCGCAGCAATCGCCTCCACCGAACCGTCCTTGAGCGGATCGGCCACGGCAATCAGCGCGGCGAGGCGTCCGTCGACGGCAACATACAGCGGGGATTTGGCTTTTTCAGCAAGTGACACCGCATCGTCGGCGACGCTGGCCAGGTCGATACCGAGGCGGCGCATATAACGGTCCGCGCCCACATTGATCCGGCGTCCGGCCACCTGTGCCTGGATGCCGTAGCCCGGCTCCGCCTGGAATTCACTGATCGCGGGTAACGTGAGGCCCCGATCCCTTGCGCCCTTGACGATGGCTTCCCCGATGGGATGTTCACTTTCGGTCTCTACAGCCGCAACCCAGGCCAGGACCTCATCCTCGCGGCCTTCCACCAGTATGAAATCTGTCAGCTCAGGCTGGCCCCGAGTCAGGGTGCCGGTTTTATCGAGGACGATGGTGTCCATCCGAGACAGTGTCTCCAGGGCCGCGCCTTTGCGGAACAGCACGCCCATTTCGGCGCCCTTACCGGTTCCGACCATAATGGCTGTTGGCGTAGCCAGTCCCATCGCGCAGGGACAGGCAATCAGCAGTACGCTGACCGTCGTGACGAAGGCAAAGGACAGGGCCGGCTCGGGCCCGAAGCTGAACCAGGTGATGAACGTCAAAATCGCGAGCACAATCACAATGGGAACGAAAATTCCCGCTATCTTGTCGGCCAGCGCCTGAATCGGGGGTTTATCAGCCTGAGCCGATTCCACCATTCTGATGATCTGTGCCAGAACGGTGTCCGCACCCACCCGGGTAGCCCGGAACGTCAGGGAACCGTTCTTGTTTATGGTTCCACCCACCAACTCGGCGTCTTTCTGCTTGGCCACGGGAACGGGCTCGCCGCTGATCATGGACTCGTCCACGTAGGATTGGCCTTCCTCCACCACGCCATCAACAGGAACCCGTTCTCCCGGGCGCACCTGGATACGGTCGCCAGGCACCACGGCTTCAATGGGCACTTCGACGGCCTCCCCGTCCCGAATGACACGGGCGGTCTTGGCCTGCAGTTGCAGAAGTTTTTTGATCGCCTCCGACGTCCGGCCTTTGGCGACGTGCTCGAAGTAGCGTCCCAGCAGAATGAGCGTCACGATCACCGCCGCTGCCTCGAAATAACTCTCGGCGGTACCGGCGGGAAAGAATCCTGGAACCAGCAGTGCTGCGACGGAGTAGAAATAGGCAGCGCTGGTGCCGATCATAACCAGGCTGTTCATGCCGGGATTGGCATGGCGCAATTCACTGTACCCGGACCGGAAAAACCTCAATCCGGCATAAAACAACACCGGCGTGGTTAGTAGCCACTCAATAGCCATCCACCCCCGATGGGGCAAAAGGCTGGAATATAGAGATTCAAGAGCGGGGATCATCTTACCCATGGCAATCAGAACTACCGGGATAGTCAGAGCTGCAGCGAAGAGCACTTTCCGGCGGAGGTCGATGCCCTCCCTGTCCTGCTCTTCCGTTTCGCTACTGGCGTCCGGCTCCTGAGGCTCATATCCCGCATCGCGGATCGCCTGATGAATTTGCGGCACTGACAGGGTGTCAGACAGGAACTCCACAAACGCTTTCCGGGTAGTCAGATTGACACTGGCCTTAACCATGCCGGGTTGCTTGTTCAATGACTGCTCAATCCGGGATACGCAGGAGCCGCAGCTCATGCCGACGACCGGAATCTCAGCCGACTGTAGCCGTGGCTGGTAACCCGCCTCCTTAATCGAGTCGATTAGCATGGCCGGCGTGGTAGGCTGGTCAAATTCCACGGTGGCTTTTCCGGTCGCCAGATTCACCTGGGCTTCCGCAACGCCGGGCTCACCCATGAGCGCCTTTTCAATCCGCCCGACGCACGAAGCGCAAGACATTCCATCAACACGAATCTCTATTCGTTGCATACCCGTTTGGCTCCTCGGCACAGCTAACTCCGTGCCTTTAATCAGTTCATTCGCAGGCAACTGGCAGCGTCACCCTCGCTGGGCTATGGCTTCGACAATCGGGCAGCCGTCCATGGGTCCTTCACCGGAGCATTCCTCCAGGGTTTCCGACAGGACGACCTCAATGCGGGACAGGCTCTGAATCTGATGCCGGATTTTTTCCAGTTGCTTCTTTGCAATTCGCTTGGCCTCGGCGCGGTCGCCATTGGCGTCCTGAAGCATCAGGAGTTCGCGAATCTCATCAAGGGTGAAACCCCATTGCTTGGCGTGGATGATGAATTGCAGCCTGGCGATCGCATCCTCGGGGTAACGACGATAATTCGATTGGGTTCTGGCTGGCTCGGGCATGAGATTTTCCCGCTCGTAAAAGCGAATGGCATGGCTGGCCACGCCGCTTTTATCAGAGAGTTCGCCAATATTGAACGTTTTCATTCTTGCACCTCAAAACAAGTGATCAATGACTGATGCTAACCATAACCTTAAAGTGAACTTTAAGGTCAAGGTATTTTTTCATGCATTGTCAGATCGGTGGCGGTGCACCAAACTGACCCAAGGTCCCCCGTTTTAAATCAAGTGGGGCAAAAATACGGAGACACTGTAATGAAAATACTTGAGAGGCTATCTACGCTGGTTGTTGGACTTTTCCTGCCCCTTTTCGCATTCGCTGATGGGCCCGGGCGCATGGGAGAAGGCATGATGGGTGGCAACATGATGCAGGGCATGGGCGGTATGGGGCTATTCATGATGATGATAATGATTCTTCTGGTTGTGCTATTGATACTGGCGATTCTGGCACTGATCAAATACCTGAGGAACAAGTGATGAGCAGGGAAAAAAGTGTCCATAGGCGCACGGTCCTTCGGGCTGCGGCGGGCACCGGCGTCCTTCTCACGTTGTCGCCGGGACTTCTGCTTACCGGGTGTGATGGAGGGGTAAAAGCGGTTGAATCGGAAACGCTCGGCCTTGATTCCGATGAATACGATGTTGAACTGAATCTTCACGCCATGCCCGATTCGGTGCCCATTCTTCCGGGCGCCCCCAGTGAAGTGTGGCGCTACAGGGCGGAATTGCTGAAAGGCCCGGAAAACACAGTCACCGAAAACCCGGACAGTTACCTGGGCCCAACGATCCGGCTGCGCCGCGGCCAGACCGTCAAAATCCATATTCACAATAAGCTGCCAGAGGACACCACCGTCCACTGGCACGGGCTTCATGTGCCTTCCGACGTAGACGGACAACCAAGACTTCCGATCCGCCCAGGCGAGACAATGACTGTAGGCTTTGAGGTACTGGACCGGGCCGGACTGTTCTGGTACCACTCCCATGCCCATGGCAAGCAGGGCGGTCGCGTGGGATTTCAGAGTTACGCGGGCCTGGCCGGGCTCCTGATCGTTGAAGATGAAGAGGAAGCGGGCCTCAAATTGCCGTCGGGCGATAACGAGCTGTTACTGGTGCTTCAGGACCGCACCTTAGCGGGTAACAATGAACTGGTTTACATGGGCGGTGGCATGGGGGCCATGATGGACCGTATGCACGGTTTTCTGGGGGACAGAGTGCTGGCTAACGGGGCGCCTCCAACCACCCGCAAGGTTGCCACCCGCCCATACAGAATTCGAGTCCTCAATGGCTCTAACGCTCGCATCTACAAACTGGCCTGGAGCGACGGGCGACCTGTCACCGTTATCGGTGCAGACGGCGGCCTTCTTCAGGAACCGGAAGACAGACCTTACGCCGTGCTGGCTCCGGCTCAGCGGCTTGATATCTGGGTTGACCTTTCCGAGTTCCAGCCGGGTGATACGCTGGAGCTTATCAGTGACCGTTTCCGGGCAGGCATGATGGGCGGAATGGGAATGATGGGCAGCAACGCCCTGCCCCTCGGCAGCCGATTCCCCCTGGCCAGGCTGGAGGTGGCCGAGTCAGTAGAGGCCAGCGAACCTTTACCGGCACAGCTAGGTGTGCAGCGGCAAAAAATACCGGTAAACCGCAATACGCGAATCCGGTCGTTCGAGTTAAGCCCGGTGATGATGCGGGGATTTGCCATAAATGGCCGGCGGTTTGACGGAACGAATGTCGCGGATGACGAAAAAGTCCGCCTTGGTGACACGGAAATCTGGGAATTCCACAACAGCACACCAATGCCTCACCCGATGCATATTCATGGCTTGCAGTTCAATGTTGTAGGGCGACGAGGCGGCAACTCGGACAGTTTACAGCAGGGCCTGGTAGACAGTGGCTGGCACGACACGGTTCTGGTCATGCCCCGTGAAACGGTTCAGGTGGCGATGAAATTCGAGCGCTTTGACGGCCTTTACATCTACCACTGTCATAACATGGAACATGAAGATGCAGGAATGATGCGCTATTTTCAGGTGCAAGGCTAAACGCCACGACATCCCTCTTAGCGCACACTCATTGTCAGAATGCTTTCGCCGAGCGTGAAGCATCCGAGACCCTGGACTGAGAAGCCACCGACTGGACATCACCAGCCTCGCCCGCCTGTTCAACTGCGGTCACCGAGCCTTTCTTGTCCTTGGATTTGTTCATGCACAACCCCAGGCCACACATGATCAGACATGGCAGGAGGAAGATCAATATAGGCGCGACCCCGAGCAGCACAAGCGTATCCCAGCCAAAAACCAGTCCGGCGGTGACACCGATGGCACCTAACACCCACCAGCGCCGTGGCCCTGTCAGCAGTCCCATAAGCCCTCGTGAGCCGGTATCCTGGTTCGTCTTGCCCTTTTCGTCACAGTTCGTTTTGTTACAGCAACTCATTATAACTCCTCCCATTTTCCAGAACCGATCTGTGTCACTTAGGTTCACCGCTGTAGCGGCGAACAGCCTTGCAACCAGCGATTTCAAAAATAACGTTGAAGTAAAGTTTAAGGTCAAGCGTTTTGTAAAAAAAACGGATAGGCCTTACTACGCGACGTTGAATTTCCAGAAAGTAATGGCATTGGCATAAAAAACTGCTAGGATCTGGTGAACGATGTGGCGAAGATTGTGTCACAGCGTTCAAGATCGATAACTTGGTGCCCGACATTAAATGACCATAACGACACGCCAGATTTTCTCGTTGTTGCTATCACTCATAATGGTGATAAGCACTCCGGCGTTGGCTGTTTCTGAAATGGCCGACGGTCAGATGGATGCGTCCATGATGAACTGCGGTTCCATGATGGCCGATGTGACCGGAACCAACGGATCTGCTTCTGATGACGTGGCCAGTTGTTTCACAGGTTCAGATATGGCCTGTGCGACCGCCAGCGGGCTGAACAGCTGTGGCGTCAGTATCGGTCTTTTGCCAACAGGCCTTAGCGGCCTGATCGATACCGGCTCCCAGCCGGTATTCAGTGCCCGTGAGGGCAGCTACCAATCCCCTTACCTGGCCTTTATCACCCCCCCTCCAGAACCCCGCTCCTGAGTCTTAACCCGAATTTTTGCCCATTGCGGCAATGTCATTAATGTTAATTCTTACAAGTAAGCCTCGTGTTCACACCTATTCGTCACGAGTCTTTAACTGGAGCAAATCAAATGCGCAATTCAAATATCAAGCTTTCGATTACAGCCGCCATTTTCGCCGGCAGTGTCGCGTTCTTCTCTGTTTTCGCCCACGCCGAAGGTAAAGTTGACAGCATAATGAACTCTGATTCCGGCGACAGCGGAATGATGTCCTCGAAAGATATGAAGGGAATGGATGGCATGAAGGGAATGAAGGGCATGGAAGGCATGGAAGGCATGGAAGGCATGGAAGGCATGATGTCCAACATGTCTGAAGAAGAACGCAAAGCCATGAAAAACATGAAAAAGGCCTGTATGAAGATGATGCAGAGCCATGGCGGCGATCACATGGACGGTGGCGAGAAGGATAAGGACGCTTAAGCCAACCAACACCCATTGCCCGGGGCAGCCAAGGCGACCCCGGGCCTTGCGCTGCCTGCTACCGAATCAAACCGAGGATTACCATGAAGATGAAAAAATCCGCCCTGTATACGGGTGTCGCCGCCATCGTTCTCGTTGCCGGCGCAACCACGCTGGCAATGCTGGCCGATGAGTCTGCCGAGCCGTCAGCCGCAGTCGCGGCCACTGCAGAGGCTGGCACAGACATCACCATCTACAAGAGCCCCAATTGCAGTTGCTGTCAGTCCTGGGCTGAGCATCTTGCGGCCAATGGCTTTGACACCAACATTGTTGAAACCGACAACCTTAGTGAAGTCAAACAAAAGTATGGGGTGCCCCGTGAAATGGCGTCCTGCCACACCGCGTTGATCGGTGATGTGGTGATCGAGGGGCATGTACCGGCGGATGATATTGTCGCCTACCTTGAAAAACCACAGTTCAATACCGTAGGACTTTCTGTGCCCGGGATGGTCCAGGGCAGTCCCGGTATGGAAACTGGCCGCAAGCAGGACTACAAGGTCATAGCCTTCAGTGCCAACGGACAGCAGAGTGTGTTCCGCGAATATACGGATTACTGAGGTTCGCGCCATGAATGCGATCATTTATCGCCTGAAGTCCGCACTCTCGTGTTTTGTCCTGGTCGCTATGGCGGCTGTCATACCGGCACTGGCTCAAGCCCGGTCTGAGCTTGGTGGCCAGCCAGTGAAGGCATTGACGAGCAACTCATCAGGCGCCCTTCTCGTACTGCAGGAAAGCGGCCTGTTCGCCATTGATGGCCACGCTGCCACCGAGATTCCCCTGCCGCCATCTGATTCGGGTGCTCAGCCCACGTCTCTGGCAAAGGGAGCGGACGGCACCACCTACCTCGCCGGTCCGGGCCTGGGCGTATGGCGTTACAACAGCGGCAATGAAAGCTGGCAATCCCTCAACAACACATTGCCAGATCTCGAAGTTACTGCCATTGCGGCTCACGCCACCCAGCCGGAAACCGTTTACGCCTACCTTGGCGAGAAGGGTATGTTCCGGTCCAGGGACGGCGGCGCCGAATGGGTCAAAGTCGATGCGGGTCCGCAAGAGCCGGTGCAGGCATTCCTGCACTCGGACATGCCCGGCAGCATGGAGAGTGGCTGGCTTTTCGCCGGCACGACGCGCGGCGTTGCCCGCTCCATGGACTGTTTCTGCTTCTGGGGCGATGCGGGAGATCTGCGAGGTACCGTGTCTGCCATCAGCTATGATCCCGCCGCTCCGGAAAACGTTTATGCAGTCGTCGAGGGACAACTCCATCACAGTACTGATGGCGGCGAAACCTGGGCAAGCGTCAAGACACCCGGAACCGTGACGGCGCTGACTTTCTCACCAGCTCATGGTTTCGTAACAGCCGTTGAGGGCGGCAACCTGCTTGCCCTTGGCGACGACGGCGAATGGACGCCGGTGTATGAATAAGTGGATCGGCTTGCTGATTCTGTTCGTTGTGCCGACCGTTGCGATTGCTTCCGGCCAACCGGCGAGTACCGACCCTGCGCCCGCGAATGTGGCGCAGGGTCAACAAATTTATCAACAATACTGCGCCGCCTGCCATGGGCAGCAGGCTGAGGGTGCTGCCAACTGGAACAAACCGGATGAGAAAGGTGAAATGCCGCCACCGCCTCACGATGAAACCGGCCATACCTGGCGCCACAGCGACGCCATGCTGTTCAAGATGATCGCGAAGGGCTGGCGGCACCCCTTCAACAAAACCGATCGGCTGACCATGCCAGCGTTCGAAGACGCTCTCACTGAACAGGAAATTCAGTCAGTCATTGAATACCTGAAAACGCTCTGGACCGATGAACAAAGAACGTACCAGGCGACAGAGAGCCAATAGCAGGAAAACTGGCCTCCATGCGTTAACA
Source organism: Marinobacter salarius (assembly GCF_032922745.1). Taxonomy (NCBI): domain Bacteria; kingdom Pseudomonadati; phylum Pseudomonadota; class Gammaproteobacteria; order Pseudomonadales; family Marinobacteraceae; genus Marinobacter; species Marinobacter salarius. Next base: position 3,796,687 of record NZ_CP136693.1, read on the forward strand.
AGAGGCTCCTTCGTTCTGCACCATTTTGAACTTGCTTCAGGATAGACAGAGTGTTTTCCAGGCGTCATACGTGCTCAGGAAAACCTGCCCCGTGAGTTCCTCACAGAAATGAGTCCGCCGCAGACCGTCCATCACAGGGCCTTTCACCTCACACATGTGCAGGCGTATATCCATAGCCTTGAGCCGGCCATTTATTGCCTCCAGGCTCTCAAGTGCTGAAGCGTCAATGGCATTTACCGCCTGACAAGCCAGAACCAGATTCTTCATCTTCGGTTGTTGAGAAGTCAGCGCCATGACGGTCTCTTCCAGATAGCGTGCGTTGGCGAAATAAAGACTTTCATCAACTCGCAGGACAACGGATTTCTCATCCGTTTCAACCGTGTGGCGCTCTACGTTTCTGAAATGCTCGGTACCCGGCACCCGGCCAACAATTGCACTGTGCGGACGACTGGTGCGATACAGATAAATCCCTATCGATAGACCCACACCGACCAGGATTCCGGCTTCGACGCCCTGAATCAGCGTAAGCACAATGGTTGCCAGCATCGCGGCGAAGTCCGCTTTTGAGTGATGAAAGGTGCGGCCAATGGCTTTTACGTCAATCAGAGTGCTCACTGCGATCATGATTGTGGCGGCCAGTGTCGCCTTTGGAAGAAAGGCGAGTATGCCGGTGAGTGAGAGCGTGGCAAGTGCAATCCCGACTGCGGTAAACATACCCGCAAGTGGCGTCCGGGCTCCGGCTTCAAAATTCACAACAGAGCGCGAAAAACCACCTGAGACCGGAGAGCCCCCGCTTACGCCTGAACCTATGTTCGCCAACCCCATCGCTATTAATTCAGAATTGGGGTCAATCCTCTGGCGCCTTTTAGCTGCAAGGGTCTGGGCAACGGACACTGATTCTACAAATCCAACCAAGCTGATCAGAACGGCTGCGGGGACCAGAGCTGCCCATATGCCGGGGTCCATGGAAGGTAAACGGATCTCCGGAAGCCCGCCTGGAACTTGCCCCACCAGATTGACTCCGGCACTCCCCAAGTTAAAGTGCCAGGCCGCTGCTGTTGTCACAATAACCGCTGACACGGGGGCGGCTTTCGCAACGATATCTGCCCCCCGGGGCGCCAGACCGAGCCCGACCAGTGCATTTTTCAGATATTGGCGACACAGAAACAGGTACAGGAGAGTGCCGGCTCCAATAGCAAACGTGATCAGGTTGAAAGAGCCAAACTGGCTGATCAGGTTTGCGCCCATTTCGATCAAATTGTGACCACCACCCTGTATACCGAGAATATGGCCAAGCTGACTGCCCGCAATAAGAATTCCGGAAGCGGTGACAAACCCAGAGATCACGGGGTGGCTCAGAAAATTTGCGATAAAACCAAGCCGCAAGACGCCCATGGCGAACAGAATCAGCCCCGACAGCGTAGCCAGTACAAGAGCGGCACCAACGTATTCGGGCGATCCTGTAACAGCAACGCCTCCTAACGCAGAGGCTGTCATCAGTGACGCCACTGCGACAGGACCAACAGCCAGCGTCGCACTGGTGCCGAATAAAGCGTAGACCACCAGCGGGATCATACTTGCATACAACCCAACTTCAGGCGGAAGCCCTGCCAACAGGGCGTAGGCCAGGGCCTGAGGAACAAGCATGAGTGTGACGATAACCGCCGCAAGGCCATCGCTTAGCAATGTATCTCCACGATAACCTTTCAGCCAATCAACAATTGGCAAATACGCCGCGATTCGCTTCACCGTCAACCTTCCACGGTCGTCAGAGTCTTCGCTCTAGTGGTTTCTCCAAACATTTGCGCCCTTCCAGACCTTTGTTTAAAACCGGTTTAGCGGAATTTTCAGGTACACCTGTCCGTTATCCTCGGAGGGGGGAAGGTGCCCCGCCCTCATGTTGACCTGAACGGCCGGTAGTATCAGTCGGGGCATTCCGAGCTTGGCGTCACGCTCTGAGCGAAAAACAACAAACTCGTCTTCACTGATATCGTTGCCCACATGGATGTTGCTGGAACGTTGCTCGGCGACGGTCGTCTCATGAATAAACTCATCGCGCCCCGCCGCTTTGTAGTCATGGCATAGGAAAACGCGGGTTTCTCCGGGAAGCGCCAGGACTTTCTGAATGGAGTGGTAAAGGGTATGGGCGTCGCCCCCTGGAAAATCGCAACGGGCGGTCCCGGCATCCGGCGCAAAGAGTGTGTCGCCGACGAAGGCTGCATCTCCGATGACGTACGTCAGGCAAGCCGGAGTATGTCCCGGCGTGTGAAGAACGCTCGCCTCAAGATTTCCGATCATGAACGTGTCGCCCTCCTTGAACAGACGGTCGAACTGGCTGCCATCCCGAGCGAAATCTGTTCCGGCATTGAAAGCTTTGCCAAACACCTCCTGAACGACAGCGATCTTTTCACCAATGCCTGTTTTTCCGCCGAGACGCTCATGGAGGTAGGGTGCAGCAGAGAGGTGGTCAGCGTGCACGTGGGTTTCCAAAACCCATTCCACACTCAGGTCATTGCTTTGAACGTACTCAATAATCTTGTCAGCGGAACGGACATCGGTCCGGCCCGCGGCATAGTCGAAATCCAGCACAGAATCGATGATCGCGCAGACCGAGCTATCAGGATCCTGAACGATGTAGCTGAATGTGTTTGTAGGCTCGTCAAAGAAATGCGTGACCAGCGGATGTTGCATGGCGTCACCCTCGTCGCAAAGAGAATTGATCAGATTTCAACGTATCAGGTTTTATGTTATAACGATAGCGTTAACAGCTATATTAAATAACTGAGATTATAGGTTGCAACAATCTCGTGGTATGTCTCCGTTAGGTGGAGACGACACACTGTCCACCGGGCAAATCGTGGCATTTGAAGAGGTATAGAAATGGACTGGAGCTCTTTTACTCAAGGTGCCTTCGGAGGTCTTTTAATAGGCTTGTCCGCAGTGATGCTTATGGTCACGTTGGGACGTATTGCAGGCATCAGTGGGATGGTATCAGGTCTGATCTTTGATCGGTTTACTGCGGAGTCTGCCTGGCGACTGGCGTTTGTGCTGGGCCTTGTCAGCGGGCCTCTGTTGTTGGTTGTCCTGAACGGCTCGCTTGGAAATGTGGCGGGCAATCCGGAAGCCGTGGTCGGCGCGCCCATCGGTGGCGTGCCGCTGATGGTCGCGGCTGGTTTGCTGGTGGGCTTGGGGTCTGGTATCGGCAACGGTTGCACCAGTGGGCATGGTGTTTGTGGTATCGCCAGGCTATCCCCCAGATCCATGCTGGCAACGCTGGTTTTCCTCCTGACGGGTGTTGTAACCGTCTACGTCGTCAGACTCATGACAGGACACTCTTTATGAAACTGATTTTTGGTTACCTGGCTGGTTTGTTGTTTGGCCTGGGTCTGGCTATTGGCGGTATGACTGACCCCCAACGTGTACAGGGCTTTCTCGACGTCTTTGGTAACTGGGACCCAACGCTCATATTTGTCATGGGCGGAGCCGTGGTAACAACGTTTGTCGGCTACCAATTGGTGTTCCGTCGCCAGGGCCCTCTGTTCGCAGAAACGTTTATCGTGCCCACACGTCGTGATATTGATACCCGTTTATTGATTGGTGCCGCTGTGTTTGGGATAGGCTGGGGTCTATCAGGTTATTGTCCGGGCCCGGCCTTTGCGTCAATAAGCGGTATAACCTGGCCTCTCGTGGCGTTGTTGCTGTCGATGGTCGCTGGTTGGTGGCTGGCTCGCCGGGTCTGAGGTAGCACAGCATAATTTGCCTGCTGGGGTAAGATGGCGATTTTTTGACCACGTCAGCATTCGGCGGCTTTCTCGCATGGATGCCGAACACAACACTAGGCACATCATACGATGTCGCGAACAATCATAAACTGGGCACCCAGTCCGATGATGAATGTGGCTGCAACCGTCGCAAACACCACGAATCCCAGCCATGCATCAAGCTCAACGGATGCAGAATCCCCTCCCCTGTACATCGGCACAACAATGCGCAGATACACTGCCAGCGACAGTGCACTATTGATGATCGCCACCACCGCCAGCCATGTGAACTGGACGTCAATGGCTGCCGCAAACAGAAGGAACTTGCCGACGAAACCTGCCAGTGGCGGAATGCCCACCAATGACAGCAGGAAGACTACCATTGCGATGGCAATCAAAGGCCGCGACCGGCCCAGCCCGCTAAAATCGTTCAGAGTGCGCCCGGCTATGGCGGCAACCGCGAAAGCGCCCAGGTTCATAGCCGCATAGGCGGCGGCGAACAGAATGATCGATGGTAAGGCCAGCTCACTGGAGCCCACCGCGAGGATGCCCAGCAGGAAATAGCCGGACTGGGCAATCGACGAATAGGCCAGCAGCCGGATGACGTTATCCTGCACCAGTGCCGCAAGATAGCCATAGGTCATGCTCAGCACGGCCAGCCCCGCCATGACCGCAGCCCAGCCGGTTTCCGGTGGCAGGTGACGAACCACCTGAGTGAGCGCAAACAGGGCGCCAATCTTGGGCACGACCGACAGGTAGGCGGCAATCGACAGTGGCGCGCCCTCGTAGGCGTCGGGTGCCCAGAAGTGGAACGGAACCAGCGATGCCTTGTAGCCCAGACCCACAACCACAGTCACGAACCCGAGAATCACGGCCAGCGGCATGGTATCCATGGCCGGCAGATCGGCGATCAGCGTAGAGCCGGAGGCACCGAACCAGTAGCTCAGGCCGAAAATCATGATGGCAGTGGTGACTGAAGCGAACACAAAGAATTTCATGGCCGCTTCGGTCGCCGGATCAGTATCCGGATAGGCAACCAGGGCAAAGGTGGCCAGGCCGGTCAGCAACGTACCCAACACCAGAAACATGGTGTCCCCTGCCCCCGCCAGTACCAGAGCGCCCAGAGTGGAAAAGATCAGCAGGCTGTAGACCGTACCCTCGCGGGCGCTGCCCCGGACATCCACCCGCGCCAACAGCATCGAGAGCACCGTAGCTGGTAGCAGGATGAGCTTGGCCCAGATGCTTAACGTATCGATGCGGAAACTGCCGCCAAATACCGTTGTGTCTGTGCCGAGCAGGCGCAGGGTCAGCCCGGTGCCAACGACCAGGCCGATGACGGCAATGATCAGCGAAATCCGGGGCTGTCGCAGCATTTCTGCAATCAGGGCACCAACAGCCGTCAGCAGAACGACAATTTCTGGAATGATTAATGCCAGATCACGACCCATTACAGCACCAGTGCCGAAGTAGTCCGGTGAATGACGTCCAACACCCAGGACGGCGCCACGCCAGTGGCAACGGTGAGCACCAGCAGGGGCGCCACCGCAAGAATTTCGCGCGGGCTCAGGTCCGGCATTCTATTCCAGCGATCCCGGGGTTCACCCAGAAAGATTTCGCGCAGGGCCTTGAGAAAGGTCCCGGCGATAATGGCAATCCCCAGAATCACCACAACCGCGATAGGAGTGGTGCCCAGAGTCGCGAGGAATATCTGGAACTCCGCCGGGAAGTGCGCGAGACCTGGAAGTCCCAGAGACGCAAAAGCCGCCAGCACAAAGAACCAGCCAAGCAGTGGAACCGTTTTGAGCAGGCCGCCAAACTCGTTCATTTCCCGGGTATGGGCGCGCTCCTGGATCATGCCTACCAGCAGGAACAGGGCCCCCGTGACCAGGCCGTGGCTGAACATCTGCAGCACGGCTCCATCCAGCGCGACGGCACGCACCGACGGGTCCAGGGTCAGTGCGGCAACTGCGACGCCGACAATGACGTAGCCCATGTGGTTGATTGAGGTATAAGCCACCAGGCGCTTGAGATCGGTTTGTGCCAGGGCGGCAAAAGCGCCGTAGATTGCGCTGACGACCCCGAAGAACAAAACAACGATTCCGGCATCGCGGAGGGCGTTAGGGGTCATTTGCAAGGCGAACCGCACCAGCCCGTAAGTGCCGAACTTCAGCATGATACCCGCCAGGATGACGCTACCAACAGTCGGTGCCTGAACGTGGGCCGCAGGCAACCAGGTATGCAACGGTATCGCAGGAATCTTGACCGCAAAGGTAATCAGCATGGCGATCAACGCCCACATGGCCGCCGCCCCTTCCAGTGGAGGACTGGCAATCCACGCCCGCATATCAAAGGTGGGATCAGGGCCGCCGAGGTAAAGCCCCAGAATTGCGAGCAACAGTGGCAGGCTGCCCAGCAGCGTGTAGATAAAGAACATCAGGGCGGCCCGCTGCCGGTCTTCATGTCCCCATCCGGCAATCATGAAATACATCGACACCAGGGAAACTTCGAAGAAGACGTAGAACAGAATGCCGTCCAGGGCGGTAAAGGTACCGATTGCCGCGGTTTCCAGAAGCAGGATCAGAGCTACGTAGGCACGCGGACGGTCGCGAAGCGACGACGCGTAGATCAGAGAAACCAGGAAAAGCACGGCACTCAGCAGTACCAGCGGCAGGCTGATGCCATCAACCCCGACCCGGTAGGCCGCGCCAATAGCCGGCATCCATACCAGCTCTTCGACCTGGGAAAAGCCGTCACCACTCACGCCCTGAAGCCACATGGCCAGAGCGCCAACCAGAGTCAGGGCGGCACTGACGATCGCTATGCTGTGCACCGTCCGTGCCGTCGGCTTCGGCAAACACAGAATCAGCACAGCGCCGACGAGTGGCAAAAACAGGGTCAGAGATACGAGTGGTAACATGAGTACAGGGTTCCTTTAGACACTCAGTGAAGCTGAAAACAGGATGGCCAGGAGCACAGCGGTGGCTACGGCGCTGATCGCCAGGCTGTGATGGATCAGGCCGCTTTGCAGGGTTCTCGCCCGCGCGCCGAGGTCCCGCACACCGGACACCAGGGCGAAGATCAGGCCGTCGATACCACGCTCATCCCCGCCCCGAACCCAGCGACCCACCGCCAGATTGGCGCGGCCAACGCCAAGCACGGCCAGATACAAACGTTGTTCCAGTCGCTCGCCCCCACGGGCAATGGTGAGAGCTGCACGGCCAATGCCAAGCGCGGCCGCGTACAGATGGTCTTCCAGACGGTCACAGCCCCGGGCAATAGCCATTGCGGGCCGGCCTATCCAGGCGGTAAGCCCGCCCGCAACTTCCAAACCCGATTCTGCCCATTGATGGGCAGGTCCAAGCAGGCGCTGGACCGGCACCAGCCAGCCCAAGGCCAGCCCGACCAATGCGGCGACGAGCCCCAGCACTATGGCGACGGTACCTGCGGTTTCCGGAGCGGGCAGATCAAGTATTGTTTCCAGGGGACCAAAGGCCAGACCCAGGCCAGCGGCGGGAATTGCCAGCCCCCAGATGCCAGCGCGCATCCAGCCAGTACCTTCTACCGGCCGGCTGTCGCCCGAGCCCTGCCAGAGCACCCGTAGAGCCCGGGCCATATAGGCACCGGTAAGCAGAGTGCCCGCCAGGGCCAGGGGGCCGAGCCAGGCGGCGCCTTGCCCCGACAGCGCGGCAGCAATTACCACATCCTTGGAAAAGAATCCGCTCAGCGGTGGAATGCCGGCCAGCGCCAGCGCTGCCAGCGCAAAGCCGGCAAAGGCCCAGGGCCTGGCGCGGCCAACGCCCTTCAACTGATCAAAAGCGGTACCCTCGCGGGCATGTTGAAAGTCACCGGCAGCAAGAAACAGGGTGCTTTTAATGGCAGCATGGGCGAGAAAGTGCAACAGCGCGGCCATCGGAACCCCGGCGCCCACAGCAATCAGCATCAGGCCGTACTGACTGGCCGTGGAAGCCGCCAGCAGGCGTTTGAGATCACGTTCAGCCAGCGCAATGACCCCGGCTGCCACCGTGGTGACACCACCCACAAGCCCTATAGCGAAAAGCGCTTCAGGACTCAGCAGCGTCGCAGACCGGATTAGCAGAATGGCGCCCGCCGCCACCAGCGTGGCCGAGTGCAGCAGCGCCGAGACCGGTGTCGGGCCGGCCATGGCGCGCATCAGCCAGTCCTGCAGGGGAACCTGGGCCGACTTGCCCATGGCCGCCAGCAATAACAGCAGCCCGGCGGCGGTCGAGGCACTACCGCCAGCTTCCAGAGAGGCGGCAATCTCACTGGTACCTGACGACCCGATGAGTATGAATATCGCCACATAAAGCCCGAGATCGGCGCTGCGGGTATAGAGAAAAGCACGGCTGGCTGCGTTTGCGGCTTCCGGCCGCTGGAACCAGAAGCCGATCAGCAGGTAACTGCAGAGGCCGATGAGTTCCCAAGCCGCCAACAACAAAACCCAGTCGCCAGCCAGCACCAACGCCTGCATCGCCGCCAGGAACAGCGACATTACGGCATAAAAGCGCGCCTGGCCGGACTCCCGCTTCATATAGCCGATGGCATAAACCAGAACGAAGGTTCCGACCGTGGCCACTGCCACACTCAGCAGTGCCGTCATCGGACCCGCAACCAGGCGCAAGGGCATGTCGGGCAGCCCGGGTAGAAGCAGGGTTTCGGCCTGGCCGTCAAGGGCTCCGGCCAGCAGCCGGACACCGCCTGCCAGGCTGAGCGTCGCGCCAGCCAGGGCCAGCGCAGCGCTGCCACGGCGCAGTATCAACACCGCCAGGGCGGCTATCAGCGGTGGCAATATCGGCAGAAGCACTGCACTCATCCTTTCAGGTCCTCCGCTTCTTCCATCTCGACTGAGCCCTTGGCCCGGAAGCGCGCAATAGCAACGCCAAAGCCGACCGCCATCTCCAGTGCCATAACCGTCATCACCACCAGCACAAACATCTGGCCGGAATAGGCTTCCGGATGCAGAAAGCGCCAGAAAGCCACCAGATTCACCATGGCGCCTGCCAGCATCAGCTCCACGCCCATCATGATCATCACCAGATTGGTCTGTGACAGAGCTCCATAGACTCCGATACCGAACAGGATGGCGCCGGTCACAAGCGCCAATATCAGAATCATGGTCATTCCGATGCCTCCTTGTCGTCTTTACTTGACAGGTTCTGCACCGGTATTGCCACTGCCGTGGCGGCAATCATTGCGGTCAGGATGGTGATACCGGCGGTCTCAAAGATCATCATCGAGCGCCCGAGCAGTTCCATGCCCAACGCCCGTGTCTGCGCTTGCGCGTCCACCACCTGCTCCGCTGCGGGGCCCCAGTCGGACAGCAGCGCAACGGCGATGGCGACAACGGCGGCACTCACCCCGGCACCTATCGAGAAGCGCTTCTGGTGGCTCATATCCATACCGCCAAGCCCGCCGGGATCCATCATGAACATCACCATGAAGATGGCCATGATGCTCATCTCGGTGGCCATCATCATGATCTGCAGCACGCCCAGGAATTCGGTTTGCATCGCCAGGAACAGGCAGCCGACGGCGGTCATCGAAAACAGCAGTGCCAGTGCGGAACGCATCATGGACGAGGTGCGAAACACCACCACGCCGAAGCCAATGGCAGCCAGCCCGAAAACGGCAACGAAAAAAGCCTGTGCATACATCAGGGAACCACCAGAATCAGTAAGCCGACAATAATGATATTGAGCAGTGCGAGGGGAATACCCAGGACCCAGCACCACCGCATCAGATTCGCCTCGCGGATGCGTGGCAGATAGTGGCCGACGAGCAGCATCGACACGGCCACGGCCAGGGTCTTGATCAGGCTCCAGGCCGAGGGCGGCAGCAGCGGCCCATGCCAGCCGCCGAGATAGAACACCGTGGTCGCGGAGGCCAGCGTAACCACCAGCGTCAGCCGGGCAAGGCGAAGCACCGCCAGGCGTACCCCGGTATACTCAGCGTCGACACCGCCGCCAAGCTCCCCCTCTGCAGAAGGCAGGTCGAAAGGGGCGCGGAATGCCAGTGCCATGGCCGCAATATAAAACAGCACGAAGCCCAGGGGCTGGTAGACGATGTTCCATAGACCCGCTTGGGAGCCAACGATCGCAGTGTTTACCAGGGATTCGGCACGCATGGCCACGGCCGTGATCGGCATGACAATCAGCATGGAATAGGCAATAAGCTGGCCCAGAAAGCGCCAGCCACCGATCATCGCGTAGGCTCCATCCGGCCCCCAACCCGCCATGATCACCGCGACGAGCACGTAGGCCAGGGCCGCGTTCACAAACAGTGCGCCAGTGCCAAGGTCCGCAATGATCAGGTCCGGCGCCAGCGGCAGGACTGCCATACCGAGCACGGCGACAACCAAAAGAAGCACGGGCGCGGCCTCGAAGAAGACCCGGTCTGGTGAGCGCGGTACTATGGACTCACGGCCGAGGTGAGCCAGGCCGCGAAACAGAGGCGCGGCCGGGCTCAGGCGACCAGTCGCCATCCAGCCCTCAACCACAGCCAGCAGCCAGGCGCTGCCAAGCAGCGCGAGCAAAACAATAGCGACGGTCACGAAGTCACCTCCCAGGGCGAAAGGTCCAGTGACCCGACTGCCAGCAGCGCATCGCCCAGTTCCTGGCCCTCGACAAGCTTAGGGACCAGGCCGATATGCTGACTACAGGCGGTGTCCAGCTTGTATGACTTAACATGGCCGCGCTCCAGTTTCAGACTTAGCCGGGCCTCGCCGCGCGGAGTGTCAACGGTGGCCTCACCGGTTCCTGACACATCGCCAACGTCGCGCAGAACCGGCAGCGCCGGTTCCCCGCCCGACTTTATAAGGCCAAGGCTGGCGGAAATTTCGGCCAGGCGTTGCCTCAGGCGCGCCCAGGCATCTCCACCTTCATCCGCAGCACGCGCTACGGGCCCGCGCAGGTCAGAAGATTCCGTTGGCAGCAGGCCGATACCCTTAAGCCGTGATTTGAGTAAAGGCGTTCGCTCAAGGCGGGTTCCCAATGTGCGCAGCGCTGGCTCCAGGGCAGCAAGACTGTCCCTGTTAGCCTCTCTGACTTGCAGTTGCAGAGTTGCGGCCCGTTGCGTCAGCCAGGCAAAGCCGAGCTGGCGCCCTAACTGAGCCAGCCAGCCAAGGTGACTGGCGATGCGCTCACGCTCAAGGGCGCCGGTGCGAGCACCGGCGTTTGCCGAATCGCCCTCCAGCCCTGCCGCTTGCTCTATTGCCAGACAGACTAAAAGACGGTAGCTCACCGGTGCCAGTGGAATTGCGGCTGACAGATACCCAATGAAGGTCTCAGCATCCATCTCTTCACTTTCTTCAATATTCTCACCTTCGTTGGTCACCCCCACCAGGGAGGTCGCCTGCCCTTCGGTCACACCGTCGCCGTCGAGCGTGAGCGTCAACTTCAGTCCGCCGGGCAAGCCGGGGAAGACCGGACCGAACGGCACCTCAAGCCAGTCCATCTGCAGGCCATCGGCACTGCGTGGCAGATCCTTGGTGACTTCAATCATCGACATGAATCCCGAGGCGCCATGATCGTGGCCACCGTGATCGTGGCCACCGTGATCGTGGCCACCGTGATCGTGCCCTCCATGCTCATGCCCACTGTGATCATGCTCACCGTGATCATGGCTGGAATGTTCATGTTCTGAGTGTGCCTCATCTTCCCCGTCCTCGCGGACTACCAGGTCCATACCGCACTTGGGGCAACTGCCAGGCTCGTCCCGAACAATTTCGGGGTGCATGGGGCAGGTATATTCGGTCGCGGCATTTTCGTGAGCGTGTTCCTGTTGGTGTTCGTTACTGTGTTCGTTACTGTGTTCGTTACTGTGTTCGTTACTGTGGTCGTGGTCGTGGTCGTGGTCGTGGTCGTGGTCGTGGTCTTGGCTCTGGTGTTCGTGATCATGGTGATGTTCATGATCGTGGCCGCCCTCAGGGGTTTGCTCCCCCGCTTCGCGTGCTACCAGATCCATGCCACACTTGGGACAGCTGCCCGGCTCGTTCTGGACTACCTCCGGATGCATAGGGCAGACGTACTCGATTTTGACGTGCAGGACGGAGGCATCAAAATCCTCCGCTGAAGTAGCGAAGGCACCTTCCGCCAGTGCCCGCTTCAGCCGCCCAACCGCGTCGGCCAGTGCCTTTTGCGACAGACCCGCTGATACATCAGCATCCGGAAAAGACGATGGCGTCTTGCCGCCAAGCATGAGAATAGTGCGGGGCCGGGGCATCTGCGCATAAAGCACCGTTGCAACCTCGCCCATTTTTTCTGAAAGCCCGCCGACGATCAGAAGCACATTCGCATCACGGGGTGAGGCGCTGACACGCATGCCGGTGGCACTCACATTCAAGCCATGCGCCAGAGCGACATCCTGTCCCGGGACGATGAGACAACTCAGGTCACGCGCAAATGCACGGGAAACCCACTTCTGAAGAGCGGCAAACCGTGTCTGCCTCTGACGCGAACCTGTGGTGTTAATGGGATGATCAGAAGTCATTGACGCCTCAATGCCCCCTGACTCCAGCCATAAAGCAGGCCCAGAAAGAGGATGGCAAGAAATACGCCCATATCATACAAAGCAACCAGCCCTACTTCTTTGTACACGACGGCCCATGGGTACATGAACGCCATTTCCATATCGAAGGCCAGGAACAACAATGCGTAACCGTAGTAACGCGCGTGATAGCGCCCCCACACCGGATCCCGCGACAGCACACCGGAGCTTGCCGGCACATCCTTGCCCGGCTCCCCGCGCGCAGAGCCCATCACGCGCACAAACCCGTAAAGGCCCAGGATGGTAGCCACGATGCCGACCACCAGGGCAAGTAAAAGACTATACAGTTCCAAAAAACTCATTATCCAATCCTCGGATCGAGCAACCAAATAGCCCCTCACTCTCTTGCCAGGATGCCCGATGAAAATAATTCCCGGGTACCCTACTCCAGTCCGTGATGCTTCCCTTCGTATAATTTAACATTCCTGATCTCGCCTCCCTCATTGACCAATTCGAAATTATTGCCAGACAAAGGCTTTATCTTGTTACAGGAATAGTTGCGACCGTAGACAGATGTGCAAAATTTACCGTCTTTCACCTCCCATCTTCCAATATAATGGGTAAGGTTTCCCTGTTGTTCACGATACTTGGTCATTCCATAGATCGACCCATCGGGATCATAGTACTCATGAAAGGTTCGAGTGCGAAAATTGTCTTGGGCATCCCGAAATACCATTTGCACCGTGTTTCCGACGACGACATTGGCAACATCTTCGCCCGAGAGAATCTCATCAGCCTGTAAATATGGCGCTTGTAAAAACAACAAAAACACGAATAGTCTAAAGCTATTTGCTTTCATCCTGATCCCTCCCGCTTTCGTTCAACAATTGGTGTCACATCAACGCTGGCGTCTAGTCCTATCACAGGGTTACAAAAAGCTCAACGATCCAGTTATCGCCGATTAGTGGTGATCACGGACATGCGATTCTTCATGTTCCGAGCGCAGAAACTTCTTCAGAAAAATATGCTCTGCTGCGACGATAACAATCATCGTAATTACCGCCACGCCAATAACAAACGGATCACTATTCAGTTTGACCCAGACGAAACCCACGAGTACGAGCAAATCCAGGACGATAGCAATCGCTGGCACCCACGCCTTTGCCTTCACATCGTCGCGCAAATGACAAAGAACTCCCCAGTGAATGGCAATATCCATTACCAAATAGAACACAATGCCCAGAGCGGCAATCCGTGAGAGGTCAAAAAACGCCGTCAGAACGAGCCCGAGAACCACCGTGTAAACCAACGTGTGCTTCTGGATACTGCCAGGCATACCGAAATGACGGTGAGGAACCAGCTTCATTTCAGTCAGCATGGCCAACATACGCGAGACGGCGAAAATGCTGGCCAGAATGCCACCGGCGGTGGCCGTCATAGCAATCGCCACCGTGAACCAGACCGCATACTCGCCCAACGCCGGACGCGCTGCGGCCGCAAGCGAATAGTTCTGCGTTTCAATGATTTCACCCAGCGACAGATTGCTGGCAACCGCAAAACCCACCAGGGTATAAATCACTACGCAGGCCGCGATGGAAATAATGATCGCCCGCCCCACATTCCGTTTGGGGTCGATTACCTCGGAGCCACTGTTGGTAATCGTGGTAAAACCCTTGAAGGCCAGTATTCCCAGCGCCGTCGCACCCAGAAAATTACCCGTTGCTCCGGCTTCGCCCGTGCCTGAAAAGTCTACTGCGAGGTTATCAGTAATCCAGATACCCACAATTCCGAAAATCAGTATGCCTCCAATCTTTAACACGCCTATGAAAGACGCTACGCTCTGAATCATCCGGTTGCCGAGTAGATTGATCAGAAACGCTGCCATAATGAGGGCTACGCCAAGAATCGGCACCATTCGGCCGCTTTCATCGCCACCGAACAGTTGCATGGTGTAAGATCCAAAGGTTCGGGCCAGGAAGCTCTGGGCAATTACCATCGAGAAGTACATCAGCAACGCGTTGAAAGCCGTCGGCAACCGATCACCGTATGCTTTGTGCAAGTACATACCGATACCGCCGGCGGAGGGGTATGCATTTGAAATCTTGATGTAGGAATAGGAGCTGAAACTGACGATTATCGCCGCGGCCAGAAACGCCAATGGAAACAGAGTGCCCGTCATCTGTGCCATCTGCCCGGTCAAAGCGAAGATACCGGCACCAATCATCACCCCGGTACCCAGCATAACGGTTCCCGTGAGTGTGAGACTCCCCTCCTGATAGCGAGTGGTTCGGTCCTGCTCCCTGCTCATTCGCTCTCCTGATACTCTTATTCAAAAACCTGACATGCCACCGAAATCTGACGGGGCATTTCGAACATTTGACCTACATCAAATCCTGAAAAAAAAGCCAGGGGAAGACCCTGGCCCAAGACACCACGGTCAGAACACGATACGAGCACCAATCACGGCAAACCAGTCTTCTCTACCACCGCCGTCTGCCTGCGCAAAGTCCGCCGTATCACCATACTTACGCTCATGCACCACGCCCAAGTATGGCGAGAATGCCCGGTCAACCAGATCATAACGCACCCTGAGGCCGGTTTCCGTGGAAACCAGCCCTTTACCAACGCCAATTTCACGATCCTCACTGAATGCGACCGTCGCATCCAGTGTCGCCCCGAGGATCCAATAATTGGTGAGTAATAATTCATACTCCGCATCCAGCTCAGCGGACGTCTCACCTTCATTGCTCACATACAGATTTGCATCGATCTCAAACCATTGGGGTGCCAGCCCGGCGACACCGAGAACGGCATACGTACGGTCCGGCCCTTCGGGCGTATCGAAACGCACACCCGCTTTGGCGTCGAAAAACCTGGAGATGGGGATCTGGCCGACCAACTGGTTTTCCAGTGTTTCGTAGGCCTGCTCCTCGATCTCGTACTCCCCGGTTGTGAGCAAGCGGACTTTAAACTCGTCGGTGCCATAAAAAGCATCCGCGTTCCAGACGCCCAGTTCCTCGTTATCGTCGCTGTAGCGGTATTCAAACTCCTCGAACTGAACACCCCAGGTTTTGAGCGGCTGCTTGCGAGCAGTGGTGTCGGAGATCATTTCCTGAGCTGTCACCGCCGTTGAGAAACCAGCAGAGGCAAGGAAACTGACCGCGACAAGTGATCGAATACAGCTCATGCCTCACCTCCATCTTCAGCAATCACGTCTGTTTTGGCCTGCGGCGACTCTGGCCCACCTTCAACAATCACCTTACGGAACATACCAGCGGCCGCGTGGTAGGACAGGTGACAGTGGAACGCCCACTGGCCTGGCTCATCAACCTCGGTTTCCATGTACACCGTAGTGCCCGGGTTCACGCTAACGGTGTGCTTGATCGGGTTCCACTGGCCTGCGCCAACATCAAGGATGGACCACATACCGTGCAGGTGCATGGGGTGAGTCATCATGGTTTCGTTGACAAACTTGAAGCGGACCCGTTCACCGTATTTGAGACGAATCGGATCGGCGTCTTCATACTTGACGCCATTAATGCTCCAGGTGTAACGCTCCATATTGCCGGTCAGGCGAAGCTCGATCTCCCGGGTCGGTTCGCGGTCTTCATACAGCGGATCCTGAGCCTTGAGGTCAGCGTAAGAGAGGAACTTACCGCCATTGGCAGCTTTGGGCATGAGGCCACTGCCCTTGGCGTAAAAAGGATCGTTTTTTTCTTCTTTCCCCATCGCCATGGAACCATGGTCCATGCCGGACATGCCCGAATGATCCATATCTTTCATGTTGGAATGATCCATACCTTCCATATTGGAATGATCCATGCTGCCCATGTTGGAGTGGTCCATCCCGGACATATCTCCCGAGCTGCTCATATCCATGTTCCCATGATCCATGCCAGACATGCTGCCATGGTCCATTCCAGGCATGCCCCCCATGTCAGCCATGGTCAGACGCGCTGGTTCACGCATTGGTGGCACAGCCCCTTCCATACCCTTCTCCGGGGCCAGCGTAGCCCTTGCATACCCGGAACGACCCATGGATTCAGCAAAAATGGTATAAGCCTGCTCATCTTTCGGGCGCACGATCACATCGTAGGTTTCCGCTACACCGATCCGGAACTCGTCCACACTGACCGGCTGAACGTTGTTGCCATCAGCCTGGACAACCGTCATATCCAGACCGGGAATCCGGATGTCGAAGTAGGTCATCGCCGAAGAGTTGATAAAACGCAGCCGGATGCGCTCGCCCGGCTCAAAGAGTCCGGTCCAGTTCTGGTCCGGCCCTTTACCATTGATCAGGCCCGTAAAGCCATGCACGTCTTCGACGTCTGCTTTCATCATGCGCATGCCACCCCAGGCCATGCGATCCCGAACTGTGTTCATAAAACCGTTCTCGGACACATCCGAGAAAAACTCGCCCACGGTCTGCTGGTCGCGGTTGTAATAATCAGTCATCATTTTCAGGTTGCGCATGATGCGATCACCGGAATGCGGGTGTTTGTCGGTCAATTGGACGACGTATTCACGATCGTAGCGGAACGGTTCACGTCCCTCGGGTTCGATAACGATGGAACCGTAGGCGCCATCCGGCTCCTGAAAACCAGAGTGGCTGTGGAACCAGTAGGTACCCGCTTGTTGGATGGGAAATTCGTAGGTAAAGATTTCACCCGGCTTAATGCCTGGGAAACTGATACCTGGCACACCGTCCTGATCAAAAGGAAGGATCAGACCGTGCCAGTGAATAGACGTCATCTCGTCCAGGTTGTTGGTCACGTTAATCCTGACGTTTTCGCCTTCCTTAAAGCGCATCACCGGCCCGGGAGACTTTCCGTTATAGCCAATACCGTCTTTGACAAAATCGCCGGTATCAATTTTTACTCGATCAACCGTCAGGTCATATTCGCCGGCCAATGCCAATGACGATATAAACAGACTCAACAACCCTGCGACTAGATAAACTTTCACCCATATTACTCCAAACTGCGCCTTTAAAGGCGGGCTGGAGACACCGCCCCAAACCCGCCGTTCACTACTCTTTCATGAACATCGTTTTATTTGAAATTGACTTCTCCATACATCCCGGACTGATAGTGGCCTGGAACGTTGCATGCAAATTCAATATCGCCCTGGTCAGTAAATTTCCAGACGACCTCTTTGCTTTGTCCCGGCTCAAGTAAAACGCTATTTGGATCGTCGTGCTTCATGGACTTCCCATCGCCCATGTCCATCTCCATCATGTCGTGGTTGAGCTTGCTGCCCTGAATCACGCCGTGCTCAACCATCTTCATCATTTCTTTCTGATGACCTTCATGCATGGACGGAGTGCCAATATTGAACTCGTGAACGAGACTACCTTCGTTCTTCACCACAAAGCGCACGGTTTCGCCGGGCTCAACAGTGATTTCTTCCGGCTCGTAGTAATTATCGTACATTTCCACCGTGATAGTGCGACTGGCTTCGGAGACTTTACCCGGTTCGCCGCTGCTGGCGCCATGGCCACCGCCGTGCGCACCGGCGGCGAGGGTCACTGCCGACATCGACATGGCAGCGGCTGCAACAATCAACTTGGATGCGTTCATCTTGTCTTCTCCTTTGTCATACTGACCGGCAAAGCCGGCGCTGGTTAAGCCCTGAACATAGAGCAATGCCAAAATAGGAACAACACCATCGCGCACTAACCTGAATTCTTACTGAAAATATCCAACTATTTTGTCGTTCAGGATGAATTCAGGTTGATCGGCGACACTCGACACACTCTTGACTCAGAGAAAGGGCACCGCGATGCGATTACTACTCGTTGAAGACGACCGATTGCTGGCAGACGGTTTAGGTCGTCAGCTTGAAAAGGCGGGATTCAGCGTTGATACAACCCATACGGCCAGAGAAGCCGCGATTCTGGGCGAGCAGGAAGATTATCGGGCGGTTGTTCTTGATCTTGGTCTGCCTGACGGCAATGGATTGAGCGTTTTAAGGACGTGGAGAAAACACCAGATCGGCTTTCCGGTGCTAATCCTTACGGCAAGGGGCGACTGGCACGACAAAGTAGAAGGACTGAAAGCGGGAGCAGACGATTACCTGGCAAAACCCTTCCAGACTGAGGAGTTGATCGCCCGGCTTAATGCCATTGTGCGTCGAAGCGAAGGTCGCATTCATTCCGTGGTAAAAGCCGGACGCTACGAACTGGATGAGAATCGCCAGAGCCTGAAATCCGACGATGGCAAAGAATACAGCCTCACGGGTACAGAATTCCGCCTGCTGCGCTGTCTGATGAGCCGTCCCGGTCATGTATTTTCAAAAGAGCAGTTAATGGACCAGCTTTACAACCTGAACGACACCCCGAATGAGAACGTCATCGAAGCCTACATTCGCCGATTGCGAAAACTGGTAGGCAACGACACCATTTCTACCCGTCGCGGCCAAGGGTATCTGTTCAATGACACTGTTTAGCAAGCCCAAATCCGTCAAAGGAACTTTGCTATTATTACTACTGCCTGCCGGCATTGCGTTAATGGGGCTTGCATGGCTGGTTCACGGCTTGTTACTGGACCGGATGTCCCGGGAATTCGTTGCGACACGACTTAAGGATGAGGTCGCCTTTCTGGAACACCAGATTCGCGACTCTGGCGGTCAATTGGATAATCTCCAGACCGGCGACTACTTTCAGGAGGTGTTTCACCACGCCTTTGCCATACATTCTCCTTCTTCAACCATTATTTCCCCAGATTCCTGGACGCCGGTGTTAACGTCCTTGATTGAATCAGCAGAAGATGGAACCCGTCGTGTGCAGGATGCGGATACCGTCGATGGGCCAAAGGACATTCTCGCGTATCGAAAGTCGTTCCAGGTGGGCAACACCCCTATTGTAGTAATCGTGTCCGAGGATCTAGGCGCCCTGAAACGCAGCCAGGCAGAATTGCACGCGTGGACGGCCATCGTCTCTATCTTGCTAATTCTGCTCTTGGTCGTTGTGATCTGGTTCGGTATCAATCTGTCCATGCGCCCCGTTGTCGAGCTAAGAGCCACGTTAAAGCGACTTCAGGATGGCAGAGTTTCACGAATTCATGTTCAGACACCTGAAGAGTTTCGGCCACTGGTCCAGCAGCTCAACCAATTGCTCGACTCGCTGGATCAACGCCTGGAGCGATCGAGGGATGCGCTGGCAAACCTGTCTCACAGCGTGAAAACACCCATTGCGGCCGTTCGACAGATCCTTGAGGACGCCAGCCGCCCGCTCTCCAACGATCTCCGCCTTCAGATGACCGCGAGGCTCAATGACATCGACAAACAGCTTGAAGCGGAAATGCGACGCAGCCGCTTTGCCGGGCCACAGGTTGGCAAAAGTGCCTACCCCCTTGAACAGGCGCGGGATCTACTCTGGATGCTGGGGCGGCTATACCCGGAAAAATCCTTTGAACTGTCGAGTTCTCTACCGGAGGACGCTCGCTGGCCGATTGAGGAACACGACCTGAATGAAATCATGGGCAATCTCCTGGACAACGCAGGCAAATGGTCAGAACGATGCGTGGAACTGTCACTCGTTCAACACTCCGGAAATCTGCAGATCGGCGTTTCAGACGATGGGCCAGGCGTCATTGAGACTGAAATCGGCAAGTTGGGCCAACGGGGATTGCGGCTGGATGAGCAAACGCCCGGCCATGGCCTTGGGCTGGCGATTGTTCGGGAAATTGTGGAACGTTATGGTGGAAGCCTCCATTTCTCACGCGCCAAAGAACACGGACTTTGCGTGACAGTCGACGTCCCCAGGGCTTCGAGTACGATCAGCTAAAACCGAATACCTGCACCTGAGCCCCCATTCCGCCAGGCCCGTACAGTACTTCTGATTCCAAAATCCGTCCTCGCGGAGCTTACTGAGGAATCTCTGATCCTGGCTGGTCAACTCACCCAGATATCCAAAGCCCGGAGGTGTGCCAGAATCTTTCATAAGAGACTCACAAATAATCGCCGCAGGAATTGCCGTTGCCCGATAAAGATCAGGGCGGCCAATTGATACCGAAAGCTTCGGCCCAGCAGCTAATACAGGGTCAAGTGGTGACACTTGAACATGCGCTGGTTAAGGGGTCCCATATCCAAGCATAGGCTAAACATTGACTCTATAGTTACTACAGAGTTTTAAATAGCGATATTCGAACGAGCACCAGAAACGTGAATATGAGTATCGACCGGAATGAATAGTGTGGCAAATCACCCTATTTTTTAACAGGGTGCATCTTTGAAATAGGGCCGCGGCCTTCAGTCTCTTTGCCGATGGCGGGGGCTGGCACTGGCCGGCGTTCAATCTTGCCGACGTCTTCATAGTCCTGGGTGTGACCATGATTTTTGTCACGGGCTTCAGGGCCGAAAAAAGTGCCGGAAACAACACGAAATGAACAACTACCGAACAAGGAGAAAATAATGGGCCACGAGCATGCTCACATGTCACCGGATACCAAGGACAAGCGAGTTGCAGTAGCCATCTGGGCGAATGGCATCCTGACTGTCGCCCAGATCGCGGGCGGGATCTTCGCCGGTAGCCTGGCGTTGATCGCCGACGCTATACATAACTTTTCAGACATGGCATCGCTGGTTATCGCTTTTGCGGCCCGGAAAATTGCACGCCGCCCGGCCGACTCAAAGATGACCTTTGGCTATGGGAGAATTGAGATCGTTGCGGCACTCATAAACTACACCACCTTGATCATGATAGGCCTCTACCTGATCTACGAAGGTACCATGCGATTCATTGAACCGACGGAAATCAAGGGATGGTGGGTAATCTGGCTTGGCATTGTCGCACTGGTGGTGGACGCGTTGACCGCGCTGCTGACCTACTCTATGCAGAAGGGCAGCGTTAATATTCGTGCGTTGTTTTTACACAACTTGTCTGATGCGTTTGCATCAATCGCAGTCGTTGTAGGCGGTGCCCTGATTCTCCTTTACGACATGCGCTGGGTTGATCCCGCAATCACAATTGGTATCGCCAGCTACATTCTCTACCTGGGCCTGACGGAAATCGGCGGAACCATCCGAACACTCATGCTGGGAAGTCCTGTGGATATTGACACAGATTCGGTCATTGAGGCTGTATCAAACGTAGAAGGCGTTATCGACCTTCACCACGTACATTTCTGGCAGATGGGTGAGCATGATGCCTCCCTCGACGCCCATGTGGTGGTCGAGATAAGTGCCTGGAATGAACTTGAGAAAGTCAAGGATGGGATAAAACGAACTTTGGAAAACGAATTCAGCATCACTCATTCAACATTGGAGTTTGAGCACCCTGATCACAGTCACAAAGATGCCCATACTTATGGCCATGGCTAGCAGGGCTGCTGAAAAGGGTGCCGTGTGGCAGATCGGCTGCGAATGGCCGACATGCCACACGGTTACGAACACCTTATGCGAGACGTAATTGAACGCCATCAGGTCTGGGCCTACCTCATCGCTGTTTTTTCCGGCCTCATTGCCGGATGGACCTCTTCCCTCGGCGACAGGGTGGAGGAGTGCCAGAGCACCCGAGCCATTGCGGCAACGCCGGTTCTGTTGATTGCTCAACTGGCTCTTCTGCCACTCTACCTCTGGCTTTTTGTGGGCAGTCAATTCGATTTAAATCTGGAGCTTGGGCGACACCTCCTGCCGGCCTTTGTCGGGCTGATTGTTGTCCCGCTTATCTTGGCATTTCTGACTGAAAAATGGGCCGAAAACTCCAGAAAAGCCACCGGGTTCATTCGCTTCATGGGCCTGATGCCGGTCCCTATGCTGACAGTCGTACTTTTCATCATCACGATGACACAGGTCAGTCAGATCGACAGTACTGGTCTGCTCATCTGGCTCTTGATGATTGTGTTCCCGGCCTATCTGCTAGCCGTGGTTCTGGTTGGAAAGGCTCTGCGCCGGGTCTTTCGATTACCAGTAGAAACCGCTCGCACCGTCGTCTTCAGCCTTGGAACACGCAACTCCTTCGTGGTTTTACCTTTGGCACTTTCAATGCCGGAGGCCTTGGCTGCCGCCGTCGTGGTGATTGTCGTCCAGTCTTTGGTGGAACTGTTTGGAATGATGCTTTATCTGCGGTGGGTGCCTGGTCGGTTGCTACCGGACATCTGAAAAATCTGACCTCTCCCGTTATCGGCCCTCAGGACGCTCAGGTAACCATTGTCGAGTTCTTCGGCCCATCGTCATGGAAGCCCAGCCCCAATGGCATGGCGATCCGGATGTCCTCGCAGCATGGGATGCGGCGGAGTCAGCCGGGCTGGATGTAGAAGCCGCTCGGGCCGGCATGAATTTGCCCGACATTGACGGCATTATGCAACAGGATGCTATGGACGTTAAGGCGGTTGGAATTTCCGGAACTCCAACATTCTACGTCAACGGAGAAAAGTTGAGCCAACTGGGACCTCAGGAACTGTACGACCTGGTGACGTCCAAGGTAGAGTCATCGAAATAACAACATCAGAACTGGCAACGCTATGTCACTGCTTGACTACCTTCTACCCTACGATTTCTCGACGCTGACCGTGCTGAGCTACATGCTCGTGATGGGGTTCTATGGCATCGGACTGCTTCGGATGCCGGATCAGGATCGGCCTGGCGCGCTGCGGATTTTTGCTTTCACCTTGGGGGTGCTGATCTGTTATACGGTGATGCAGACACGCTTCGACTACTACGCGCAATACATGTTCTTCGTCCATCGGGGCCAGCACCTGATTCTTCATCACATCGGGCCTATCCTGATCGCGCTTTCCAATCCCTTGCCAGTCATGCGGTTCTGGTTTGAAAAAACCAGCCCGGGCTGGAAGCGCACGCTCCGGCCTCTGGGTTGGGTTTATCAGGTTCTGCAACAGCCCTTCATCGCCCTTTTCCTGTTTGTTGGGCTCATTTATTTCTGGCTGTGGCCATCGATCCATTTCGACGCCATGCTCAGCCGGGATCTGTACTGGGTCATGAACTGGAGCATGTTGCTGGATGGTCTTCTGTTCTGGTGGTTGATCTTTGACCCAAGACCGCCGGCGATCACCTCATCACTGGGGTATGGCAGACGCATGTTGGTTCTGGCTGCCGCAGGTGTGCTTCAGATGTTTCTTGGGGCGTGGATTGTGTTCTCACGTGACATGGTTTACGACGTTTACGAAGTCTGTGGCAGGGCCTGGCCCCTGGACCCGGAAGTCGACCAGCTCCTGGGCGGTATGCTGACCTATATCCCACCGGCCATGATGAGCATCCTTGGCATTCTTCTGATGCTCCGGCGAGCCATGCATCAGGACGGAAAATACACCAATCAATCCAAACAACTAGAGGAAACAGCGTCATGAGAACTCGCTTCTGGCGACAACGAACCAGAATCATACCGGCGACCCTAACGCTGATAGCGGTTCTATTGCTGACTGGTTGCCTTAGCAACGACGCGGAGGACTGGAATGGTAAAAACATCAGTGGCCTGGACCCGGAGTTTCAGGATGAGGTGCTCACTCTGTTCGTGAGTGTAGATCCGAAACGTGACACGCCTGAGCGCTGAAGAGATTCGACGTGACCTCGTTGCTCTTATGCAAGAGGATTCCTGAATCGAGTTGGAGTTGATCTTAGGGCACATTTCATCAGCTTGACGCCTAAAGGCGACGAAGTCATTTAACCCGGCCACCGCGGATGCAGCTCATCAATCACATACCGGTGGGAATGCTCCGCTCCCGATTCCGTTCTGTGCGGGTGGTCGCGTGGCAGGTCATGATGGCTATGGGCAATCACCAATGGATCATCGGCGGGCCACAGTCGGCTGGCTGCAATCAGGAAGACGAGTCCCAGAACCGCCAACGCCATCAGCGTTGGCTGAATGCCGGCAGATGAGCCAAGCCATCCCGCCAGCGGATAGGCAATCAGCCAGCCGGCGTGAGACAGCGAAAACTGGGCGGCAAAAAGCGCTGGGCGGTCTTCGCCATGAGAAGACTGGGTGAGCAAACGACCTATGGGTGTCTGAACCGTTGAGAATCCAACACCAAGCAGCGCCCAGACTGGCATCAGCATGTAGAGGCTGTCAGCAAACCACGCCGCGCCCAAGCCGCCGAGCAACACCCAAGCCCCTGCCAGCATCACCGAACGGTCCTTCCAGCGTTTGAGCAGCGCGGGCAGCGCCAGTGCCGCCAGCATGGAACCCGCGCCGAATGCCGCAAAAGCCATGGCCGTGTGCTGATCGGTCAGGCCAAAACCACCCTGCACGATCACTACGGTGTTCACGATCACCATGGAGCCGGCCATGCTGACCACCACATTCAGCGCTATCAATCCCCGAAGGCGCGGTGTGGCCATAAAGATGCGAAACCCACGACGGGAGCGTTCGTAGATACCCCGACGCTTCTCCGGCGCGGAGCCAGAAGGCAGAGCCACCGATACGACGAGCAACGCTGATGCTATGAAGCCAACCACCGTGCCTGAAAACAGCCCCTGCCAACTGGTAACCAACAACAGCATGCCGGCCAGAGCCGGACTGATCAGGTTTTCAAGATCGTAAGCCAGACGGGAAAGGGACAGCGCCCGCGTATAGTCGTCCTCGTTGGGTAAGGTGTCCGGGATGGTGGACTGGAACGTCGGCGTAAAGGCCGCAGATGCCGATTGCAGCACGGCGATCAGTACATACACCTCCCAGACCTCAGTCACAAAAGGCAAGGCAAGTGCAACGGCAGCTCGCACCAGATCCAGAGAAACCAGCATCACACGACGAGGTATGTTCTCCGCCAGTGCTGCAGCAATGGGGGCAATGAAGACATAGGCGACCATTTTGATTGCCATGGCTGTGCCAACCACCTGCCCCGCCTTATCACCAGCAAGATCAAAGGCCAGAAGGCTCAGGGCAACCGTTGCCAACCCCGTTCCCAGCAGGGCAACGACCTGGGCTAAAAACAGATGCCGGTAGGTGCGATTTTTCAGAATCTCAAGCATGGTTCTCCTGACTAAAGACCCGCAACCGGGCGGTTAGCGGGCCTTTGCTCCATCTCCAGCTTTACATTTTGCCGGAGTGGTTAGCTCCAACGGGGTTGCCGTACTCATCCACAAAGACATACAGGTTCGCTTTGTCTTCGCTGGCAGAGTCAGGATTAGCAAACTGGACGACCCATAGTTTACCCGCCGAGGTAGACCGTTGCTCGGCCGTGCCTCTGGAGGCTTCCGCCCAGCTAGAAGCAATCTGTTCTGAATTAACGAGTTGCTGCTTGACGGCGGCCGCCCGCTCGGTCACCTGCTCTTTCGAAACAGGCTCCGAAGCACCATGGCTATGGCCAGCCCCGGCAAATGCGTAGCCGGAAACCGACAAAACAATGACCGCTGCAAATACGTGAATCATTTTTTTCATGAGATAACTCCTAAGGATCAATAATTGAATTACTTCTTGCTAATGCCGCTGTAAAACCCGCTGGTATCAAGAACCACAGTGACAGCTCTTTCTCCGCGATTTTCCCAGTACCATCCATGCGTACCGTCAAACGGTGCCTCAAATGCTCCGCTCGCAGACGGCTGGTCGCGCCCCTGCCAGTAGCTGGTGAAATTGTCGCCGTCATTGAACCGTTCACCGTGCATATCGAAGTTCACCGAACCTCCCTCCGTGGTCCAGTTAAAAACCATTCGATCTCCCTCGGCCATTGTGGCTTTGACTTCCAGACCCTCGTTTGGTCCCAAAGTTACGGTCGTGGAATCAGAACTCAAACCTTCTGGCGTTTTCCAGACCGGACCAGCCGGCAATGCCAGCAGGTTACCCGACGAGGCCGATTCCGACTCAGGCTGCGTGGACTCAGCGGCGTTGGCCTGACTGAGTACAGTCAACCCCATGGTCTGGCCGAGTCCCGTGGGATCGATGCCATATTCGGCTGGGAGGATGGTTGTGACCAGAACCACGCCGCCGATAACAGCAGCCACTCCGGTCGCCTTGAACAAGCTTTTTGAGGAAGGAAGTCCCTCACGATTCATATTGGAAATGTCTTGCATGGTCTAACTCCTCAGGAAACGGTGTACAGGCCGGTCAACTGATAACCCATCAGCATAAAACCGGCGCTCATCAACAGAACGTTGGCTGCAAGTGCCTGCCGGGGAAAAACATCCGTCCGGCGCCAGAAATTCATCGCGATCAGAATGATGCCCAGAGCCATCAACTGGCCAATCTCAACTCCGACATTAAACGCCAGAATGTTCGCCACCAGGCCATCCTCTGAAAGCGTGAAATCCTGAAGCTTCGTGGCCAGGCCGAACCCATGGAAAAATCCGAAAATCAGGACGGCGGCCTTGGTATTGGGCTGAAATCCGAACCAGCGGCGAAACGCACCAAGGTTATCCAGAGCCTTGTAGACCACGGAAAAGCCGATGATGGCATCCACCATATAGGCATTGACGTTGGTCTCACTGAGCACGCCGTAAAGAAGCGTGACACTGTGTCCAACCGCAAAAAGCGTGACGTAGATACCCACGTCTTTCATGCGGTAAAGAAAGAAGATGACACCTGCCAGGAACAGGAGGTGGTCGTAGCCGGTGACCATGTGTTTGGCCCCCAGATAGATAAAGGGCAGCAATTGTGCCCCGCTGGCCTGCTCAATGAACGTGGCATCGCCTGCTTCAACACCATGGGCAAAGAGCAGAGGAGAAAACATCAGGCCTACGAGCGCTGCCCCTAAAAGGTACAGCCAACGCACGCCAACGCCCACGCCTGTTCGGCGCGGAAACGGCATATGATTCATTCGGTGATCTCCGAAATATCGACAGAAATTTAGATAAAGACGCTGACGCGTCAGTTCTTAATGACGTTTTCAGGCTTTCGGAGGCCGATAAAGTGCGGATGTCTGCTCCGGCAGAGGAGACGGCGTTCTTTGAAGCACAGGCTTGTCCTGCCTGTGGAAAAGCGGCACTGCATCCAGCTTCAGGGGCACGTGCTTTTCGACTGCGCCAATCGCATGGAGTAGCAGGTGGTCCTGGTCCGTCATTTCAACTGTCGAAACATGGAGATGATCGAGAGAGGACGGATGGATATGCCCATGGTTCTGGACAAATTCTGCAAGAGATAGACTCTGTGATGCATCGTGAACGTTCTGATCTGAAGCCCAGGCAAGACGAAAAAGCATCATGAGTGACAGCATGGTCACCACAAAAATACGTCTGCCGGTGGAAAATTGGGCCTGGTTAATGAACACTTCGTATCCCGTTAGCGTCGATCTATTGGCAGGAAGACTATCCAAGTCCGGTCTGCTTTGCAAAGATGCGCATTTAAAGCGCCTAGAAGACCAACCTCGAACCATCCACTACTCTATTTCAGGAACTTGTCTATGCACCATGAACGACTCGACCATTGGCAACACGATCACGTCTTTGGTCAGGATCTGAAGCGCTCGGGCGAAACCCGAACACTCATCGTAGTGGGCATGACGCTGGCGATGATGGTCTGGGAGATTCTGGCCGGGATCGTCTATGGCTCCATGGCTTTGCTGGCCGATGGCCTGCACATGGGGTCGCACGCGGTGGCTCTGGGTATTGCGGCCTTCGCCTATGCGTACGCCAGGAAAAACGCAGGCAACACCCGCTTCTCTTTCGGGACGGGCAAGGTCAATGCGTTGGGTGGCTTTACCGGCGCGATTCTGCTGGCTGTCTTTGCACTCTACATGGTCATCGAGAGCGTTGGGCGTTTTATCCAGCCCGTCCCCATTTCTTTCGATGGGGCCATTTTTGTGGCCATCATTGGCCTGGTGGTCAACGGGTTATCAGCGTGGATACTGGGGGATGCAGGCCATGACCATGGTCACAGTCACGGGCATGATCACGGGCACCACCATCATCACCATGACCACAACCGCCGGGCCGCTTACCTGCATGTGCTTGCGGATGCGCTGACGTCAGTCCTTGCCATCGTTGCCCTCTTGGCGGGTAAGTATGCCGGGTGGAACTGGATGGACCCGATGATGGGGATTATCGGTGCGATTCTGGTAACCCGTTGGTCCTGGCATCTGCTGAAAGACACCTCAAAGGTCCTCCTTGACGAGCAACATCAGGATATGGAGGAAACCGTCAAACAGGCCGTCGAAGACGACGATGCCACAGTCAGTGATCTGCACGTATGGGCGATAGGCCCAAACATTCATGCGGCTATTGTCTCAGTCGTCTCGCACCAGCCCGAGTCGCCCACAGTCTATAAGGAGCGCATTCAGGCACAATGCCAGTCCCTGGTCCACGTGACAGTAGAGCCTCTCCGGTGTGATTAACGGGGAGAGCGCAGATCTGAGAGTAACGAGATCAAAGATACCGGGCGATTGCCTTGAATTCATCGACACGCCGCTGCTGCTCCGGCTCCAGCGGCCCGATGGAATCGTCCAGGCAATGCTCAATGTGGTCCTGTACCAATACGCGCTTGGCCTGTTGAATCGCCTTTTCCACGGCATGAAGCTGTTGGGCCAGTTCCAGGCAGGGTTTTCCCTGATCAATCATGCCAATCACGCTTTCAAGATGGCCGTTAGCCCTCTTCAGGCGTTTGATAATATTCGGGTGAGATTGATGCGTGTGATCATTTACCATTTTTAATTCCTATCCCCCGTGGGGGGATGGTATCCTCCGTTCTCGTTGAAATCCAACCACAGACTCGACGCGTTAGATTGATGATTTCGGCCATTCACCAGAGAAAACTGCTTCCAACGCTCGTCATACTCTTTGTATTGGTGGGCCTGTCACTGTCGGTGATTGGCGAGTCATTCTCTCATGGTGTGGCCAACTTGGCAGGCGATTGGAAATCGCAGTTTGACGGCCAACCGGGCAGTCATGGTGCGCATGGACACACCCACGGTTTTGACGAAGAGCCAGAGACATCATCAGTGCATCATGATGCTGGCAATCATACCCACGAGACCGTGGACCACCTCAGGGTTCCGTTTGTTTCCCAAAGCCTCACCGTTCTCCGGCAGCCCGTGCCCTTTGCCGGAGGTTCTCCCCGCAGTTTGCGCTATCGGCTTGAACGCCCTCCAAAAGCTCTCCTTTCCGCTTGATTCTTGCCGCTTGCGCGGCCCGAGAAAACACATTCGATTGGAGTCTTTATGTTGTCAAACTTGCCTGGCCGATGCCGTGGTGTGTCCTCAATGGGCACAGGTAACCGTCTACTCTGGATATTTCTGACACTGGGCTTGCTGGGTATGAGTACCGATGTGCTTGCCCACGCAGTCGCCCAGGGCGACAAGGGGTACATCCAGGAAATTACCGGGATAAACCTTATTTCGTTCATCTATCTGGGGGCCAAACACATGGTCACCGGCTATGACCACCTGCTGTTCCTGCTGGGTGTCATTTTCTTCCTCTACCAAATGAAGCACATCGCCATCTACGTGAGCCTGTTTGCTCTAGGGCATTCCACGACGATGCTGCTGGGGGTGTACTTCAACGTGGGCATCAACAGCTACATCATTGATGCGATTATCGGTCTGTCCATCGTCTACAAGGCACTGGACAACATCGGTGCCTATCAGCGTTGGTTTGGTTTCCAACCCAATACCAAGGCCGCCACGCTGATCTTCGGGTTCTTCCATGGCTTTGGTCTGTCCACCAAAATCATCGAATACGACATCTCACAGGACGGCCTGATTCCGAACCTCCTCGCCTTCAATGTGGGCGTGGAAATCGGACAGTTAATCGCCCTGGCCATGATCCTGATTGCCATCAGCTTCTGGCGAAAGACCGACGGTTTTTTCCGGCATGCCTACACCGCCAACGTGGCCATGATGAGCGCAGGTTTTCTGCTCTTTGGCTATCAGCTCACCGGTTACTTTGTCGCCTGATTCTGGAGATTTATTATGTACAACACCGATATACCCAACCGTGAAGAACTGCCCAGCACTGCCAAGCTGGCTCGATCAACCATCATTGCCGCTATTGTGGCGCTGTTTCTGCTGGCAACCGTGGTCATGCCCGCCGAATACGCCCTGGACCCAACCGGCGCAGGTCGCCTTTTGGGCCTGACTGAAATGGGCGAGATCAAGGAGCAGCTTGCTGAAGAAGCAGCCGCTGACGAGGCTGCCCAGATGGTTGCGGTGCAATCCTCGGTTGATCAGAAGACCCCGGAAGTCAAAGAACCTGTCGTGGATGAAGCCGTTGAGGAGCCAGCTCCCTCGCCTGAAGTAGAGGTTGCGCCTGCTGAGCCTGCGCCTGAACCAGAAATTGCGGAACCGCAGTGGCAGGATGAAGTACGCGTGGTTCTCACACCGGGAGAAGGCACTGAGTTCAAACTCACAATGGAGGAAGGTGCTACAGCCCGGTTCTCCTGGGTGTCTCAGGGTGGCCCTATCAACTTCGATACCCATGGTGATGGAGGCGGCCAGTCAATTTCTTACGAAAAAGGCCGGGGCGTTCCGGAAGATGAAGGCGAACTTGTGGCTGCATTCACCGGCAACCATGGCTGGTTTTTCCGAAACAGGAACGACAACAACATCACCCTCGTGCTGAGAACGAGTGGAGATTATGGCGAGTTGCGAAAAGCGTTATAAATCCGGGTGATCCTACCAAGGGAGGGCCGGTCTCGCGGACGGCCCTCCTGCCAACTCTTCAGGGTACTATACTAGAAGTGCACTGCAATAAGTCGCGATGGCCCGCTTTATGCTTACACCTCCCCTAGACACCAAAACCGTCAACATTTTCTCATTGGCCATGGGAGGGGACCAACGCCATGTCGCTACTCACATCGCTGATCAAAGCCAGCACCCAGTTCCAGCAGGCCATGGAAAAGAAACAGCCGGCGGCATCGGGCAATGCGGCACCAAAGCCCACAGCGCCGGAGGCGCCGGCCTCAGCAACTGATGACCGGTTCACCCTGTCCGAGCGGGCGAGTTTCGATACCGGCCACCCCAAGTCCACCCGATTGCAGATGGCGGAATACAAACAAACCGTCGGGCAGGACCTTGCCTATATGCGAGAAACGCTGCGGCATAAACTTGCCGAATACAAACTCAACCCGGCAACCAGTGCGGAAGTTTCGAAGAACGACGAAGGCAAGATCAGCGTTGGTGGTGGCATCCCAGAGGAAAGCCGTAGCCGTATCGAACAGGACCTGAACAACAGCAAGCCGTTCGGGGAGGCATTCAGCCGGCTCAGCGCCAGCGAGCCCACCCTGCATTTTGTGGACAACGCGCTCAAACTGAACAAGGCATACGGCGTGAACAATTCACTGCTGGACACCCTGGTCAGCGATAACCAACAATTCAACGGCCTGCAGGACCTGGCGCACCGCTACGACAGCCTGCGCAGAACCATTAATACCGATCAGGCGACCAACTACGCAGACCGCAAAAATTTCGCCCTGAGCCTCAACACCCGGGCCTGATTCCGCTAAATCCGGAAGGGCTCTGGGTCCCCTTTACCGACGCGAGTCACCTCCGGTGCATCCCCAGTCATGTTCACCACGGTGGTCGCCTCCAGGCCGCAAAAACCACCATCGATGATCAGATCCAGCTCGTGTTCCAGAGTTTCCCGGATGTCATAAGGGTCGGTCATCGGGTCCTCGTCACCCGGCAATATCAGAGTACTGCTCATGATGGGTTCGCCCAGTTCCGCCAGCAGCGCCTGCACAATCGCGTTGTCCGGCACCCGCATGCCAATGGTTTTACGCTTGGGGTGTAACAGACGGCGTGGTACTTCACTGGTGGCGTCCAGAATGAATGTGTAAGCCCCCGGCGTGAAGTTCTTGAGCAGCCGATACTGGGTGTTGTCGACCTTCGCGAACACGCCGATGTCCGAAAGGTCCCGGCACATCAGGGTGAAGTTGTGCTTGTCATCCAGGCGGCGAATGCGCTTTATCCGGTCCGCTGCCTGCTTGTCACCGAGGTGACAGCCAATGGCGTAGGCGGAATCGGTCGGATATACAATAACGCCTCCCTTGCGGAGAATATCCACGGCCTGGTTGATCAGCCGCTTCTGGGGCGTTTCCGGGTGAATCTGGAAGAACTGGCTCACTGGCCACCTCCGGATGCAAAGGCCGGATCATTCTTGGAGCCGCCCATGCAATTGGGAGAATCAGGCGCAGCCTGGCCGGACCTCTCCCACTCCTGTGGTGAATACACATGCAGCGCCAGGGCGTGGACGCCACCGGCCATTTCGTCCGCCAGTATTTTGTAGATGGCTTGGTGCCGCTTGACCTTACCCTGCCCCTCGAACTCTGAAGACACCAGAGTCACCTTGAAATGGGTTTCAGAATTCGGCGGCACGCTATGTTTGTGGCTCTCGTTTTCAACCATGAGGTGTTGGCTGTCGAAAGCGCTTGTCAGCTTTTGCTCAATGGCTTGTTGTGTGGACATAAACAGGCCTGCTCCTGATTGAATGTGTTATGGAACAGTCTACTACACCAAACGCTGTGTTACCTTGACAGGATACAGACAAAGCGCCATCTTCCATCCCCACCCGAAAACTGCTTCCGACTTATGCGCCTGTACATTGCTGAAAAACCAAGCCTGGGCCGGGCAATTGCTGCTGCCCTCCCCGCTCCCCATCAGAAGGGGAACGGATGGATTCGTTGCGGCGAAGGAAGCAACGCAAGCACCGTTAGCTGGTGCATCGGCCACCTATTGGAACCGGCGGAACCCGGCCAGTACGACCCGCGCTGGAAAAAATGGCGACAGGAAGATTTGCCTCTGTTTCCCGGGCGCTGGGAGGTGATGCCCAAGGACAGCGTACGCCAGCAGCTAAAGGTATTGGAGTCTCTGATCCGCAAGGCGGCGACCATTGTCCACGCCGGCGATCCGGACAGGGAAGGCCAACTGCTGGTGGACGAAGTCATCCGCTACACGGGTGCCACGTGCCCGGTGCAGAGAATCCTGATCAACGACCTGACTCCGGCGGCCGTGGCAAAGGCCATCCAGGCTCCCAAGGACAATCGTGAGTTTCGCCGCCTGTCCCATTCCGCCCTCGCCCGCCAGCGGGCGGACTGGCTCTACGGCATTAATCTTACCCGTTTCTATACCCTGTCCTACCAGCAGCAGGGCCAGCAGGGCGTGTATTCCGTCGGCCGTGTACAAACCCCGGTGCTCGGATTGGTGGTGGCTCGGGACACCACCATTGAGAACTTCCAGCCGAAACCTTTTTTCCGCGTTCAGGCGACGTGCCACGCGGTGGATGAGGAATCGGACCAGCAATCGTTTACGGCACGCTGGCAACCCTCGGAAGCATACCGGGAATACCTGGATGAGGAAGACCGTTTATTGGACAGCGATGTGGCCAGGCAGATCGCCGAGGCCGTAGAAGGACGGCCCGGCAAAGTTACGGAATCCCGTTTCCGCGACAGGAACGAAGCGCCACCCCTGCCATTTTCACTCTCTGCCCTGCAGATCGAGGCGGGACGACTGTTCCGCATGGGCGCGAAAGACGTATTGGACACCGCCCAGAACCTGTACGAACGCCATCAGTTGATTACCTATCCCCGTTCGGACTGTCGTTATCTGCCGGAAGGACATTTTGACCAGCGCCAGAGTGTGGTGCACGCCATTGGCAATGTCGCCGGCGAACTGGCGACAGCCTGCGAGGCGACGGATCTGAACCGCCGCACCGAAGCCTGGAATGACAAGAAGGTGGATGCCCACCACGCTATCATCCCTACGGCCAGAAAGGCGCCCAATGGACGTCTGAGCGAAGCTGAGAGGAACATTTACGAACTGATCAGCCGGTATTACCTGATGCAGTTCAGCGCCGACGCCATTCACCGGGAAGGCAAGTTAACTGTCGGGATTGGCGAACACGCGTTCAGGGCGACAGAAACCGCTGTTCTTCAGCCGGGTTGGAAAACCCTGGAAATTCGCCAGCGGGAAAGCCGACAGGAGGCCGCCAAAGCGCCCCTCCCCCGCCTGGAGAACGGTGACCCCATACTCTGTGACTCGGTGGACATCGCCGAGCGCAAAACCCAGCCACCCCAATACTTCACCGACGCCACGCTGCTGTCAGCGATGACCAATATCGCTCGCTTTGTCAGCGATCCAGAGCTTCGCAAAACCCTGCGTGAGACCGATGGGCTGGGCACTGAGGCCACGCGGGCGGCGATCATTGATACCCTGTTCCGGCGCGACTATCTATACCGGGACAAGCGCCACATCCGGTCAACGCCGAAGGGAAAGGCGTTGATTGATTCATTGCCGGAATCCGTCAGCAAGCCGGATATGACGGCCATCTGGGAAGCCACCCTGGAAAGTATTCGCCGCGGTGAGGGCAATCCCAAGCAGTTTATTGCAGACCTGAAAGAACAGATACGCGGGTTCATCAATACCCCAGAGCAGGAAGCCAAGACAGCCCCACCAGGCGAGGGGCAGCCGCACTGCCCCAAGTGCCGAGCTCCCATGCGCCAGCGCGAGGGCAAGTTTGGTGCCTTCCATGCCTGCACCCGCTTTCCGGACTGCAAAGGCACACGGCCCATTGAGGACCAGTCGCCGGCGGATGGCACGGGAGAAAAACCCATTCCCTGCCCGCACTGTTTTTCGCCCCTGGTGCGCAGACAAGGCAAAAAAGGCTGGTTCTGGGGCTGCAGTAATTTCCCCGGCTGCCGACAAACACTGGATGACGACAACGGAAAGCCTGCGATCCGTTTACGCAACACTACATAACGACACTGAAGCGAAATTGCGGATTTGTAATAATATGAAGCGGAATTCAATACCCATTCCCCGCCGTCGGCCGGGAAGCCTGAATATGACAAATTTGATGTCGGGAGACGTTTGATGCGAATTGCCCTGCTTGAGGACGAACATGAACAGGCTCAGCACATTCAGTCTGTGTTGTCCGAGCGCGGGCACCACTGCGACAGTTTTCCGTCAGGCCAGGCATTTCTGAGCGCGGTCCTTCACCGCAGCTATGATCTGCTGGTGATGGATTGGCAAATACCCGACATGACCGGGATTGAGGTTCTGGAAAGCGTACGTGCGCAGTTGAACTGGCAGATTCCGGTGGTGTTTCTCACCCAGCGCGACAGCGAGACGGACATCGTACGTGCGCTGGATGCTGGTGCTGACGACTACCTCGCCAAACCCGCTCGCGAGGCAGAACTGGTGGCGCGCATCAATGCATTGGCACGTCGCACCAGCCCCGATACCGAAAAAGAATCGTTGCAGTACGGCCCTTTCGAGATCAATACCCAGCTTCGGACCATTGCGCTTCACGGCAACGTGCTGACGCTGACCGACAAGGATTTTGACCTGACCCTGTTCCTGTTCCAGAACCAGGGCCGGCTACTGACCCGCGAGATGCTGCTTGAGCGGGTATGGGGACTGGCGAAAGACATCAATACCCGTACCGTGGACACGCACATGAGCCGGCTTCGCCGCAGACTGGGCCTTAATCCCGAAAACGGCTTCCGCATCAAGACCATTTACCAGCGCGGCTATCGTCTTGAGGCCATGAAAGCCTCTGGCCCGGATGAGAACGTACCGGTCATGGAACAAGCCTGACATGAGTCAATGCGTCACCCTGCGAACGTTCACCGGTTTGCTGCTCCTAATCAGCTCCCTGGCGGCGTTGCCAGTACAGGCGGAACTTTCGGTCACCCGGGGCTCCCAGGCGGCCACTGCTACCCCTGAATCCAATGCGACGCCGGAGTGGATCTATACGGTACGACCCGGTGAACA
Organism: Marinobacter salarius; assembly: GCF_032922745.1. Taxonomy (NCBI): domain Bacteria; kingdom Pseudomonadati; phylum Pseudomonadota; class Gammaproteobacteria; order Pseudomonadales; family Marinobacteraceae; genus Marinobacter; species Marinobacter salarius. Next base: position 3,832,538 of record NZ_CP136693.1, read on the forward strand.
TTTTGCGGAGATCGCTGACGCATTGTTGTCCAAGGATATTCCCGCCATTCGCCTGCTACAGCATAACGGCATCGATAACCCCGCCAAGGTGGGCAGTGGAGACAACCTGAGAATTCCCCTTGCCTGGCTTCAGCGCCAACCCAACCCTGCGCGGGTCAACTCGGTGACCGGGTCGGTGCAACTGATTTCCGGTAGTGACGGCACCAAACGCCCCCTGACCAGCGATTCCCTGATTCGGGTGGGTGATGAAATCCGGTCACAGGCTGGCACGGCAACCATCGAACTTGCTGACGGCTCTGTAGTGCGGATATCACCGCATTCCCGCCTCGCCTTCAATCGCCTGACGCAGTATGGGAAGTCCGGCATGGTGGACACCCGCCTGCGCCTCAATCAGGGCGAAATTGAAACCCAGGTGAAACCCGTGATCGAGGGCGGTTCACGTTTTGAGATCGAAACACCCTCCGCGGTGGCGGCGGTCAGGGGCACCATGTTTACCCTCAGGACTGCGCCCGGCATGACCGATCTACGGGTTACCGAGGGCGAGGTATCGTTTGGCCCGCCGGGGCAAACACGCCGGATTCCAGCTGGTTATAGCGCCAGCGTTTCAACCGCAGGTGTGGGCAGAATGAGCATCCGCCGCCTGCCCCCAGCTCCGGAGATTAACCCCCTGCCGCAGCAGTTGAAGCAACTTCCTGCACAGTTGAGCTGGACGCCCAACGGAGCCAACAGCCATCGCGTGGATATCTTTGATGCCGAGTCCGGCCGCTGGATTAACAGCAACGAAGTCAGCGACAATGATTTCGATATTAACCTGCTGGACAATGGCCGCTACGAGATTCACCTTGCCGCCATCGACAATCGTGGCATGGCTGGCATGCCCGGCGTCATGTCTTTCGAAGTCGATCTACAGGCCCGGACTGCCGCACTGGAACAACCGGAACCAGGCGCGACCGTTAACGACGACATGCCCGAGTTCCGATGGCGGTTGCGCGGCGAAAACGAAGTCGCCCGAGTGGAAATTGCGGAGGACAAAGACTTTGGAAACACGATTGCCACCAGCGAGTGGGCGCCTGATGAAAGCGCGCTGCCTTCTCGACCACTGACACCGGGACAATACTACTGGCGGGTGGTCACCGAGGCCGGCGGCAATTCTGTGGCCACGAGTGAGGCACGCTCGCTGGTCGTGAACGGGACCTTGCCACCGGTTCGCATCATCAGTGTCAACTACGTCGATAGCCAGGTAAGGGTATTCTGGCAGAAGGTGGATACTGCAACCGATTATCGCCTGCAGCTGTCTGAAGAACCGGGATTTAACAACATCATCAAAGAGGCTACGCTGTCGGATACCACTGCGGCCTTGCGCCTCATTCCCGGAAGACGGTATTTTGTTCGCCTGAAAGCCCTCTCTGACGGTCCGCTCGAAAGCCGGTGGGGACCAGGGAGGGAATTGTTTCTGGAATAACCCACAATTTCCTGATACCCGACAGCAGGCCCCATGACCCGGAACTGGTTTCCCATTAAAACAACACCTTGGACGCTGGGCCTGCCACTACTGACATTTTTGCTACTGTTCCAGACGACCTCTGCTCCAGAGCGCCTGGACTTCTGGCTTTACGACACCCTTATCACCGCAACACCCGCAGAACCGGCCGATGACGTCGTTGTTATCGCCATTGACGAACTGAGCATGGATCGCCTGGGGCGCTGGCCCTGGCCACGGACAACCCATGCACAGCTCATTGAGAAACTCCATCAGGCCGGCGCCAAAACGATTGTCTTCGACATCCTGTTCCCCGAACCATCGCCGGCAGACCAGGCAATGGCCAACGCCATGCAGAAACACGGCAACGTCATCCTGCCGCTTCATCTGTCGCCGCCCTCCCGGCACTACCTGATCAGCGAACAACTTCCCGCCCCTGCGTTGGCGTCCGCAGCTGCAACGCTTGGGCACGCCCACGTGGAGCTTGACGAAGACGGCTTGGCGCGAGGACTTTATCTGTTCAATGGCCTGGGTGATCAGCTATGGCCCAGCCTGGCACTGGCGGCCTCTGATACACCGTCACCGGGCCCGGAAATATCCAGTGTGCCGCCCTACACAAACGTCAGACAGCACTACCGCGCCATTCCAATGGCTGGTGGTGCCGGGACGCTGCCTTCCCACTCCTATACCAAGGTGCTTGATGGGCAATTCGCAAAGGATGCTTTCAAAGGGCAAACCGTGTTTGTGGGAGCAACCGCACCGGGCTTTGGCGACATCCTGCCCACCCCGTTTTCGGGCCTCAAACAGCCCATGTCCGGCGTTGAGTTCCACGCCAACAGCTATTCCGCATTGGTGAAAGACGAATTGATATCACGGGTATCGAAGCCTATTGCGATTGGTCTCGCCGTTTTTATCATCGCTCTATTGTCGTTCACCCTACCCCGCATGCGACCGGCACGTAGTATTTTGCTCTGTTTGACTAGCCTCGGCTTATTGGCTCTTCTGCATGCGCTGCTGTTGGTCGGAGCCAAGCTCTGGCTACCGATCTCCCACGCCATCGTGATTCCCCTGCTGGCGCTGCCCGTATCCAGCGCACTACGGCTGGCCATGACCAACAGCTTCCTCAACCGGCAGCTTGACGAGCTTGCCCGCGGGCCCACCATGACCCTCGAAGAGCCGTCACTGAGGCACCCACCGCAACTGCTCAGCCATTTCCAGGCCCTGCTTCAACCAGAGGGCTGGTTGTTGGCTGAAGGCGGTGAGGTGATCACGTCGTCTGGCCTGACCTCCGGCGATATCCCTCCACTGGAAACTCCCGGCCACTGGCATCACATTGAGGGCCAGAGTTGGATCGGCCTGGTACGCAATGGCGTAACCTACAAAATCGGGCTCAAACTGCCTAATAACCTGAGTCGGGAGGCGACCCAGCGTTACCTCCGCCGTTTGCCGCTGTCCAGCCCCCCTTCGCAGGCGCCCAAACCGGGGCCACGGGAAAACATCTCAGCCCGAATCGAGCGAGTACGCGTGGCGACCGAGCGCATGAGTCAGATGCAGAGGTTTATCAGGCGCAGCTTCGAACGCATGCCGGACGGCATTATCGTAACCGACGAGTTAGGCGTTATCCGCTTTGCCAACGGCCACATTGAAGAATGGTTTCGTGAACCCATGCCAAGCCTTAGCGGCCTGCCCCTGGCCAGACTTCTGGAGGGACATGACCCACGGGACAATCCGCCCTGGCATGAAACCGTCTCGGAAACCCTTACGCTGGCCCAGAGCCGCACCGTGGACCTACGGATTCGAAATAAGGATTTCCTGATTCACTTCGCACCGTTCGCACTTCCCGACAGCGATCAAAATGGCATTATCGCCAACATATCGGACATCTCGGAGCTCAGGGAACAGCAGCGACAACACCGGGAGGCCATCGACTTCATTTCCCACGATGTTCGCTCACCGCTGGTTTCCCAACTTGCATTGATCGAACAGCTCAAGCGGAATCGTGGCCATATCGAGCCGGAACAGCTCGACCAACTGGGCCGGCTAGCGAAACGAAGCTATCACCTTGCCGAAGAATTCGTGCAGCTTGCCAGGGCCGAACAGCTGACTGAGACCCGATTTTACGAATGCGAATTTTTGGCCATCGTCGAGAACGCCCGCGACAGCGTCAGCGAGCAGGCCGCCGAGAAAAGCATTCAGCTATTACTTCAGGGAACCGAGGATTTATGGCTGAAAGGAAATGCAGAACTGCTTGAACGCACCGTGATCAATCTGTTGACCAATGCCGTGCAGTACAGCCCCTCCGGCTCGATCGTCAATATCCAGGTCTTTCAGGCGGGCCACCAAGCATGCCTTACCGTAACCGACGAGGGAGAAGGCATTGCTCCCGAAGAGATTCCCTACTTGTTTGACCGTTATCAGCGCAAGAAAAGCAGTGAGATTTCCGGCAACCATGGCACGGGCCTTGGGCTGTCGTTTGTGAACGTTGTGGTCGAAAAGCATCGCGGTGAAATCACCCTTCGCTCGCGCCCCGGAGAAGGGTCGGCCTTTACTCTAAAACTGCCGGTAACGCACCCACTGGGCTAAGGGCCAGGCAGTACCGATACTCCAGATCAGACATACGCAGCCCGAGTTAGATGGTTTTACTGACCGGTGCTGATGGCGCACTCATCAAACCATCGGCATCTTCCACTTGGATGGTGAAGTACCAGGTGCCATCGTCCAGGTTATCAAAGATGTATTCCATGGTTCCGGCATCGCCAATCCGCACCGTTTCGGAAAGCCTTTCTGGGTTCTGGCCATAGTTGATGACGTAGCCGGACAACTCGCCCATCTTGATGCCATCACCGTTCGCTCGAGTTGACGGAGCGTTCCAGCTCAGCGACGCCGAACGCTCGAAGATCCCTGACGGGGAACCTTGCGCGACACCTTCCCTGCTGGAACTCCCTGACGAATCGCCACCACATCCCGTAATCACAACTCCTACAAAAAACGCGGCTATACATTTTTGTGACATTTTAATGACGCGATTCATAGTTTTTTTCACCAATACTTCGTCTATTTGGGAAATTATACAAAGCGGCGGCGAGTATCGATGTGAATGGCATCATCATACCAGTTAAAAAACTGTCAATTTTTCGACAAGAAACGGTAATAAAATTGCAAAATGCCTCAAAACACTTGGATCTGCAGGCAAGTTTTTGCCCGACGCACCAACCTTGAGCGATGCTTTCGGTACCAAGGCATTAGATTTGAAGCAAGCTAATGGAAGGGAGTTGCAAAAAGGTAGAAAAATGTGCGAGCGGAATTCAGTACTGAAACAAGTAAAACAGACACAAAAAAGCCGGTCAAAGACCGGCTTTTTATAAGTGGTAGCGGGGGCAGGATTCGAACCTACGACCTTCGGGTTATGAGCCCGACGAGCTACCAGACTGCTCCACCCCGCATCAAACTGGTTGTTTACCGGGGCCTACCCCGATCAACGTGCGCGTATACTAAGGATTTGACCGGAAACTGTCAATCGATATTTTCAAACAAATCGGCGGGATATTGCAGTTCCTGATCCTCGGCACGGCTGTACAAGCCCACGGCATCAATCGCGTCCTGAACCGGGCGAAATGAGCGACGATGGTGGGCGGTTGCGCCCAATCTACCGAGCGCTTCGAGGTGTACCGGGGTGGGATAGCCCTTGTGGCTGGCAAAGCCGTACTCAGGGAATTCTTCATGGAGCACGACCATCTCCCTGTCCCGAGTTACTTTGGCGATAATGGACGCAGCACTGATGGCTTCCACCCGGCTGTCGCCCTTCACCACTGGCTCCGAGGCCCAGCGCCATCCGGGACAGCGGTTACCGTCCACCAGCACATATTCCGGAGCGACATGCAGGCCCGCCACGGCACGCTCCATAGCCACCATAGTTGCCTGGAATATGTTCAGCCTGTCGATCTCACCGGCTTCACAGCGCCCCAGGCTCCAGGAGGCTGCGTGCTCGATGATCTGTTCGTAAAGAACCTCACGGCGCTTGTCCGTCAGCTTCTTCGAATCCGCCAGGCCCGGTATTGGCCTTTCCGGATCCAAAATAACGGCAGCAGTGACGACAGCCCCCACCAGCGGCCCTCGTCCCACCTCATCCACACCGGCTAATAGCCGCCCCCTGTATTGGCACTCAAACGGCGGTAAAGGGCGCTTGCTCATAGTGCCCCGCCTTCTTCTATTAATGCAGAAACGGCTGCAGCAGACTGCTCGTCGGCCCCCTGTCGCAGCTGTTCGTGCAATTGTGAAAAAGCGGCTGTCAGACGGGCGCGTTCGGATTCATTTTCAAGACGCTCAAGCACGGCTTCTCCGAGAGACTCGGGCGAAGCATTATCCTGCAATAGCTCCGGAACCAGTTGCTCCTTGGCCAGCAGGTTTGGCAAGGCCACATAAGGCACCTTGACCAGCCTTGAGACCAATGCATAGCTGACACGACTCAACCGGTAACCCACCACCATGGGCTTCTTCAGCAACATGGCTTCCAGAGTGGCGGTTCCGGACGCCAGCAATACCACGTCGGACGATGCCATCACTTCTCGGGAACGGCCCCGCACAATGGTCACCGCCAGTTTCACGTCCAGAGCTTCCACCAGTGCCCGAACCTGCTTTTCCCGCTCCCGGTTTACGCACGGAATCACCAGTTGCAGATCTGGACGCCTGCCCTGGATCCAACGGGCGGCTTCCAGAAAAAGAGTTCCCAGGCGCTCCACTTCTCCGCCCCGGCTCCCCGGAAGAATGGCCAGCACCGGCGCATCTTGCAGAAGCCCCAGGGACTGACGGGCACCGGCTGTGTCAGGCATCATTGGAATGCGGTCCGCCAAGGGGTGCCCTACAAAGGCCACGGGCACGCTGTGCTCTTCGTAGAAACGGGCCTCAAACGGGAACAGGGTAAGCATAAGGTTGACGGATTTGGCGATCGTGAAGATCCGCTTCTGCCGCCATGCCCAGACGGACGGGCTGACATAATGGGCGGTCGGAATACCGGCATCACGACACCTGCGCTCAATGCCCAGGGTAAAGTCCGGGGAGTCGATACCAATGACGACGTCCGGCGGTGTCGCCAGCAGGTAGTTCATCAGCCGCGCGCGAATATCGAACAGCTCCCGTATTCGCCCGAGCACCTCGACGAGCCCCATCACCGATAGCCGTTCCATAGGAACGAGAGAGTGGAAGCCTTCCGCGATCATTTCATCGCCACCAATACCGACAAACCGCGCGTTCGGATACCTGAGGCGCAGGGAACGGATCAGACCAGCGCCAAGGATATCCCCTGACGCCTCTCCGGCCACGATGGCAAAAGTCACTTTGCGGGTGCTGACAACAACAGAGCTTTCGTGATGGTCCATCACCGGGGCGTCCACTTCCTGGTTAGCGGATGATGCCGCGGTCAGCGCCACGAAGGGAATCGATCAGGGGTTTTACTTCAGAAATATCGGAATAGGCCTTTTCCAGCTCTTCAACGGCTTGCTCCGTGGTCAGCCCCTGGCGATAGATAACCTTGTAAGCCCGGCGGAGAGCCAGCAACACGTCCTTGCTGAAACCACGGCGGCGCAAACCTTCTACATTCATACCAAACGGCTGCGCGGATTGCCCGCTTGCCATGATATACGCAGGGATGTCTTTCAGCACAATGCTGCCACCAGCGCTCATGCTGTGGGTTCCTATATGACAGAATTGATGAACCATGGTGCCACCGCCCAGGATGGCAAAATCGCCCACGGACACATGGCCTGCCAGCGTAGCGCAGTTGGCAAGGATCGTATTGTTACCAATGACACAGTCATGCGCCACATGAACGTAGGCCATCAGCAGGTTGCCATTGCCGATACGGGTTTCTCCGCGATCCTGAACCGTACCTCGATGAACGGTGCAGTTCTCACGGATGATATTGTCATCACCGATGACCAGAGTGGTCGGCTCACCTGCGTATTTCTTGTCCTGGCACTCCTCACCAACGCTGGAAAACTGGAATATGCGGTTGTTACGGCCAACTTTCGTGGGGCCTTTGATCACAACGTGAGACATAATCTCGGTGCCTTCACCGATCTCCACGTCCGGGCCAATGTAACTCCATGGGCCAACCGTAACGTCGTCTGCAAGCTTGGCAGAAGAGTCCACAATCGCCTGAGGATGGACTCCCGACCATTCTTTTGTCGCCATCAAACTTCTCTCTCAGCGGTCAATATTTCTGCCACACAGACGACTTCATCATCAACCAGTGCGCGGCACTCGAATTTATAGATTCCACGCTTTCCGGAAATAACCTGTGACTCCATGTACAGTCTGTCCCCCGGCACCACGGGGCGCTTGAAACGCGCTTTGCTGGAACCAGCAAGGTATTGTACCACGCCGTCTGAGGGTTTCCGGCCAACCGTCACAAAGCCGAGAATACCTGATAGCTGCGCCATAGCCTCAATAATCAGAACGCCTGGCATGATCGGATTGTTGGGGAAATGCCCCGTGAAGAACGGCTCATTAAGGGAAATGTTCTTATACCCCTTGATGAATTGTCCCTTTTCTACCTCGGTTACCCGATCAACCAGCAAAAACGGGTAGCGATGGGGTAGGTATTCCATGATTTCATCAATGTACATCATCAGTATCGGCCTCAGCCTTCCATTTTCTTTTCCAGTTCTTTAAGCCGACGCGCCAAGGCATCAAGCTGACGAAAACGCACGGCATTTTTACGCCATTGCCGATTGCTATCGGCGCTGGTTCCCGACGAATACACGCCCGGCTCCCGAATGTCACCCGTCACCAGAGTCATGCCGGTCAAGTGTACCTGATCCGCAATATTCAGATGCCCCGCCACGCCTGACGCACCCCCAAAGACACAGTGGCTTCCGATACGGGTGCTGCCGGCAATACCAACCATTGCTGCCATGGCGCTGTGGTCGCCGATACTGACGTTGTGCGCAATCTGAATCAGGTTATCAAGTTTCACCCCATCACCAATGACCGTGTCGTCGAGCGCTCCCCGATCAATAGTGGTGTTTGCACCCACTTCAACATCATCCCCCAGAATGACCCGGCCAAGCTGGGCTATGCGATGCCAAGCGCCCTTTTCATTGGCAAACCCGAAACCGTCGGAACCAATGACCGCACCACTGAGGATATGGCAACGCTTACCCACAACGATATCGTGGGCGAGGGTTACCCGTGGACGCAGTATAGACTGTTCGCTAATCTGGCACCGGGCGCCGATAACACAGCCAGCGCCCACGACGACGTTTTCGCCTACGAAGGCCCCGGCTTCAACAACAGCCTGCGGCCCTATGCAAGCCGTATCAGACACGAATGCAGAGGACGCCACGACAGCCGACGGGTGAATACCTGGCGTCGCAACCGGCGCAGGATCAAACCAATGGCTCAGGCGAGCATAGCCGAGGTAGGGGTTATCCAGTAATAAGGCATTGGTAGGACACTGGTCCGCAATCGACGGCGAGATTATAACCGCTGAAGCGCTGGTCTCCGCCAAGTAGCGTCCGTACGACGGATTGGCCAGGAAGGCTATCTGGCCCGGAGAGGCCGCCTGAAGCGTCGCAAGCCCGTTGATTTCCGTATCGGGATTGCCCTTGAGCTCCGCGCCAAGCTCAGAAGCAATGTCGCCCAGCCGGTACGAACGCTTTGTCATTGTCAGCTCCACAAGGTTTATCCGGGCTGGCCATTATCCGGCCCGCGGTATCAGCGGTCCAGTTTCTCTAGCAACTCTTCTGTCAGATTCATTTCCGGCTTGACATACACTACCGCCTCACTGGGCAGGATCATGTCGAGGTTGTTCTCTTCCAGAAGCTCCTTAACCGCCGCGTCTACCTCTGGACGGGCTTCTTCGAGGAACTGTTGCTTGCGATTGGCCACCGTGGAGTCCAGGCGCTGCTTAAGGAAATTGAATTCCTTTACCTTCTCCTGAAACTCAGCCGCCATCTGTTGGCGCTCGGCGTCATTCATCATGGCACCATCTTTCTCAAGACGCTCCTTGAGCTTGCGGGCGGCATCCTGGGCTTCACGCACCTTGGCTTCCTCGCCCGCAAAATCCTTCTGCAGTGTCTCGCTGAACGCCCGCGCATCGCTGGACGAGAACAAGGCCTGACGAAGATCAACCACGCCTATCCTGGTTTCGGCTGCAGCAGGTAATGCGACCAGTAGCGCTGCCAGGACCGCTGCAACGGAAAATCGGAACATGTTATTTCTCCTGTTTATCATTGTCTTTCGCTCTCCCCTAACCCTGATGATCAGAATGTCTGGCCAAGGGAGAACTGGAACACCTGGGTGTCATCACCGCTCTTGTCGTTCAAGGGTTTGGCAAGACTGAACGCCAACGGCCCAACCGCCGTGATCCACTGGAATCCTACACCGGCAGACAGGCGAATTTCATCCAGGGCCGGGTCAAAATTCCGGTCGGCGTCAAATACCTGCCCCGCATCCACGAAAAACGCGGTTCTCATGGAACGGGTATCCCCGGCAAACGGCGTGGGGAAAATCAGTTCCAGGCTGCCCTCGGTCAGCAAACTGCCACCAAAGGGATCCGGATCGGAGAAGTCATTCGGCGCGTTTGTGGCAAGCGGGCCGAGAGAGTTTGCCTCATAACCGCGCACCGAACCATAGCCACCGGCATAGAAGTGCTCGTAGAACGGCATCACGCTTCGACCGTTGTAGCCGTCGCCATAGCCAATCTCGGAACGCGCCCTGAATACCCATGTCTGGTTATCGTTCAACGGTTGATAGAACTCGGTTTTTTGATTCAGTTTATAGAACGTTAGATCACTGCCGGGCACAGCCACGTCGGCGGACAAGGATACGCTATAACCGTCGCTGGGCAAGACGCCACGGTTGAGGGTACTGCGACGCCAGGAGCCAAACAGGAAGTAATTGTTGAAATCATTGCCCTCTTCATCAATGAAGGTTCTGACTTCATCTGAGGTGAACGCGCCTTCCTTCACTTTGGACAGGGTATACCCAAGCCCGAAATTGAGACGGGTAATGTTGTCCGTGGGATAGCCGAAGGTAAGCCGGCCACCGTACTCATCCAGCAGATAGGATGAAATATCCTGCTCTTCAAAATCAGTTTCACGGGCAAACACACTGAAACCACGACTAACGCCGTCTACGGTGTAGTAAGGATCCTGGTAGGAGAAATTGGCGCTTTTGATGGAGTCGCTGACATTCACACCAAAGGACACACGTTTGCCACTGCCAAAGAAGTTGTTCTCGGACACGTTGGCACCAAGGATTACCCCGGAGGCCTGTGAGAAGCCGACAGATGCCGACAGGCTACCTGTTGCCTGTTCCGCTACCGAATAGTTTACGTCCACCAGATCATCGGTACCGGGCACAGGAACCGTCTCCACATCGACGGTTTCGAAGAAGCCAAGTCGCTCCAGCTTTGTTTTCGAGAATTCGATCCGGTCGGTGGAGGCGACGCCACCTTCCATCTGGGTCATTTCCTGGCGCAACACATCGTCCCGGGTGGAGACGTTGCCATCAAAATTGATGCGCCGGACATACGCCCGCTTACCAGGCTCCACGAAGAAGGTTACTGACGCTGTATTGTCATCGGCAGGTTCCGGCACCGCATTCACGTTTGCAAACGCATAACCTTCGCGGCCAAGACGACGGGAAAGCGCTTCCGAAATCGCCGTCATCCGGGAACGAGAGAACACGTCGCCCTCTTCAATGGGAATGAGCTCCCGCAGCTCTTCCTCAGGTACGATCAGCTCGCCGCGCAGGTTGACGTCTGACACCGTGTATTGAGGCCCCTCGTTCAACGAGATGGCAATAAAAACCTGTTTCTTGTCGGGAGAAATCGAGACCTGGCTGGACTCAACCGTAAAGTCGATGTAGCCGCGGTCAAGGTAGAAGGACCGCAGTGACTCCAGGTCGCCGCTCAGGCGCTCCCGGGCATATTTGTCGGCGCTGGTGATGGAATTCCACCAGCTGGTGGTCTGGAGCTCAAACAGATCCAGCAGCGTCTCGTCGTCAAACGCGTCATTACCCACAATATTGAGGTGCTGGATAGCTGCAACCGTGCCTTCGTTAATGTCCAATTTGATGGCAACGCGATTGCGGGGAAGATCCTCTGCGGTGGCTTTCACCCGCGCGTTGTAACGACCCTGGCTGATGTAGGACCGGAGAATCTCAAGCTCCAGCCGCTCCAGGGTTGCCCGGCGAAATACCTGCCCTTCCTGGAGCCCGGCTCCGGATAGCGCATCCATTAGCATGGGGGTTTCGATGTTCTTGTTGCCCTCAATCTCTATGGACGTGATCGAAGGCCGTTCCTGGACCGTAAGGATCAGCACACCACCATCACGGCTGGCCTTGATATCGGTAAACAGGCCGGTACGGAACAGATCTTTGATGGCGTCGGACAACTCCACCTCATCGACCGGTTCCCCGATCGAAACGGGAAATGCGGAAAATACCGTCCCTGCGGATACCCGCTGAAGGCCTTCTACCTCGATATCGGATACGGTGAATTCATCAGCCAGTGCCGGTTTTATGATTGAGGTGGCGACTACCAAGCCTACAGCTATACCCAGAAGAGAACGTCTCATTCAATAATTTCGCCTGTTGATGCGCGTAAGGAGTTCGCAATTCTCACAACCGCATCAGGTCGTTGTAAAGTGCGAACACCATTAATGTAAGGATCATTGCCATTCCAATACGCAGTCCGAATGCCTGGGCCTGCTCTGAAAGAGGCTTCCGACGGATGGCTTCAATGGTGTAATAAACAATATGCCCACCATCAAGAACCGGTATTGGTAGCAGGTTCAGCACCCCAAGACTGACACTGAGGTAGGCAAGAAAACGAATAAAGTCTTCGAAACCGGAACTTACACTGGCTTCCGCTATCCTGGCAATGGTAATCGGGCCACTAAGGTTAGTGGGAGAAAGCAATCCGGTCACCATTTTTTTGATCGCGACCAGGGTTAATCGAGTGTCACCCCAGGTTTCGGAGAGCGCATTGGGAATCGCTGCCAGGGGACCATAACTGACATCCCTGAGTACGTGATCAGGCCAGGTCACCTCGCTGACACCTGCACCCACGAAACCGGTAACACTGCCATCGTCTGCTGTTTTTTCCGCGGGCGTCACACGGATTTTTTCCATGCGACCACCGCGTTCGACTGTCAGCTCCAGGGGCGTTTCGGGCGCCTCGCGTATGAACGACACCAGCTCGAACCAGTCCGCTACTGGCTTGCCGTCCACCTCAACCACTCGGTCGCCGGACTTCAACCCGCCGGCCTCAGCCCGGCCACCTGGTGATATCTCCCCCAGTATTGCCGGTACATCGGGCCGCCAGGGCGTTACACCAAACTCACCCAATGGGTTTGGTGTATCCTCACTTAACCTCCAGCCATCCAGAGGCCCCCGCAGCGTCCCACGACTCCCGTTCTGCGAGACATCGATGGTTACCTCACCAAACTCACCCGTGCGCTCAAGTAGGCGCATGTTTACGTCGCGCCAGGACGTCACACGACGGCCGTCGACCTGGTGAATTTCCATGCCACTGGTGAGCCCAACCCGTTGTGCAACACTGTCCTGACTGACCTCCCCGACAATCGGAGCAACCGTGGTGAAGCCAACCACGCTGAGCAGCCAGTACGCAGCAATGGCAAACAGGAAATTCGCTACGGGCCCTGCGGCAGCAATGGCAATACGCTTTGAGGGGGGCTTGGCAGTGAACGCCTGGCTCTTGAGCTCTTCGGGCACAGGCCCTTCCCGCTCATCCAGCATTTTCACGTAGCCGCCTAGAGGGATAGCCGCAACCGCAAACTCGGTCCCATGTCGGTCGTACCATGAAAACAGCGGCTTCCCGAAACCGACAGAAAACCGCAAAACCTTGACACCGCAGCGGCGAGCCACCCAAAAGTGACCAGCTTCGTGGAGCGTCACCAGAATGCCCAGCGTCAGTATCAACGCCAATACGGTTTCAACGATCTGCATAATGCTCTCTGTTGGTGATGATAGGACCGCCTCTCGGGACTCGCATGGTTCAGACAGCCAGCCCCCGTATCTGTTCCCGTGCGACGGCGCGGCTCTCAGCATCCTTCGCGAAGATGGTATCGAAACTGTCCGCCGGTACAACCTCGGTGGCTGCCAACGTACGCTCTATGATAAGGGGGATATCCGCAAAACACAGGTTACCGGAAAGAAAGGCGGCCACGGCCTCTTCGTTTGCGGCATTCATTACCGCTGGTGCCGTTCCGCCCTTATGGAACGCCTCCGCTGCCAACCTCAGGCACGGAAAGCGCTCCAGATCCGGGCGCTCAAAGTGAAACTGTCCGATACGAAACAGATCCAACGGGGCGACGCCGGCTTCAATTCTCTCGGGCCACGCGAGACCGTTGGCAATGGGTGTGCGCATGTCAGGACTACCGAGCTGCGCCAGAACGGACCCATCAGCGTACTCAACCATCGAATGAATGATGCTCTCCGGATGGACGTGCACCTCTATCATTTCCGGCGTGGTGTTGAACAGCCAGCATGCTTCTATCAGTTCCAACCCCTTGTTCATAAGGGTCGCGGAATCGACTGAAATCTTCTGCCCCATCGACCAGTTGGGGTGATTGCAGGCCTCGGCAGGCAGCACGTTGCGCAGGGATTCGGCCGAGTGAGTACGAAACGGCCCGCCGGAGGCAGTGAGCAGAATTCGCGTAATCCCCGCGCCGCGGGTATCCCGGACCTTGTCCGGGGGCATACACTGGAAGATGGCATTGTGTTCGCTGTCGATTGGCAGAACGTCAGCCCCCGATGCCAGAACCGCATCCATAAACAGCTTGCCCGACATAACCAGCGCTTCCTTGTTGGCAAGCAAAACGCGCTTGCCCGCCCGCACCGAAGCAAGCGTGGGCGGCAATCCCACGGCCCCAACGATTGCCGCCATAACCGTATCGGAATCACCATCGCCCGCGACCTGGCATAGTGCTTCCGAGCCACCGAGAACCATCACTGACGGCAGGTCACTCAACGCACGAGACAACGCAGCAGCCGCATTTTCATCGGCCATGACCGCATACCTCGGACGAAACTCATGGCACAGCTCCACCATGCTGTCGACACTGGTACTGGCGGTTAAAGCTGAAACCGAAAACCGCTCCGGATGGCGGCGAATGACATCAAGCGTACTCAGGCCAATGGAGCCAGTCGCCCCAAGTATCGAAACACGACGTTTCACAATAGTCACCACTGCCCCGTCGTCAACCACCCCATCAGGGTAATGATCAGGGCAAATACCGGAATCGCAGCCGTCAGGCTGTCAATTCTGTCCATGATACCGCCATGGCCCGGCAATAGTTGACTGCTATCTTTAATACCCCTGAAACGTTTCAGCATGCTTTCCAGCAAATCGCCAAGCACGGAAACGGCACCAGTGATCAGGCTCGCAACAACCAGTAACAGCAACTGCATGGTGCTGGCTGAGGCCAGCGCACTGATGATAATCGCGAAGATCGCGACTGCCACCAGGCCACCCCAGACACCCGCCCAGGATTTTCCCGGACTGACCCGGGGCGCGAGCTTCGCCTTGCCAAACGCACGGCCGGCAAAATAGGCGCCGATATCAGCCACCCAGACCACGCAGAACACATAGAGAATAAGCAGCAGGTTGTTGGCACTGTCACCGAACTGAAAACCGCCGGTACGAAGATGATTCAGCCCTACCCACGCGGGAACCAGCACTAACAAGCCCATCAGGGCGCGGGCAGGCACACCGCCCCAGCGCTCAGAACCGCTGGGGTAATTTCGTACCAGCAGGAAACTCAGTACCCACCAGAACAATGCCAGCCATAGTACCGCAACAGCCGGAACGTTCAGCAGTCCGTATAACACCACCGCGACCACAAGGGCGTACACAACACGAGCTGCTGGCGCAGCCAGGCCGGACATATTGGCCCACTCCCAGGCACCAATGGTGATAATACCCCCGGTAAACAGGGCAAACCCCAAGGGCGGCAGGAAGAAAATTCCGCCAATGGCGATGGGTGCCAGGATAAGCGCGGTAATAATACGGGTTTTTAGCACGATATCGTTCGCTATCTTGTCGTTATTGTTCTGACGAAACGCTGGCAATCTGGTCATCGGTCTGACCAAAACGGCGTTTCCGGCCCGCATATGCCTGTAGTGCCTGACTCATTTCCTGCTCTTGAAAATCGGGCCAGTAAACGGGAGAAAAATACAGTTCGGTATAAGCCAGGTGCCAAAGCATAAAATTGCTGATGCGTTGCTCGCCAGCCGTACGAATCATCAGATCCGGCATAGGCAGGTCGCCAATGGAGAGGTGCTGCTGGATAAGGTCATCGGTGATATCGGAGGGCGCCAGCTCCCCGGAACGAACCTTCTCAGCCACTTTACGGCTGGCCTGGGTGATGTCCCAGTGCCCACCATAATTGGCGGCGATGACCAGCGTCATCCGGGTGTTGTCGCGGGTAAGCGCCTCTGCGCGCTCCATATGTTCCTGCAAGTCGGCGCTGAACGCAGAGCGATCGCCGACCATGCGCAGGCAAATGTCGTTGCGATGCAGTTTTTTGACTTCCCGCTCCAGCGCAAACAGAAACAGGCGCATAAGGGCCGACACTTCGTCTTCCGGGCGGCGCCAGTTTTCGCTGGAGAACGCGAACAGGGTAAGCACCTCCACCCCTTGCCGGGCACAGGTTTCAACCACCGACCTCACCGCCTTCACACCGGCCTTGTGGCCCGCGACGCCTTTCAGTCGCCGTGCCTTTGCCCAGCGATTGTTACCATCCATGATAATGGCCACATGCCGGGGCCGGCTACTAGCCGAAACCGGAATCTCTGCGGATACACTTTCCGTCATGCAATCCCCTGTTCAGTCGATACCGGACAAAAGCAATGGCACCAACTGATCATTGTACTGAATTGGACTGGCTGATCAGACAGCCATCAAGTCCTCTTCCTTGGCCTTGAGCTGTTTCTCGATCTCAGCGATATAACGGTCGGTCAACTTCTGAATCTCTTCCTCACCGTAACGCTCTTCGTCTTCGTTGATATCCTTTTCCTTCAGCAGCTCTTTCAGCGTGCTGTTGGCGTCGCGACGCGCATTACGGACGGAAACCTTGCCATGCTCCGCATCAGCTCTGGCCTGCTTGACCATTTCCTTACGGGTTTCCTCAGTCAACATCGGCATGGGAATTCGAATAACCTCACCGTTATTCGACGGGTTCAGGCCCAGGTCCGACATCATGATCGCTTTTTCGATCTTCGGTAGCAGAGGCTTCTCCCACGGAGAAACGGCCAACGTACGATTGTCCTCGACATTCACGCTCGCCACCTGCTTGAGCGGTGTCTCCTGGCCGTAGTAATCCACGGTTACGCTGTCCAGAATGGACGGATGCGCTCGCCCGGTACGGATTTTATTAAAAGCCCAATTCAGGGATTCAAGACTTTTCTTCATCTTCTTTTCAGCATCAGCTTTAATATCGTCAATCACTGCAGCGTCCTCGGATTCGTTGTACAAAATGTCTCAATCAGATTACTCAATCAGTGTGCCTTCTGACTCCCCGGTCACGATACGGGTCAGCGCGCCAGAGCGGTTCATGTCGAAGACCCGGAGAGGCATACCATGATCCCGCGCAAGGCATATAGCGGTCAGATCCATCACGCCCAGCTTTTTGTCCAGCACCTCGTCATAGGTGAGACGATCGTATTTTTCCGCGGTCGGATCCTTGTATGGATCAGCGGAATAAACACCATCAACCTTGGTAGCCTTCAGCACGGCATCCGCTTCAATTTCGATTCCCCGCAGGCAAGCGGCTGAGTCGGTCGTAAAGAACGGGTTACCGGTGCCTGCACAGAAAATCACCACATCGCCGTCTTTCAGGTCGCGCACCGCCCGCCGGCGATCATAATGCTCAACAATACCACTCATAGGGATGGCAGACATAACCCGGGTACGGATGTTGGATCGCTCCAGGGCGTCACGCATGGCCAGTCCATTCATGACCGTGGCCAGCATGCCCATATGGTCGCCGGTCACCCTGTCCATACCAGCGGCGTTCAACGCCGCACCGCGGAACAGATTGCCGCCGCCAACGACCAGGCCTACCTGAACACCAATGCCAATGAGCGAACCAATATCCAATGCCATCCGATCAAGCACTTTTGGATCGATGCCAAAATCGTGCTCGCCCATCAAGGCTTCACCACTGAGCTTGAGCAGGACGCGTTTGTATCTGGGCTGGGTATTGGACGACTTCGGCATGAGGATCCCCTTCTATGTGTCTGGCTTGGTGCCTGGCAGGACAAGCTTCTCAGGCTTGTATCTGACATACTCCTCAAAAAAAGGGGTATCTCAGATACAAGCCCGCCACGAGAACCGGAAAACTCCGGCTAACGTGGCAGACTTGGAAGGTGCCCCGGACATCGCCCTGGCACCTGTCAGAAGGATCAGGACTTGCCGGTACCTGCCGCCGCAGCGACCTCTGCCGCAAAATCCACTTCTTCCTTCTCGATACCTTCACCGACTTCCAGGCGAACAAAACTAACCAGCTCACCGCCGTTGTCCTTAATCAGCTGACCCACACTTTGGTCAGGATTCTTGACGAACGGCTGCTCGACCAGGCTGTTCTCCGCCAGGAATTTCTTGATCCGGCCGCCCATCATCTTTTCGACGATTTCAGCAGGCTTGCCTTCCATATCCGGCTGGGCCTTGATGACGTCCTTTTCTTTCTCAAGTTCCTCGGCCGGCATGTCTTCCGGCTTGCCAACCCGTGGGTTAACAGCGGCAACGTGCATGGCAACGTCCCGTGCAACTTCAGCGCTGCCTGCAGTGAGGGCCACAACAGACGCAATTTTGTTGGTGCTGTGAACGTAGGCGCCCACAACCGGGCCTTCCACCCGTACAATACGACGAACGGTGATGTTCTCGCCGATCTTCTGAACCAGCGCTTCACGCTTGGCTTCCAGATCGCCTTCCATCAGTTCGGCAACGTCTGTTCGGCTATTCTCAAAGGCAACATTCAGAACGTCGTTGGCGAAGTTCATGAAGTTGTCATCACGAGCAACAAAATCAGTCTCGGAGTTCACTTCCAGGATGTAAGCGACGGTGTTGTCGTCAGACACCTTGATCAGGGAAACACCTTCAGCGGCGGTACGACCCGCTTTCTTGGCAGCCTTCAGGCCGGATGACTTGCGCAGTTCTTCGATTGCGGCATCAACACTTCCGCCAGCTTCCACCAACGCCTTCTTGCATTCCATCATGCCAAGGCCGGTGCGCTCACGAAGCTCTTTGACCATTGCAGCAGTAATTGCAGCCATGTTCATTCCTCTTAACTGTTCCGAATTCTGGACCGGTGTGCCCGGCGGTAAACCACGGGCACACCCTACAACCTGTTCGCGAAGGAACTATTACTCCGCAGCGGGAGCAGCACCTTCCGCGTCTTCGCTGACCTCCACAAACTCGTCAGCGCCGGCACCGGCAGACTGGGCCGCTTCCATGCAGGTTTCAGCAACGGCCTGCACGTAAATCTGGATCGCGCGGATGGCATCGTCGTTGCCAGGAATCACGTAATCAACGCCGTCAGGGTCGCTGTTGGTGTCAACAACACCGATAACAGGAATGCCCAGCTTGTTGGCTTCTTTGATCGCGATACGCTCGTGGTCAACGTCGATCACGAACATAGCGTCCGGCAGGCCGCCCATGTCCTTGATACCGCCGATGGAACGCTCAAGACGGTCCATTTCGCGGGTGCGATCCAGAGCTTCTTTCTTGGTCAGCTTGTCGAACGTACCGTCCTGGCTCTGTGCTTCCAGGTCGCGATAGCGACGGATTGACTGGCGAATGGTCTTGTAGTTGGTCAGCATGCCGCCCAACCAGCGATGGTTCACGTATGGCTGACTGGAGCGCAGTGCTTCTTCCTTGATGATCTTGGCCGCCGCACGCTTGGTGCCAACGAACAGGATCTTGTTCTTGTTGCCCGCGAGGTTATGAACGAAGTTCAACGCATCGTTCATGGCAGGAACAGTCTGCTCTAGGTTGATGATATGAATCTTGTTACGAGCGCCGAAGATGAACTTCGACATTTTCGGGTTCCAGTAACGGGTCTGGTGACCGAAGTGGGCGCCTGCTTTCAGCAGGTCACGCATATTTACCTGAGCCATGATATTTACCTTTTTAGCTTCGGGTTAGTCCTCCACACGTCCGATTGCCCCAACCTGGCTCCGTTGCCTTTATATAGAGACAACAAGAGCAGGCACCCTGGGACAACGTGCCGACGTGTGTGCGAATTTGCCGGATTTGTTTCCAGCGGGCGCGTTTATACCATAAATTGCCCGCTGGATTCCATTAATTTGTGTCCCGGAAAGCACGGCAAAACCGCCTCTTCCTTGTACCGGGCAACACTCCCCCTTAAAATGCGTGTTTGATCCAAATCAACGGGAACCCCAATGCAGGTATCGATCAAGACTCCGGAAGAAATCGAGAAGATGCGTGTCGCTGGCCGCCTGGCGGCCGAAGTTCTTGAGATGATTGGCGAACACGTCAAACCGGGCGTAACAACCGAGAAGCTAGACAATATTTGCCACGCTTATATGGTGGACGAGCAAAAGACCATCCCGGCGCCGCTGAACTACAAGGGTTTCCCGAAATCGGTATGCACCTCAGTGAATCATGTGGTCTGCCACGGCATCCCGAACGAGAAAAAGGTATTAAAGGACGGTGACATCGTCAATATCGACGTCACGGTGATCAAGGACGGATGGCATGGTGATACCAGCAAGATGTTCATCGTCGGTAAACCCAAGCCCGGCAGCGAACGCCTGATCCAGATCACCCAGGAGTGTCTTTATAAAGGTATTGAACTGGTGAAGCCTGGCGCCCGACTGGGCGACATTGGTCACGTGATCCAGCAGCATGCTGAGAAGCATCGCTATTCTGTAGTCCGCGACTATTGCGGTCACGGCATTGGAAAGGTGTTTCACGAAGATCCTCAGGTGATGCACTACGGCAAGCCAGGCACCGGCATGGAACTGCAGGAAGGCATGACCTTTACCATCGAACCGATGATTAACCAGGGAAAGTACCACACCAAGCTGCTGCCAGACGGCTGGACCGTGGTTACCAAGGATCATAAGCTCTCCGCGCAATGGGAGCACACTATCCTGGTGACGTCGGACGGCTACGAAGTACTGACCAAGCGCACGGAAGAGTCATTCTAGGTGGACCTCAGCGAACTGGAATCCAGGATAAGCAACGACATCTCACCTGTTGTAGCGGCCCGGGAGCTGTTGAAGGAACGCTACAACGCAGATGCAGAAGCGTTCCGGCAGGGAGCTGATGTTCGCGCACTGGTCCATTCCCGGTCCGGAACCCTGGATACCATTCTTGCCCTGATCTGGAACCGCTACGCCTTTGCCGCCTCTGCCGATGTCTCTCTCGTTGCAGTCGGCGGCTATGGCCGAGGAGAACTCCACCCCCATTCCGATATCGACCTGTTGATTCTCACCCGGAGTGGTATAGAAGAGAATTGGCAGGAAGACCTTGGCGCCTTCATAACCCTCCTGTGGGACCTGAAGCTGGATATCGGCCACAGCGTCCGCAGCATCCAGGAAAGCATGGACGCCGCCAGGGAAGATGTCACGATCCTTACCAACCTGCTGGAAACCCGAACCATTGCCGGCCCGGATGACTTACGCGACGAACTCAGTCATCAGGTTTATTCAGACGCCATCAGCTCTGACCGCGATTATTTCATAGCAAAACGGGAAGAGCAGAAGCAGCGCCACGCGAAATACGGGGACACGGAATACAACCTCGAGCCCAATGTAAAAGGCTCTCCAGGCGCACTGCGGGATATACAGACCATCGGCTGGATTACCAAGCGACACTTCGGTCTGCAGAATATCGCGGATCTGACACGCTTTAGTATCCTGACCGAAGAAGAGCACCAGATATTGCTGCAGGGCGAAACCTTCCTGTGGCGACTTCGCTTTGGCCTGCAACTGATTGCCGACCGCAACGAGAATCGCCTCCTGTTTGACCATCAACGGGCACTCGCTCAGATGCTGGGTTACAAGGATGAGGGCAAGCGACTGGGCGTTGAGTTGATGATGCAGTCCTACTACCGCACCGTGCTGGCCCTGGCGGAGCTGACCGACGTTATTCTTCAGTACTACGACGAGGCTATCCTCGGCGCCGGAAGTGACGACGACATCCTGCCCCTGAACAAGCGCTTCCAGATTCGCAACTACTACATTGAAGCCGTCAACAACCAGGTTTTCGCCTACGCGCCCTATGCCATCATGGAAATTTTCGTTCTGATGGCGCAGCATCCGGAAATCAAAGGCATCCGCGCCACCACCATCCGTTCACTGCGGGCGCACCGCCACCTGATTGACGACGCTTTCCGCTCGGATCTGGCCGTTACTTCCCTGTTCATGGAACTGCTGCGGACGCCGCACGCCCTCGACCAGACCCTGTCGGCAATGAAGAAATACAACGTGCTGGGCCGCTACCTCCCCGAATTTGGCCAGATCATCGGCCAGATGCAGCACGACCTGTTCCACATCTACACCGTGGATGCCCACACCATGCGGGTGATCCGCAACATGGTGCGGCTGGACAGCGCCGACGCCCGCAATGAATACCCGCTGGCGTCGCGTTTGATTCACCGGTTACCGAAGCTTGAAACACTGTATATTGCCGGCCTTTATCATGACGTGGCAAAAGGCCGGGGCGGCGACCATTCGGAGCTGGGCGCAATTGACGTCGAGGACTTCTGCGAACGCCATCACCTCAGCGAACGGGACACTCAACTGGCCTCCTGGCTGGTGGAAAATCACCTGCTGATGTCGATGACCGCCCAGCGCAAGGACATCTCCGATCCGGACATCATCCATGGCTTCGCACGCGCCGTGCCCAGCCAGGTACACCTGGACTACCTCTACGTGCTGACGGTGTGCGATATTAGCGCCACCAATCCCAAGTTGTGGAACACTTGGCGCGCCTCGCTGTTGCGCCAGCTCTACATCGAGACCAAACGGGCACTCAGACGCGGCTCGGAAACACCGGTAGACCGTCAGGAATGGGTGCGCGCCACTCAGTCCGAGGCACGGGAGATTCTTCACGCCCAGAATATGACGGACGAACAGATCGACGGAATCTGGGAAACCCTGGACGAAGACTACTTCCTGCAGGATTCCACGGTGGACATTGCCTGGCAGACCGCTGCAATCATCCGCCATGGTGATGACCCCGACCCGCTGGTGCTGATTCGTGACACCCGGGGCGGCCCTACTGACGGCTACTCCCAGATCATCATTTATATGAGTGACCGTATTGACCTGTTCGCGGCCACCACGGCGGTGCTGGAACAACTTAACCTCAACATCGTCGATGCTCGCATCAGCTCAAGCGAAGGCCCCTTCTCTATCAGTTCCTACATTGTTCTGGACGAGAAAGGCAAACCCCTGGGCATTGACCCGGCCCGCAAGGATCGGGTTCGCATGCGCCTGATTGAGGAACTGGATGACCCGGAAGATTACCCTGACATCATCCACCGCCGCACTCCCAGACAGCTGAAGCACTTTGCCTTCCCCACGGAAGTGACCTTCTCCAACGACACCATCAACCAGCGCACGGTGATGGAAGTGATCACACCGGACCGCCCGGGGTTGCTGGCCCGCGTTGGGCAGGTATTGCTGGAGCATCGCGTGCGGCTGACCAACGCCAAGATTGCAACGCTGGGTGAACGGGTGGAAGACGTATTCTTTGTAACCGACGAGCACGGCGAGCAGATCAGCGACCCCGCAGTCTGCCAGGCCCTGCAGCAGGATCTTTGCCAAATGCTGGATGACACCCAATGAATGCCGACCTGGACAGGCTACACCCCTACCCGTTCGAGAAATTGACCAAACTCAAGTCCGGCATCAGCGTTCCCAAGGACCTGACGTCGATTTCCCTGGGCATCGGTGAGCCCAAGCATCCGTCGCCGGAATTCGTCAAACAGGTGATCTCGGACAATCTGGACAAACTCGCCAACTACCCTACAACGAAAGGCACCGACGAACTGCGCCAGGCCATCGCGCGCTGGGCCACCCGCCGCTTTGAACTGACACCCGGATCACTGACGCCTGAGCACCATATCGTTCCGGTGAATGGCACTCGTGAAGGCATCTTCTCGCTGGTGCAATCGGTGGTGGAATCCAGCCAGAGCGCCACCGTGGTCAGCCCCAACCCGTTTTACCAGGTCTACGAAGGCGCCGCGTTCCTCGCTGGCGCAACACCCCATTACCTCGCCTGCGACGCAGACAGCCATTTCATACCGGACTTTGACAAGGTTTCGGAATCCGTATGGAAAGACTGCCAGGTCCTGTTCCTGTGTTCACCGGGCAACCCCAGCGGTTCGGTAATTCCCCGGGAGACGTTGGTGCGGGTCATCGAATTGGCGGACAGGCATGACTTCATCGTCGCGTCCGACGAATGCTATTCCGAGCTCTACCCCGACGAAGGCCAGCCGCCGGAAGGATTGCTGCAAACCTGTGCCGCTATTGGCCGCAACGATTTCGCCCGCTGTATCGTGTTCCACAGCCTGTCGAAGCGAAGCAACCTGCCGGGCCTGCGGTCCGGTTTCGTGGCCGGCGATGCCGATATCCTCAAAGGCTATCTCAAATACCGCACCTACCATGGCTGCGCCATGCCCATACACAACCAGCTGGCGAGCATTGCCGCCTGGAGCGATGAAGACCACGTGCGGGAGAACCGGGCGGCCTACCGCGCCAAGTTTGAGGCGGTGGTACCCATCCTTCGGGAAGTGATGAACGTGGACTTTCCCGATGCCGGGTTCTACCTATGGCCGGAAACCCCGATGGACGACGAAACGTTCGCGCGGGAACTGTCGGCCCAGCAGAATGTGCACGTGCTCCCCGGGCGCTACCTCTCTCGCACTGTCGATGGCCATAATCCTGGCAAAAACCGGGTAAGAATGGCCCTGGTGGCGCCGGTTGAAGAATGCGTGGAAGCGGCCAAACGCATTGTGACTTTTGTAAAGGCAAACAGGACATGAAACTCTACGGCATCCGAAATTGCGACACCGTCAAGAAAGCTCGGAAATGGCTGGACGACGCCGGCATCGACTACGAATTCCACGACTTCAAGAAGGACGGGCTGGACACTGCCCGGCTCAGCCAATGGGAGCAGGCGGCCGGCTGGGAGGTGTTACTGAACCGTCGCGGCACCACGTGGCGCAAACTTTCGGACGATGTTCGTGATAATATTAGCGCCCAATCCGCCCACGACCTGATGCTCGACAATCCGTCCATCATCAAGCGGCCCGTGGTTGAGCACGGCGACACGGTCAGCGTCGGCTTTAATGCCGATGATTGGGCCGAACGATTCAAACACTGAGAACCAGGAGCACATCAATGAGTTTTGCATTCGGAATTGGTATCGGCACCCAGAACAATCAGGGCGAGTGGCTGGAAGTGTTTTACCAGCAGCCGGTCATCACCCCCGATAACGGCCTCATCGAAGTGGCTCAAAACGTTCTGGATTACCAGGGAGGCAATCAGGCGGTATCGGTGACACCCGATCAACTCAAGGCGCTCTCGGACGGATTACGCCAGTTGGGTCAGATGGAACAGTCCGCCCTGGCGGGCAAAGCTGCCGAGAGCCGTCGCCCGGTTGTCGTGACTCTGCTTGACACCGACGACACCGCCTCCAGCACACCGGAGGTTTATCTCAAACTGCACCTGATCTCCAGCCGCCAGGCCAGACCCCATGAGCTGAAGCTGGACGGCATTTTCGGCCTGCTGCCAAACCTGGCCTGGACCAGCGAAGGCGCCATCGACCTTAACGAGCTGCCAGAGCGCCAGCTCAAGGCGCGCCTCGAAGGCCGCACCCTGGAAGTGAAGTCCGTCGACAAGTTCCCGCAGATGACGGATTACGTGGTACCAAAAGGCGTGCGCATCGCCGACACCGCCCGTGTTCGCCTGGGCGCCTATGTGGGTGAAGGCACCACCGTGATGCATGAAGGCTTTATCAACTTCAATGCCGGCACCGAAGGCACCAGCATGATTGAAGGCCGTATCTCCGCCGGTGTGATGATCGGCCAGGGCTCGGACCTCGGCGGCGGCTGCTCCACCATGGGCACCCTTTCCGGCGGCGGCAACATCATCATTTCCGTTGGTGAGAACTGCCTGATTGGCGCCAATGCCGGCCTCGGCATTCCCCTGGGTGACCGCTGCAAAGTCGAAGCGGGCCTGTACATTACCGCCGGCACCAAGGTAGCCCTGCTGGACGACAACAACGAACTGGTTGAAGTCATCAAGGCACGGGATTTGGCCAACAAGCCGGACCTTCTGTTCCGCCGTAACAGCCAGACTGGCGCGGTTGAATGCAAGACCAACAAGTCCGCCATCGAGCTGAACGAAGAACTGCATGCAAACAACTAATTCCGCCGAGCTTTCCCCAACCCTCAGGCTCGCCGTTGACCTGATCCGCCGGCCGTCCGTTACCCCGGACGACGCCGGCTGCCAGGAACTGATGATGTCACGGCTCTCCGCCCTGGGCTTTAAGGGCGAGGCCCTGCGCTTTGGCGAAACCGACAACCTGTGGGCCCGCAAGGGTTCGGAAGGCCCACTGCTGACGTTTGCAGGCCATACGGATGTGGTGCCTACCGGTCCGGAGAAAAACTGGCGTCATCCGCCGTTCGAGGCGGTGATAGATGATGGTTTTCTTCATGGCCGGGGCGCCGCCGACATGAAAGGCAGTCTGGCGGCCTTCGTCACAGCCTGCGAGCGGTTTGTGACGGATCATCCCGATCATCGGGGCTCCATTGCCTTGTTGATCACCAGTGACGAGGAAGGTCCGGCCCAGGACGGCACCGTGAAAGTGGTGGAAACCCTGGAAGCCCGGAATGAGAAAATCGACTGGTGCCTGATTGGTGAACCGTCCAGCACCCGTGAGGTGGGCGATGTCATCAAGAACGGCCGTCGGGGCTCACTCCATGGCTATCTCACAGTACAGGGCACTCAGGGGCACGTGGCCTACCCGCACCTGGCGGAAAACCCGGTGCATACCGCTGCCCCGGCACTGGACGCCCTCGCGAAGGAATTCTGGGACAATGGCAATGATTTCTTCCCGCCAACCACTTTCCAGATCACCAAGATCGAAGCTGGTACCGGGAGCAACATCATTCCCGGAGAGTGCCTGGTTCACTTCAATTTTCGCTACTGCACGGAAAACACAGCGGAAAGCCTGGAAGAACGAGTGGTTGCCATTCTCGACCGTCATGAGTTGAAGTATGACCTGCAATGGCATCTGAGCGGCCGGCCATTCCTGACCGATAGCGGATCACTGGTTTCGGCGGCAAAAAGTGCCATCCGTTCCGTCACCGGCCGGGAAACCGAGCTGTCTACCTCTGGTGGTACGTCGGATGGACGCTTTATCGCCCCGACCGGCGCCCAGGTTCTGGAACTTGGCCCGATCAATGCCACCATCCACAAAGTCGATGAGTGTGTAAAAGCCGCAGACCTGGACACCCTGTCGGAAATTTACGAACAGGTTCTTGTGGAACTGCTGGCCTGATCAGTAGTGAGGAGGAGGCGTTTCGTCCTCCTCCTTTCTGATGTTCGATGACGATACTTCCTTGAGCTGAGTGTTCAGCTGCTTCTTCGCCTCCCAGAGTTCCCGGATATCCAGCTCCTGACGTGCCACCTGCTCGCTCAGGGTATGAATGATGTCGTCCTGGAATGCCAGACGCGTTTCCAGTTCGTCCAGCCGGGCCTGCAGATCTTTGTCGCTCATAAAGTTTTTGGTTCTCCGGGAAGGATTCCCATCAAGGTATTGTGTGATCAATTTGGTGTCGGCGGACACGCCGCTTGGTCAGCGCTCCCCGTTATCTGGTATCATCCCGCTTTTGCCCGCCGGGGAACCTGAAAGACCCGTTTATGTCTTGCAGGCCCCCAGCGGTTTTCACCGCCGGAGACCCGATTTTACCCGATATCCGGCTCTTTATCGTTAGCGTTAGATGAATGGAGAAACTTCAGTCCATGCAAAACCCAGCAAAAGCGATCGTCCTTGCTCTCCTGGTCGCGATTCCGTCACCTTTTATCCTCGGCTTTCTGTTGGTGACTTTCACCCCGGAACTCTTCCAGATTCTGTCTCAGGCCGGCACTAGCGAGGAAGCAACCAGTACCACGTTTGTATTGGGCAGCGCCCAGGGCATCGCAGCCTATATTATTGCGGTTGTCCTTTTCGGCCTGGCAGGCTTCGTAACCGTCGCTCTGGCGGCCAAGAAACCCTCAGCCGTGAAGCAGCAAGCGCCTCGCGCCAGCACGGCACCTCGCCAGCCTGCCCCGCGCAAGCAGCAATCCCAACCGGATTACGAGGATGACGATGACTACGACGACAGTACCCCTGAAGGCAATGAGGAAGGCACCGTCAAGTGGTTCAACGTCAAGAAAGGCTTCGGGTTTATCGTTCGCGATAGCGGCGATGAAGTCTTTGTACACTTCCGCGCCATTCGTGGCCGTGGCCGCCGGGTATTGCGCCAGGGCCAACTGGTCCGGTTCAGCGTTGTCGAAGCGGACAAGGGCCTTCAGGCGGACAACGTGTCCATTCTGAGCGACTGATCCACGAGAACGTGCATCACAAAAAAGGGGGCAGCCAACCGGCTGCCCCCTTTTTTATTGCTGTGAAGAACTCAGTTCCAGACCGCCAGTTGCTCTCCGCGCTGATCCAGCCGCCACCATTTCTCATCCTCCACGGGCTCCCCTTCTTTCCAGTCACCGGGGCTGCAGCGAATCTCGGTATCCATGGCGCGCCAGGCACTCCGGGCGCAATCGAGGTCGGACGCCCAGGGCAGATCCTCACCCTCCAGGATCACAGAGGTGTATCGCTTGCCACCTGCACCGGGGTACAGATTAACGCGGACTCTATGCGCCCGATAATGAGCTGATCCTTTCACCGCCCTGTCACCCAGCGCGTCATCCCTAAGCTCAATGTCGTCCAGATGACTGGCAAGCCAGCTCGATACCGCTGACGACTCCAGGTCACGAATGTAGATTTCGAGATCCCGCACCTTCTGTTTCTCCTGCCGGTTGATCACAATGGACCACATAGTGAACCGGCCCGGGGCGGGCTGCAACCCAGCGTTCGAGTTCATGGCGAAGGTCATCGATTTTCAGGGTCCTGAGCGTACCCTCTGCTTTTCGCTCATGCCACGCCACCTCCGCCGCCGCACGCTCAACGGCCAGGCTTTCAAGGGATCGCTCCAGTGCCTCTGTCGGTTGTTGCCTGGCCATTGCCACCAGTGACTGTCGCCGCAGCGTATCGGTCCTGCCAGCGAGCGCCATACCCTCAATAGGGCCTCGTTCGGCAAACAGGTTCAATCGGGCGGCTGCGCGCTCCACCCACTGGATCATACCGCCAGGAGACCCGACCAGCCGACTCCGGCTTGAGGCGGCATAGCGGATAAGCGCCTGGGACAACTCTATGTTCCAGCGCTTTTCAATCGCTGGTTGATGAGCCGTCAGGATGGCAACCTTCTGGCCGGTACTCGTGCCGGGCATGTCAAAGATATCAAAATCCCGCCCCAGGCAACGCTCCAATTGCCCAACGGCAGCCTCTGCTTCCGGTGAGTCTGGCCCCAGCATGACCACGGGGCCCGGATATCCGGTAACCAGACTGCGGGCCACGCTGAGCTCGGGCGCCATCATTGCAGCCAGGTCCACCGGAGAAACGTTATCCAGAACCAGCGCGGGATAATCCTTGCAGTCGATGCCTTTGGACGGAATGGCGGGATTCTCGCTGGCCATGATTTCCGCCTCATTGCGAAGGTCCAACCTTATAAAACCACAATACAGGAACGGCAATAGTGCCTGTAGCCAACTGGTTTTACCGGTACCCCTTGCCCCTTTCACCCACACCAGTGCTCTTGGAACCGAGACCAGGGTAATCGATACATCTTCCGCCAGCTCCAGCCAGTCCAGGTCGGTAATCACAACGGGCGTATCGCCTTTGTCGGAGGTTTCGGCGACTTGCTGCTGTTCGTCCGCAGCGGGCCACCGGTCGACCAGTTCCAACACCGCAACGTAGGCTTTCTCCTGCAGGCGTTCGGCGTTACGAGTCAGCACCGACAACAGGATGGGCCAGTCCAGCCAGGGGGCATTGCTCAGTTCGCGGGCAGAAGAAAACCAGTACATGAGCTGTGAGGACAACTGGCCCTCCCCGCCCACTTCGGTCACGATGGGCTGCTCACATTGGATGGTGCGGGTCAGTTCGTCAAGATCAACACCGCGGCTGCGCAGGAATCCGCAGATGGCAGGTTCACCATCCAGCAGCGCCAACAGGAAATCCTCAACGGTGATAGCATAACCACCTCGCTGGGCAACGCTGTCACGTGCCCGTTGCAGTGCGGTTTGACAGAGGGGGCTCAGGCATCCTTGCCAGTCTTCCATTCACTTCTCCTTGTGTTATCGGGCATCATCCTGATGCCGTTTCATGTAGATCAATCAGACCCGGTTGTAGGTGTCCTCGAAACGCACAATGTCGTCTTCACCCAGGTAGCTACCCGTCTGCACTTCAATCAGTTCCAGGGGAATAACGCCAGGGTTGGTCAGCCGATGGGTCACACCCAACGGAATGTAGGTGGACTGGTCTTCGGTCAGCAACAACACATCGTCACCGCGATTGACCGTTGCGGTTCCCTTGACCACCACCCAGTGCTCGGCACGATGATGATGTTTCTGCAACGACAGCGACGCCCCGGGTTTCACCGTAATGTGCTTGACCTGGAAACGTTCCCCCATGGCAATACCTTCATAGGTGCCCCAGGGGCGATGAACTTTCTTATGGAACCGATGCTCGTGGCGGCCCTGGGCCTTGACCTGGGCAACCAACTTTTTCACATCCTGAACCCGATCACGATCGGCCACCAATACCACGTCATCCGTTTCAACGATGACATGATCCGTTATGCCCAGCGCTGCAATCAGACGGCCCTCTGAGTGAATGTAGGAGCCAGAAACGTCTTCGGTGATCACATCTCCCCGGCACACGTTGTTGTTCTCATCGTGGGGCTGGATATCCCAAAGCGCGGACCAGGAGCCCACATCCGACCAACCGGCATCCAGGGGCACCACCACCGCATCGTGGGTCTTTTCCATCACTGCATAGTCGATGGAATCGTCCGGGCAAGCCCTGAAGTTCTCGGCACCCACACGGGTGAAATCCATGTCGGCGTTGCGTTCCTTCCAGGCAGCCAGGCAGGCTTTCATCATCTCGGGCTGTTGGCTTTCCAGTTCTTTCAGGTAACGATCAGCACGAAACAGAAACATGCCGCTGTTCCAGAAATAATCACCCTCTTTCAGATACTGGCGGGCGGTGTCTTCGTTTGGTTTTTCCACAAAGGCCGCCACATCGTTGTACCCTTCGTGGGCCGCACCAGCCTTGATGTAGCCGTAGCCAGTGTGAGGCGAGCTGGGCACAATACCAAAGGTAACCAACTTGCCGGAACGGGCGGCTTCAGCGCCCTGACTGACCGCCTGGCGGAACACATCCTGGTTCTTCAATACGTGATCCGAAGGCATCACCAGCAGCAACTCTTCCGGGTTTTCTTCCGCAGCCGCGAGGGCCGCGAGTGCAATGGCCGGAGCAGTATTGCGACCGA
Organism: Marinobacter salarius; assembly: GCF_032922745.1. Classification (NCBI taxonomy): domain Bacteria; kingdom Pseudomonadati; phylum Pseudomonadota; class Gammaproteobacteria; order Pseudomonadales; family Marinobacteraceae; genus Marinobacter; species Marinobacter salarius. Next base: position 3,863,669 of record NZ_CP136693.1, read on the forward strand.
CCGGCTCGAGAATGATCCCGGCGGTACGCTCGGGTGCCTGGGCCTGCAAATGGGCCGCTACCACAAACCGGTGCTCTTCATTGGTGATGGCCAATACCCGGGCTTTGTCATCCAGTGCCAGGCCACGATCGATGGTTTCCGCCAGCAGGGAATCGTCAGACACCACCGGTAGAAACTGCTTGGGATAGGCTTCACGGGACAACGGCCAGAGACGGGTGCCGGAACCACCAGAAAGAATCACTGCAAGCATGGGTCGTCCTTGTCTTGAATTTTCACGAATTTTACCTCAAAAACCGCCAACCTGTCCTGCCGATGGCGATTAAACCGGTTCCAATCTTGCAAACCTTCACGCCCTCTTACCAGGTGCCAATGTTTTCCATGCTGGCCCAGGGTTCCTTCGGTGGCAGTGACTCCCCTTTCTGGAGCAGCTCAATGGAAATGCCGTCCGGCGACCTGATAAACGCCATATGGCCGTCGCGCGGTGGACGATTGATGGTGACGCCGTTGGCCCGCAGGTGGCTACACAATGCATAGAGATCGTCCACCCGATACGCCAGATGTCCGAAATTGCGACCACCGCTGTATTCTTCCGGGTCCCAGTTATAGGTGAGCTCTATCATCGGAGCCCGGTCCTCCCTGGCCCGTGCCTCATCCTCCGCAGCCGCAAGAAAAACCAGTGTGAAGCGCCCCTTTTCGCTGCTTTTTCGGTTGATTTCCACCATGCCGAGTAACTCGCAGAAAAAGTGCAGGGTCTGTTCCAGATTGCTGACCCGGATCATTGTGTGAAGATACTGCATATTGCGCCTCCTGAAGGATCTATTCGATAACAACCAATGAGGACTGATACCAGCAACCGTTTGGGTTATCCTGCCCTCATGAACCAAGGTCCCGAACGCCTCGCCCCTCACCAGTACCACGTGCCTGCCGTGCGACACCTGGCTTGGATGTGTCGTGCCCCCCAGCTTATCAGCTCCCCAATGGGTTTTAATCCGGAAAATATTCTGCCGGATGACACAGAGGAGCGCCTGAAGGCATGGGACCGTGCGCCTCAGCTTGGCCCGGAGGTACTGACGGAAGAGCCGGCACGACGCTTGGGACACTATTTCGAACGTCTTTACGAGTGCCTGATGAGAGACCTGCTTGGTTGGGAAATACTACTCAAGAACCAACCGGTCAGAAATAATGGCATCACCCTGGGTGAGCTGGATTTTGTGGTCCGAAATCCTGCGGATAACGCCGTCGAACACCACGAAATTGCCGTGAAGTTTTACCTGGGCCATCTGGAAACCGGCCAGGACAAACCACTCTGGTACGGGCCCAATGCCCGGGACCGGCTGGACATCAAAACCAGGCGGCTGACAGACCACCAAAGCCAGCTGACAGAAAAACCAGAGGCCCGCAACCTGCTGACATCCCTGGGTATTGATACGCCCGCGCGGCCCCGGATATTCATGCCCGGGTATCTTTTCTACCCTCTGACAAACGCCTTGCCCTCACCCGACAACATACCGCCAGGACATCTGCGCGGCCATTGGCTCTATATAGACAACCTGGACGCAAAAGAAACGACGGGAAACGAGAAAACCACTGACACGAAACACTGGGTCCCGCTGATCAAGCCACACTGGCTTGGCCTCTGGCGTCAGAAAGAGGCGCCTGACCAAAACCAAACGGAGGACGCGCTGGAGGAGGTCCGCTCTGCCGGCATTCCCCGCCTGTTTGCGACCCTTGAGCGATCTGAGGACGGGGATTGGCGGGAAACGTCACGCGTGTTTGTGGTCCCCAGTGAATGGCCGGGGCTCCCCCGTCGCGGTTGATGCCTTGATGGGCTAACCTGCTTCCAGCTCCACGCGATTCCTGCCACCCTCCTTGCTGCGATAGAGTGCGCGATCCGCACGACTGATGGCCGAATTCAGATTGTCGCCCCGGCGAAACTCACTGACGCCAGCACTGATGCTCAGATCAATGGGCTCATCGGTTGTCGCCAGCCAGTCATGGGCCAGAAGCGCTTTTCGCACGCGCTCCGCACTGGCTTGAGCGCTATTCAGGTCGGTGTCTGGAAGCACCGCGAGAAATTCCTCACCGCCCCAGCGGGAGATCAAGTCCTGAATGCGTAGTTGAGCCTCGATTATGTTGGCGACTTCAATCAACACCCGATCACCAATCTCGTGTCCATGCCGGTCATTGATGGCCTTGAAGTGGTCGATATCAAGTACCAGGAACGCAACGGGTCGCCCCGTCCTCCGGAAACGCGCCAGCTCCTTTTCAGCAAGGTAGGTCATGTGTCGCCGGTTGAAGAGGCCCGTCAACGAATCGGTTGTCGCCATCCGCCGCAGTTTCCGGTTTGCCGTGGTCACCATGGTGAGGTAGAAGAACGACAGGTAGCTGAACATGGCAAACACCACACTCAGGTTAAACAGATAAACGGCAAGCAGGGCTCCAGGGGCAACGGGCTGCAGCGGTTCGATGAACCACATCATCAGGTACAGGGCGATGTAATAGCTCCACAACGCCAGCAGGCAGATCACCGCTGACCGCAACGCCATGCTAACGAACAGCGCCGGTATAAACATCAGCAAGTAATAGTGAAAGCCGCTGTCCCAGCCGATAAGCACAATGCCCAGCCCGGCGTGGATAATCACTTCCGCCCAGATCAGGCCAATGGCCAGGCCATTCTGCTTCCTGCCCAACGCCCTGTATGCCACGACATACATGGTGACACTTACAATATTCACCCACGCCAGGATAGGCGAGCCGAGCATGTGGAACAGAAAGAAAAATGCCACATCAACCGTGGCTGCAATCTGACAACAACGCTTGGCCACCTGCCAGAATTGCGGACGACGCTCCCTGATTGATTCCCTGGCAGACATGGATCTGGCCTGATTCATAAACAGTAACTTCCAAAACGGGTATCTTCAGGTTACCCCGAAAAGCACAAGCCTGCTCACCACAAACGTAAAATACTGAAAATCTTTGAAACCCCCGTACGAAGCGTGAAGCTCATGCAACCAGAACCCTACTCCAGCAACCGGTTTGTGGCAGAATAATGCCCATCAACAATGAGAGGATGGACCACTATCATGGACGACCACAGCCAGTTCCGGCTGCTTTCAGAGCGACGCTTCCTGCCGTTCTTCCTGACCCAGTTCTCAGGCGCCTTTAACGACAACCTGTTCCGCAACATTCTGCTGTTGCTGATTACTTACACGGCTGGTGGCCTGCTGGGCCTGCCCATTGATGTGGTGGTCAACATCGCGGCGTTGCTGTTTATCCTGCCTTTTTTCCTGTTTTCCGGCATCGCTGGCCAACTGGCGGACAAGTATGAAAAGTCCCGTGTGATTCGCTGGGTAAAACTCGCGGAGATCGCCATTATGGCGCTGGCCGCCGCCGGGCTCTGGGTCGGCTGGTACGAATCGCTTCTGCTGTTGCTGTTCCTGATGGGCGTGCAATCCACCTTCTTCGGCCCTGTGAAGTACGCCATCCTGCCACAGGTGCTTCGGGACGATGAGCTGGTGGGCGGAAACGCGCTGGTGGAAATGGGCACCTTCGTGGCTATTCTTGTGGGCACACTCGCCGCAGGCCTGCTTATGGGCAGCGACCAACCGGAGAAACTCGCAGCAATCGGGGTCCTAGCCCTGGCCGTCATCGGCTACCTGGCAGCGCGGCAAGTCCCGGTGACCGGCACCACCAACCCCGACATGACCATACGCTTGAACCCACTGCGAGAAACCTGGCATCTGATGCGCCTGGCCGCAGACAACCACTCGGTGTTGCTGTGCATCATGGCCATTTCCTGGTTCTGGTTCCTCGGCGCCGCCTACCTCACCCAGTTCCCCAGCTTTGCCCAGACCGACCTTATGGGTGATGAAACCGTGGTCACCCTTCTGCTGGCCATCTTCACCATCGGCATTGCGTTAGGCTCTGTCGCCTGCGAACGGCTTTCCGGCCATCGGATAGAACTGGGCATTGTGCCCATTGGCTCACTGGGCATCAGCCTGTTCGGGCTCGACCTCTACTTCAACATGCCCGCCAACCCGGTGCCAACCGACTGGTGGATGATGATCAGCGACAGCCAGCACCGGCAGGTGGCTGTCGATCTGCTGGGGATCGGCTTTTTTGGTGGCCTGTTTATCGTGCCCCTTTACGCGTTTGTGCAACGGGAAACCCCGGAGGAACGGCGCGCCCGTGTTATTGCGGCACTGAACGTGTTCAACGCCCTGTTTATGGTGGTCAGCGCCATCATGGGCGTGATGATGCTGGGCGTGATCGGCCTCAGCATCCCCGAATTCTTCCTGGTACTGGCCATCATGAACCTGATTGTGGCGGGCTTTGTGTACCAGCAGGTGCCCGAATTCGCCCTTCGGTTTATTGTCTGGGTGCTTTCCCACACTATTTACCGGGTACACCACGAAGGCCTGAATCGCATTCCCGAAGAAGGACCGGCACTGCTGGTCTGCAATCACGTCACCTACATGGATGCCCTCGTGATTGCCGGTGCGATCAGGCGGCCGGTTCGATTCGTGATGGACTACCAGATCTTTAAAACGCCGGTACTTGGCGCGATTTTCAGGCTTGCCAAAACCATTCCCATTGGCTCCCGCAATCGGGTGCCAGAGATCTACGACGCCGCCTTCGATCGCATTGACGAAGAACTGGACGCCGGCCATGTCATCTGCATCTTTCCCGAGGGCCGCCTGACCTCCGACGGTGAAGTAGCCACCTTCCGCGGCGGCGTGGATATTATCCTGGAGCGACGCCCGGTACCGGTGGTTCCCATGGCACTGCGAGGCCTGTGGGGCAGCTTCTTCAGCCACTGCGGCGGGCCTGCGTTGAAACATTTGCCCAAGCGCTTCTGGTCGCGGATTGAACTCATTGCCGGTGAGCCAGTTACCGCGCAGGAGGCCAATGCGGAAATGTTGGAAGAGAACGTAAAAGCACTCAGGGGAGGCGGCCGCTGAAGACAACGGCTCGTGAGTAAGTTGTAAACCTGGGAGTGACTGCTACCTTTTGAGTATTATCAGGTTTTTGATTCTCTGACTTCGGGATATGACCTCAGCCGGACGTTTTGTCTGGCGAGCACAACCGGTAGTGGATGGAATGATGTGTCTGCAAGGATCGCTCCGCTTGGCTCGAGGATTACATCGACTCGTGGCCACGCTTCTATGCGTAGCCATGGTCCACATCCTCGCTCCCCAGCTTCACGCTGAAGAGTCGGATTCCACCGTCCGGCTCACCAATGGCCACTGGCCTCCCTACATGGAAAATACCCCACCTCACTTCGGGGTCATTTCCCAGATCGTTACCCTGGCCTTCGCCAAAGAGGACATTTCCGTAACCTATGGCTTTTTCCCTTGGTCCCGCGCCCGCCTACTGGCTCAAAAAGGTTTGCGGGATGGCTCAGTCGCCTGGACCTGTCGCGGGAAATTACTCAAGTTCTTTCACTTCAGCGACCCCATCGTCGCCCATAACTACGCCCTGTTTCATCGCAAAGATATGGATTTCGACTGGGACACAGTGAAAGATCTGGAAAGCTACCGGATCGGCCTGACCCAGGATTACAACTACGGCGAGGAATTCGAGGAAGCCGTCGCCGCCGGCACCATCAGCGCGGACACCACCACCTCCGACGAATCCAACTTTCGCAAACTTGCAGCCGGCCGTATAGACCTGTTCCCCATGGAGCCCGCCGTGGGCATGGGCATGCTGAAAGAGCTTGGGCTCAGCGACAAAATCACCTTCCACACCACGCCGCTGCAGTCGGATTACTTGTACCTGATTCTGTCCAAGCGGGTGCCTGAGAGTGGGCGGTACCTGGAGAAATTCAACGAAGGGCTCAGCGAGCTTCGGGCGTCTGGCAGGCTGGAGGACTTGATTGCGACCTCACTGCCAGATTTACCGGCTAGGTATCTGGTGGTGGAGGATGAGGTTCAGTGTGTGGAGTGAGGTCGACTACAATGCCTTTCCAGATTGGTCTATTGCGGGTGAAACTGAAGGACGCCGAGTTACGATTACACCAATCACCTTTTCCGGTATGCCCTCAAAATAAAGCTTGGCTGAATAGCCAGCTCCTTTGAAACCAATAAACTGAATGTTTTCACTTTCGGAAATACTAAGTTTCTCAATTGTTGATTCGAATCCCCAATTCTCAAATCCCGCATTCAGAACTGAATCGTAGTGTATTTTCATCTGCTCAGCCTCCTGCTTCGGCTCGACACTGACAGAAGCTGAATTCACAAATCTAAAATCAGGTGACATGACGATTTCACGCAACTGCGCGACATCTGTGCTGTTCGCCCTCGTACGAATAACATTCTCTAAATCTTTCTTGATCATGGTCTAAACACCTCAATACCATCTCTAGGTCCGCGTAGAAGAATTTCCTGTTCGCCCCATTCGTCAGGAGACCACTCCCACGCCCAGCTATCACTTCCATTGGGAGCGCCTACCGGCACTCTGAGAACAACTCCACCTTGTCCATTTCCCTCTGCAAATTTTCGAGCAATATCAGGTGACCGCGTCCAAGAGGTATAAGGACTATTAGCCGATTCTCCACCGAGGTTGTGGGCATCAGGACTAACGGTTCCCGCGCTGTTTCCTGGTCTGACTCTTCCATTTAACCCATTTGGTAAATCTGGATGGTCTGCGTGCACCCCTCTGTACAGAAAGGAGCCGGGCTCACCCTGGGGTAACTTCGGGATACTCTCCCACTGATTTCCGTTTGGTTCCTCTTTAGCCAGTGACACCAATCCCAACGGATCCACCCACCCCGTCGGATTAGGCACATACTGGTAGTTATTCAAACCGCCCGCAAGCCCAATCGGGTCCGGGGTCAGGAAGCGCCCGGTGCTGGGGTTGTAGTACCGGTGGCGGTTGTAGTGCAGGCCGGTTTCTGGGTCGTGGTATTGGCCCTGGAAGCGGATCGGGTTGTCGATTTCGTTGACCAGGGCGCGAACAACGTTGCCGTAGGCGCGGTAAGTCACCGACCAGGCGAGGTCACCCTCGGCGTTGGTAATCTCCTGGGGGGTGCCCAGGTGGTCCAGGTGGTAATAGTAAATACTGGCCTGTTCGGGGCCGCAGCCGTCTACCAGTGCCAGGGGTTTGAAGGTATCTGGCTCGTAGATGTAGGTGCGGTACTGGTCGCCGGTTTCCTCGGCGATCAGGCGGTCGCCCTGCCAGAGGAATTCGGTTCGTGTCAGGCCGTTGGTTTTGGCGATGCGGCGGCCGAAGGCGTCGTATTCGTAGTGCCAGGTGCTGCCATCCGGTTTGGTGACGCTGCTCAGGCGATGTTCGAAGTCGTAGGTGTACCGGGTGACCAGTCTCTGGTCCTTACCACGGCGTTCTTCAGTCAGGTTGCCGAATTCGTCATATTCGTAGTGGCAGTCACCGTGCATGGTGAGCCGGTTGCCGCGTACGGTGGCGGTGTTTCCACTGGCCGGGCTTTGGCTTTGTTCCAGCAGGTTGCCGGCTGGGTCGTGGATCAGTTGTTCGTAGAGGTCGCCTCGCACGCCAACCAGCCTGTCCATGGGATCGTAAACGTATTCCCGCAGGCCTTTGCGGCTGTCCTGAATGGCTTTTAGGTTGCCGTTTGGATCGTACTGGTAATCCCGCTGGGCAGCGATGTCCTTGATGCGGCCCTGGTGCACCCGGTGCTGGGTCAGACGGCCTTCTTCGTCGTAGACATAGGCACTCAACAGGTCGCCCTGTTGGCGTTCGATTTCCTCGCCTGTGGAAGCCATGCGATGGCGGGTTAGTGGTTTTCCGTTGAGGTCGATGCCAGACAGAAGGCCAGCTTTATCATGCTGGTAGGTCAGCGACTGACCATCCGGGAGCACCATGCCGCGCAAGCGGTCCATCTCGTCGTATTGGTAACGAAGGGTTGCCCAACCCTGGTGCTCCGTTTTCAGTAGGCCGAATTCATCGTACTCAAAGGCCAATGGCCAGCACCCGTCATCCACAGCGGTAAGCTTACCGTCGGCGTTATAGCCGTACTGGATTTCACGGCCGTCTGGCAGCACTTTTTTCAGTAGTTGACCGAGCTCATCCCGCTCGTAGGCCGTGGTCTGCAGTACGTCTGTGGACGTGCCGTACTCAGCTTTCTCGATCAGGTGACCGTTCAGGTCGTACTGGTAAGCCGTCCTGTGACCGTCGAAAGCCGTTTCCTGTTTGACCAGACCGTTCGGGTAATAGTCGATGTGATACTCTTCACCCCGTTCGTTCTCGATGTGGGTGAGCAGGAAACGGTGGTGATCATACCGGTAGCGCAATTCGCTGCCGTCCGGGTTAATGCGTCGGGTCAGCAGGTGGAGGTTGTTGCCGTATTCGTAGCAGGTTTCCCGGCCCTTCTCGTCAACAAAACGCGTTACTTTGTTGTAGTGGTTGTAGTGGTACTGTCGGCGCCGGTTGCCAGAGAGAATTTCGTCCGTCACCCGCCCGAGGCCATCATACTGATAACGGGTAATGGCGCCCCGGGCGTCTTTCTTGGCCAATAACTGGCCAAATTCATCGTACCGGTATTGGTAGAAAGCACCGGTGGGGATGGTTTCCTCGATCAGTTGGCCGTGGTTGTTCCAGCCCCATTTGTGGGTTCGGCCATCGGGCAGGTTTACCTGTGTTAGCTGGCCCTGGGGGTTGTAGCTGTAGCGGGTAACTCGTCCCTTTGGATCGGTTTCGCGGGCGAGGTCACCGTGTCGGGTATAATCGAACGCCCATGTCTGGCCGCTGCGGTGGATTTCCGCGATCCGCCCTTTGCGATAGGTGAAGAGAGCAGTCTGGCCGTCGGGGCCTGTTTTACCCTGCAGGCGTCCGTTGCTGTCGTATTGGTACTCGGTGCGGGCGCCCATGGGGTCAACGGTGGCCTGCAAGCGGCCTTTTTCATCGTACTCGCTGACGTGTTTGGCACCGTCCGGGTCGACCTTTTCCTGCAGTTGCGCTGCGCCGTCGTATCGCCAAATCTCCTTGCTCCCGTCGACGTAGCTGACGGTGCAACTGTGGTTATCGTCGTCCCACTCAAACCGGGTATCAACCTGGGCACTGTCGCCCCATTGGTGAATGCAACGCCCTTTGGGCGAGGCTTCGTCCCATTCCAGATAGAAGCTGTATCCGCCAGCAAGCTTACGGCTGGTCAGCATGTGGTTGTCATAACCGTAGCGTTCGATACCACCGATCGCATCTTCAGCCGCGATCAGGTCATCACCGTCATCGTAGCTGTATCGGCGCTCGGTCCTCAGCGCCTGCCACTGGTAACCGGTGTCGGTCAGCTTACGTCGCAGGCGGTTGACCGCTTTGAGATAAGGGCCGTCAAATTCGAATGCGAGGGCGTCTCCAGCATCACTGACCACTCGCTCCAATTGGCCGTGGAGGTCATAGCCAACCTGCAGTTTGTTGCCGTATCGATCGGAAATCTGCACCAGCACACCACGCCCCCCCTCCCGGCGGAAGTGGTAGCGTGGTGCTTTCTCCCCGGCACAGGCAACAATCTGCTCGCCATCTTTCCAGGCGGCCATGCCGGTCTGAGAGTTGGTGCCAAAGGGGGTGCTATCGAGCTCAGGCAGACGGGTATTCTTACCTTCGTGGTCATGCCAGGTGATGCTGTTGCCATCAAAGCTCAGGCTATGGTTCAGGCTATGGCGCCAGCCGTAACCCATATCCAGGCGCCGATCACTGCTGCCGGAGCGATACACCCGCTTGAATTCAAAGGGCAACGGGCCGCTGAGGCGCGCATCCGTCAGCTCAAGCACCTCTTCACCGGTAACCGTGCTGATCGGGTCTTCCACGCTTTCCGTGGATTCATTGTCCTGCGTGACCCGGCCCTGATCGGTTTCAGAGGGCGATGGATCATCCCGGACCGGAGCCTTGCTGGCCTCACTGGCGGCAGCATGATCACGGCCTCCAGCCTGCAAGTTCACAACCTCGTCATCGTCAGCAATCTGCTGATACATCGCATTGCGGTTTCGAACGTCCGGACCGGGCTGGGTGCTGGACGGGTTCAGGCGGCTACCGCCGGCCACCTGGATGGCGCGGTGATTGGTACCGATATCCTCCATGAAATCCTGAAACTCCCTGGCAAACTGGCCAAGAAATTCCCCGAGAATATTTTTGTTGGTGCGTGCGCCATCCGCCACGTTCATCGCACCTGCAACCGCTTTGCTGCCAATACGGACACCATACTTGGCTGCCAGGCCGGCACCACCGGTGATGATCAACCCAACGACCACGTCGAACAGAATCTGCCCAACCAGTTCGCCCGAGACTTCAGCTACCTGAGTGGGTGACAGAAGCCGGAAATACTGGCGGACGGTGTACATCACCAGGAACAGGAAGATCTCATCGTTAGCCACAAGGCACGCCTTGAGATAGGCATCGTCGGCTTTTTTCAGCGTCTCCATCTGTTCCTGAAGATCGTCCGGCAGGTTGCTGAAGTCGTAATCCAACAAACCGCAGATTACTTCGTAGATACGACGGATATCATCCAACACGGCGGTAAAGCCATCCGCGATGCCTTCCTGAAGACGGCCGTAAACGGCCAGCGACTGTTCCGTGGAGCTCATTGACAGATAACTGTCCCATTCCTGGCGGGCGCCGTTGTTCCAGGTGCTTTCCAGCAGAGCGCAGCAACGGTCTACGAAGCTCTCGTAGGTTTGATAGAGCGCATCCATCTCCGCCTGGGAGACATCGGGAGACATCACCACCCGGTATTCCTTTCCGGGAGTGACCGGCACTTCCGCAAGGCCATTCTCATCCGTGGTGCCGCTGTGAATCGTGTCCCAGCTATCGAATATCCATCCGGTATTTTCCTGAATCTGGAAACGCGTGGACGGTATCGGGGTCTTGCTCACGTTCTCATGGAAGTGGGCAATCTTGATTTTTCGGGTTTCCTCGCAAGGCGCAACGGTGGACGAGACAATCTCGTTTTCACTGACGTCCTCACGGTTGTTCTCACCATTGACCTCCAGAACCTGTTCATGCCCCATGAAGATCGATGAGAACCAGCCGTCACGCCAGTCATCGTAGGAATTGGAAAGGGATTCCCGAAGCTCCCGGGTAATGGCATTGATATCCGGAAGTGCGCCGGATGTCTGTTCTGAAGCCTGAAGAGCCGTCCGTGACTCGATCATTGATTCATCCTCAATCAGTGTGCGCCCTGCAATGCCTCACGCATCAGGGCTTCATGTATGGTTTGCACGTGTTCCGGAGACAGCTCGGTGATGGCGTCACCGCTGGTCAACCGCCGTAAATGACGTTCAACTTTCTGGCGGGCGATGGGCTCAGGATACCTAACCAGGGGCGTCTGCTTTTTCTTGCCAAGCGCCGAAACCGTATTGTCCACCAGCTGCCCCCAGCACAGGGCTGCAATTTTCTTCAGAGCTTCGGCGGGCAGAACAAACCATGGAAACTCTTCTACAGGTTTGGCGGTATCCGGGGCACCCGGGTGCTCAATGACCTCGCCTCCAGGCAACACCACGGTTGCTATCGGCCCCATCAATTGGGCGCGGCAGGTCTCATCAACGCTTTCCAGAATCGCGCCAAAATACCGTGCGTCCCAATAGCGAAAGAACACCTCTTGCCGGTCTGGCAGGAGAATCTTGGTCAGGCTGCGGATGTGGCTGAACACCTCCTCCAGCGTGGCGTTACTCACTAATCCCCAGCCCCAGTCGGCACTGTCGGATTCGTCGATCCAGCCCAGGAATGCGCTTGTTTCCGTTACCTGTGCCAGGAATGGCATGACTTCGTGCCACCCCGCGTATTGAGTGCCCTGAAACAGCGGAAGGGCGGTCAAGCCATCCATGGCGTAAAAATGACGAACGGGCTTCGAAGCACTGGTGCCACTCAGTACAAGATAGATGGCGCTTTCGGGCCCAGCCTGCTGACGAACATCGTCAAGACGTGTGCAAAAACCTTGCAACTCAGACATCACACACCCCATCTCGACACTTCACGCACTCTTCACAGAAAGGTGCATCCGACATCAGGTTGTTGAACTGTGGTGCGGTGAGGGGCACTTCGGGCAGTGCTGCTGGCTCAATGGCCTGATGGACCAGCGCCTCCAGGTTCTGGGGCATCTCTGCCATCACCACACCCTGCCCGGAACCACTGCCCGGTGACCCACCAGAGTTGATCTTGATACCGGGCCCCGCCAGCGTCACGCCGCTCGGGTCCAGTTTCAGCAGGCTGCCACCGGCGGAGATGGTGAGTTCTGCACCCGCGTCCAGCACCACTTTGGCGCCCGCCTTGTGGTGCACTTCGGTGCCCGCTTCACTTAGCGTGCCCTGGGCGGATTTCTGGTGGAAAGTGCCACCGATGTTCTGACTGCAGTCACCGCCGACAGTCTGTCGCTTCTCACCGTCCACAGTGCAGTGGTCGCTGCCCTTGATATTGCTGAACTCGTTGTTGTCCACCGTTCGGTGGCTTTCGTTCTTAACCACCTCGGTGCGATTGTTTTCCGTCAGCAGGTCCAGGTCTTTCTGGGCATGGACGTAGATCTGTTCCTTGTCCGCTTCGTCCTCGAATCGCAGTTCGTTGCTGCCCTCACCCTTGTGGGTCTGGGTCTTGAGGGTGGTTCTGGTCTTGTGCTCCGGCAGCGCGTACGGCGGCGTGTTGGTGGCGTGGTAGGTTCTTCCGGTAATGATCGGCTGGTCCGGGTCGCCGTCCAGGAAGCTGACGATGACTTCGTTGCCAATTCGCGGTAAGGCCATGAAACCATACTGGCCACCGGCCCAGCCCTGGCTGACCCTGAGCCAGGCGCTGCTGTGTTCATCGTTTTTACTGTAGCGATCCCACGGGAATCGCACTTTGACGCGTCCGTGTTCGTCGCAGTGGATCTCTTCGCCTTTGGGGCCGGTGACAATGGCAACCTGGGGGCCGTCCATCAACGGGCGGTGTTCGACCTGGGGCCGCCAGGTGCGGTCCGCGGGGATGGCGTTGAAGGCGTTGTGGTAGGTGGTGGCGCCGTTGTTGCCATCCTCTTCCAGGGCCTGGGGTTGTTCACCGGTGTGGGTGATGCTGGTGAACAGCCATTCCCGGTTCAAGCGTGGGTTATCGTGGTCGGTGAGCTCGACTTTGGCGCCCACGGTGAAGTCGGGGCGGTTGCTCTGGCCATCGGCGATGGCGGCGTCGTTCCTGAGGGCATCGAGACGGCTTTCGGTAAAAGGCTGGCCGCTGGCGTCCTGTTTGAAGCGGCCGGGGTAATCGTAATGCTGGTAGTCTTCCCGCTGGCCGTCCAGTTTGTCGGCCTGGTGTTCGTGCATCAGGGCGTAGGCGGGGTTCTTGAAGGTGTAATCCTTCATGGCCACGGAGGCGGCTCTGACCCGTTCCCGGTAGCGGAACTGGAAGACGGTACTCTGGCGGGTGCTGCCGCCGGCCCTGGCGTTGTATTCCACCGGCTCGAGCCTGGGGGCGTCGCCGTGGTGGTCGGCGATGATCAGGCCGGGTTGGTCGTTGCCGTCCACATCGCCGTGGTAATAGCGGTAATGCCAGCCTTCTTCGGCGGCCAGCCGTTCGACAAAGGCCAGGTCGCTTTCCCGGTGCTGGACGCAGTATTCCCGTTCTTCGGGAGTGCGTTTCAAATCAAACACGGTGTCGATAAGACCCCGCTCTTCCAGCAGGGTGCGCACGATGGCGTCGGTGGCCTGGGTCTGGAAGATGCGGCTGTTGTGCATCAGGTCGAGGCGCCACAAGGGTGGCTGGACGATGACGTCGTAACGGGTGCGGCGGTGGCCGGAGTCGCCCCGGACAAATTCGTTGATCACGCCGGTAAAGCGCCGCAGCGGTATACCGTCCTGCCACATCACCAGTTCCACAGGCTGTTCCAGCACGTCTTCGGGGGCAATGTCGGGTGAGGTACTGGCCAGTTCCAGCTTGCAGTAGCAGAGCCTGGAAAGGTGCTCGGTCAATTCGAAACGGGCGACCACGAACAGGTCTTTGGGGAGTTGGCCAAGGGTGGCCGTGAACTGCAGTCCGGTTGCCTGGGGCATGTCTTCGATCCCTGAAGATGTCTGGAATTTGACTCAATCTACAAACAGCTCGTCCTGAGCTTCGGTGATTATAACGATCAGCCTGGATAATGTAACCCCGCATTCTCAAAGCCGGGATGTTGACCTCAAAACGAATCTCCTGCACTCTAATCTGGTTTCATTATGCAACCGGAGATGATTTGTGAGCGACCATACCAATCGAGCGGTGATTCTCAAGCAACGCCCCCAAGGCGAAATTCAGGAAGGCGACCTGGCCCTTGAGGAACGGCCAGTTCGCGAACTGAACGAAGGCGAAGTTCTGGCCAAAGTACTATGGCTGTCCTTGGACCCATACATGCGCCCCCGCATGAACGACGCCAAGGGTTACATGGACCCAATTGGCCTTGATGAAGTCATTGTTGGCGAGAGTGTCGCGCGGATTGTCGAGTCCCGGTCAGACGACCTTAAGGTGGGCGACCTGGTGACCTGTTACTCAGGCTGGCAGGAGTATGTGGTGTTCCCCGGCAATGCAGAGATGGTCTATAAGATTGATCCGAAGGACAACGTGCCACTACAGGCCTACCTTGGCGTTGCTGGTATGCCTGGGCGTACCGGCTATTGCGGCCTGATGTACGTGGGCAAGCCGACATCCGGTGAGACCGTTGTGGTGTCAGCCGCGTCCGGCCCAGTGGGCACGGTGGTTGGGCAAACCGCCAGGAAAGAAGGTTGCCATACCGTCGGTGTGGCCGGAGGTCCAGAGAAATGTCGGTATGTGGTGGAAGAGTTGGGCTTTGATGCCTGCGTGGATTATAAAGCCGGCAATCTCGAAGCCGATCTTAAGGCCGCCTGCCCCAACGGCATCGACATCTACTTCGAAAACGTGGGCGGGGCTGTGACCCGTGCCGTTGCACCTTTGCTGAATGCCGGCGCACGGGTACCTATCTGCGGCTTCGTGTCCGCTTACAACGCCGAAGACATGGGCTCAGTGGAAACACCCTTCCACGTTCTCAAGGCGCTGGACCCGGTACCGGAACACCGCTTTTTCCTGGTGACCGAATGGCAGGACAAACACCAGGAAATCACTAACATTCTGACCGACCGGGTGGCCTCTGGCGAACTCAAGTACCGTGAAACCATCGCGGAAGGCCTGGAAAACGCACCGGAAGCCTTCAAGGGTATGCTGAAAGGGAAAAACTTCGGCAAGCAGTTGGTACACATCGCCGATTGATCCGGAAAACCTCCAGGGAAGGAGGTTTAACCGACAACCTGCAACAGCACTTTCCCGGTATTCCTGTTCTCCGCCACATAGGCCATGGCTTCCCCGGCCTTTTCGATAGGCCAGGCACTGTCGATCACCGGATCAATCTGCCGGGCACTGAGCAGTGGCCAGACATGCTTATACAGGGCACTCATAACGTCACCCTTATCCGCCACCGGCCGGGAACGCAGCGTTGAGCCGATCAGGCGATGGCGTTTCATCAACATCAACCCAAGATCCACTTCCGCCATACGCCCGCCCATCAATCCTATCAGGATGATCCGGCCATCCATGTTCAGCACTTTCTGATCTTCAGCAATGTAGTTGCCGCCAACGGGGTCCAATACCATGTCCACCCCGCCCCAGGATTTGATGGCATCGACGAACGAACCATCCTTGCGATTCCAGACACCAGTGGCACCCAGTTTCCTGCAGACTTCGAGCTTATCGTTGTCACCCGCGGTGGCAAACACCGGGTTTCCGAGAGCTGTTGCCAACTGAATGACGGCCGTGCCAAGGCCACTGGCTGCGGCGTGAACCAGTACTTTTTCACCGGGCTTGAGTGCGGCTTCGTGATAGAGATTCAGCCAGGCGGTCGCGAACACCTCCGGAATGGCGGCGGCCTCTTTCAGGGTGTAGCCCTTCGGAACGGGCAACACCTGAACCGCTGGCACCACCACATGGGTGGCATAACCACCGCCCGTAAGCAGTGCGCAGACTTCGTCGCCGGGCTTGAGGTGATGAACGCCCTCCCCCACCCTGGAGATGGTACCGCTGACTTCGAGGCCCAGGATGTCCGACGCGCCGGGCGGCGGCGGATACACACCGGCCTTCTGCATCAGGTCCGCACGGTTGATTGCAGTCCATGCAATATCAATAGCCACATGACTTTCGGGCACCTCGGAAGGCGCTTCATAAGCTTCCCAGCTCAGTGTGTCGCCACTGACTTTGATGGCTCTCATCATCTGCGCTTACTCCGTGTTTTGGGTCAGGCTCAGGATACCGTCTGCTGGCCCAGAGTTGCACTGATCACTTTGTAATATTTCATTTGCAGTTCACTGAGCCGCCAATCTCCGGGCCTACAAGTCTCCGGTGGTTGATGTATTAAGCGGCTTAGCAGACCGGCCGCGGCGTCAGCCTCCGCCGCTGGATTATCCACGTGACTGGCATAGCGTTGCGCCGCTGGTACATATTCCGGGTAGGCCAGCCGGTCTGGCGTCAACGCTACGCAGCCTGATGCCATAGCTTCCAACACCGACAATCCCTGGAAATCATGAAGGGCGGTGGAGATAGCCACATCAGCTTCGCCCAGCAAACGGTCATAATCCGCCCTGCTCTGCAGGTATCCCCAGTTCACTATGCGCTCCCGGTGTCGCTCTCGTATACCACCGAATGCCTCGGGCTCCTTGCGAAACTGCTCCCCTACCACACTCAACCGGAAGTCCTGGCCGACGTCGGCAAGCGAATCCAGCAACAGAGACAGCCGATCTGGCGCCTTGTCGTATTCCCATCGATGGTTCCACAGGAGATGGGGGCACCGAGCGTTGATCGATGTCTCCCTGTCGACAAACAGGCGGTCTTCGATCGGCACAGGAACGACCTGGGATTTCCTGCCAATACCATCCAGCAGGCCATCGGGGAGCCCGTCCGGCATCATTTCCAGGAAGCGGCGGGCGCCATCCAGAAAGCTGTCCCGGTTCCACGCGCTGTTGAACAGCACTTTATCGGCGGCAACGGCACTGTAGAGATTGACGATTTTGGGCTCGGCACTGGAATGCTGCCGGCCGGAATCCGGGTAGGCAAACTGGTTCTCATGCATGTAGAGAATCGTAGGCGTACGCGCCAGATGAGGATGGAACCCCTTCAGGGACGCCAGATCCACCATGGAGGTCACCACCAAGAGATCATAGTGGGCCTTTAGCGCCGGCTCCTGCAGCCAGGTCAGCGCGTTGCCGCGAATTCGCCAGCGGAAGAAGCGGGGCGGGAGCGCCAGCACCTCCCAATCGAAATCGGGCTGGCTGGCCACCAGTTGTTCACGCCAGCGTTGATGGCTGCCGGCGTCGTAGGCGGACAATAGTAAAATGCGGGGCTGAGCTGTCGATGGCATCCGCGCATTCTGCCATCATTCCCGGTTCGACAACCACACACTTTGATAGGGCTTGAGAGTCAGGCTGCCAGACAGATCGTCAATCTTCAGGCCGGAGATCAGGTCCTGCCACTGGTCGGTTCCTATCAGGTTAATGTCTCCAAGAGACACCTGCTGGACCTCATCGGTGATGTTGTGAATGCAGAAGATCGACTGGTCACGACGCATACTCTGGCGCCAGAAGCCGAACAGCTGCAAGCCGAGGTGCAGGGTGAACTGGGTGGCATTGGGGTGGAATGCTGGCTGCTTGCGGCGAATGGCAATCAGCCGCTTGAGCTCGGCGAACACTTTATGGTGATGGCCCAGCGGATCCGCCAGCTCAGCTTCCAAAGTGTCCAGGTTCCACTGCCCACGGTTAATGGAACGCAAGCGACCGGTGTTCTCCACCCGCTCATGGTCGTTCTCAGTGCCCAGCAGGCTGTGGATGTAGAACGCAGGAATCCCTTCCAGGGCCAGCATAACGGTATGAGCGCAGATAAAGCGGTGCAACTGCCAATGGTCAGCACCTTTCTCCGCTGTTCCCTTTAAGGCGTCAAACAGTGCCACGTTCATTTCATAGGGCTGATCCTGGCCATCCGGCGTGCGCCGATAGGAGACTTTACCGCCGAAGGATTCCATGGTGTTGATCAGCCGTAGCTTTTCTTCTTCCGTCAACAGGCCGTCCGTTGGGCGCAGGCCAACACCGTCATGGGAGGCAATGAAGTTAAGGTAGGTGGTGCCCATCTGCGCCGGCGGCATGCTCATCAGCCAGGTTTTCAGATGGCGGCAGTTGCCGGTGACCAGCGTGTTGATCAGCAACGGCGGCAGTGAAAAGTTGTAGATCACATGGGCTTCGTTGGCGTTGCCGAAGTAGGTCAGATTCTCGCGGTTGGGAACGTTGGTTTCCGTAATGACAACGCTCTCGGGGGTGTGGTGTTCGATCAACAGGCGCAGAACCTTGATCAGTTCGTGGGTTTGCTGCAGGTGAATGGACGGCGTACCAACCTCTTTCCATAGAAAAGCCACCGCGTCGAGTCGGAAAATGGTCACGCCCCGCTCGAGATAGTAGCGGATGATGCCCACGAACTCATTCAGCACCTGGGGGTTTGCAAAATTCAGGTCCACCTGATCTTCACTGAAAGTACACCAGACGTAACGTTCGCCATCCTCTGTCTGTACAGCGTTAAGCAAAGGGGATGTGCGGGGCCGGACCACAGCGCTCAAATCGTCCGACGGTCTGGCCTCGAAGAAGTAATCCTTACCCGGATCAATCCGTTTTCTGAAATTCTCGAACCATCGACTGCGGGCGGACATGTGATTGATCACCAGGTCCGCCATCAGTTTGTAGTCGTCAGCTATTCGCTCGATGTCCGCCCAATCGCCATGGGATTCATTGACCGCCAGATAATCCATTACGGAAAAGCCGTCGTCCGAGCTGTAGGGGAAAAACGGCAAGATATGCACGGCGGATACAGTGTCTTTCAGGCAGTCGTCGAGAAACTGGTTCAGGGTCCGAAGTGGCTTCTCACCCTTGCGTTGGACGGTGTCCGCATAAGTGATCAGCATGACATCGGCTTCGTCCCAATTGTTCTGGTGGGCCGGGGGCGCCGGGGTCAACGCTGCCAACCCCATGGTTGCGAGCAGCTGATCTGCAAGGAAGCCCGTATCGATTGCCGGGTAAACCACATCCAGCATCGTGGAGAGCTTGTGATGCAGGGTATTGCTCATGCTACCGATACTCCTCGTTGTCCAGCTCCACAGCCTCGAGAAGCTGCTGCTTGATATCCGGAATGGCACTGGTGACGCGATTCCAGCTCGGAATAAACGGTGTGTCCATGGGGTTGTCCAGAAAGTAGGCCCCTGCCCGCATGACATTCTGGGCAAACAACTCCACCGCTTTCTCTTCCTTGTGCCGGTCAAAGCTCAGTCCGTTAATCACCGCATCGCTCTGATAGGTTTCGACAAAGTCCAGGGCAATGCGGAAATAGGCCGCCTTGATGGTGCGGAACTTTTCGTTGGAGAAGATTTCGCCATTGGTGGCCAGCTTGCGGAACAAGGCCTTGCTGATGTCCGTGCTCATTTTGGACAGGCCGCGGCTGGCGTCTTCCGGCGATAACTCCTGATGCTTGTGATCGTAGGTGTCAGCGATGTCTACCTGGCAAAGGCGATTGGTGGCGTAGTTGCGCTTCATTTCAGAAAGCACGCCCACTTCCAGCCCCCAGTCGCTGGGAATGCGCAGGTCGTTGATGACATCGGTCCGGAACGAGAACTCCCCCGCCAGGGGATACCGGTAGCTGTCGAGATAGTCCAGGAAATCGCTGGGGCCGCAGACCTTCTTCAGCGCGCGGATCAGCGGTGTGACCAGCAGCCGGCTGACACGGCCATTCATTGTTCCATCCGCTACCCGGGCGTAATAGCCCTTGCAGAACATGTAATTGAAACCGGGATTGGCCACCGGGTAGATCAGCCTTGCCACCAAGTCACGGGAATAAGTCAGGATGTCACAGTCGTGAAGAGCAACGGACTTACTGTTCCCCGCGGCAAGAACATAACCAAAGCAGTACCAGACGTTCCGCCCCTTGCCCATTTCCGTAGGCGCCAGGTTTTGTTCCCGCAGCTGCATATCCAGCGCCTTCAGTCGGGGGCCATCATTCCAGAGCACGCGCACATGCTGGGGCAGTTCGGAGAAATACGCCAGGGCGTGACGGTATTCCTGCTCGTTGGCACGGTCCAGGCCGATGACGATCTGCTCAAGGTACGGCACCTTGGCGAGTTCTTTCACAATATTCTTGAGGGCCGGACCTTCCAGCTCAGAGTACAGGGATGGCAGCACCAGCGACATCGGTCGCTCTTTGCGGAACTCCATGAGTTCCTGCTCCAGCTCTTCCACCGGCCGTCGGCACAGGTTATGAAGGGTTGTGATGATGCCGTTCTGGTAAAAGTCGCCCATGGCGGCTCTCCTGTGGTTAATACCCGGTTTCAGTAACCGTACTCAATCAGCAGATTCAGCACGCATTCGTTCCACCCCGCCGGGCCGGCCTTGATGGACCGTATCGCCCGGCTCTGTGATGGCAGGGATACGCTTTCGGAGTGAGCGCCCCGTACGACAACCGCGATATCCGCTTCCTCCAACATGTGTTGGTCGTTGGGGCTGTCGCCCAGTGCAATGACAACCAACTGATCCGGTATAAAGTGTTCCCTGTATTTGCCCAGCAAAAACCGGACCCCATCGGCTTTGTCGAAGGTACCCATGGCATGGAGAAAGCGCCCGCCCTGCACCAGGCGGCAGTCGTGTTCATCCAGTTTCTCGCGAAATCTGGCCAGCGAATCCTCGTCTCCTTCCCACAGCAGCGGCTCTGTGCCGGCGCGGTCTTTCGCCAGTTCTGCTTCCGGTTCAGAGAGATTGGCATGCCCAGCCAACTCCGCCGGGCTCATATCCGCAAAACTGCGGAACTGAAAACCCTCAGCCCGGCATTCCGCCAGCAATGCCAACACCTCGCCCCGGGATGCCCCAAAACTCCGCACTTGCTCGGGGCCCGGTCCAAAACAGTTCGCGGGGATAATGACGGCGGCACCATTTTCAACAATGAAAGGCGCCGTGTTTCCCAGTTGCTCCCGCACGGCCCGTATCTCTCCAGCGGTTTTACTGGAATTGAGCACCACCGGAATATTCGACGCCGCCAACCGCTGAAGCGCTGGTTTCGCGGGTGACCAGCCGTAACTGTCGTGGTCCAGAAGCGTGCCATCCAGATCAGAAAACAGGAGCAGTCGGGGTTTAGGCATGGCAATGTCCTCATTACTCATGAAGCGTGATTCGTTTTCGACCTTTTCTTTGAGTTCGCCCTGTTTTGGTGCGACCAGAGAGCGACCCTGTCACTTGTGCTCCTGCGGGGTGCGCCATGTCAATACGCTCTCCATCAAGGGCGCACGCACCATGCAACCGTTCCGGGGCTTGTCGAAGGCCGGAATAGCGGTCTCCCTGTTGGTTGGTGTTGAGTTTTGCAGTTTTTGTACCAATTGGAGTAATGGGCGATGGTTATGTGGTTTGTGAGCGATTGGGGTTATCTGGGACACTGATGCTATGAGCAGCAATCATTTTAAAGTCGAACATCGTTATCTTGAGCTACCGGACAGCTTTTATACCCGGGTGCAGCCAACGCCGCTAAAGGATGCGCGGATGGTGTGTTTTAACCACGATCTGGCCAGGGAGATGGGTTTTCACGCTGAGAACCCCGAGGACTGGACCGGCATCGGTGCAGGGACGGAATTGCTGGAAGGGATGGACCCGGTAGCAATGAAGTACACGGGGCATCAGTTCGGGATGTATAACCCAGACCTAGGCGATGGCCGCGGACTGCTACTTTGGGAGACGACGGGGCCTGACGGTCGACGTTGGGACTGGCACCTGAAAGGGGCTGGGATGACGCCCTATTCCCGGTTCGGGGATGGCAAGGCGGTGCTGCGTTCCACGATCCGCGAGTACCTGTGCAGCGAGGCGATGGCAGGGCTGGGAATTCCCACCACGCGGGCGTTGTTCATGGTGAGCGCGAAAGACCCGGTGCGGCGTGAGTCGATTGAGACGGCGGCAGCGTTGGTGCGGGTGGCCCAGACGCACATCCGATTCGGGCATTTTGAGTTTGCGGCGCATCATGAGGGCGAACAGGCCCTGAAAACGCTGATTGAGCATGTGATTGCCCTGCACTTCCCTCACCTGATCAACCTCCCGGAGGACGAACGCTATCAACGCTGGTATGTCGAGGTAGTTGAGCGCACGGCGCGGATGATTGCCGACTGGCAGGCCGTGGGGTTCTGCCATGGGGTGATGAACAGCGACAACATGTCGATTATCGGGGATACCTTTGACTACGGCCCCTATGCCTTCCTGGACGATTTCGACGCCGGTTACATCTGCAATCATACCGACCAGGGCGGACGCTACGCCTACAATCGCCAACCCAATACCGGGTTTGTGAACTGTCAGTACCTTGCGAACGCGCTGCTTCCGATCATGAACGAGGACGACGTAAGGCGGGGACTACGGCGTTACGAGCTCGCCTACAACGAACGCTTCCTGCAGAACATGCGGGATAAGTTGGGGCTGGCCCAGGAAGACGAATCCGACCTCGGCCTGATTATGGATACCTTCAGCATGCTGCACGAGCACCATGTGGACTACACACTGTTTTTCCGGGGGCTATCCAACCTCACATCGAAAGGCTCTTCGCCGATCCGCGACCTGTTTGTAGACCGCAGTGTGGCGGATGGATGGCTCGAGCGGTATGAACAGCGCCTGCAGTCCGAAACCCGCGCCCACGACGAGCGGGAATACCGGATGCGGAAGGTGAACCCGAAGTACATTCTGAGGAACTATCTGGCCCAGCAGGTGATCCTGGAAGCCCAGAACGGCGACTACGAGCCGATGAAGGAGTTGCTGAAGGTCTTGAAGAAGCCGTTCGATGAACAGCCGGAATTCGAACAATACTCAGCGCCTCCCCCGGACTGGGGGAAGCACCTGAGTATCAGTTGTTCTTCCTGATATGCAACCTACGCCAACAAGACCCATCTGCCACTTGATTTCATAAAGGAATTTGGGTACTTTCTAACCATACTAGCGACTAGGAGTATCTCCAGTCATTAAGCTAGTCACTACGCCGCTTTGAGCAATGTTACACTGGGCGCCGCTCTGATTTCTTTGTCACACATTGAGTCATCGGCGTCGGCTGTAATTTCGGACCATGGAAACCATGGGATGACGCCCACGCCCAAACCTGATTACGCTCTCTATCCTCTAGGTCTTCTTTCCGATACACGCAAAGTTAAGCACTTAGTTCCTCAGCCTAATTAGACCACAATTTATGAAAACTCCCGCTAAGAGACCATTAAAAGAAGCGTTCACATCGACCTTTCACGATAGATATAGCTTCAATCATTTCCTTTCTACGTCAACAACCGGTGAATGTGGCTTCATTGAGCTAAAAAATAAAAAAATAGCCAGCCCAAGCAAGAAACTCAAGGATTTCCATAAATTCGTCAATAAGACGATACTAGAGTTTCTTGAAATCAACGAAGAAGTTGTATTTTCTTATCGAAAAGGAAAAAACATACTTAGTGCTATAGAAAAACATTCACAAAGCACAAATTTTTTTCAGACCGACATTTCCAACTTCTTCGAAAGCATAAGCTTATCCGATGTAAAAAATACTATAGAAGATAACACCACAAAACTGCCTGTCTCAGACATTGAAAACTATATTGACCACATTTCAGATCTAATTACGATTGACGAAAAATTACCGGTCGGATTTTCAACTTCTCCAGTTTTAAGCAACGCAGTTCTATTTAACTTTGACAACGAACTCAATCAATACTGTGAAACTTCCAGCATTCATTACTCACGTTATTCAGATGACATAATATTATCTTCAAATAGAAAAAGCTCGTTAATAGAGGCGTCAGAGAAAATTCAGATTTTACTATCGAAATATTTCTCTGGCCGGATTAATATCAACAAATCAAAAACCAAATTCAACCACAAGGGTAACAGAGTCAAGATACTTGGCATACTAATACTGCCAAATGGAAATGTAACTGTTGACAACTCAATCAAAGAAGATGTAGAAATAAAACTACACTTTTTCTTGAATGACAGGAAAGCTCTAGAGAGCTATTCAGGTCCCGACTTTGAGCACACAATTTCGAAACTATCTGGAACCCTAAACTTTATAAGCACCATTGATAGTCACTACTTAGACAAGCTTAGAAAAAAATATGGTAACACAACGATAGATATGTTCTTACATAAGTCGGTCTAACATGAATATATCCATAGAGATAAAAAATGTTCAGCATATTAAAGCCTTAAACTTCACAGCAGATCTTTCCAAAAACAAGCTGATCTGCTTGGTTGGTAAAAATAGCACTGGAAAAACCACTCTAGTTAGAGCCTTCAAAAACTTATACTCTGCGGATACATTTAAGAGAACAGCTTCTCCATATATATTTTCACAGCAAAGTGAAATCACATACAAATTTGGAA